>DASVOE010000023.1:0-41853 GCA_036383515.1 Chitinophagaceae bacterium | reverse complement strand
CATTGAACATTGACCATTGACCATTGACCATTGACCATTGACCATTGACCATTGACCATTGACCATTGACCATTGACCATTGACCATTGACCATTGACCATTGACCATTGACCATTGACCATTGACCATTGACCATTGACTTAACTTACATTTATGAAACTGGATATACTTGCTATCGGCGTTCATCCTGATGATGTAGAGCTGGGTTGCTCCGGCACACTTATCAACGAAATAAAAAGAGGAAAGAAAGTAGGCATTCTTGATCTTACACAAGGAGAACTGGGAACAAGAGGCACTATTGAAACACGATACCAGGAAGCCGCAAATGCTGCTATGGCCATCGGCGTTCAGGTGAGAGAGAACCTGAAAATGAGAGATGGGTTTTTTAAAAATGATGAAGAACATCAATTACAGCTCATCACCGCCATTCGTAAGTATCAGCCTGATATTGTTATTGGTAATGTATTACATGATCGTCATCCCGATCATGGTCGTGCAGGTCAACTGATCGCAGATGCCTGCTTTTTATCCGGTCTTGTAAAAATTGAAACAACAGATAAAGGAGAAAAACAGGATAAATGGCGGCCTGCCTATGTATTGCATTATATCCAGGATTGGTATCATGAGCCTGACCTCCTGATAGATATTACCGATGTATTTGAACAGCGTATGAAATCAATTGAAGCTTACTCAACACAATTTTATTCTTCCGGTACTGATGCCAACGGCCCTCAAACCTATATATCTACTCCCGATTTTTTAGAAAGCGTTATTGCAAGGGCAAGGATGCTGGGCAAAAGAATTGGAGTGAAATATGCAGAAGGATTTATCAGTGAAAAAAAGATCGGGATACGTAACCTGGATGCTCTTGTTCAGGTAGAGACCTGATTTCGTGCTATATCGCTTCACAAACAGGTTCTTTACCGCAATATTGTGAGTAACCTACCCTTCTTTTATCGATAATATGAACTACTTTTGGGTTCAATTTTCAGCCAATAAAATCTCATGACAATACCTAAATTTTCCAATGTCTCACAGTCCTTCCATGCCGAGTTAAAGAGAAGGATCAACGATTACTTCGGCCAGGCCGGCAAAGCTCCTACAGGCAATTTCAATCTCTTCTTTAAAGCGGGGGTTTTAATCATAAGCTTCCTGTTCATTTATATACACCTTGTATTTTTTACTCCCGCTGTGTGGCTTGCATTAGTGGAATGTATCCTTCTTGGTGGTTTAACGGCAGCTATCGGTTTTAATATCATGCATGATGGCATGCACGGAAGTTTCAGCCGTTACAAATGGCTCAATAACCTCGCAGGTCTTACCCTCAATTTTTTAGGCGCCAATAATTTTATGTGGCGCTCAAAACATAACATTATTCATCACACTTATACCAACATAGCTGGCATAGATGATGATATTGAAGCAAGACCTTTTCTTCGTTTATGTGAATCCCAGACTCATTACAAATTGCACCGTTTTCAGCATTGGTATTTCTGGGCTGCTTACTCACTGTTATATTTATGGTGGGTATTTGTAACTGATTATAAAAAATATTTCCTGAAACGAATCGGCAGTGTGCCACTGAAAAAAATGGCGCTGAACGATCATATTTCTTTCTGGACATTCAAATTGTTACATGCTTTTCTCTTTATAGCCTTACCTATTTATACATTGGGTTTCAGTACATGGCTGATAGGCTTTTTAGTTTATGGCATGTTTGCAGGATTTGTACTCAGCATCGTTTTCCAATTAGCACATACGGTTGAGGATACGCATTTCCCTGAAGCCAATGTTGAAACCAGCAAGATGGAAGACGAGTGGGCTATTCACCAGTTAAAGACCACTGCTAATTTTGCTACCCGCAATAAATTTATATGCTGGTGGGTAGGTGGATTGAATTTTCAGATAGAACATCACCTGTTTCCAAAAATTTCACACGTTCACTATCCGGCCATCAGCAAGATCATTAAAAAGGCCTGTGAGGATTACGGCATTCCTTATATCGAATATCCAAAAATGAGATTGGCGATTGCATCGCATGTATCTCACCTCCGGCAATTGAGCAGGAAATAATTGGCCTTTCAGGCAATCAGAATATTACCAGAAGTAAAATGGAGTTGTAATGCAACTCCATTTTTTTATACCTGCAGTAAAGGGCTCCTGCTGCCACACGAACAAATGTTAACCTGCAAACAATGATTTTGTCACCCCGCCGAAGCGGTTTAATTTGCACCGTTTTTAATGTATGATTCCCCATGGTTGATTTTAAGAATTACGACCCCAACAGTGTTAGCAATCCTAATAACAACATCTTTGGCCTGCCCACTACCGAAGAAGATGCACGGCTGATCATTGTTCCCGTACCCTGGGAAGTAACAGTGAGTTATGGCTCCGGCACTGCCCGTGCACCGGAAGCTATCTTTAAATCAAGCCTGCAGGTGGACCTGTTTGATGCAGAAGCCCCCGAAGCCTGGAAAGAAGGTTTTTTTATGCGTACCCCCGATAGAAAAGTGCTGATGAAAAGCGATTACCTGCGCAAAGAAGCAGAGCTCTTCATTGACTACATTTCCGAAGGCCAGGATATCGGGGCCAACCAGTTTATGACTAAAACAATGAAAGATGTAAACGAAGGTGGCATTTATCTCAATAATTGGGTATACGAACAAACTAAAGTTTTATTAGATAAAGGAAAACTGGTAGGCTTACTGGGTGGCGATCACAGTACACCACTTGGTTTTTTTAAAGCCATTGGTGAAAAACATGGAGACTTTGGTATCCTGCAAATAGATGCTCACTGCGATCTGCGTGAAGCTTATGAAGGTTTCAACTATTCGCATGCAAGCATTATGTACAACGCTTTAAAAGAAATACCTCAACTGGAGCGTCTTGTGCAGGTAGGTGTAAGAGATTATAGCCAGAATGAGTGGGATTATATTAAAAACAGTAATCACCGGGTGGTAACTTATTTTGACAAAGCGATCAAATGCCGGCAGTTTGAAGGTGATAGCTGGAAGAATATTACTGAAGAGATCGTTAGCAAATTACCCGAGAATGTTTACATCAGTTTTGATATCGACGGGCTGGACCGGAAACTTTGCCCGCATACCGGTACACCGGTGCCTGGCGGGTTTGAAACCGAAGAAGTCTTTTATATTTTTCGCCAGGTAATGAAAAGTGGCCGCAAGATCATTGGTTTTGACCTGAGCGAAGTTGGCATTAGCGACAGCGACTGGAACTCCAACGTAGGTGCAAGGGTATTGTTTAAATTATGTAATTTGTTGGTGGCGAGTAACAGTAACTGAGCTCGAATATTATGGAAAAATTCAGGTTGCTTTTAAAAAATGACAAGCTAGCACAATACAATCTTATTGCGCTATTCGTTGTGCTCCTCAATATTTTCTTGTTTGTTTACATAAGTATATATACACCGGAGAGAGGAATCAAAATTGCTGCGCTGATTTGTTTATCAACAACGCTTATCGTAACAGGAATTCATTTTTTCCTGAAGAGAATAAAAAATAATACAGGCACACCCTATTTGCATGCTGGCATTTCTATAACCACTTTAGGTTGGTTGCAGATGGAGCACTATCTGGCAGCGGCTGTTTGTTTTATACTAGGGCTGCTATATATTTTTTCTAAAAAAATATTAACCGTTCGGTTTTTTACTGATAAAATTATTTACACCTCATTGCCTCAAAAAAACATAAGCTGGGCAGAATTAAATAACGTCATCCTGAAAGATGGAATATTGACGGTTGATTTTAGAAACAATAAAATTATACAGTCGGAAATCGAAAGCCCTGACAGCCAGCTGAATGAAAAAGAATTTAACGACTTTTGCAGGGGACAATTAAGTAAATGAGTTTATCACAATCACCTTACATCCTTTACTCAGATGGTAAAGGCAATATTTTTGAAGACACTTCACTATATGTTACCGGTCGTAGTGGCTGGGATGCTTTGCCTGTGCCGCAAGATGAATGGATAGAATTACCTGAGGGAGGATCCTTATATGAATTACCGGGACGAAGAGGTATTGGCATTGATGTGATCACTGGTGAAATGCGGTTATGTGAAAAAGGCTGGGCTGTTGCTGCTTTTATTCCACCTGCTCATACTGGTTTTTATTTATCAGCATACGAAAAGGAAACCGATGCTCCTACTCTTCCTTTATTTTGTTATACCGCTGCAAGCTGGTTGAATGAAAAATTTTATGTGCCGGCCACCCGGATAGAACCAGATATCCGGCAGGATTGCACCGGTTACAACCAACATAAAATTGAAGCAGGTGTAAAGGAATTACAAAAACATTATCCTCATAATCGCCTGGTGAGTCACCTCACCAACAATTGTGCATTGACCTATCATTGTCCTGCTGCCCGCAACTTTTCACTGGGCAGATGGGAATGCCCGGTGCCGGTTTCACCCGCCTGCAATGCCAATTGTGTAGGCTGCATCTCCCTGCAACCCGATGAAGAACCGATCGTATCCACACAGGATCGGTTAAATTTCAAACCTACAGCAGAAGAGATCGTTGAATTTACAGTACCACATCTTGAATCAGCGCCTTATCCTATTATCAGTTTCGGACAAGGTTGTGAAGGCGAACCCCTGCTAATGTGGGAAACCATTCGTGAGGCGATCATTGAAATAAGAAAGCATACCCCGAAAGGCAGCATCAATATCAACACCAATGGTTCCAAACCGGATGCAGTAAGAGCATTATGCGAAGCAGGTTTAGATTCTATCCGTGTAAGCACTAACTCGGCCAGGAGAGAAATTTACATGCCTTACTATCGTCCTAATAATTACCAGTTTGAAGATATCGTTGAGAGTTTGAAAGTGGTCAACTCATTTGGTGGCTGGACCTCTATCAATTACTTTGTTTTCCCGGGCATGACAGATAGTGTGGCAGAGTACGAAGCGTTGCGCAAACTGATTAGCGAAACAGGATTGAAGATGATACAGTGGCGCAATTTCAATATTGATCCCGATTGGTATTTAGGTAAGATCGGTGTGACGGATACGGGTGAATGCATGGGGGTAAATCAACTGCAGCAACTAATCAAAGAAGAATTTCCGGAATTGAAGTATGGTTATTTCAATCCACCCATAGAACGGATAAAAGGAAAGTTTGAAATGGATTTTGCACATTAATAAAAGCGAAAGCTATGTCCGAACTAATGATCCCACCCGCTGTAAAAGATGATCCTGAAGCTTTTGAGATACTTAGACTTTGGGCGGCAAATGGAGAACAGCACATAACTATTCATTCTGGGCTAAATGGGAATGCATACGATTTCGGTTATCTACTTGCACAATTAGCACATCATGGAGCAAATCTTTATGCTGAAAGATTTAATATTACATTTCAGGAAAGTTTAAAACAAATTATAGTAGGTTTTACTGATGAAATTGAAGAATCACCTGAAGATAATATTTCAGGAGAAATAATGAAATAGCTTTAAGTGCATTCAACTACAAAAAAAAATATTTACGTCGGTATCAGCCTTGCCATTCTTGCCACCTTTATCTGGTCAGGCAATTTTATAGTAGCCCGTGCTGTCATTAAAGATATTCAACCCGTCACTCTTTCCTTTTATCGCTGGCTTATTGCTACGATCATCATCTTCCCGTTTGCTGCAACATACTTTTTCAAAGAAATTGCTCTTGTAAAAAAACATGCATTGTTTTTTTTGGCGGCGGCGGCTACAGGCATCAGCATGTTCAACACATTTGTTTACATCGGTGGTCATTATTCCGAAGCCATCAACCTCGCCCTGATCGGTACTACCTCTTCCCCGATCATATCGGTGATCCTGGCCCGGATATTTCTAAAAGAAAGGATCAGCGGCTTTCGTATTGCAGGTATGATCATCTGTATCATTGGCATTCTTTTGCTGCTCAGCAAAGGCAGTTTTGAAAAACTGTTGGCCTTTTCATTTTCCAAAGGCGACTGGTGGGTGCTGGCAGCCGCTTTTTCTTTTTCTGCATACAATACGCTGGTAAAAAAGAAACCAGCTTCCATGCACCCTGTCAATTTTCTTTTTGTTGTCTTTCTAATCGGCACCCTTGTCTTATTTCCTTTTTATATCTATGAATTAAAAACCAAAGGAGCGTTCGCCATAACATTCACTTCCGTTTCTGTATTACTTTACCTCGGCATTTTTGCATCGGTAGTTTGTTTTTTGATATGGAATATTTCCATTTCTAAGTTAGGAAGTGGCCGGACGGCTTTGTTTGGCAACCTTATTCCTGTTTTCAGCAGTATTGAAGCCGTTCTTATACTTGGAGAAAAGGTAAGCTGGCTGCAGGTAGCCAGTTTTGCCATCGTAATAATGGGGCTAATAATTGCCAATATTGAAAAAAGAAAACGATAATTTCATTTCATAAATCAGTAGCCTGGACACCCCAAGACCAAAAATAATTTTACCCATTATTGTGCTGTCACAATTTGCAGGCACTTCCTTATGGTTTGTGGGCAACGCCTTATTGCCTGAATTAAAAGAATTACTGCAGTTGGATCAATATGCAGTTAGCCTGGTTACTTCGGCTGTCATGCTGGGTTTTGTGGCCGGCACCTTAGTGTTTGCTTTCTTTTCACTCGCTGATCGTTTTTCACCGGTAAAAATATTTTTTATCAGTTCCTTACTGGGTGCATTTAGCAATATTGCCTTAGCATGGTGGGCTACAGACATTGGTTCTCTTTTTACACTTCGTTTTCTTACGGGCTTTTGCATTGCCGGCATTTACCCGGTGGGTATGAAGATAGCTGCCGACTGGTATGAAAAAGGATTAGGAAAGGCATTAGGTTATTTATTAGGTGCATTGATAGTGGGCACCGCTTTTCCTCACCTATTAAAAAACCGTGAGTTTCATTTACCATGGAAATCGGTTTTATATTGGACTTCCATTTTTGCAACGGTGGGAGGTTTTTTAATGTTATTGCTGGTAGGTGATGGCCCTCACCGGAAAAAATCAGGAAAGTTTCAATGGAATGCAATTCCTGAAATATTCAGATCAAAAAAATGGAAACAAGCCTCCTTCGGGTATTTTGGTCACATGTGGGAGTTGTATGCATTCTGGGGCTTTACTCCCATACTGATTGAATTGTACAACAAGCAGCATGCTGCCTCACTAAATACGCCCCTGCTTAGTTTTTTTGTGATCGCTTCCGGGATGATCAGCAGTATTGCCGGTGGTTATTTATCACAAAAATGGGGCAATGCCCGTGTAGCGTTCATGGCATTACTCATCTCAGGCAGTTGTTGTTTATTATCACCGTTATTCTTTTATTTACCCCCTCCCTTTTTTATTTTACTATTGTTGATTTGGGGTCTTACCGTTTCACCGGACTCACCCCAATTTTCAACATTGGTAGCAAATTATTCGCCTCCCCATCTTAAAGCAACGGCGTTGACGATCTATAATTCGATCGGGTTTTCTATTACGGCCATCAGCCTGGTTGTACTGGATAGAATTATCAACTGGATAAACCCGGGATATGAGCATTTTGCTTTTATGATCCTCGGGCTGGGCGCTATTGCAGGATTGCCACCTATTCTTCGATTGATGAAAACATCGCAGCAATAGCTTTAAGACACCATAGCTAAAAGCATACGTATTGTTACCTTTGCAGGCATGAAGAGTTTTGATGTCCCTATCATTTACAGAAGTCCGCTGATCACCGCTATTAAAAAAAAGCGGAAAGAACTGGATAAAATGAAAAAAGATTTTACGCCTACCCTGCTTGATTTTGGACCATTACATATTTACCTGGCCCGCCACTTTGGATTTTGTTATGGTGTAGAAAATGCGATTGATATTGCTTTCAGAACAGTAGAAGAAAATCCCGGTAAAAGAATTTTTTTATTAAGTGAAATGATTCACAACCCACAGGTGAATGCTGACCTGCAGGCGCATGGTGTTATTTTTTTACAGGATACTTACGGTAAACAATTGATACCATTTGACGAACTTACTGCTGAAGATGTAGTGATCATTCCGGCTTTCGGTACTACTTTAGAAATTGAAAAAAAATTAAACGCTATCGGCATTCAAACAGAAAAGTATAACACCACCTGTCCTTTTGTAGAAAAAGTATGGAACCGCAGTGAGGTGATCGCCAAGAAAAATTATACGATCGTTATTCATGGCAAACCCAAACACGAAGAAACAAGAGCTACTTTTTCACATGCTGCTGAGAATGCTCCATCCGTTGTAGTAAAAAATATGGAACAGGCAACGGAGCTGGGTAAATATATAACCGGCGAAAAAGCATCCGCAAATTTTTACCAGGAATTTAAGGACCAATACACAAAAGGATTTGATGTAACAAAAGATCTGCAACGCATCGGCGTAGTGAATCAAACAACGATGCTGGCCAGCGATACACAGGCAATAGCTGATTATCTGAAGCAGGTAATGATAATGACTTTTAAACCAGCTTCGGTAGAGGAACGATTTGCTGACACAAGAGATACACTTTGCTATGCCACCAACGATAACCAAACAGCCGTTACCGGTATGCTGGAAACCCCGGCCGATCTTACTATTGTCGTAGGCGGTTACAATTCATCTAATACTTCTCACCTGGTAGAATTGTGCGAAGAGAAATTACCTACTTATTTTATCAGCAGTGAAGAGAAGATTATTTCAGCCACAGAAATATTGCATTATAATTTTCATACTAAACAGGAATTATTGACGGCAGATTACTTACCGGCCAGACAACCGGTAAAAATATTGATCACCAGTGGCGCTTCCTGTCCTGATGCATTGGTAGAGGGAGTGATTCAACGATTAGCCGGTTTTTACCCCACAAAAAAAACTGCAGATGATTTACGCCTGCAGTTTCAATAATTTATTTTCGATCATTATTTACTTATACAACAAGTCATAATACTCATGCGCCATCCGGTTGCTGTCAAACTGGAAGCGTACATCCTGCATACCATTTTTCATTACCTGCCGCCAGGTATTATAGTTGGTGTAATACAAAGGAAGAATTTCATTTTCCAGGATATCATATAATTTATTGAGATCATACTCGTCCTGTTCGTGAACGGCCATGTGAGCATAATCGGCTTTCGGTACTACAAATCCATTATGTCCATGATTCATGAATTCCGGTATCCATCCATCATCGGTAGAAAGATTGATCGCTCCATTCATAGCAGCAGTCATACCACTTGTGCCGGACGCTTCTCTTGGCACCCTCGGATTGTTTAACCAGCAATCAGCAGATTGTTTTAATCTTTTCGACAAGCCCAGTTCATATCCTGTCAGTACTGCAACATTTTTATATCTCTTGCTTAAATGAACCAATTGATTGAATTCGCTGATGGCAGGATGATCAACCGGGTAAGGTTTACCCGCCCAAATGATCTGTACCGGGAACTGGGGATTATTCAGCAGCTTTTCAAAACGGTCTTCATCCGTAGTGAGCAGGTTAGCCCTTTTATACCCGGCAAAACGCCGGGCCCAAACGATAGTAAATGTATCCGGGTTAAATATTTTACCGGTTTGATCGGCCACTATTTCAAACGCTCTTCTCTTTAAATATTTTTTACGGTCATCAATTCCATAATCATCGCCGGCTTCCATAAAGCGATATAATTGCTTATCGGCCCAGTATCGCCAGTTCTGTGCATTCGTAATGGAGATGATAGGACATATTTTATCATATTTACCCCACATCGCCCGGGAAACATGCCCATGCAATTGAGATACGCCATTGGCTATATGCGCAAAACGTAAGGCTGCCAACGAATGATTGAACTGGTTATCCGGCATGCCCGTCAGTTTTTTCACTTCATCAACGGAGAGTCCGCAGAAATAACTCATTTTATGACAGAGAAAGATATCATGCTTTTCATTCCCGGCTTCTTCCGGCGTATGCGTAGTAAACACGAGTCTCTTCTTTACTTCCTCTGCGTTGTTCTTAAATTTATTATAGAGATAAAAAGCAGCAGATAAACCATGTGCTTCATTCAGATGATACAATTCAGGATTGAAACCGATCACATCCATCAGTTTGGCACCACCCACTCCGAGTAAAATAAATTGCGCCACTTTAGTAGCAACGTTTGCATCATACAAGCGATGGGTGATGGTTTGTGATACGTAATCATTTTCCGGAACATCCGTTGATAACAAAAACAACGGAGCTGTTTTAAACGTTTCCGGATTCAGGTAAAACACTTTTACCCAAACCGGGTGTTCATGTACAGTGATCTGGAATTTAATACCGGTATCTTCTAAAAAACTATAATGTTTTTCATTCCAGGTAACGTTAAGTGTCTGATCCTGGTGACGGGCCTGGTCGTAATAACCATATTTCCATAAAATGCCAATGCCAACCAGGTTTTGTTTTAATTCATAGGCACTGCGCAAATGCGAACCAGCTAAAAACCCTAAACCACCACTGTAAATTTTCAAGGGTTGGTGGGTGGCAAACTCCATGGAGAAATAAGCAACTTTCTTATTATAACGTTCTTCGCAGGGATACGGAACAGAAAAATTGGTAAAGCTCATAGTGTGTGTCTTTTTTACACGAGGGTGCAATATAAAGGTTAATTACGAATGGGAAACACCCCGCTTAATTATGTTATAGGTGGTACTTTATTTTGCGTAGAAAAATGCTGATCGCAAACAAGTTGGTCATTTCCGGGAAGGCGGTTTTGGCTTAACCGCTTTTGGTTTGGGGATTTTTTTTCTAACAAACGTTCCATCAAAAGAACAACGTAGCTCACGATGGGCTCCGCATCCTTCTATCTCTTTTAATGTAACAGAAGAAGCAGTAAACCGGAATTGCAAAACGCAAGGATCTCCACCCAGCCGGTATTCTGCCAGTGAGGCTGATTTGATCATGGCCTCTCCTTTTAACTCTCCTGTACATTCACTATTACTTTTTTCAAAGTGAATAAAGAAGCTGAGGCGATCAGTTTTCCTGCCATCACGGATAGAAACCAGGTTCATTTTACCAGCTGTATAATCAGCAGACCATTTATGTTTCCTGGCAACAGTATCAATGGGGTTGATCAATTCAGTTACTTTATCATCCAATGCATCTGTCATGATAAGATTGAATTCCCTGGTATCCGGGTTCAACACATAAATATCTTTTCCTTCACTGCTGCTGCCATCGGCATTTTTACGTACCTGGGTTTGCGTGATAGTAAATTTTTTATCAATCAGCGTTGTACGTTGCATGGTCTTGCCCTGGTCTGAAGGTAATACCGGCATTGCCGTCATGTATGCATTTTTCTTATCCATTACAATAATGAAAGCAGCTCTCTTAGCAGCAGAAACAACTTTGGTAAAAAGATAAGTCCCGTTTTTTGAGTCCTGCGCTTTGCCAACCGGATAAATTTTTAATTTCTTTTCCTTACCAAATACTTTACTGATCATGGAATCAGGAACAAACTGCGTAAAAACTTTGTAACTGATCTGTGAGGAATCTTTTTCTTTTCGTTGCAACAAACTATCCGCAAAGGAATAAGGCAGATTAACAGTTGCAAAGAAGGAAATAAAATCACTGACCTCTACAGGGTCTTCACCTGACAGGGAAACTTTTTTTTTCTGTTTACAGCCTGTTAAAAAAACAAAGGTGACCAACAGTACCAATGGCCAGCGGAGTAATGTCATAGTATGAATTGTTGCCGAAAATAAGCGATTCTGTCCTTTTGGGCAAAGGCCATTTGGAAGTTGGCAAATAATATTTTAGGTTTGTCTAAATTTATTTTTAGTCGTGCTAAACTTTTCTACCAGCGAGGAGAATTATATCAAGGCCATTTATCACCTGCAGCGGGCAGATGGCACCGTTACCACCAATGAACTGGCCCGTGAGTTAAAGGCAAAACCAGCTTCGATAACGGATATGATGAAAAAATTAAAAACCAAAAAACTCCTGCATTACCAGCCTTACCAGGGTTTCCGCCTTAGCCAGGAAGGTAATAAAGTAGCACTGGGTATTATCCGCCGTCATCGCCTGTGGGAATATTTTTTGGCAGAAAAATTAAAATTCACCTGGGATGAGGTGCATGAAGTGGCCGAACACCTGGAGCATGTAAGCAGTAAAAAATTAATTGATAAGCTGGATGAATTCCTTGGTTTCCCCCGGGTAGATCCGCATGGTGATCCCATCCCCGATCCCGATGGTAAAATTGAATCCAGCCGCCAGGTTTGCTTATTAGATCTTCCTTTCAATAAAATGGCGGTGGTATCACATGTCAGCGATCAGTCAACAGAGATACTGGAATTACTTAAACATAAGAAGATCGGTATTGGTACCAAGCTCGAAGTAAAAAAGAAATTTGATTTTGACGGATCGATGGAAATAAAAACAGGACGACAACCTGCCTTTACCGTAAGCGAACAATTAGCTAAAAACATTTTTGTAAAGTATGGTACGTAAAGATCATCACGATGTTTCATTAAGCGAAGTACATGAATCAGTAGATACAACTTCAACCCGCCGGTCAGCATGGAGACGGGTTTTATCTTTTTTTGGACCTGCCTACCTGGTAAGTGTTGGTTATATGGATCCCGGCAACTGGGCTACCGATCTTGCAGGTGGCAGTAAATACGGGTATACATTAATATGGGTATTGCTGATGAGTAACCTGATGGCGCTGCTGCTTCAAAGCTTAAGTGCCAGGCTGGGAATAGTAAGAGGAAGAGACCTTGCACAAGCCAATAGGGAAACCTATCCCAAAAAGATGAATTTCATTTTATGGCTATTGGCCGAAATTGCTATTGCTGCAACGGACCTTGCCGAGATTTTGGGAATGGCCATCGGTATACAATTGCTCACAGGTTTACCATTGATATGGGGTGTATCTATTACTGTGCTGGATACCTTTTTATTACTTTACCTGCAACGTCTTGGCATCCGTAAAATGGAAGCTTTCATCATCGGGTTGATTGCTGTGATAGGCGTTTGTTTTTTAGTTAATATCATTATTGCCTCTCCGCAATTGTTTGAAGTATTAAAAGGTTTTATTCCTTCTCTTCCTGATGCAAAAGAACTGTATGCTGCAAAAGGTATGAGCAATGCACTTCCCAAAGAAACCGCTTTATATTTAGCGATTGGTATTATTGGCGCTACTGTAATGCCACATAATTTATACCTGCATTCTGCTCTCGTGCAAACCAGGAAAATAAAAAAAACTCCGCAAGGCATTAAACAGGCATTGAAGTATAGCTTTATTGACAGCGCCATTGCACTCAACATCGCTTTTTTGATCAATGCAGCTATACTCATACTGGCAGCAACAGTATTTTTCCAAACGGGCAAAACAGAAGTGGCAGAAATAAAACAGGCGCATGAATTATTATCCCCCATGCTGGGATCCAGTTTTGCTTCCACTTTATTTGCCATTGCATTGATTGCTTCTGGCCAAAGCTCTACTGTTACCGGAACGCTGGCTGGGCAAATTGTAATGGAAGGTTATTTACGATTGCGCATCAATCCTATCATGCGAAGATTGATCACCCGTTTAATTGCTATTATACCTGCTATTATTGTGATCGCTATGTTTGGTGAAGAAAGAGTAGACAGCCTCTTAATATTCAGCCAGGTGATTTTAAGTTTGCAACTTGGATTTGCCGTAATACCACTTATTCATTTTGTAAGCGACAAAAAAACAATGGGTGCTTTCGCTATTAAACCTCTTATACAATTCCTGGCATGGTTGGTAGCTTCGGTATTGGTTTACCTGAATTTAAAAATGCTGATGGGCGAAGCTCTGGGCTTCTTTGCTACGTCGGATAGCATGGTCGTGAAGGTGATCATTGCTTCATCCGGTCTTTTCTTTGTAGGATTATTAATATACTCTGTTATTTTTCCTTTACTTTCCAAAAATAAAAAATCAGCTTCTATTCAAATGCATCCGGATATTTTAGGTTTACAAAACATTGAGATACCTGTTTATAAAAAGATCGCTATAGCGCTTGATTTTAGCGAGAATGATATAAAACTTCTTGCAGCTGGTATCGGGCAGGCAAAACCGGATACACGGTTTGTGCTGATACACGTAGTGGAAAGTCCTACTGCCATATTACTGGGAAAGGAAACCAGCGACTACGAATCTCAAAAAGACAAAGAAAAATTGGATCTCTTTGTAAATTATTTAAAGGAAAAAGGATTTGAATCAGAAGGTATACTTGGATTCAGGCATAGCGCCAAAGAAATTATCAGGATCGTAAATGAAGAAAAAGCAGATATGCTGGTATTGGGTGCCCATGGCCATTCGGGGCTAAAAGATCTTATTTACGGTGAAACGATCAATGCTGTCCGGCACGGAATAAAAATTCCAGTATTTGTCGTGAATGTTAAATTATAAAATGGTTATTACGCAGGGTTGCGTTTAGCATGATGACCCCTTATTAAATGTTTGAAGCGGCTGAATGTTTCAGGTTTTATGTTCAGGTAAGAAGCCAGGTATTTTTGAGGTACCCGTTGCATCAATTCAGGGTTTTTTGTAACAAAGTTTAAAAATCGTTCGCGGGGCGTCATTTTCACCATCTGCATCTGCCATCGGTCTTTGATGATCATCGCAAAAGTAACAATGAGGCGTCCGAGGTGTTCCATCTTATGCGATTGCTTGTATAATTTTTCAAGGTCTTCGTAAGTAATAGAAACAACTATAGTAGGTTCAATGGCTTCAATGGCATATTCAGAAGGAAGCTGGCCATGAAAGGATTCCTGGCTTAAGATGAGATGTTTTTCGAAAGAGATCTGGGTATTGATTTCCTGGTGACTTTTCTTGTAGTATTTCCTCACCAGCCCTTTTACAATAAAATTGAAATATTTTTCAACCTCACCCGTCTTTGTAATGACTTCTTTTTTACCAAACTTCCGCACTTTTGTAATGGGTAATAAGTATTGGTTAAATTCATCTTCCGTCAGATTTATGAATTTGCCGAGATACTCCTTAAATGACATTACGGGATCCATGCTACTAATTAGACTTTAAGGTACGCAAATATTGATTGATTCAAATCAAGTGGGCCAAAGATTCAACAAACTTATCCCATTTATTGCAAAAAGAAAACCCTCCTGTCCGCATTTGATAAAATAGTAGTTTTGCCAGCTCCTGAATTATAACCTTAAACAATTGTTTTTATGGCCCAAAAGATCAAAGTAGCTAATCCCGTTGTAGAACTTGATGGTGATGAGATGACCCGTATCATCTGGAAATTCATCAAAGACAAACTAATACTTCCCTACGTAGATGTTGACATAAAGTATTTTGACCTTGGCATGGAATACCGGGATAAGACCAATGACCAGGTAACGGTAGACGCAGCCAATGCAATCAAAGAACACGGTGTAGGTATCAAATGTGCTACCATTACGCCGGATGAGGATCGGGTTAAAGAATTCAACCTGAAACAAATGTGGAAGAGTCCTAACGGTACCATCCGTAATATCCTGGACGGTACTGTTTTTCGTGAGCCTATTGTAATCAAAAACATCCCACGCCTGGTTACCAACTGGACGGCGCCGATCATTGTAGGTCGTCATGCATTTGGCGATCAATACCGGGCTACAGATACAGTAATAAAGGGAAAAGGTAAACTAACGATGACCTTTACACCAGAAGGCGGTGGTGAGCCACAAGTATTTGAAGTGTTCAACTTTAAGGGTGATGGTGTAGCCATGAGCATGTATAATACCGATGAAAGTATTATGGGATTTGCCCGCAGTTGCTTTAATATGGCCTTAAGCAAAAAATGGCCGCTTTATCTTTCTACAAAAAATACGATTCTAAAAAAATACGATGGCCGCTTCAAAGATATTTTTGAAGACATCTATCAAAAAGAATTCAAAGCTACGTTTGATGCAGCCGGTATCGTTTATGAGCATCGCCTCATTGATGACATGGTGGCGAGTGCATTAAAATGGAATGGCAATTTTGTATGGGCCTGTAAAAATTATGATGGGGATGTGCAAAGTGATACAGTGGCACAGGGTTTTGGTTCGTTGGGACTGATGACCTCTGTATTGATCACTCCGGACGGTAAAACCATGGAAGCAGAAGCAGCACATGGCACAGTAACCCGTCACTATCGTGAACATCAAAAAGGAAAACCAACTTCTACTAATCCTATTGCCAGCATTTTTGCGTGGACAAGAGGATTAGCTTTCCGTGGAAAATTAGATAGCAATCAACCGCTCATTGATTTCAGCAATGCTCTTGAAGCTGTTTGTATAGAAACGGTAGAGGAAGGAAAGATGACAAAAGATCTTGCAGTTTGTATTCACGGCAATAAAGTAAATCATGCAGAGCATTATCTCTATACTGAAGAATTCCTGGATGCGATTGACAGCAATCTTAAAAAGAAAATGGGATTATAAAATCAATTATGAGTTATGAGTTATAAATGATGAGTAGGGAAACGTCTTGTCTTGTTCATTCATTTATAATTCATAACTCCAATCTTCACCTGATTGGAAGAAAAAGTACCGATACCGACTACACATCTCTTCCCGGTTCTGGATAACAAACTCATTGAACTATTACAATCCTTATCAAAGGAAGAATGGCAGTTACCCACTATTGCAAAAAAATGGTGTGTAAAAGATATTGCAGCGCATTTGTTAGATGGGAATATCCGGACGCTTTCGTTTTCAAGAGACCAGCAATTTCTGCAACCGCGATCCGATATCAATAGTTATAACGATTTAGTTGATTACTTAAATGAATTGAATGCCCAATGGGTAAAGGCTTATAAAAGAGTAAGCCCATCTGTGTTGATTGAACAGCTTGAGATAACCGGCCAACAATTTTGTGAGTATATATCAACACTGGATCCCTATAAAGATGCGATCTTCCCTGTTGCATGGGCAGGAGAAAAGGTATCGAAGAACTGGTTTCATATTGCAAGAGAATACACGGAAAAATTTCTTCACCAGCAACAGATAAGAGATGCGGTTGGAAAACCAGGATTGATTACAAAAGAATTGTTCTATCCTTTCGTTGATACGTTTATGTGCGGATTGTCACATACCTATAAAAACATTCATGCTGAAGATGGAACAACGATCCAGGTAAATATTACTACAGAGGCGGGTGGCACCTGGTATTTGAACTGCCGCAATAGTAATTGGAACTTATCAAAAGAGATGACAGGGAATATCGCAGCGGCAATATCCATTGATCCGGAAACAGCATGGAAATTATTTTCAAAAGGGATATCACCTGAAGCAGCCCGAACAAAAGTTACCATCAATGGCAATGAAAAACTTGCCGAAACGGCGCTACAACTGGTTGCTGTTATGGCCTGAATCTTTCACAGGAAATGTTTAAAAGATGAATACACTAATGTCAGCCTATAACATTCAATATGCCACCGCCGCAGATATTCCCCTGATCCGGGAACTGGTATTAAAAATATGGCCGCAAACGTATGCATCCATTCTATCGGCAGATAAGATCACTTACATGCTGGAGTTGATGTATAGTCCTGCTTCTCTCGCACAACAAATGGCAAAGGGTGCTCAATTTCTTTTTCTATATGATGATACTGAACCGGTAGCTTTCGCCTCGTACCAGGAAATGGATCCCGGTATTTTTAAGTTGCATAAAATATATGTATTGATTTCACAGCAGGGAAAAGGAGCTGGCCGGTTTATTATTGATCATATCCTTACTGAAATAAAAAAGAAAGGTGCTACTGCCCTGCAATTGCAGGTTAACCGGAATAATAAAGCCCGTTCTTTTTATGAGAAACTCGGTTTTACTGTTATTGAAGAAATTGATCTTGATATCGGGAGTGGCTATATTATGGACGACTACATTATGGAAAAAAAACTATAACCTGCGCTTTTAAAAAGGCTTCAATACCGTTTTACACTCAAGGTACTTTGAAGGATCCATTGGGGTTTCAAATTGAAACATCAGCATCTCTATTTTTTCTCCCGGCGTAAGAAAACCGATAGGCTGACCAGCTTTTACCATCGTATTCCGGGTCACGATTGCCTTATTCATACCCGTATACCAGAAATAATAATCCTTGCCTTTGATCTTTGCAAAAAGCACTACCCCATGCTTACCATCTTCATCTATTTCTGTATTGGTAACCCTGGCATTGGCAACAGCCTTTACAATAGTATCAGGCTTACTGGTTAGTACCACACAAAGATCAGGTGGGTCATAATGCATAGCGTCTTTAGGGGGAGGTACTACTTCAGCATCTTCCAATGGACAAAAAAGACGGATGCTATCTGTTTGCGCCATTAATGCAGCTGGTAATAACACAATAATCAACAGGAGCATTAACCTAAGTTGTTTTTTCATAAAGCGGGTTGTATTAAGATCGGTGTATTTGCAATTTCGCTGCCATTTCTGTACTCATTGCATCAGCTGAGATACCATAACCACTCACTAAAACTCCTTTTACCCCATTTGCCGACTCGATGCCATAAACCACCGCTTCATCTGCAGGGTCTGAATCGCCTTCAAACCGGTAAAATTCCACGATCTCAAAATCATCTGCACTGAACCGGTGCTCCTGGCAGACGAGGCAATTCTCCAGAAGGTTGAAATCAAGTTCAAATCCTCTTTTCTTTAATCCATTTACAGCCTCTGTTACAGTATCATATGCAATCATATCGCTTAAAATTTGTAGAATCAAAGTTATTCTAATTGTTTAAATAGTACTAACGAATAAACCATGATAAGCTTAACGCTCCAGTGTTGTGATATTGTGCATAATAATTCAAAAACTCAGCTGATACCTAGCCTATTATTAGAAGATATAGTTTACATTTGCCGCCGAAAATCAAACAATTAAAAACATGTCAACAGCAACAAAATCCATTGACTTTAGCCTTCCTTATAAAGTGGCTGATATTTCCCTTGCAGAATGGGGTCGTAAAGAAATAAGATTAGCGGAAGCAGAAATGCCCGGCCTGATGTCTATCCGTAAGGAATATGGACCTTCGCAACCATTAAAAGGCGCAAGAGTAGCGGGTTGCTTACACATGACCATTCAAACAGCGGTATTAATTGAAACATTAACAGCATTAGGTGCCGAAGTAAAATGGAGTTCCTGCAATATCTTCTCTACACAAGATCATGCTGCTGCTGCTATTGCTGCGGCCGGCATTGGTGTTTTTGCCTGGAAGGGGCAAACCCAGGAAGAAGCTGACTGGTGCATTGAGCAAACTCTCTTTTTTGGTGGTAAGGACAAGCCGTTGAACATGATCCTTGACGATGGTGGCGATCTTACGAATATGGTATTGGATACTTATCCTGAACTGGTGCAGCATGTAAAAGGAATTTCTGAAGAAACAACTACCGGTGTTCACCGCTTATATGAAAGAGTAGCAAAAGGCACATTACCGATGCCAGCTATCAATGTGAATGATTCTGTTACCAAATCTAAATTCGATAATAAATACGGTTGTAAGGAATCACTGGTAGATTCCATCCGTCGTGCTACTGACGTAATGCTGGCGGGTAAAATTGCTGTTGTTGGTGGTTATGGTGATGTGGGTAAAGGTTCGGCAGCCTCACTGGCAGGCGCTGGTTGCCGTGTTATTGTTACTGAGATTGACCCCATCTGTGCATTACAGGCTGCTATGGATGGTTTTGAAGTAAAGAAAATGATCGATGCAGTGAAAGAAGCTGATATCGTTGTTACCGCTTCAGGTTGCCGCGACCTGATCCGTGGTGATCATTTTAAACTGATGAAAGATAAAGTGATCGTTTGCAATATCGGCCACTTTGATATCGAAATTGATATTGCCTGGTTGAATACCAACTACGGTCATACAAAAGACACCATCAAACCACAGGTGGATATTTATAATGTGGATGGTCATGATGTGATCATTCTCGCTGAAGGCCGTTTGGTGAATTTGGGTTGTGCAACAGGTCACCCTTCATTTGTAATGAGTAACTCCTTCTCCAACCAAACACTTGCTCAGATAGAATTATGGACCAACCATAAGAACTATGAGAACAAAGTGTATGTTCTTCCCAAACACCTTGATGAAAAAGTTGCCCGTTTGCACCTCGCTAAAATTGGTGTAGTGCTGGATGAACTGACCACTGAACAGGCAGACTATTTAGGTATCAGTAAAGAAGGCCCTTTCAAGGCTGAACATTACAGGTATTAAAAGGACTTATTGACCGTTATGATAGCAAGACCCATCTCCCCGAGATGGGTCTTTTAATTCCCGCCTGTGCTTTAGCCCGGTTTTTGTTTTCAATGCCTGAACGATTAAAATATTCAGCATGAAAAATTTACTGGCAATACTTTTCATCATCCTTATTTTTAGTTGTAGCCCTAAATGGGCGCCCGATCATTACTGGTCGCAAAAAAGATGGATCCTTACTGAAATGAAAGGAGTGCCCGTACAACTAAGCGGTACTAACCGGGATGCCTATCTTGAATTTTCATGGACCGATAAACATTTCACTGGTAATGGTGGCTGTAATCGCATAAGCGGCAATTATGAATTAGAAAAGAAAAAAGATATTCAGTTCAGGGAAGTGATCAGCACGAAAATGAGTTGTTCTGATATTGCATTTGAAACTACCTTTCTCAACGCTTTACAGGAAGTAAATAAATTTGAAACAGAAGGCGATCATTTACTATTAAAGAATGGTAAAAAAACGATATTGATCTTCCAGGGGAAATAAATACTTCTGGTGCAATGAAAACCTTGCTGGCATTGAATTTCAATAATCAACGGAAAACTACGTTTATACCTGTCATAAAACCATGACTTATTTTCAGTAAACTATTTTTAATCGTATTATCATGGTAGCCATCTCCGTATGAATGGCTCGTAGATTTACCCGGCTCCAAAAGTTATGTACTACGGGTTTTGCGCAATACTTTTGATCCAGTTCTGCAATTCACATAGATCATAATGAACCGGGCAATTTGAAAAACCTAAACAACCGTACCCCCCGGCACATTTCTGCAGAATGGCTATCTCCAATATTCTATTGATAAATTGTTTCGTCCATTTCTAAGTTGAATCGTTCTTTAATCCAATCCCTGGGTCGGCATTGTTTTACCCTAATACTGAAAACGATGTTGAAGAAAACTCTACTCAAAACAGGTCTTTTATTCATTGCCCTGTTTGTCATTGTTAAGCCCGGCAAAGCCAATAGTATTTCCGAACCTGGCGACAGTGTCCGTAAAAATCATCCTGATACTATTCAGTGGTTGTATTTTGATCCTTCGCTTCTAAAAGTAACAGGGATTATTGATTCATCTGTTGCCGCTCCTTCCATAAGTATGAACAGGCAGGCTGTCTCTTTTGTAAAGAAATACATCAAAGAGAATAATAACCTGTTGACAAAGATCAGGGAGAGTCATCCCAACTATTTTGTGATCATGGATTCTGTACTTACTAAGTATGGTGTGCCGGTTGAATTGAAATACCTGGCGATCATTGAATCCAAATTAAAAACGACTGCTGTTTCGCCAGTTGGAGCTGTGGGAGCCTGGCAAATGATGGCCAGTACTGCCCGCCTGTATTCATTGAAAGTAACTTCAAAATACGATGAACGTAAATACTTTTATAAAAGCACTGTAGCAGCCGCCAAAATGCTTAGTGACCTTTACAAACAGTTTGATGACTGGCTGTTGGTTGTTGCTGCTTACAATTGTGGCCCGGGTGGTGTTTATAAAGCCATTAAAAAATCAGGAAGCAAAAACTTCTGGAAGTTGCAACAGTTTTTACCAGCAGAAACAAGAGCCCATGTAAAAAGATTTATTGGCACCCATTATCATTACGAACAACAGGGGAGCGTTGCAACACTAACCAAAGATGAAGTAACCGCTTATAGAAAGACGATGATCGCATTTGTAGAAAAACAGAATAACCTTTCAAGAGCAAAATCAGAAATAGACGCGATTGTCGGTATTGATACAGGCAAAAAAGAAGAAAAATTTGTAGCAGATCGTTCCGGGGAACTAAACCTTACCAAAGAACAATAATAATAATTGATTTATAAAAATGTCCGCCTCGCCAGGCGGACATTTTATTTATAGAATATTCAAAGGGATTGTCGCTGTTATTAATCCTTATTCTTTACTTTCTTTTCGCCCGTCTCTCCATCAATCTTAATTTTGCTGTCACCATCTTTTATTTTAACATCCCCATCTTTCTCTACTTCTACTTTTAAATCTCCATCAGGTGATTTGTATTTATAATCACCCCTGAATTTATAATCACCACTTTCAGTTTTTACCACTTCGCCATTAATCACTTTACCGGTGCTTCCATAGACAGTGTCATTGTTTTTAGTATCTACATAAATATAGACAGGCTTCTTCGTCTCAGCATTTACCATTAATCCCGTTTCAGCATCTTTTTCCAGTTTTACTTCTTTACCGGTGCTAAGATCAAGATAACGGGACTGTTGTTTACAACTTACCCATACTAAACTCATCACGATGAAAAGAATACCAATGTTCTTCATTTGAAAATTTTAATTTATAAAATAAGTTGACTACGCTGCTATTATATAAAAACTGTGCCACTCCTCATATTACCTGCTATAAATTATTTGGCATGTATTTTTCAATAATGCAGTTAATCATACAATTTTTATATGCCTGAAACTACCAAAACAATTAAGGGTGGGGATAAAATTCCCCATAAAAGAAGTGAATCTGAAAAGCTGAAAGACAAGGTCAGAAAGCATGTCAGTGATATCAACGATGTAATCAGCGATGACGATATCCGCAACTCTAAAACCGATACGGAAGAAGAATTGAAGGAAGAGGTTGAAAAAAAAGAAGATGAATTGGTCGCAACAGCAAATGACGGCGATAAAAACACAGGAAAGAAGAACATTACTCCGTGGGACGTGCTGGATGAGTGATTGTTTGAGAAATCAATGGAGTAAAATAGTGAAGGGCAAGTTTTACCTTGCTTCAAAAATCCGGTTTGTTTATATTTGATATACTAATTCGTCACTATTCATAAACTTCAAGTCCCCTTTTGCGGAACCCCAACATAAATAGTTTCAGGAACCTCTCTCTTTGCATTTTATTGTGCTGTCATACCAATTCAGCCAATGCTATTGACGACTCTATCCGCATCTCGACATTAAAGGATGCAGCCTTATATTTAAAAACTGTTTCCAATCTCGACTCAAGTATTTTTTGGCCGAATGTGCGGCCACGCTATTTTTTGGAAAACCTGAACATGTATGTTCAAAACCCTTTATACGCTTTTGAAAGTAAGAATACCAATTTTTGCGGTTATACTGCCCTCTCTTTCGTAACGCTTGATAAAGATCCGTTAGGTTTTGTAAAAATGATGATGCAATTATATAAAGAGGGAAAAGCTCAAATGGGATCAGTGTATTTACAACCATCAGCAAGCGTAAGGAAAATGGCTGGTAAATTAAAATACAAAGGAGTGCTTGACATTAATCCTGCCACCCAAATGTGGTTCCTTTCACTGGCCGATCATTTCAAGGGGTATTTAAATGTATTTAATAAACGCTATGATGAAGGAGATGAAAATACCATGTGGGCAGCTACAAATTTTGCAAAATTCAACCGGATGCTTCGCCACCTTTTTACCTGGAAAGTGAAAGCCCGTGGAGCAGATCTTGTCCGGCCTCCTATCACCGACCTGTTTTCTTACCTGGATGAAAAAATGAAAACCAGTAACACTGTTTTTTTATACCTGAATAACCGGTTGCTGTACAAGAAAAAATATGTAGTTACAAGAATTGGTGTGCCTACACACTATGTAGTGTTATTACATATTTCAAAAGAAAATGACAGGATCAATATTGCATACATGGATGGTGGCCGCAAAACGTTTCAGCAGATCAGCCCTGAATTACTGAACACTATTGTATACGGAGTAACTTATTGTACCAACAAATAATGCAATTGAAGTTTTATAATATACTAGTTGTGCTGATTGCTGCCTGCACGTTTATTTCGTGCAGTACAGCGATGAAATTTCCCACCCGTTATTACAACGAGCATAAAGGAATTCTTGATTCCATCCGTTATAACTATGAATCAGCCTATGATAAAAAGCCTTTTCATATACAATTTAAGGATAAGCGCTTCCGGTATATTTCGTTTGAAATGCTCTCTGATACTTTCCGTTATATTTATAATTTTGACCTGGAAGCACATGATTTTGCAGATACTCTTTATAAATACAATTACAATACTCCCCAGATAATCAGCCTTATTGCAGATATGAGCTCTATACGTTGCATCTGGATCAGCCATCTCGATTATTATGAGAACCGGCAGAAAAAAAACCTTGTCTTTATCTCCATGCGGCATAACCAGCTGGAATCCTTTTTTAAAGGAGAAAAGTATTATGCCCTGGCCTTTTTCAATGAACGCCAGTTTTTTGATAAACAGGGAAGACTTACCGATAAATCAGAAAGAAAAAGGATGAGAGAAATTAACGGACAGGTGTTTCATAAGATCACCGACAGGATCTGTTATGCTATTACAGGCAACTTCAGATAGCGATCTTAACATGCATAGGCATACGTTGGAATCTCCAGCGTATTGGGAAAACCAAAAGAAATAGTTGTAACCAGTTGTTGCTGCCCCTTCATGGTAATGTATCCACCAATCGTAGTGGCCTGCGATTCCATTGACAGGATGCTATAAGCCAATGCATACCCATTGTAATTATTCCGGTCCTGTATTTCCAGTATAGCCACATCGCGGAATTTTTCAGCAGTAATATGAATTTTACCATTCCTGGAGTTAGTCAGTACTGTAGTAAGTAATTCATTGATAACAGGAGCAATTTTTTCTTCATTAGCTATCAGCTCCATCTCCAGCGATATTTCATTTACTATATAACTTTTACGTTGGGTTGCAAGTAGAAGTGAATCGTTCATCAGGCGGTTTACCAGGAAACGCAGTGAGATGCCGCTTTTAGATGCAGTAGCTGCAATAGTTGTTAGTTGGTTGTTCATGGGGTCGGTGTTTAGCAGTTTTTTAAGGGTATGGACCGGTCTTTACCGTAATAATTAGGCTTTCATAGATTAGGATACTGAAACAAAAGAACATTAAAATATGAGATAAAAAAATAGTTGCTGATTCTAAAATGCTGTAATAACCCAGCTACTGATTTTAAAATTGTACTTAGAAGGGCTAAGGGTTTACCTAAACTAAAAAACTGCCCCGGTTTGGGAGCAGTCCGTAATATGATCAGGGAGTGCTAATTATAGTTTTACAGCAGTGCCGGTAGCAATAACCATCAACATACTTCCGCTGCCTCCTACTGTTTCAAAATCAAGGTCTACACCCAGAATTCCATTGGCACCTAATGCCTGGGCTTTCTGAGCAAGCTCTCTCAGTGCATCTTCTTTCGCTTCCTCGATCACTTTTTCATAGGTTTTGCTTCTGCCTCCAAACACATCTCTTAAACCGCCCAAGAAATCTTTGAAGATGTTAGCGCCAATGATACTTTGTGCGTTGATAATACCTAAATACTCCTGTACTGGTTTTCCTTCTACATTGTTTGTTGTTGTAATGATCATTGTATTTGCTGTTTTAGTTTTTCAAAAATACTTTTTAATTGAATATTCTCTTCAATAATGGCATCTGCCGATGACTCACGGATATAATTTATCCTTTTATCAATATCAGGATGACTGCCCAAAAATTCAGGTAAGGAAGAAGCTGGTGCGGACTGCTTTAAATGAAGAAAAAGATCTTCAAACCCTTTCGGATCGATCTTCCTTTGTTTTAACAGATCAAGCCCGTTTATATCTGCCTCTTTCTCTAACTGCCGTGAATAGGTCAGGGATTTAAGATCATCAGCATGATTGGCCAATACAACACTAACATTCCTGACATTGCCAAAGAGCAAACCAATAAAAATCTTACTCCCTAATTTTCTGAAAATAGATTTAGTGGAGTGTTTATTATTTACATGAGTAAACTCGTGTGATAACAAGGCTGCCAGTTCGGGATAAGTTTTCAACTGTTGCAGCAAGGCGCTGTATACTATAATACGACCACCGGGTAATGCAAAGGCATTTACTGTTTCACCTTTTACAACAGAGATCCGAATGGTATAATCAGTTGCTACTTCCATAGCAGCAAAAAAATCATTAATGGTGGAAGATGCTGCTGTATCATCAAGAGTATCCAGGTTCAGACCCTCATACACGGCATTTCCAAATTGTTCCTCTGTTTTTACGGAAACAGTTGACGCCATTTTTTCTGAAAGCCATGGAACGATGAGAAAATATAGGGCAATCAATAAAATTGCGATCCCCAAAAAAACCAATGCGTTTCTGCTCCACTCTTTTGTTTTGACCGTTTGATGCCAGGGTTTACTTAATTCATCCTGCAATTCCCGGATGTATTTCGCTGCATCATTTCCATTTACGGTAACATCCATCGAAGGGTGCTTTAAATTTTTTATCCGGGTAGTTTGTGCTGCAATACTAAATGTTACTTCAAGGTCTTTTATTTCCCATTGCAAGATTGCCGGCTGTGCCGCAGGAAGCTGATAACCGATATGAATAGTTTTATCAAATACTAATACCGTGGCTTCTGAAGGATCAGCACCGGCGCCAGTTTTATAAAAACCAGAGTAAGTTTTCAATCGTTTTGGTTTGAACGAAGATAAAGCGGCTGAAGACGAAAATCATTAACGCAGTAAAGAAGATGCTTCTTTGACCATACACGCAGACAGATCTAACAGGCTTTGCTGCTGTTCAGGACTCAGTGTTACAATTGTTTCTTTTTTATCATTGCCGGTAAAAACGATCTTCTCTACTTTTTGTGCTGCTAATTTTCTTAAAAGAACAGGCGCTGTTGTTCCATTCCTGAAAATAAAATGAAATAAGCCCTCGCAATTCATAGAGCCGCCATTCCGCTGAGTTTGTTTCAGTTTGCTGCCGGCAAAAAAGATAGCAGCCATTGAGGCATCGGTAAAACATTTATCAGCACCACTGACAGAGAATAACATATCAATCTCGGCTTTGCTGGCATCTATGGTTAATGATCCTCCTTCCAATGGAATAAAGCCGGTAGAGAGCGTCCTTTCTTTAGTATAAACATCCGTTTTACTGATCAGTTTACAATCCTGGGAAGTGGCGAGCAAGGGCAGACCGAGAAAAAAAAGAGGGAGAAAGTATTTCATAAACTTGATTAAAATCTAAAAATACTATATCTGGCTTTTATAATTTGTTTAAAAAAGCCAAAATTGTTTAAATGACAGGAGAAAATGAAAATCCAGGGAGGTAAATTTTTACCTTTAGTCCTATGAAAAAATTGCTATCCTTTGATCTTTCTTTCCTGAAAAAATACATGACGGAGAAAAATGCACTGACGGTAATGACCAGTTTGTTTTGTTTTATTATGCTCACTATTGCCGTTGCAAAACAAGATATGTGGTTGTCAATCGCTTTTGCGCTGGCCTTTAGTTTTTCAGTTGAAGTAATCTGCCATAGAGTGAAGGAGAAATAAAGGGATGTCGGAAAATAAAAAAAGGGATGAGTATAAGTATTATACACTCATCCCTTTGTGATATTCAATTTATTTATTCTACTGACCTTCTTCCACTGATGAGTGAAATAAGGAAAAGTACAATAAACACAAAGAATAAAATCTTCGCTATTCCTGCTGCTCCTGAGGCGATACCTCCAAATCCAAATATGGCTGCAATTATAGCAACTATTAAAAAAATTACTGTCCAGCGTAGCATATATCGTAAGTTTTTAGTTAAACAATCTGTTAACGAAGAATAAATATTAAAAAACATGCCAACCCCGGAAACACTATGTGGAATTGATTTGAAATGGCATTTCCTGCTTCAATTTCTTGCATCAAGCTGATCATTTACAATCTAAATGGTTATAAAATACCCCAAAGTGCAGAAAAGATGAGACAACCTTCTTCATCAACATCTGCCATAAAGAAGTGTGTACCGGACCGTTTTTGTGAACAACTTTTGTCAGCCGTATTATTTTATTAGCATAGTAATTGCTGTAACAGCACTTCAACGCTAACACATGGAAATCCGATTTGTAAAAGCTGTTCAATTTACCCGTTTAATTAAAGCCGGAGGCCGCCTGAGAGAATTTAATTTTAGAAAAATAAATAACCCGGGAGTGGAATTATTTAATATCAACGTGTGTGATGACAGGGGTGATAGAATAATATTCATGATGAAAAAAGAACAAAATGACTGGCACCTAGAAACTCAGGGTGTTCCTGTCTGGGTCACCCAAAATGAGCCCGAGTTTCACAACGTGATAGAAGAAGAGTTACATAATAAAACCTATTGATCGGTCTCGGTTCATCAACCGGCAAATTTTATTACTCATTCTCTCTGAATCTTTTCCGGATAATTGAAAGTTGCTGAATGGTAAGCGGGGAGGTTTTCTTCAACACCTCTATAAAATAGGCTACTTCCCTTTCAGTGGCCGGGCATCCCATATTTTCCTTTTCCCCTTTGTTTTCATATTCGGGCAATATCCTTGAGTCCGCCAGTACATTGCCGGATGCATCCTGTATCATCCAGAATGGAATGCTTGCGGTATTATCGTTGTGCCTTTGAACTAAATCATTAGCACCGGGATTGTTTTCGCTTTCATTATATTCAAAAGCAACCAAGTCCACTATGATATAACTACTATCAAAGAAATTTTTGACCTTTTGATCCTTCATAGACGCCTGCATTGCCCTGCAGGGGCCACACCATGATGCATGGAATATTACAAACACATTTTTCTTTTTTTCCGAAGCCTCTGCATAGGCTTTTTTCAAAAGCGTTTCAGCGGGAAGTGGTTTTTTTTGTGCAAAGGAAGCTTTCATTAAAAAGAAAGTGAAGCACAATAGGAAAAAGGATTTGCCTGACATAATAATACAGTGGCTGATAATAAAAAATGCTCTGGATTACCTGAAAACGTAAATAAATGCTTTTTTATTTCCGGGGAAAATAAAACCTTTGCGCCCTTATAATGTTAAACACTGGCTTTTAACAGACATTCATTAACCAACAATATTTCTACTTTGGTACAGGCATATAACTTTCTCGCTTCCTGGCAACTCTTTCCTGAAAAAGGCAATTATGAATATGGCGAAAGACCTAAAAGCGGCATCTATAAAGTAGAGGCAATTGCTGACACAAAAGAACTTAGTGTATCACATAACTGGGTGTCGCTGGAAAACCAGGCTTTTAATTCACATTATAAGATACTGGCTGATGGCGATCTGAATGAAATGAATAATAAAGAGTGGGCCGATCATGCACAGGTAAATTTTGAAGATAGCATCTCCTTTGAAATCCATTTTTATAAAAATGGACAGGTGACCTTGCATATTGTACATGAAATAATGCCAAACGGGTATCTGAAGATAACACAACAAGGTCACCGACCTGATGGGACAGCCTATACTAATGCTGAGATATATCATAAACAACTAAGTGTGTTGCCTTATTCCGCTTCGGTCAGTGGCGCTGTTATAAAACCAACTGAAGAGGGAATGATCAAACACAAAGCACTGACTGCAATGGAAGAGCAGACCAATATGCAATTGGATCAGATCCGTAAGCAGATTGAACTGCTGGCTTTGCAAGCACAGGAGATCCAAAAAAGAAAAGAGCTCTCGCTGATAATATATAATGCAAAACTTTCCTTCAAGCCCAATATCGGGCAGCTTTATTATTTATATGAAAAACAGGATGACACTTTTATTCTTTCACTGGTAAGCCCTAAAGAATGGGGTAAAAGCGGTCCTTTTAAACGTTTTGTAGCAGGGGTTCGCTTATTAGCCGATCATACCTGGCAAGAGATATAGCTGCCTGAATTGATTTTTCAGATATTTAGGCTCAGCAAACAATAAGCGTAAACACTTAGCGTTTATAAGTGCTATTATTTACTTAATCCACTATTCGCTAGAACCACCATCCATCTTATGCTAAAACCACCATCAATTGCCCTATTGATTATATTGTTATGGGCACAACCGAATCATAATTCGCTATATAGCCAAACCCTTAACTGGACAACATCATTTAGCCCATCGTGGGCCAATGGGAATACAAACGGGAATGCACCTAACCTGGCTGGAACAGGTCTTAACCTGGCTACCACGCTCAGTATATCGAACGGCGTCTTTAGTCAATCTTCCGGAAATAACACACCAACTATCCTTGGTAATACTATCCAGGTCGCAGGTTCTTCTTCCCGGTTGGAAATAGCTCCCAATTTCAGTACTGCCACGGGTTATAGTGATATTGTTATAAACTTCTCCGGCACTGTCTCCAATGTAGTATTCCGCATAGCTGATATTGATAAAAACAATGCCAACAGCAATGCTTTTTATGACAGGGTAACTATAACAGGCAATAATGGAATGAGTACATATAATCCTGTACTAACAAAATATGATGCAGTTACAGATCCAAATTTTCTGATCATCAGTGGAAATTCGGCATATGCCAATACTACTTCCGGGCAGGGTGGTAAGACATCTTCTAATGCAACTGATCAACGCGGGACGATCACGGTAGATTTTGGTATTGCATTGATCACCTCAGTAACAATAAGATTTGATAATTCCCCGGGAGTGCTGGCAAATCCTGCTGCACAGTCCATTGGCATTGGAAGTATCTCTTTTTCGCCATCGCTGCTTCCTGTAAGCTTTATTTCTTTTACGGCACTTCAACAGCAGGATAACATAATTTTAAAATGGACCACTGCACAGGAGATCGATAACGATTATTTTAGCGTAGAGCGAAATAGTGATGCTGGTTGGCAGTCAATCGCCAGCATTCCGGGTAAGGGCAACTCAAGTCTGCCTGTCGACTACACTTATGTTGATAGTAATCCGGTAAAAACAACTCATTTATACAGGCTGAAACAAGTGGACATGAATGGTAGCTATAAATATTCGCCGGTTATCAGGATCAGCAATCAGGATAACACGATCAAAATACAGAGTTACCCTAATCCTTTTTTATCTCAGATCAACATAGGTTTGTTTTCGAAAAGTGAACAGGTAATAGAAGCGAGATTGAGCGATATGCAGGGAAGAACAATAAAAGTGTATACCAGTTCCGTTTACAGGGGAAATAATAATTTCACCATTCACGATCTTGATCCCATTTTACCGGGCATTTATACAATAGAAATTCTTGACCAGGCAAAAAGGTCTATGGGCATGGCAAGAGTTATTAAAAAATAAATGTTTTACAGTTTTGGCTCCAACCCGCCATTGCCGACGGGTTTTCGTGTTTCTATGTTCTACCTTTGAATAAAGAAACCTGATGACAAAACTCAGTGTTAATATAAATAAGATCGCTACGCTTCGCAATTCGAGAGGTGGCAACAATCCAGATGTAATTAAAATAGCTATTGATGCGCAACGATTTGGTGCCGATGGCATAACAGTTCATCCCCGTCCCGATGAAAGGCATATCCGTTATGACGATGTAAGGGAAATAAAAAAAATCATTACTACAGAATTTAATATTGAAGGGAACTGCAAGGAACAAAAATTTGTGGACCTCGTTTTGGAAACAAAACCTGACCAGGTCACTCTCGTGCCAGACACACTTGGCCAGTTAACATCCGATCATGGATGGGATACCAAAAAAAATAAAGGCTATCTGAGAGATATGATTTCCGTATTTAAAAAAAAGGGTATCAGGGTTTCGATTTTCGTTGACCCCGAAATGGAAATGATTGAAGGAGCTGCTGAAACCGGCACTGACCGGGTTGAATTATACACGGAGGCTTATGCAAAACGTTTTTATACCTATAAAGAACTTGCTATCGCTCCTTATATAATCGCTGCTAAAAAAGCCCGGGAGTTAAATTTGGGATTGAATGCCGGGCATGATCTTGACCGGCAGAACTTGTTTTTTTTTAAACACAGTATTCCCTGGTTAGCTGAAGTGAGTATCGGCCATGCACTGATAAGCGATTCCATTTACCTGGGCCTTGAAAACACGATACAACTTTATAAAAGACAGTTGCAGGATGTGAGTTAATCTCGTTTATCTTCTTCATGATACATATTAATAACTGTTGGCCAGTTTTATTTGGCATCATTACAATGGCTAACGTAAAGATGTATACTATTTTGTTTCACTCACTCTTTTACAGTTTCAACTTCAAAAGAAAAATTTATACCTATAGTAGAATTACGAAGAAAAATTCAAAAAAATATTTGGTAGTGATTGAAAAAAAAGTAGCTTTATGAAGCCACTCCTATTCAAGAACTATAATAAACTCCACTTGTCCCGGGAATAATCAAGAACATTTTCTCTCATTCCTCCCGTTGAAACTACGTTTTAGTTTTTCACCCCATCCCCCTGGAACTACGCCATTTTTTTCAGCCATCCCCCTGGAAGCTACACCTGTTCTGCATTGTAGCAAACTAGAAACTTAATTTCTGGACCGTTTTGTTGTACCAACAAAACAAAAATTTTGTGTTTATGAGAGTTCCCACTCCTACGTGTCAGCAATTGACAAAAAGCGTTTTTAAGAACATCCGAAAAAGCATTTCAATTTACCTGATGCTTTTTTTTCTGGGTTCTTTTTTTGTAACTAATCTTTCTGCACAATGCCCGGCAGGTGCATGCACAGCCCCTGGAACTATTGTGATCGATGGAAATCCCTGCGATTGGTCTTCTACTAATTTTGCAACTTTTGCAATTAAGAGTTATCAACTGGATAAATTTGGTAATGGCGTAGTGGATAGCCAGTTTACCCAGGGATCTAAAGATTTCTTTGAAGCCGAGGATCTGCGATGGTCTGTTAGTCAAACAAAGGCAAAAAACGATATTGCCAATGGAGCCGCCGTATTGGTAGGCACCAACTTATATTTTGCCGGCGACAGAACTTCCAATAATGGTGACGCACAAATTGGCTTTTGGTTTTACCTGAACGGTACAGGTCCTCATACAAGAGCTGATGGAACACAGGATTTTGCTCCTAATCATGCAATAGGCGATCTGCTCGTTCTTGCCGATTTTACAGGAGGTGGTAAAAATGCTGCTGTAACTATTCTTAAATGGGTGGGTACAGGAGGTAATGTTTCTAATACGAATGGAACGTTGAATACAACCGACTGCCAGGGGATAGTGGCTCAGAATAACGATGCCTCCTTTCCTATTCCTGCAGGTTGGAGTTTTATTAATTCCTGTTATGATCAAAATGAGTTTTATGAAGGAAGAGTTGATTTAAGCTGTGTACTTGGGCCAGGTGCGAATCTTTGCTTTTCAAGCTTCTTACTTGAAACAAGATCATCTCAATCTATAACTGCTTCTCTTGACGATTTTGTAAGCGGTGCATTTAATGCCAAACCTTTGCCTCCTACTATACCACCTATGGCAAGATGTGGAGCGGGAAGCATTACTCTTACTGCAACCTGCACCGGATCCACTGTTCGTTGGTATACTGCCTCAAGTGGAGGAAGCCCGTTAGTAACAGGCGGTATTTATACTGTGTCTGGAAGTACGCTTACAATAAATCCACTGGCAGCAACTACTACTTTTTATGCATCGTGCTATAACGCTTCCGTGAATTGTGAAAGTGATAGAACACCTGTAGTGGCAACCATTAACGCTAATCCAACGGCGAATGCAGGACCAGATGAAGCGAAATGTCAGACGCCACCATCGGGACCAACTTCATTTACACTGGCAGGCACTGCAACGAATGGAACAACCGCATGGAGCCAGATAGGTTCAACAGGAACAGCCAGTGCTTCCATAACTACACCTTCTTCGTTAACCTCTACGGTGAGTGTTTCTGGAATAGGTACTGTAACTCTCCGACTCACTACTACCAGTAATGCAACGCCATCCTGCGGAAGCGTAACAGATGATGTGATATTAACTGTGAATGCTAACCCAACTGCAAACGCAGGACCTGATCAAGCAAAATGTCAAACCGCTCCTTCAGGACCAACTTCATTTACACTGGCAGGCACTGCAGCAAATGGAACAACGGCATGGACACAAATAGGTTCAACAGGAACAGCGAGTGCATCCATTACTACACCCAGCTCTTTAACAAGTGCTGTTAGTGTTTCAGGTATCGGAACTGTAACGCTGCGACTAACTACAACCAGCAACGCATCACCATCTTGCGGAACTGCAACGGATGATGTGATATTGACTGTAAACGCAAACCCAACTGCTAATGCAGGACCGGATCAAGCAAAATGTCAAACTGCTCCTTCAGGGCCAACTTCATTTACATTAGCCGGCACTGCAGCAAATGGAACAACGGCATGGACACAAATAGGTTCAACCGGAACAGCCAGTGCTTCTATTACAACACCGGGTTCATTAACCTCTAACGTAGATGTTTCTGGAATAGGAACTGTAACACTTCGGTTAACTACTACCAGCAATGCAACTCCATCTTGTGGTACGGCAACTGATGATGTTATATTGACCGTTAATGCAAATCCAACTGCGAATGCAGGACCAGACGAAACGAAATGCCAAACTGCTCCTTCAGGACCAACTTCATTTACATTGGCCGGAACTGCAGCGAATGGAACAACGGCATGGAGCCAGATTGGTTCAACCGGAACAGCCAGTGCTTCTATTACAACACCGGGTTCATTAACAAGTACAGTCAGTGTTTCAGGAATTGGAACAGTAACACTTCGGTTGACCACTACAAGCAATGCAACACCATCTTGTGGTACGGCAACTGACGATGTTATATTGACCGTTAATGCTAACCCAACTGCGAATGCAGGACCTGACCAGACTAAGTGCCAGACTCCTCCTTCAGGACCAACTTCATTTACATTAGCCGGCACTGCAGCAAATGGAACAACGGCATGGACACAAATAGGTTCAACCGGAACAGCCAGTGCTTCTATTACAACACCAGGTTCATTAACAAGTACTGTTAGTGTTTCAGGTATCGGAACAGTGACACTGCGACTGACAACAACCAGCAATACAACACCAGCCTGCGGAACTGCAACAGATGATGTGGTGTTGGCAGTAAATACAAATCCGACTGCAAATGCAGGACCTGACCAGGCAAAATGCCAGGTATTCCCGGCAGGACCAACACCATTTACTCTCGCAGGAACTGCAACCAATGGAACGACACTCTGGAGCCAGATTGCTTCTACGGGAACAGCCAGCGCTTCCATAACAACGCCGACTTCATTAACTTCCGGAGTTAGTGTTTCTGGTGCAGGAACTGTAACGCTTCGTCTTACTACAACAAGTAATGCAACTCCATCATGCGGAACTGCAACAGATGATGTAATCCTTACAGTAAACGCTCTACCATTAATTCGCACTTTGGTACCAGCTAATTTCTGCCCTTCAGATCCGTTTGTAGGCGGCTCACTTACTTTACAAAATGCCCAGGCAGGTGTTAGTTATCAATTACAGCTTGATAATGTGAATACACAAGCTCCTAAAGTAGCCGCAAATGAAGGTGACAACCTTACATGGACAGGTCTTGCAGCAGGCAATTACACTGTTGAAGCAACTGTCATTGCAACAAGTTGTAACACCGAATCAGGGCCAGCAACAGTAAATGAAAACACTTCACCTGTTGCAGGTGCAGGACCTGACCAGGCTAAATGTCAAACTGCTCCTTCAGGACCAACTTCATTTACATTAGCCGGCACTGCAGCAAATGGAACACCAGCATGGACACAGGTTGGATCAACCGGAACTGCTTCCGCTTCTATTACAACACCATCTTCATTGACATCTGCCGTTAGTGTTTCAGGTATTGGAACTGTAACACTACGGTTGACTGTTACCAGCAACGCTACACCGCCTTGCGGAACTGCAACGGATGATGTGATATTAACTGTAAACGCAAACCCAACTGCTAATGCAGGACCTGATCAAACAAAATGTCAAACTGCTCCTTCAGGACCAACTTCATTTACATTGGCCGGAAGTGCAGCAAATGGAACAACCGCATGGAGCCAGATTGGTTCTACAGGAACTGCCAGCGCTTCTATAACAACACCGGGTTCATTAACCTCTAACGTAAATGTTTCGGGAATAGGAACTGTAACACTTCGGTTGACGACTACCAGCAATGCGACTCCATCCTGCGGTACAGCAACTGACGATGTTATATTGACCGTTAATGCAAATCCAACTGCGAATGCAGGACCAGACGAAACGAAATGTCAAACTGCTCCTTCAGGACCAACTTCATTTACGTTGGCCGGAACTGCAGCGAATGGAACAACGGCATGGAGCCAAATTGGTTCTACAGGAACAGCCAATGCTTCCATTACAACACCGGGTTCATTAACAAGTACAGTAAGTGTTTCAGGAATTGGAACAGTAACACTTCGGTTGACCACTACCAGCAATGCAACACCATCCTGCGGAACTGCAACAGATGATGTCGTGTTGACTGTAAATGCAAACCCAACTGCTAATGCAGGACCTGACCAGGCTAAGTGTCAGACTGCTCCTTCAGGACCAACTTCATTTACGTTGGCCGGAAGTGCAGCAAACGGCACAACTGCATGGAGCCAGGTTGGTTCAACCGGAACAGCCAATGCTTCTATCACAACACCAGGTTCATTGACATCCACAGTTAGTGTTTCGGGTGTGGGAACAGTAACACTTCGGTTAACTACTACCAGCAATGCAACGCCTTCGTGTGGTACTGCAACGGATGATGTGATATTGACAGTAAATCCGAATCCAACCTGTTCTATCGTAGGTGATGATGAGATATGTCAGGGATCGGAAACTTCAAGCTTCACTGCTTCTGGTGGCGATGCCGGTGCTACTTATTCATGGACAGGACCAGCCGGATTTGTTCCAACAACTGGTGCTACAATTAGCAACCTGACTTTAGCAGGCACTTACACTGTTACAATAACTAACGCTACGGGTAGCTGTACAAGCACTTGCAGCAAAACATTGACAGTTAAAGATTGTGGTGGCCATATATTCCCGACACAAACCACCTGTTGTAATTATATAACAGGCACATCGTTCCAGTTATTGACTGCCTGCTACACTCCTTCTGCTGCCAGCAATGGATCAGTATCTAATGCGATACCGGGGGTATTCTTCTATTATTCAAAAGTAGTTGCACCCGCGGCAAACTTTACATTGGATGTAACACAATTCAATGATGGTAAACTTGATAAATTGTTCCAGGTTCATCAGTTTGATAAGTTATCACAGATTCGTTTGTTTACGGAAGGCTGTGGAACAAACGTAACGTTTATACCAAGTACTTATAATGATGGCACACAGGTCAGGTACATGGTAACAGGTGCAACACCGGGAGCAACGTATATTATATCTATAAAATATAATACAAAATCAATTATTGGAGCAACATATTCAGGTCCGGCACCAATTAGTACCTATACATTTGAAGCCAAAACAAAAGTAGGTCTTGATCCATTTATGCCGGTTGCTGGAAGTATTGGAAATATAGATGCAACACCTGGTTGCGCTGATAATACACCACTACCCGGAGATTGTACACTTCCTGCCACTATTCTTGTTCAGACAAACAATGTTGCCCTGCCAGGATTTGCACCATCAATCCAGGAAGCAGCAACAGATTTGACCGTCAGGGCCTTCCCGAATCCATTTACTGACAAAGTGAATTTTGTAATCACTTCACCGGTATCAGGACAGGCTGTTCTCGAGGTGACTAACCTGCTTGGTCAAAGAGTACAGATTGTTTACAAGGGCTTCCTGTTTGCAGGAAGAAACCAGGTGGTGGAATACAAGGCGCCTGCTGTTTCAAATAGTTCCCTGATCTATACACTGAGAGTAGGTGATCAAAAAGCAACGGGTAAATTGCTTCGCATAAAATAGCGTAGCACACATTTAGAAATACCAACTTCAAGTCCCGCTAATGGCGGGACTTTTTTTATAAAACAAATGATGACAATAACGAAGAAATTTACTGGCCTGTATTTGTTTTAATAAATAAACGGCTTACCCTTGTCGCATCCAGTATAGCTTCTAGTAAATAACTACCCGCAGCAAGGGAAGAAAGGTTTTTTGTAAAGTTGTTCATCCCCTGCTGGCAACGAACCGTTTCATCCATTATCACCACACCATTCATGGAAACAATGCGAAGTTTTACAGGACCACTGATTTGTGATTGAAGATTTAAATGTAATGTATTGGAAACAGGGTTCTGAAAATTCAATTGAAACATTGTTGGGCTGTTTCTGACTACCAGGATCGTATTATAATAACTTGCAAGGCCGTTCATATCCACCTGCTTCAACCGGTAATAACAACGCAGTGGGGGCATGGGATCATTAAATTCATAATTTCGTTTTGCAGCTACTGCGCTTACCCTGCCGATGGTTATAAAATCTCTTCCGTTTTCGCTTCGTTCAACTTCAAAATAATTATTACGTATTTCCCGTAAACTCTCCCAGGTTAATAAATTGGAAACAGGTTTTTTCCAGGCAGCAAAATTTTTGATATCAGCAGCCAGTACCTGGGAATTGATAACATTGATCTCGTATCTGCAATTAGATCCTGCCACGCCATCAATAGCAACATACACGTTCGTTCCGGCAGGCAAAATATCGGTCGTCGCTGATACAAACGGTCCTGTTGCTGAATAACAACCTATTGACGTTAGTGAGGAACAATTACCGGTAAAGAACCCGACTTGCATCCCCGTGCTGTTATTGGTCGCCCCGTTATCACAATCAATATTATTAATGTTTAGAATACTCACTCCATCATGTTCTACAACATACCTGTAAAAAGCTGTATTCTCCAGTGTAGAGCCGCAAAGTTGTGCAGCCGTTACCCCGGGACCAGCTTTGTGACAGGAGTTATTATCAGGTACAGGAGTTGGGCCAATCGCCATTGCACCTGCACAATCATCATTAAGTGGTGTATAATGCTGTGCGCATATAGTGATGTTGCCTGTAGTAGTAGTTTTAATTCTCAGGTGATAAGTTGTATTCGGTAATAATGTATACGAGTGAGCCGGGGCCCACAATCCCTGCCCATCATCAAAACACATACCTGAGGCGGAAAGCGGGGGTGTGCAGGACGAACTGCTATACATCAGCACCTCACAAGGCTGGGGTGTGGGAGCCGTTATATTAATTAATACATTATCGGGTGTGGAATTGGTGGTAAAAGAAAAAAACGTAACGGGGGAAGATCCGCTGTAAATAGGGTTGGTGCAGATCTTACAGGTATCAAGACTGGATGAAGCTGTATAAACTCTGCAAACTCCATCCATAGTGAGTGGAATGGCATTGGCGCAATCAGCTCCTGTTTGTGAAAAAAGATAAACAGGGAAAAGCAGGAAAGTACATAGGTAAATTACCGCATACTTTTTCATAGGTACTGGATTTACACGGTTCATCAACACTACATAAAATTACATGCCATTATATCCTATTCATAGTAGTAACCTTCGCTATATAAAAAAATCGAGGATTTACCCTTTACTGCTTTTCGTAAAATTCCTATTAATCTATATAAAGACTTATGAGCACTAAGCATAAATCATCAATTGCCTTGCCCGATAAATTCGACCAGGCATAATTCCTCCTGGTTAATATCTTTAATGGCCTGGTTAAGTCTATAAAACTACTGGATATGTACTGCCGGATGCTTGCCGGATACTTCCTAACAAAGCATGAGTGAAAGCGATAAAATGAAGTAACTGGGCTAATTGTTGGTCAATCTTGTGGCAGGATAGTCCTGAATGGCATTGGGCAGTAGGTACCTCAAAATGTTTACATTTTTATCAATGCCTTTTCCATTGTTTCTCCATCATATTTCTCTGCAATTGCTAAATTTATTTCCTGCATTTTACTATGAAAACAATCTCTATAGCGAATACCTCTGTCAGAGTATCCTTTTTACAAAATGTATCTCACCTGGTAAAGGCGTCTGCGGGTTTCTGCATAGAAGGGATTACTTTACCATCTTAGCATTCACAACACCGGACAACCGAAATAGCATTACTGAAAAAACATAAGGATTGAAGAAATATATCAACAATATATTTTATAGGTGTGGATTTTGGGGCAGGCACAAAAATCTTTCCAAAGAAAATTATTCACATCGTAATTTTACTAAGTAAAAATTTTAAATAATAATTTGGAAGCTATATAAAAAGCATTAGCTTTATTTCGTCATTTACTCCTTTCTTAGAACAACCAACCTGTTTTTCTGATATCCTTTGCCACCCATTTTATTTTCCTTTTATCCTTCATTTCTGATTTTGTAGCAGCCATTCCACCCCTTTGAATCCCCTAAATATTTAATCTTACCATTCATTCCATCCCCTACGAACCTGCACTGGTTACTGTGATTAGTATGTAGTGCCTTATTGTTTTAAACAAAAAAACCTTTCATTTATGAACGGATCATTACCCGACTGTTTGCCTGTAAACGTTTTTACAAGCAAAAAAGGCTTTTTCCGTAGAGCTTTTTTATTTATGTATCTGCTTGCAGGTACTTTTTTTATTGCCGCCGGCCAGTTAGGCACTGCACCAGTTGTTCCGCCTACTGGTAATTTTAAAATTGATGGGTTTGTGGAACGGCAGTCTGCCCAGGGCGACTGGACTACTGGTCCCGGTGGAGCTGCACCCGGAACTTATGTATTTAACCCTACAACAGGTGCCCCCCTGTTGATTTTGTCGTACCATTTACTTGATCTTTACAATGACCAGGTAAATGACGATATTTTTGACGGAGGAAATAAACTTTTCCAGGACCCCAATACATGGGGATGGAGAAGTCAAAAACCACCAGCCAAAGATGATATGCATAATGTGGGTGTATTATTAACACAGGATCCCATTACTGGTCATATCTGGGTTGTAATATCCGGAGACAGGATGTCAACCAATGGTACCAGCTACCTCGATTTTGAATTTTATCAAAATACAATCACCAAAACAGGAGGTCCAATCCCAGGTGGAACCGGTGGGTTTGTCTCTACTGGTCCCAATGGAGGAAGAACCATAGGTGACTTAAGTGTAACGCTCCAGTATACTGGCGGAGGATCATTTGCTTCGGTCTCTTATCTTAAATGGACAAATACAAGTGAAACAACATTTGATTATAAAGATACCATACCACCTCCCGGCACTACCTATGCTGCAGCCAATGGTGGAGATGCACCCATTAATGTTCCTTATGGAGCTTTTGGTCAAACAACATACAGCACCCTTCAATTTATTGAAGCTGCTATAGATCTTACTGCTTTAATAGGTGGTATAACATCTCCAAGCGAGTGTTCAAGGCTACCTTTTAAATCACTTTTTGTAAAAACAAAATCATCAGCTGAAAGAACAGCAGATCTGAAAGATTTTATTGCACCCCTTCAAATAAATGCTTGCTTTGATCGCACTAAACCAGTATTTACTACCTGCCCCGCTGGTTCTAACCTTGGTTGTAACCCGGCAGGATTGCCTGCTGCTGGTGGAGCAGTAGTTACGGATAATTGTTCTGTTGTAACTATTGTCTCGTCTGAAGGCCCGGTAACCAGCCAGGGATGCAGCAGATCTCAAACAAGAACTTATACTGCTACTGATGCCTGTGGCAACACACAAACCTGTGACCAGGTGTTTACCTGGACGGTTGATGTTACCAAGCCAACATTCACTTTATGTCCCGAAAGTTCCAACTTAGGTTGTAATCCAACTTCATTCCCTGCTGCTACACCAACAGCCAGTGATAACTGCGGTGGCACACCAGTAATAACAGGTGGTGTTCTCGGTGATCCTGTCAATACACAAGGTTGCACCTGGACAAGATCAAGAACATGGACGGCTACGGATGGTTGTGGTAATACACAGACATGTACACAAACATTCACGTACACAATAGATGTTACTAAACCAACATTTACTTTATGT
>DASVOE010000022.1:0-25602 GCA_036383515.1 Chitinophagaceae bacterium | reverse complement strand
CATTAAAGACAACCTGGGCTATTGTCAAATTTCATTAGCAGCATACGATTCTGCTGTAGTGTATGCAGAACTTGAGTTTGTAAGGACCTATGTTAATACCATTAGACCAAGGCTCATCCATACAGATCGTATTCAAACGTTCGTGACCCAGGTAAGATCAGAAAACGATGACAGGAATATGGCCACTTTTGTTTTTTGCGGCCTGTTGATGATGATGATGCTATTTTCCATTGCTAACTATTTACAGGGAGGAAACCGTGAATTCCTGTATTACTCAGGTTATGCTTTTTTCCTCGGGGGCATGTTGTTTACTAAAGCTCTTTTTGATTATCACCCCAATGCAATCAGCAATTTTTTTGAAGGATATTTTGATTTTATTATGCAGGGTATCGGGATCATGTTTTATATGATTTTTATGCAGAAGTTTCTAATTACCCGTACCAACCACCCTTTCCTTTACCGGTTTTATAATTTTGGTATTGTCCTTATTGTGATAGCCCTGGCTGCTTTCAGTTATTTCCATTATTCCACTGACAATTATGTGGCCGAATTAGGGATAGAAAATCTCACCAAGTTATTATTGCTATCCATGACCATCATTTTTCTTATCTACAGCGTAAGAAAATGGGATGACAAATTACTTCGCTATATGTTTTGGGGCAACCTGTGTCTTTTTATCTTTTCACTTCTTTCCTTCCTTTCCGCCCTGGCAGGGGATCGTTTCTTACCCGGTTTGCTCGGTTCGGCTCTTCTTTATTATGAAATAGGACTTTTTTTAGAACTTGTATTATTCCTGACGGGTTTAAACCATAAAAACCGTCGCCTCATCATTGAGCAAACCAAGGAACGTGAACGATTGAGAACGGAGAACCAGATGAAAGAATACGAAAAAGAACTGGCTGTCTATAAAGCACAGCAGGAAGAGCGGCAACGTATCTCTGCTGACATGCATGATGAACTGGGTGCAGGTATGACGGCCATCCGGCTGATGAGCGAGATAGCCCGGAATAAAATGAAAGAATCAACACCGGTGGAAATAGAAAGAATATCGCACTCTGCTGATGAAGTGTTGAATAAAATGAATGCGATCATCTGGAGTATGAACAGCGGCAATGACACACTGGATAACCTGGTTTCTTATATCCGTTCTTATGCGATTGAATATTTTGAAGGAACGCCCATCGAATGCCGGGTACTTACGCCTGACAATATTGAAGCGATCGAGATCACCGGAGACAAACGACGTAATATCTTTTTATGTGTGAAAGAAACATTGAATAACGCATTGAAACATTCAGCAGCAACTGCCATAAAAATTGATTTCGAGATATCTGACAAGCTGGTGATTAGAATTGCCGATAACGGAGTGGGTATTGATATGCAAAAACTCCGGCAGTTTGGAAACGGGTTGAAGAATATTGCCCGGCGAATGGAAAGTATTGGTGGCACTTACCATATTGAAAATAGTAACGGCACTGTTACTACATTAACGCTCCCTCTTTAATCCTTATCCAAAAACAAGAAGCCTGGAAGCGTTTTATTTTTTAAATGAGTCCTCTGACTTTTAGTCTTGGGTTACTTACCTTTCTTTAAAACGCCCGCCAGTAAGCACACCCAACCGCCAATGATCAGCAGGCCACCGATGGGAGTAACGGGACCTACAATGCTCATAACAGAGCTTCCCTGTATTTTTAAAAAAGTAAGCAGGTAAAGCGAACCTGAAAAAAGAAGGATACCTGCAATGAAGAGATTGCCGGCCCATCGCACTAATGAATTAGGAAATTTCTCAAACACAATTGCTACAGCCAATAGCGCCAGTGCATGATATAGCTGGTATTCTACGCCTGTCTGGAAGCCATGCAATGTTTTCGCATCAGCTGTTACTTTCTCCAGGCCATGAGCGCCAAATGCTCCTAATGCTACTGCCAGTCCACCGAAGACGGCTCCTGCTGTTAAAAATCGTTTATGCATGAAATATTTTTTCGATCAACTTATCCAGTTGCACCGGTTCGTCATCAACTATCACATCTGCCTGTTCATAATAAATTCTGCGATCAGAAAATTTCTTACTAATAAATCCTCTCAGTTGTGCATCGGTCAGTTCTTTGATCAATGGTCTTTTCCCTTTTTCTTTCAGCAATCGCTGGTGCAACGTATCAATCGGCACATTCAACCACACACTGGTACCTGAACGGTTCATGTATTCCACGTTGTTGAAATAGCAGGGAGTGCCTCCTCCTGTGGCCATCACAAATGAATCATGACTTTCTGTAATGATATGCAGCGTATCTTTTTCTACAAGCCGGAAATATTCCTCGCCCTGTTCTGCAAATATTTCGTTGATGGCTTTGCCCTCATGCGAAACGATTTGCTCATCGAGGTCAAAAAAAGGGATGTTGAGTTTTTGAGACAGCAAACGCCCCCAGTGTGTTTTGCCGGAACCCATAAAACCGATCAGAAAGATTTTCATAACGGCCCCTCCAAACCTCCCCGAAGGGGAGGCTTTGTAAAATCATTTATTTTGAAGAGTTTCATTATTTCGGAGTCTTCGCAAGCCCTCCCTTCGGGAGGGTTTGGGTGGGTTTTTACTTAAACGCATTAAATCCTGTCACGTCCATTCCTGTTATCAACAAATGAATATCATGTGTGCCTTCATAGGTGATCACACTTTCCAGGTTCATCATGTGGCGCATTACTGAATATTCGCCAGTAATACCCATGCCGCCTAATATTTGCCGTGCATCACGACAAATATTGCTTGCGATCTCGCAGGCATTGCGCTTGGCCATACTTACCTGCTGTGGTGTCGCTTTTCCTTCATTCATCAATACTCCTAATCGCCAGTTCAGTAACTGCGCTTTGGTGATCTCCGTTACCATCTCGGCTAATTTCTTTTGTTGTAATTGAAATCCACCAATGGGTCTGTCAAACTGTATCCTCTCTTTTGAGTAACGTAACGCAGTATCATAACAATCCATAGCTGCTCCAACTGCACCCCAGGCAATACCATATCTTGCTTTTGTTAAACAACCCAATGGCCCTTTCAATCCTTTTACATTGGGAAAAATATTTTCTTTCGGCACTTTTACATTATCAAATACCAGCTCGCCCGTTGCAGAAGCTCTCAAACTCCATTTGCCATGCGTAGTGGGTGTAGTAAATCCTTCCATTCCTCTTTCCACGATCAATCCACGTATTTCTCCGGCTTCGTCTTTGGCCCACACCACTGCTACCTGTGAAAAAGGTGCGTTGCTGATCCACATTTTGGCGCCATTCAATATCACATGATCACCTGCATCTTTATAATTGGTCAGCATGCTGCTGGGATCGCTGCCATGATCAGGTTCTGTTAGCCCAAAACATCCGAGCCATTCACCACTTGCCAGCTTAGGCAAATATTTTTTTCGCTGCGCTTCACTTCCATACTGGTAAATAGGAAACATTACCAATGACCCCTGCACCGAAGCGGTAGAGCGAACACCGCTATCACCACGTTCCAGTTCCTGCATCATTAATCCATAAGAGATATAATCCAATCCACCCCCGCCGTATTCTGTTGGCACAGTAGGTCCAAAACATCCGAGGTCACCCAATTGTTTTACGATCTGCTGGGGAAACTCTGCTTTTTGAGCATAGTCTTCGATCATGGGAGAAATTTCTTTCTTTACATAACTACGCACCGATTCACGGATCAGCTTGTGTTCTTCCGTGAGTAATTCATCTACGTTAAAATAATCAGGGCTTGTAAAAAGGTCTGTTCTGGCAGCCATTCGTTTATACTTTAATTGGGAAATTTTTTAAGACGGCACAAAGGTAAAGTTTATCAATAAGGATAAAAATTTATATAGCCCTTCATAAACTACCGCCCGGTTGCAAAATCTGGCATGTTTTTGAACCTATTTATTAAAATATTTCATATGAAAGCTATCTGGACAGGCTCGATCGGGTTTGGGTTGGTAAATATTCCCATTAAAATGTACAGTGCTGTGGAAGAAAGTACACTTGACCTTGATATGCTGGATAAAAAGGATCTGGCCCATATCCGTTTTAAACGGGTCAATGAAAATACAGGCAAGGAAGTCGCCTGGCAAAATATTGTAAAAGGGTACCTGGAAAACGAGAAGTATGTAGTGCTGGATGAAAAGGATTTTGAAAAAGCCAGCCCTGAAAAAACCAGGCATATTGAGATCACTCAATTTGTAAATGAAAAAGAGATTGATAGTATTTTTTTTGAGATCCCTTATTACCTGGAGCCGGAGAAAACCGGGGTGAGAGCTTATGTGCTACTGAGAGATGCTTTAAAAAAATCATCAAAAGCAGGCATTGGTGTTTTTGTGATGCACAAAAGAGAACATGTATGTATGATAAAAGCTACCGATGATATCCTGGTATTAAACCGCATACGGTTTGCCGAAGAAATAAGATCACACAAGGATTTGAACCTCCCTTCTGCCAAAAGCAAACCCGGTGAATTAAAAATGGCCCTAAATTTAATTGACCAGCTTACTACAAAATTTGATCCTTCCAAATATAAAGACGAGTATACCAGCAAACTGCTGAAGATCATCAGGGCAAAAGCAAAAGGCAAACAAACTCCTTTCAAACCATTGAAAGTGGTGCATTCTGCTACCAAAGACCTGATGGAACAATTGAAAGCAAGTCTGTCTTCACCTAAAAAACGGGCTTCATGACAGGATTGACCACATACCGGAAAAAAAGAGATTTCAAAAAGACCAGGGAGCCTGCAGGTAAAAAAAACAAGGCAACTCAATTCCGGTTTGTCGTTCAACGACACCAGGCTTCGCACCTGCATTACGATTTTCGTTTAGAATTAGGAGGTGTTTTAAAAAGCTGGGCGGTACCGAAAGGTCCTTCCCTGAATCCATCTCAAAAAAGGTTGGCGGTGATGGTGGAAGATCATCCCGTTGATTATATTACTTTCAAAAGCAAAATACCGGAAGGAAATTATGGTGCCGGTACCGTAGAGATATGGGATCATGGAACCTTTATACCCGTGAATGAGAAAGAGAAAGAGGTATCTGAACGACAGGCTTTGCAGGCTATTAAGAAAGGGGAAATAAAATTTCAGTTAAAGGGTAAGAAATTAAAAGGCGGCTTTGTGCTGGTAAGATTAAAAAATGACGAAAAGAACTGGCTCCTCATTAAACACAAGGATGAATATGCTGTTAATACAATCTATGACGCAGAAGAAAACACAGGAAGCGGTGTTGAGCAAAAAACGGTAGCTTCCATCCGGTATGGAAAAGGAAAAAAGCTGCATGATTTTATTACACCCATGCTGGCCACTGCTTTCCCAACAGCATTTGATGATAAAGATTGGCTCTATGAAATAAAATGGGATGGTTACAGGGCTATTGCTGCATTAAAAAATGGTACCCTTGATTTTTATTCAAGAAACGGGATCGATTTCAAAGGAAGATTCCCTTCAATTGCACAGGCACTCTTAAAAATAAAACATGATGTGATACTGGATGGAGAGATCGTTTTATTAAATGAAAAAAATCTTCCTGATTTCCAAAAATTACAGCATTATGAAAACCATCTTAATTACCCGCTGGTCTATTATGTGTTTGACATACTGAACCTTGATGGAAAAGATACCATGCAACTACCGTTGACAGACAGGAAAAAATTGGTCAAAAAACTGTTGGGAAATAATAAAACGGTTCAATACTGTGATCATATTGAAAAAAACGGGATCGCTTTTTTAGATACAGCAAAAAAACAGGGGCTCGAAGGAATTATCGCCAAGAAAAAAGATAGCACCTATTCACCGGGTACCAGGAGTAAGGAATGGCTCAAATTAAAAAATGTACAGAGTACCGAAGCTGTTATTGTAGGTTACACAGCGCCGCAGGGTGGCCGGACACATTTTGGCTCGCTGATCCTCGCTTCACCAAAAGCCCGGGGAAAACAATGGCAATACCGGGGCCATGTAGGAACGGGTTTCTCGCATGAAAAACTAAGCTCATTAAAAAAATTGATGACCCCTTTGCAAACAGGTGAATCACCCTTTAAAAAGAAAGTGCCGGTAAATGGAAAAACAACCTGGCTTAAACCCAAACTCGTAGCTGATATTGCTTATACCGAAATGACGAGAGATGGGATCTTTCGTCACCCGTCCTTTCTTCGCCTGAGAGACGAAAAGACAACAGAAACGATCAACGATGAATCTGTAACAGAAATGAAAGAAGTAAAACGAAATGAGGAATTGAAAGTGGGTAAAGAAACAGTAGCTATTACCAACCGGCATAAAATATTCTGGCCGGACGAAGGCTATACCAAAGGTGATGTGATTGATTATTACGATAAAATGTCTCCTTTTATTTTACCTCATTTAAAAGACAGGCCGCTTTCTTTAAAAAGAAACCCAAATGGTATCCGGGATGAAGGTTTCTATCATAAAGACGCCGGTGAAAATGCCCCTGCATTTGTAAAAGTGTTCCCGGTAGAAAGCGAAAGCAGTAATAAAACCATTGACTATATAGTTTGTAATAATAAAGCCACTCTTCTTTACCTCGCCAACCTGGGTTGTATTGAAATCAATCCATGGAACAGCACCACGCAGTATCCCGACAAGCCCACCTGGCTGGTAATAGACATTGATCCTGCTGCCAAAAACACTTTTGAGGAAGTAGTTGATGTGGCCCTTGTAACCAAAAAGGTCTTTGATAAAGCAGGTATAGCTTGTTTCTGTAAAACTTCCGGTGCATCGGGACTACATGTGTATGCGCCCATGAAAAATAAATATGATTATACGACCGTAAAAGATTTTGCGCATATCATTGCTACGATGGTGCAGGAACAATTACCTGACACTACTTCTGTTGAAAGATCATTGAAAAAAAGAGGCGATAAAATCTATGTTGATTTTTTGCAAAACCGGAGTGGCCAAACGCTGGCTTCAGCTTATAGCTTACGGCCCAAACCCGGGGCTACTGTTTCTACACCACTCGACTGGAAAGAAGTAACACACAAGCTTCATCCTTCCCAATTCACTATGCAGAATATTTTTGAAAGAGTACAGAAGAAGGGAGACCTGTTTGATAAAGTACTGACTGACTCTACTAATATACAAGCAGCACTGAAGAAATTGAATAAGTGATTTTCTCGCAGCGGCGCAGGGAATATTCAAGATACTCCAACGTGTCGTGGCGTCGCAGCGCCGTGGCGAGACATATTTTTATCCCATCAAACAATTATCTTGTGCTACTAAAATAATATTGTCATTATAACCACACGGTTAAAAAATCATACCTGATCTCTGTTGGAGGAAGAAAGGAGAGTTTATCTTTAAATGATCGTTACATGAAAAGCTATCCACGAAAAGAAATGGTCCGGAATTTATTATCGGTGTGTTTTGGAGTTCTCGGCGCCCTGGCCATTCTTTATTTCGCAGCATTGCTGTTGTTGGTATTGAAAGTCGCCCATTTTGAAATGATCATTACAGCATTGTTGATTCCGTTAGCAGCCTTTATTGGCGGCATAAGTACTGTTTTAGTTTCTACCCGTAATGATATGATTCATGCAGCCATTACAGCTCTCGTCTTATTTATTTTATTGCTGAACAGCTATGGATTTAAATTATCTGCATTTAATTCGCTGGCAGAAAAGCTGATCTTGTTCCTGGTTATACCAATTGTATTGTTTGGAGGTTGGATGGGAACTAAAGTGAAAGAGAAAGAAAAGAAGACTGCTTAGTCAAGATAATTGCTCATTTCTTGTTGGTATTGTCTAGCCACAGCCCTTGCTGCTTCCGCAAAATCTTCTTTACCCGATGCATAAATAATAGCACGGCTTGCGTTTACGAGTATACCACAATCTTTATTCATCGCCTTCTCAGATATTTCTTTCAGGCTGCCACCCTGTGCACCTACACCCGGTACTAAATAAAAATGATTTGGAGTGAGTTTACGGATATTAATAAATTCACTGGCTTGCGTGGCACCCACCACAAACATAAGATTGTCTGCTGTGCCCCATGTTGAAACAGTGGTCAATACTTTTTCATATAAAAACTGGTCGCCTGTTTTTTGCAATTCAAAATCAGCAGCTCCTTTATTGGAAGTTAAGCCCAGCACGATAGCCCACTTAGCCGCATGCTGCAAAAAAGGTTTTACACTGTCCTCCCCCATATAAGGAGCAACTGTGATCGCATCAAAAGGCATAGCCTCAAAAAAAGCTTTGGCATACTGATCGGATGTGTTACCAATATCACCCCGCTTGGCATCAGCGATCTTAAAATGTGCATCACCAATATAGTTCACCGTTTTCTCCATCGCTTCCCAGCCTTTTACTCCTAATGCTTCATAGAAAGCGGTATTGATCTTGTAACTGACGCAAAGATCCTTAGTAGCATCAATGATGGCTTTATTAAAAGTAAATACCGGGTCGGCTTCGGTCAAAAGATGTTTCGGGATTTTAGTGATGTCGGTATCTAAACCAACACAGAGATAGGATTTCTTTGCGTTGATCTGGTCAATGAGTTGCTGGCGGGTCATGTAAACGAAGTTAATTGGTTTATTGGTTAATTGGGAGACAGTTCCTGATTAACCAGTTAACCAATTAACTTATCAACTATTACTTTCTCCACTTCATCACTATCCCAGTTTTGCTCAATACCGGGTAGCTTCATCACTTCCTGCATAATAGCTTCCTGCTGCTGTCCTCTCCGTAAAGCTTCGGAGTATCGTATATGCGGACTGAAGGCGACCTGTGAATAGGCAGGTATCCATTTGTCAGGATATTTCTCATGCAATCGTGCTTCGATCTTTTTTTGCAGTAAAAATTTCGGGTCAGCTGTTTTATCCCGCATCTCGGTAAAATTATTAACAGCAAGATCGGCTATGGCATCCGCATCGGGCTTGCGCAATGATTGGTATTCCTGTAGAATCATTGTCCAGTCGCCCTGGTACTTGTCAATTAACTCATCCAATATGCGGCAATCTTCAAAACCACAATTCATCCCTTGTCCAAAGAAAGGAACGATGGCATGTGCCGCATCACCGATTAATGCAAAATGATCACCCCGTATCCACGGATAACATTTTACAGTGACCAATGATGAAGTGGGGTTGTTGAAGAATTGTTGGGTAAGATCAGGTATTAATTTTACAACATCAGGAAATGTTGTTTGAAAAAAGTTTTTTACTTTTTCTTCGGTTGTTAATTGGTGGAAGGATAACTCTCCTTCAAAAGGGAAAAACAGGGTACAGGTAAAACTTCCATCCAGGTTGGGCAAAGCGATCAGCATATAATCTTTGCGTGGCCAGATGTGCAGTGCATTCTTTTCTATCAAAAAACTGCCGTCCTCTGCGGCTGGTATGGTTAATTCTTTATACCCACAATCAATATACTGCTGGCTGTAATCAAATTTATCATGCTGTAACTGGTGTTGCATTCTTGCAGCAGAGAAAGCGCCATCAGCGCCAAAGATCAGGTCAACTTTTGATGCGGACAATTGAACACCCGAAGTGTTTTCAAAATCAATGCTGCCTTTTTTCCAATCAATGGCAGTACATTTTTCGTTGAAGAATATTTTTACGCCCTGCTGCTCTGCTATGTCCATTAATTTTTTATTCAGCTCAGCTCTCGATACCGAATTGATATACTGCCCTTCTTTACCATAGGGTTGAAAAGCAGTGCTGCCATCCAGGTTATGAATAAAACGGCCATGCATAGGAATGGCGATCTGTTTAATAGCAGCTGCTATCCCCACTTTTTCTAACGCCAGTAAACCCCGGTCACTCAAAGCAAGATTAATAGAACGGCCAGCAGCCATCTTTTCTTTACGCATATCACCACGACGTTCATATACTTTCACGTTGTATCCTCTCCTGGCTAAGAAAATAGATAGCAGGGAACCAACAAGCCCGGCACCGATTATTACTATATCTTTTTTAGTTGTCATTGGTTGTTGGGCTAAAGCCCGATGAGAGTTTTTGTTATGTTGCCACGGCCTTAAGGCCGTGGCAACATGTTTTGCTTTGAAAAAGATTTTAGCCTTATACTCCTTTTATTAAAACAGTTTCAATAATATTCCCAAACTTCCAGATATCTTCAAATGTATTGTATAAGGGTACCGGAGCAACACGTATTACTTCAGGTTCTCTCCATCCCACAGAAACTCCATGCTGCATGAGATAATTAAAAACTTCTTTACCTTTTTTCTTTATGATGATAGAAACCTGGCATCCTCTTTCCTTTTCATCGGTTGGCGTCAGGATAGAAATTAATTTTTCAGGCAGCCGTTGATTGATATCTTCCATAACAAAAATCGTATACTCACTTAACTGTTTTCCTTTTTTAACGATTGCTTCCATTCCTGCTTCTTCAAAAATATCCAGTGCTGCCTTATGTGCTGCCATACTTAAAACTGGTGCATTGCTGAGTTGCCATCCTTCAGCTGTTGGTATTGCTTCAAATCCCTTTTCCATTTTGAATCTTGTTTCCTTGGTATAGCCCCACCACCCGGCAAATCTTGGCAAGTCTTTATTGACTGCATGCCGCTGATGTATATATGCACCACCCACAGCACCGGGACCTGAATTCAAATATTTATAGGTACACCAGCTGGCAAAATCAACATTCCAGTCATGCAAGTGCAAAGCAATGTTACCAGCGGCATGAGCTAAATCAAAACCACCATACGCACCAGCAGCATGAGCAGCTTCTGTGATGGCTTTCATATCAAATACCTGTCCCGTATAATAATTGATGCCGCCTAATAAAACTACTGCAATGGAATCTCCATGTTCACGAATGGCGCTGATGATATCTTCATGCTGTATCGTTTGTTCACCATCTTTTGGTTTTACTTCAATGATCGCAGTGGCGGGATCAAATCCATGATATTTTACCTGCGACTCAAAAACATATTGATCAGAAGGAAATGCTTTGTACTCACAAATGATCTTAAATCGCTTTTGTGTAGGCCGGTAAAAACTAACTAATAATAAATGCAGATTTACAGTTAGTGAATTCATCACCACTACTTCTTCCGGCAAGCAACCAATGATGGTTGATAATTGTTGTGAAAATATTTCATGATAAGGAAACCAGGGGCGGCGGGCTTCAAAATGTCCTTCGCCGCCTAACTCAGCCCAATCATTTAATTCCTGTTGCACATACTGAGAAACAGTTTTGGGTTGCAAACCCAAAGAATTGCCGGTGAAATAGATCTTATCTTTTCCTTTGAATTGCGGTATATGAAAACGATCTCTGAAATGTTTCAGTGGATCATGCTTATCTAACCCTTTGGCAAAATCCTGTGTGTTCTCCAGTTTCATATTTGTGTTTGAAAATTAAATAGTAGCAATCACTTTCAGTTCAATTGAAATCGGTGTGGGCAAACTTTTCACTTCCACAGTTGTCCTGCAAGCCTGCACCGATGTAAAGTAGTCAGCATATATCCTATTATAAGTTTCAAAATCCTGTTTCATATTTGTCAGGAATACAGTTACATCAATTATCTTATTCCAGCTACTACCACTGGCTTCGAGCACTGCTTTTACATTGGCAAAAACAGAGTGACATTCCGCTTCAATATCATACTTTATGACATTGCCATTAGCATCCAGTTCCAGGCCGGGAATAGAATTATCCTTGTGATTTCTCGGGCCGATACCGGAGAGAAAAAGAAGATTGGCGACTCTTCGTGCATGTGGATATGCACCGAGAGGTGTTGAGGCGTTGTCCGTTTTAATTATGCTACTCATATGAACGCTGATTTTTATGATCATTAAGATCAGCGCAGATCATCATTATCTTAATTATCTGCGTTCTCTTTATAACTGAATACAAACATTCTTCGCCTCCGTAAAAAACCTCAATGCTTCCCACCCACCTTCTCTTCCCACACCACTGTTCTTCATTCCTCCAAACGGTGTTCGCAGATCACGAAGTAACCAGCAGTTGATCCAGATAATACCACTCTCCACTTTTGCTGCTACACGGTTAGCTTTTGAAATATCCTGCGTCCAGATCGTTGCTGCTAGCCCGTAGTTGGTAGCATTCGCTAATTGCAAAGCTTCTTCTTCTGTTTTGAAAGATTGAAGTGTAACTACCGGGCCAAAGATTTCTTCCTGGTTGGTTTGACAGGATGCACCCAGTCCTTCGATCACAGTGGGTTCAATAAAATAACCATTAGCACATCGCCCTTTCAATTTCAGGGAACGCCCACCACATAAAACCTTTCCTCCTTCTTGTTTGGCCGTATCAATACAACGCATGATCTTATCAAAATGCACTTTACTTACAATGGCTCCCTGCTTTGAATCATTGTCCAACGGATCGCCTACTGTCAATGCTTTTGCTTTTTCAACAAACTCCGCTTTAAATTTTTCATACACACTTTCTTCTACTAAAATTCTGCTTCCGCATAAACAGATCTCGCCCTGGTTACTGAAAGATGATTGAATAGTGGTGGTCATCATTTTTTGCCAATCACAATCGGCAAAAATGATAACCGGGTTCTTGCCGCCAAGTTCCAGCGATAGTTTTTTAAACATTGGTGCTGCGATGGATGCAATGCGTTCACCTGCTTTGGTACTACCGGTAAATGAAATAACTTTTATCAAGGGATGTTTAACAATAGCTTCACCTGTACTGGTTCCCCTGCCATGTACAATATTTAATACGCCTGCAGGCAATCCTGCTTCAATACATAGTTTAGAAAGAAGGAACGCCGTTACAGGAGTTACTTCAGATGGTTTGGCAATTACACAATTGCCGGCCGCTAATGCGGGAGCGATCTTCCAGGTAAAAAGATACAGAGGTAAATTCCAGGGAGAGATACAGCCAACAATACCTATAGGTTGTCGCAACGTATAATTTACGGCCTTGTCTTCCATGTTATGACTTTCGGTAGCAAAATGCATAATACCTGTCGCAAAGAACCGGAAGTTGGCCGAAGCCCTTGGAATATCTACTTTTTTGCTTAACCATAATGGCTTGCCATTATCGTTGGTTTCGGCCATGGCGAGTTCATCGAGGTTAGCATCGATCAATTCGGCAATGCGATTGAGAATTTTAAATCTTTCTTCAACAGCAGTAGTGCTCCAGAAAGAAAAGGCTTTTTGTGCTGCCAGTACAGCCACGTTCACATCTTTTTCATTACTATCAGGAATATGGCCGGTTACTTCACCTGTGGCAGGGTTTATATTGTCAATAAAATTTGCACTAAGCGGACCGATAAGATTTCCACCAATATAATTTTCTAACTGATATGGTAGGGATAAGTTTATTGGTTAATTAGTTTATTAGTTAATTGGGGGAGGCTGCTATTTGGGATTATGTTTAGTGGCTTTGGAAATAAATTTAATAAATGCATTCAGCTTCAATAAAATTAACTCAGCCTTTTGAAACACTTCTTCATATATATCATCGCCGATGATTTTTCTTCTTTTGCATTTACTGAGCCAGGATTTTGTTTCCTGAATCGAACCTCTTGAATAAAAATAAAATTGCTTGCTCTCTCTGTAATAAAATCTACCATAACCTTCGGCTATATTGGCAGAAATGGAATCAGCAGATCTGACAACCTGCTTGCCAATGGTGTCTTTCTTAAAATTGTCCCAGTTGATTACGATTTTCCAAATTTCATCAGAAAATAATTCTGACAGCTCATACACTTCCAATTTTTCCAATGTATAATCCATACAGATAAATTTTTACTGGCTACACTAACATCCTGATAAACTAATTAACCAATAAACCGATTAACGAATAAGCTAAATACTTCCCGTTCTTCCTCCATCTACCGGGATACTTACTCCATTTACATAAGATGCGGCAGGTGATGCTAAAAACGCAGCTACTGCCGCTATTTCAGAAGCATCAGCAAATCGCTTCATCGGCACTTCTTCCAGCATATTCTTTTCGACTGTTCCCACCAATACATTTCCTCTTTTAGCAATACTATCAATGAGCGTTGTCAATCGCTGTGTGGAAGTAAACCCGGGCAACACATTATTAACGGTGATATTAAACTGACCCAGTTCATTGGCCATAGTCTTGGCCCATGAGGCTACTGCACCACGTATCGTATTGGAAACACCAAGATTCTTCAGCGGTATTTTAACAGATGTAGAAATAATATTGATGATGCGACCGTAGCTATCCTTTTTCATAGAAGATATTGCTGCTTTGGCCAAAATATGATTACAGATAAGATGCTGGTTAAATGTATTTAAAAAAGCTTCCTCTGTGGCTTCCGTAATTGGACCACCGGGAGGGCCGCCTGTGTTATTGATTAAAATATGTACAGGATTTTTGGCAACATGTGCTTCTATCGTTTTTTTTACTTCATCAGGTTTACTGAAGTCAGCAACCAGGTAACCATGTTGCTGGCGCAAAGCAATATCCAATGTATGCACCGCCGCTTTTAATGCTGTTTCATTCCGGGCTACCAGTGTACAGTTGGCTCCCAATAAAGCCAGCTCTTCCGCTATTGCTAAACCAATACCCTGCGTGCTGCCGCAGATGATCGCATACTTTCCTTCCAATGAGAGATTCATAAACTCAAACCTACGGTAAAAAGTTGTAATTTTTCTACCCTGATTACTTCATTAAAATCGTTTTATATGGCTATTACTTCCCCTTTCAATTTAAAAAAATGGATTGATGAACATCGCGACCTGCTGAAACCACCGGTAGGTAATCAATGTATTTATAAAGACGCAGAGAACTTTATCGTGATGGTGGTAGGTGGCCCCAATGCCCGTAAAGATTACCACTATAATGAAAGCGAAGAACTCTATTACCAGGTAGAAGGAAATATTGTATTGAAGATAATTGATGAAGGTGTTCCCCGTTCCATTCCCATCAATGAAGGCGACCTTTTTTTATTACCACCTAAAACTCCGCACTCCCCGCAAAGAGGTCCCAACACGGTTGGGTTAGTAATAGAAAAAGTAAGAGAAGATGAAGAAGATGAGAAAGATGCGTTTCTGTGGTTTTGCGAAAACTGCGGGAATAAATTGCATGAAGATGTTTTGTTTGTAAAAGATATCGTAAAACAATTGCCACCAGTGATGGATAGATTTTGGGGAAGCATAGAATTACGAACCTGTAAGAAATGCGGTACGGTGATGGAGCCACCTAAAAAAGTTAATTAGTTTACTGGTTTATTCGTTATAGGGGCAACTCCTTTAATTCATAAACCATGCAATTTGTGATTATACTAATAAACTAATTAACCAATTAACAGATGAATACTAAAATAGACATTCACACCCATATCATGCCGGAACACATGCCCAACTGGACACAAAAGTTTGGCTATGGAGAATTCATTCACCTGGAACACCGCAACTGTGAAGCCTGCATGATGAAAGGAGATAAACTCTTTCGTGTAGTAGAAGAAAATTGTTTTAAGGAAGATGTTCGGGTAAAAGAAATGGACGAAACGGATGTTACGATCCAGGTGCTTTCTACCATTCCCGTTCTTTTTAATTACTGGGCCAAGTCAACAGATGGCTATGAAACCTCCCGTTTTTTCAATGACCATATTGCAGAAACAGTAAGCAAAGAACCAAAACGTTTTATTGGCCTGGGTACGGTTCCTTTGCAAAACATTAGTTTGTCTATTAAAGAAATGGAACGATGTGTAACAGAACTTAAAATGCCCGGGTTAGAGATCGGCTCCAATATCAATGGCAAAAATCTTTCGGACAAAGAGTTCTTTCCGTTTTATGAAACAGCAGAGAGATTAGGTTGTGCTTTATTTGTACATCCCTGGGAAATGATGGGTGAAGATAAAATGCAGCAATACTGGTTGCCCTGGCTGGTAGGAATGCCAGCGGAAACAGCAAGAGCCATTTGTTCGATGATCTTCGGAGGAGTGTTTGAAAAATTTCCCAACTTGAGAGTTGCTTTTGCACATGGCGGCGGCTCTTTTCCTTTTACTATTGGCAGGATAGAACATGGCTTCGAAGTAAGACCCGATCTTGTGGCTCTTGATAATAATATCAATCCCCGTGATTATATCGGGAAATTCTGGATAGATAGTTTAGTGCATGATAAAAAAGCATTTGACTATTTACTGGATGTAATGGGAGAAGATACAATTTGCCTGGGAAGTGATTATCCATTTCCACTGGGCGAAAAGCATCCGGGGAAACTAATCGATAAAATGAAGCTGAATAAAAAAACCACGAAGAAGCTATTGTATAAAAATGCTGAGAAGTGGTTGGGCCTTATTCGTTAAACAAATTCGGGTAATCCGAAATAATTCCATCCACGCCCATCTTTTTCAATTCTTCTATCTTTTCCTTTTCATTTACCGTCCAGGGAATGATCTTCATATTCTGTTGCTGGCATTTTTTGATCAGCTCATTGTTCACGAGCTGATACGCCGGGCTGTAAATTGTGGGAGTAAATCCCAATGCTTTTACCTGTTCATCTAATTTTCTTTTATCAAAATCTTCGATGAGCATAGCCGTTTTAATGTCGGGATAATGCTGGTGCAGGTATTGCAGTGTTCTGAAATCAAAAGATTGGATGATCACTCTATCCTCTACCCCTTTTTCTTTTATTACCGCCATCAGCAATTCGATAAATTCTCCGGGCTTTGGTTGAAAGACACCATCAAATGTCGGATCGCTTTTGGTTTCAATATTAAAATAGGGAAATGGACGCCGGCGGGTCATCATCGATTGCTGCACACTATCCAGTATATCACTTAATAAAGGCTTTATGGCCTTTAGCTTTTTTTGTTGCGGAAAACGGGGATGTGGCTTCATTCCTACATCAAATGTTTTTACCTGGTCATAGGTCATCCAGTAGATGTTGAATTTTCTTTCTTCCCTTTCACCAATATAACTGCCATCAGGTTTGGTAGTGATGTCCTTTGAAAACCACTGATCATGCGAGAGCACCACTTTCTTATCTTTTGTAACGACGACATCCATCTCCAACGTGGTTACTCCCAGGTCTAATGCGGTTTGCATAGCGGGCCAGGTGTTTTCCGGCATCAGGCCACGGCAACCGCGATGTCCTTGTGTATCGAATGAGGTTTGCATGGATTGTGTTTCCTGTGCCTTCTTACTTACATGACACCCTGCAAAAAAACATAGCGCCGCCAACCCGTAATGAAAAAATTTCTTCTTATTCATAATTCAATAGTAATACACATAAAAGTGGCACTTGCTTATTTTGAATTAAATAATTGTGATGTTCTTTGCAGCATTTCATCCGCAATGATAGTACCATCATTTCCCTGCTGCCGCAGTTTTTCCATTATGTTGTTGTAACTTTTTTCATCCCTGTTCTGGCTGAGTTTAAAAACGTTTTCAATAGTCATCACTTCTATTTCAAAAGCAATGATTGCTTTTGCTAATTTTTCTAGATACTCACCGGGCAGATCTTCAAAGTTGGCTCCTGAATAGGGATTATTTTCAAAATGATTGGTGGTTCTTTTCAATACGGCCAGTAATGCGGTTTCATCGAGGAAGGTTAAAATACCTTTAGCATGCACACTCATGTAATTCCAGGTGCTGGCCTGTTGCTTATCTTCATACCAACTGGCACTTACATAAGTATGGGCACCGGTAAAAACAGCCAGTGCATTGTTATTATGCAGGAATGCTTTGTGATGGTCAGTGTTTTTCATCATGTGACCTGAAAGAAAAAGCTTCCCTCCCCTTTCATCAATAAACATCGGGATCTGTGTGGCGACTGGTTTATTATCAACATCGCAACCGCTTAGAAATGCAAACGGATGTTCCCTTATAAATCGGAGAACTATCTGGTCATCTTGTTCTTTAAAATAAGGAAGGTTATACATTTTCCTTGATGATTAATTTCGGACAGCAAGATAATAAATAGAACACAGACGACATGAATAGAACACGCAGGTATGCAATGCAAACCATTGACACAATAATAAAATGGAACAAACAGAGATTTAATTTCAATGTTTTTACAAGCGAAGTATTATCGAAATCCCTGGAAATGCAACAGGGCAAAGATCAATAACCCCTTACCCTTTTCTTGCGCTGACCCGGTGCGTAAGGAGCTGCGGATTTACTTCCTGTTACTTTTTTTACTTGTCCCGGTGGCATATGGCCGGCACGATGTACGACGATAACCCGGCGATGTACACAAGATGTCATTAGTATACATAAAACAGACAGGAGAAATAATAGTTTTTTCATACAATACAGATTTTATCAAACAGGATATCACGATACTACTTCCACTACTTTTTCAGCCGACATATTGGCATTACGCATCGCTACACTCCTCACCACATGACCTGCAAATTCTTCAAACGCTTTTTTGGTGATCTCATCACTACTCATCATGATCGGCATGCCACTATCGCCGCCTTCCCGAATTGATTGCACTAATGGTATCTGTCCCAGGAAAGGAAGATCATATTCATCTGCCAATCGCTTGCCTCCATCTTTACCAAAAATATAGTACTTGTTTTGTGGTAATTCGGCCGGTGTAAAATAGCTCATGTTTTCCACCAGTCCAATGACCGGCACATTCAATTGAGCCTGTCCGAACATCGCTATGCCTTTTTTCGCATCTGCCAACGCAACATCCTGTGGGGTTGTTACGATAACCGCACCTGTTACCGGTACTAGCTGCATTAATGTCAAATGTATATCGCCTGTGCCCGGTGGCATATCTACAACGAGGTAATCAAGTTCATCCCAAAATACATCGGTTACAAATTGACGAATGGCACTGCTCGCCATCGGTCCTCTCCATACCACTGCATTTTTTTCATCTACCAAAAATCCAATACTGACCAGCTTGATACCGAACTTCTCAATCGGGATGATCATCCCTTTACCTTTAATATCGGCCATCATTGGTCGTTCACCTCTTACACCAAACATGATGGGTACGCTGGGCCCATATATATCAGCATCCATCAAACCTACTTTGGCGCCACCTGCTGATAAAGCCAACGCAAGATTTGCAGCCACAGTTGATTTACCTACTCCACCCTTTCCACTCACTACTGCAATAATATTTTTCACTTTCGGAAGCACAGCACCGGTATCCGTTCTCTTCGTGGTTGTATTAGCAGTAAAATTTACAGTAACAGCCGCTTCTTTATTTACCAGCATTTTGATCGCATTGATACAGGCATTTTTCATCATTTCCTTCATGGGGCAGGCTGGCGTGGTCAACACAACAGTAAAGGATACGTGATTGCCTTCGATGACTATATCCTTTATCATATTCAATGTCACCAGGTCTTTGCCAAGGTCAGGTTCCTGCACATTGCTCAATGCTTCGAGTATTTTTTCTTTGGTCATAATCCTTTACTTATTTTTCCCATTCCAGGATATTATTATTCAATTTTGCTTTTCAACACAAGATGAACAGTGAACAAAACGATGAACGGAGCGTCGCAACAGACTATCATAGTAGTAACGCAGCCCGGTTCAAAATTCTTACCTGTTTACCCGATAACTCAATTAATTGTTAAAAGTCCTTAATCGTGCAAAGTTAACTCATGGAGGGGGCAATTTGTTTTACGAATTCAGCAACTTGTCTTTATTTTTGGCGCAGTGAAGAAAATTATACAATACTTTTTTATTGCTGCTGCTTTCCTGCTACCCTCCACAGCCAAAGCCCAATTTGAAACTGTAAAGGATTCTGTCGTTCAGCTATATGGCGTTATCATGACGGCTGATAGCCTCGTTGGTATCCCTGCTGTGAGTGTTGTAGTAAAGGGCCAGAATCGCGGCACCATCACCAATAACCAGGGGGTATTTTCCATCGTAGTATTAAAAGGTGATGAAGTGGAGTTCACTCACGTCAGTTATAAACCCAAGACGATTACTATTCCCCGTACACTAGTGGGTTCGCAACATAGCATTGTGCAATTAATGGTAGCCGATACGGTTTATCTTCCTGCCACCATTATACGACCGAGACCTACTGCCGAACAATTTGCCCGGGATTTTGTGAACACTAAAATATCGGATGATAATATTGAGATAGCCCGCAAAAATACAGATGCAACCAAGCGTCGCATCCTGATGCAATCAGTGCCGGGTGATGGCGGTGAAGCTACCCGCATCCAATTCAATAAGATTGCTAACAAAGCCGTGTACCAGGGCCAGACCCCTCCACAAAATATTTTTAATCCTGCAGCCTGGGCCGAATTTATACAAGCCTGGAAACGGGGGGATTTTAAGAATAAGAATTAAAGGGCCCCTGTCCCCGAAGGGGGAACTTAGATTAGATATCCATTTATATACACTCCAACTTTTAAAGCACTTAGTTTTTGTTTATAGGCCAGTGATAGTTTATTATGACATCGTTCCTTCCGTTAGCAATCCAATCCCATTTTCTTAAAGCATATATTCATCTTTATTCGCCCCGCCTAGGCGGGGATGAACCCCTAATAGAAAAATTATTCAATAACATTTCCATTAAATGAATTTTCAACCCTCCCCTTCGGGGAGTCGGAAAATTAAAACTATAGAACTCCTGCTGGGGGCTCTTTACCCCCAACATAATGATCCCTTAATCCTTACTTTTGTTTGTATTAATTATTAACTCTCCGAAAAGAAGAGTTTTCAATCCTCCCCTTTGGGGAGTCAGAAAAAATCAATTATATGACAAACACTGGGGGCCATATTTCCGTCATCGGCGCCGGCACTATGGGCAATGGCATCGCACATGTATTTGCGCAAGCCGGCTTTAAAGTAAATATTGTGGATGTATCACTGGCCCAGCTCGACAGGGCTATCACCAATATTGGCAAGAACTGTGACCGACAGGTAGCTAAAGGAACAATAACGGAAGAACAGAAAAAACAAACCCTTGCCAATATCAGTATTCATTCGAACATGGTGGAAGGTGTACAAAACGCCGATCTTATTATAGAAGCCGCCACAGAGAATCTTGAACTGAAGATGAAAATTTTTGAACAGCTGGATTCCCTCGCTCCCAAACATGCCATCTTCGCCACGAATACATCTTCTATTTCCATTACGAAGATTGCTTCGGCTACTGCCCGCGCAGGTAAAGTGATCGGCATGCATTTTATGAATCCGGTGCCCGTGATGAAACTGGTAGAGATCATTAATGGTTATGCGACGGAGAAAGAAGTAACAGATAAGATCGTGGAGCTAAGCAAGCAACTGGGCAAAGTGCCCTGCGTGGTGAATGATTATCCGGGTTTTATTGCCAACCGGATCCTGATGCCGATGATCAATGAAGCCATTTACAGTTTGTATGAAGGAGTAGCCGGCGTGGAAGAAATTGATACGGTGATGAAACTGGGTATGGCCCACCCAATGGGACCTTTACAACTAGCTGATTTTATCGGGCTGGATGTTTGTTATTCGATTTTAAAAGTATTGCAGGATGGTTTCAGAACTTCTAAGTATGCACCTTGTCCTTTATTAGCAAATATGGTGGCAGCAGGAAAGCTGGGTGTAAAAAGCGGTGAAGGGTTTTATAAATATGAAGCGGGAAGCAAGGAGTTGGTGGTGAGTGAAAGATTTCGGAAATAATGGGTACAATTGAATGCTGAAAATTAAGGTAGCCAATGAAGAGTAAACTTTTATATCGGACATACATTATAAGGCTTTGGCTTTCTGCTATGGCTGCTGCGCCATTAGCGTTTGTATTTATCGTTTTCATTATTGACTCTAATCTTTTTTCAAGTGATTATGACGGGCCATTGCAACTTGCGATCGATATGATTTTGCTCTTAATATTTATAGTTCCGACATTTCTTTTCTTCGTTATTTTATCGTTTATAATCCCGAAGGTCACACAAGACCCAATGAAATTGAAAAAAATAACAATTATCGTTTCAGTTTTGGCAGCATTATTTACATTTATTTCATTCTATGATTCTGAGTGGTACAATAAAACCCAGTTGGCGTGGGGCATGTTACTTGCCATTATCTATTGTGCTTGCTTAATTTTTTTGGGAACTATTTACAAAGTGTCTGACTAAATTATTATCCATAAAGGCTTTGGACTAACTCAAATCTTTGAAAAATACATAAATCTAAAACTGTTGGTAACGACAACTCATTTTGGCAAAGATTCCTACCTTCTCTCTGAACAGCAACCACTAACTGTTGCTGAAAAAAACATTTTAATAAAAATCCGGGATAAAAAGATCCGATTCCTGTTCACTACATATGCAACACTCTTGGGCATATTAATACTTGCTTGGTGGAAAGGCCCAAGCAGCCGTGGCATTTGGGGAAGAAGAAGAACTATAACAGAAGAGGATATCAATAGATTCAGGGTTGTCGCTCCGATCGTAATTGCATTCTTTTTTATTATTCTCACTATTTACTTTATCAATTATTATCTTAAAACGCTACATCCTTACATAAAAGATATTAAAGCTAGCATCAAGGAACTTTTATATTATGAACCTGAATCGTATAAAACCCCTTTTTTTGAGACGTATTACATCAAAACGATTTCTAAGAAAAGAGCTATGGTGAGAGTTACTAAAGAACTTTATGACGCCATACAGCCGGGATGCAGGGCATGTATCAGCTTATCTCCCTCTGCCAGGTTTGTTTTTTCCATCGCCGTAGATGAAAAGAAAATGGAGTTCAATGAGAAAAATTCGATCTTAGATTTGTAACCGCTCTGCTCACCTACCCAAACTTATGCTTTACAAAAAACTCGGTCAGTCATCGTTAGAAATTAGTGTCCTCAGTTTTGGCTGCATGTCACTTGAAGAAGACCAGGCCAGTGCCACTACCCTGCTGCACAAAGCCATTGATCTCGGTATTAATTTTTTTGACACCGCCGATCTTTATCAAAAAGGAATGAATGAAGAAATGCTGGGTAAGGCATTGAAAGAAAAACGTAACGATATTATCCTTGCTAGCAAAGTAGGAAATCAATGGCGGCCCGATGGCAGCAGCTGGGACTGGAATCCCAGCAAAGTATATATTCTTGCTGCTGCTGATAAAAGTTTGCAACGTTTGCAAACCGATCGTATTGACTTATACCAGTTACATGGTGGCACTATTGAAGACCGGATAGACGAGACCATCGAAGCCTTCGAGATACTGCAACAACAGGGAAAGATCCGTTATTACGGCATTTCTTCTATCCGCCCCAATGTGATAAGAGAATATATAAAACGATCCGACATCGTCAGCGTAATGATGCAGTATAGCCTGCTCGACAGGAGACCGGAAGAAGAATGTTTGACGTTGCTGCAACAAAACAAAATCGGCGTGCTGGCAAGAGGCGGCCTGGCCAAAGGGTTGCTGGCGGGCAAACCGGCAACTGATCACAATGGTTATACAAAAGAACAGGTGCAGCATGCAGCCAATACGATTAAAAACATTTCTACAAATCAGCGGTCAGCATCACAAACAGCCCTGCGCTTTGTTTTGAACAACCCTGCTATTGTATCTGCCGTAATAGGCATCAGAACCCTGGCACAACTGGAAGATGCAGCAGGCACCTTATCCAGTCCTGCTTTGACGGAAAGAGAATCCGTATTACTTTCATCATCTTTGCCGGTTACTTATTACGATAGTCACCGGTAAAGAAGTTATGTAGCTATAAATTAAAAGTCAATGAAAAAATCTTTCCTGTTTGTTACGTTACTGTTTGGTTCTGTTATCGCATCTGCACAGGATACAGCACCAAAAGAAGACAACAGCTTTAAAATAGTTGGTGTAGTTTCCCTGTTAGGCGCTTTATTTTTAGCGGTCAGGAGCTTAAGAAGTACTTATAAGAAATAGATCAGTAAGGTGCAATTTCTATCCCTCTCAATTCTTTCAGTTTATATAACACTTCTTCCAGCCTGTTCTGTGGTATTCCCATCTCTATTGAGCAAAACAACTGCGTTTCCTGTTTCCAAACAGAACACTCACATTGCTTTACTATTTTCATCACTTCGTTCATCTGTGTATAATCAAATTGCAGGCGGTAATTGACAAGCACTGGTTTCCGGATGACTGTAGTTACCTGTAAAGCCATCGCTGCCGCCGATTTATAGGCATTGATCAAACCGGGAACACCCAATAACGTGCCCCCGAAATAACGAACCACAATGATCAGCACATTGGTTACCTGTTTGCTATCGATCTGCCCTAATATCGGTCGGCCCGCTGAACCCGATGGTTCTCCATCATCACTCACACGGAAATTCGTACCATCAAGACCAATCCGATAAGCAAAACAATGATGCGTTGCTTTGGGATGTTCTTTTTTTATTTCTGCCAGCCTTTCTTTAAACGTATTTGTATCATACACAGGAAAAGTATAGGCAATGAATTTGCTGCCCCGGTCTTTGAATTCAGCTACAGAAGTTGTTTCGATCGTGTTGTAGTAGTCAGCAGTCATCAGGTGTTGAGGTGATTTACTTCCGATTTATAAATTCTTATTGTATCGGCCAGTATGTTTTGTTCATGTATATTAATACCGAAGCTAAGCCGGGGAGCATCAAGACCTTCATTAATGATCAGCTTTTCATTGGTGATCACCCTTGCCTCATCCCATATTCCTTCATCAATAAACGATTGCAGCAATTGTGCTCCTCCTTCCACTAAAACACTTTGTATGTTGAGTTGATATAAGACCCTGGTGATTTGCTGAACAAGGCTTTCATGATCTGTAACCTGGTAATAAAATACATTGCCATCTTCTTCCTGTTTCGCTTTATTAAATATGATTGTACGCACCTGCTGATTAAATATTTTTAAAGAATCCGGCAAACGCAAATTCCTATCCACCACCAGGCGAACCGGAGAATTGCCCGGCCAAAGTCTTGTGGTTAATTCCGGGTCATCCAGCAATGCAGTATTCGTCCCAATTAATATAGCTGCTTCTTCACTTCTCCATCTGTGAACAATACGATTAGAATATTCATTACTGATGAGTAATCTTCTGTTACCAGCCTCTTCGAAAGTCTCCCCTTCGGTCTGAAGGACTCCGGATTCTTTCGGAGAGGGATTTAGGGGGGCTATCTTCCCATCCGCCGTCTGCGCCCATTTTAAAATAATATAAGACCGCTGTTTTGTATGAAAAGTAAAGAAGCGTTTATTCAATTCTTTACATTCGTTTTCCAGTATACCCAATTCTACTACAACGCCGGCAGCATTCAATTTTTCAATCCCCTTTCCATTTACTGCTTTAAAAGGATCACGGCATCCGATGATTACTTCAGGAATTTTATGTTGTATGATAAGATCAGCGCAAGGTGGGGTTTTGCCAAAATGTGCACAGGGTTCTAAAGAAACGTATAAGGTTGCCTGACTGATCAGCTCCTCATTTCCATTATGTATAGCCTCACGGATAGCATTTACTTCCGCATGCACCTCTCCGTATTGCTGGTGCCAGCCCTCACCAATGATTTTGTCTTTATGCACCAGTATAGCGCCTACCATTGGATTAGGAGCAACAGCACCGGCACCTTTCTTTGCCAGTTCCAAACAGCGCCGCATATATTGTTGGTGAGTAGTCAATGCTGCAAATATAACCCATTCCTAAAGCGATACAGATGTGATTGCCTGTTCACCATTCACTTCGTAAGTTTGCCTGATGACACTACTGGAAGCCACCACTTATTGCCGGGAAAAATTGCAAAGTATCTATGAAGAAGGTGAA
>DASVOE010000021.1:0-2779 GCA_036383515.1 Chitinophagaceae bacterium | reverse complement strand
CCCGACTCCCGACTCCCGACTCCCGACTCCCGACTCCCGACTCCCGACTCCCGACTCCCGACTCCCGACTCCCGACTCCCGACTCCCGACTCACTCCAAATTCTCCAGCATATCCTTCGCCATCGTTTCCAGTCCAAACTCTTCTTTCCAGCCCCAGTCATTTCTTGCTACCGAATCGTCAATACTCTGCGGCCAGCTATCAGCGATGGCCTGCCGGTAATCCGGTTTATAAGCAATAGAAAAATCAGGGATATGTTTCTTTATAGCTGCTGCAATTTCTTTGGGTGAAAAACTCATCCCGGATAAATTATAAGATGTACGGATGGAGATTTTTTCAGCAGGCGCTTCCATCAGTTCTATAGTGGCCCTTATGGCGTCCGGCATATACATCATAGGCAGGTAAGTATCTTCTTTTAAAAAACTGGTATACTTTTTTTCCTCCAACGCTTCATGAAAAATCTCAATGGCGTAATCTGTAGTGCCACCACCCGGCGCTGATTTATAACTGATCAACCCGGGATATCGAAGACTTCGCACATCCACGCCGAATTTCATATTGAAATAATTGCACCAGAACTCGCCTGCATATTTACTAATACCATATACGGTTGTTGGTTCAATGATCGTTTGCTGCGGACAATTCTTTTTGGGCGAAGTAGGTCCAAATACAGCAATGGAAGAAGGCCAGTAGACCTTATGCAGTTTTTCTTCTCTTGCTATATCCAATACATTTAACAGGCCCTGCATATTCAAATGCCAGGCAAGACCCGGATTTTTTTCACCGGTAGCAGATAAAATGGCAGCCAGCAAATAAATCTGTGTAATATTCTGGCGGATCACCTGCACATGCAACATCTCTTTATTCATTACGTCCAGGGAAACATAGGGTCCGGTTCCTTCCAGCAGCGGATTCTGTTCCCGCAGATCAGACGCCACTACATTTGCATTACCATACATCTTACGTAAAGCAAGTGTCAGTTCCACTCCAATCTGTCCCGAGGCACCTATAACAAGTATCTTATCTTTTTGCATAGCATCGTTTGAGCAGCAAAGATTCAATTCCATACCACAAATTCCAAATTCAGCTTAACGCCCAAAACTCAAAACTTACAACTACTTTTGCGCCATGGAAAAATTCTTAGAAGATCTTTTTAAAAAACAAACCTACGATGCCAATAATTTTTTCCTGCTGGCAGGCCCCTGTGTAGTGGAAAGCGAAGAACTGATTATGCAGGTGGCAGAAAAAGTTTCCGGCATTTGCAGGAGCCTGGGTATTCCCTATGTTTTCAAATCTTCGTATCGTAAAGCTAACCGTACCAGCGGTACTTCTTTTACCGGTTTAGGAGATGATATGGCCATGAAGATGCTGCAGAAAACCGGGAAAAAATATTCATTACCAGTTGTAACAGATATTCACTCTCCGGAAGAAGCAGCAAAGGCTGCTGAATATGTAGATATCTTACAAATACCGGCATTCCTTTGCCGGCAAACTGATCTGCTTATAGCAGCTGCGCAAACAGGCAAGATCGTGAATGTGAAAAAAGGGCAGTTCGTAAGTGGCGAAGCCATGAAGTTTGCTGTAGATAAAATTAAAAATGCAGGTAATGATAAAATAATGCTGACAGAAAGAGGAACAACATTCGGATACCAGGACCTAGTGGTGGATTATAGAAATATCCCTGCGATGAAAGCCCATCATGTTCCGGTAGTAATGGATGTAACCCATGCCTTACAACAACCTAACCAGACCAGCGGTGTTACTGGAGGCAATCCGCAGCTTATAGCTACCATTGCAAAAGCCGCTATTGCAGCAGGTGCAGACGGGTTGTTTATTGAAACACATCCAAACCCTGCTAAAGCGCTAAGTGATGGCGCCAATATGCTGCAGTTGGATCTGCTGGAAGAATTGTTGGCACAACTTATAAGGATCCGGAAAGCAGTAATTTAATTTTTGACTACAAAACGAAAGGGCCGTGATCTTATCACGGCCCTTTCGTTTTTTTTATAACTAAGTTTAACGGATATCCACTACTTCTACTCCCGGATATTTTGTCTTGTCAAACACAAAAAGATTGTCTGCCATAGCTGTTGTGGTATTCATACTGCTTACAGAATAAGTGTAGCGGTTGCCGCCTTTTTCCAACACCTTAGTACTGTATAAAGTTTTGGCGGCCTTATCTACCATCACATATACTTTATGGTAAGCCTTGTCTTTATTGGTAGGTGTCATTTCAATTTCCTGCAAGGTCTTAGCTCCTACTTTTTTTTCACCATTCATTTTATACAGGAAATCTTTATCGTAGAAATTGGTGAATAATTTTTGCGGTGTGATAGTGCCACTCGCCGCATCGAGACTGCTTATGGTTACTTCATTATCTTCTTTATTATAACTCCATACCGTTTTGCCATCAGAGAATATTTCCTGGCCTCCAAAACTTACCCGGTATTTTAATCCTTTCATCAGGATACTTCCCGTTTTGGTGGATAGTGCTTTACCAGCAGCATTTTCGACTTTATAGGCAAAGGAAGCTTTTACCGTTTTAAACGTTTTGAATTTGGCGCTTACAGCATCCAACACTTTTTTGGCGTCAGGATCATTACTTGTTTGCGCCATCAACATCAATCCTGTACTTATAAATGCAATAACCAGGTACAATTTCTTCATCATATTATCTTTTTTTATGAACGGGTGCAAAGATATGTTTTTACCCTATCAGGACAGGCAATCATCATACCGGGTTGCAATAACTATTTTTTTCTTAACACTCCACTAACTCAA
>DASVOE010000020.1:0-79356 GCA_036383515.1 Chitinophagaceae bacterium | reverse complement strand
CATAGCCGATCACTGCTACTGTTTCATTTTTTAAAACTTCCTGAGCTTTGCTCAGCGGGAATTCTTCACGGGTTACCACGTTTTCTTCCGTGCCACCAAAATTTAGCTTTGCCATGTTTGTTTTTTTAAAATTGATACTTAGTTTATTTTTTATTTTACCAACCCCGATAGCTATCGGGACACTCTTGTACGTTCCGTTCGCTTAACTACATGCTGAACACTTTTTCATTCTCATTCAAAAATTCATTCTCAGCTGCATCTTCACCCGGTTCACGGTATTCAAATTCTTTTAGTTTTTTATGGAAGCCGTCACTGTCTTTAATGATAGCCACCCTTGCACTGCGAACAAATTCTATCAGTCCGTATGGCTCTAAAACTTTGATCAGGTTATCTGTTTCCTCCCGGTGACCTGCCACCTGGAAAACAGTATAATCTTTACGGATCACAACAGCGGTAGCTCCGTATTGACGCAGAAGTCTTTCTACTTTTACTTCTGACGCTATTACATCGGTAGGTACTTTATACAAAGCCAGTTCCTGCCACACGATCTCATCCAGTGTATTGTAATATGCTTTTAATACCTCCACCTGTTTTTCGATCTGGCGGCAGAGTTTTCTTACTACATCTTCTGTTTCATTGATCACAATAGTGAACCGATGCACACTATCCACTTCACTTGGCGAAGTGTTCAGGCTCTCAATGTTGATCTTTCTCCTGGAGAAGATGATCGCAATACGATTCAGCAAACCGATTTGGTTTTCGGTGTAAACTGTGATGGTGTATTCCTGTTTTAACATAAGTAAAAAATTAAAAATCAAAATTCAAAAACACTTATCCCCTTAAAGATCTTCCCTGCACAAAATGATCTCGGCCACACCACGACCCTGCGGCACCATCGGAAACACATTATTTTCTTTCCCTACCATTATTTCCAGTAAATAACTGCCATCATGTTCCAGCATTTCTTTTAATGAATTTTTGAGTTCTTCTCTTTTTGAAACGCTTTTGCCGGGAATGCCAAATCCTTTTGCTACTTGCACAAAATCAGGACTGGTGATATCAACAAACGAATATCTTTTTTCATGAAACAGTTGCTGCCATTGACGCACCATTCCTAAAAACTGGTTATTAAGGATGATGATCTTTACATTCGGTTTGAACTGCATGATAGTTCCGAGTTCCTGCAATGTCATTTGAAAACCACCGTCGCCAATGATCGCTACAGTTGTTCTTGAAGGATCACCGTAAGCAGCACCAATCGCTGCTGGCAATGCATAACCCATTGTTCCAAGGCCACCGCTTGTTACATTGCTTTTTGATTGATTGTATTTTGCATAGCGACAGGCTACCATCTGGTGCTGACCTACATCGGTAACAATGATGGCATCACCTTTTGTTAACTCATTCAATAATTTTATCACCTCACCCATCGTGAGAATATCAGTAGTGGGATCCAGTTCTTCTTTTATAACCTTATCGTCTTCTTTTTGCTGGTAGTCTTTGAATTTTTGTAACCACTGCGGATATACTTTTTGCTGAACCAGTTCAGTAAGCAGCGGCAACGTTTCTTTACAATCGCCCCACACCGGCACAGTTGTTTTTACATTTTTATCTATTTCTGCAGGATCTATATCCAGGTGGATCACTTTTGCCTGTTTCGCATATTTATCCAGTCGACCGGTTACCCTGTCATCGAATCGCATACCGATAGCGATGAGTACATCACATTCATTGGTCAATACATTCGGGCCATAATTACCATGCATACCCAGCATGCCTACACCCAGCGGGTGGTCAGTAGGAATGGCGCTCATACCCATGATGGTCCATGCCGCAGGTATACCAGCTTTCTCTATAAATTTTTTAAATTCTTTTTCAGCTTTACCAAGTATTACTCCCTGTCCGAAAATTATAAAAGGTCGTTCCGCTTCGTTGATCAGTTTCGCCGCTTCCTGTATATATTCTTTTCTAACAATAGGTTTGGGGCGATAACTCCTGATGTGTTCACATTTTTTATAACCACTGTATTCAAACAATTGTAATTGTGCATTTTTGGTAATATCAATCAGTACAGGGCCTGGTCTTCCACTACCAGCAATGTAAAAAGCTTTGGCTAATACAGCAGGTATTTCATTTGCATCCGTTACCTGGTAATTCCATTTGGTAACTGGTGTGGTGATATTGATTACATCTGTTTCCTGGAAAGCGTCGGTACCCAGTAAATGTGCAAACACCTGGCCGGTGATACACACAACAGGAGTGGAGTCGATCATTGCATCGGCCAAACCCGTAACAAGATTTGTTGCACCCGGTCCGCTGGTAGCAAACACTACACCTGTTCTTCCGCTTACTCTTGCATAACCCTGTGCTGCATGAATAGCTCCCTGCTCATGACGCACCAGTATATGTTGTAATTTTTCTTTGTAATCATACAGCGCATCATAGATCGGCATGATGGCGCCACCGGGATAACCAAAAATGGTTTCCACACCTTCTGCAATAAATGCTTCGAGTACAGCTACTGATCCACTTATACTGGTAATAGCCTGTTTCTTTGTCTGATCCTTTGTTAACGCAAGTGTTGTTTCCATACCGAATATTTTAAGCTTCATCCGTTACACAGCCTTCATCGGCTGGTTTTACAGATCTTGCATATTTGAATAAAATTCCTTTTGTTGCTTTTAATGCAGGTTGCTGCCATTTACTTCTTCTTGCTGCGATCACTTCATCACTTACTTTTAAGTTGATCGTGTTGTTGGTAGCATCTAATTCAATGGTATCATTATCCTGCACTAATGCGATCAACCCGCCTTCAAATGCTTCAGGAGTAATATGACCTACAACAAATCCATGTGTACCACCACTGAATCTTCCATCTGTTATTAATGCTACACTCTTTCCTAATCCGGCACCGATGATCGCTGATGTTGGTTTCAACATCTCCGGCATACCGGGTGCACCTTTTGGTCCTACATGACGTATCACTACTACATCACCCGATTTAATTTTTCCCGAATTAATGCCAGCGATCAATTCAAACTCACCATCAAATACTCTTGCAGGGCCCACGAATTTTTCTCCTTCTTTGCCGGAGATCTTTGCTACGCCACCTTTCTCAGCAAGATTGCCATACAGAATTTGCAGGTGTCCCGTTTTTTTCAATGGTTGTTCTACCGGGTAAATAATTTGTTGAGTCTTAAAGTCAAGGTCCGGAACACCTGCTAAATTTTCTGCTACCGTTTTACCGGTCACTGTCAAACAATCGCCATGGAGCATACCTTTTTGCAGTAAATATTTCATTACTGAAGGCACACCACCATGTTCATGCAGATCCTGCATGAGATATTTTCCCGAGGGCTTGAAATCGGCGAGTACAGGAGTTTTATCACTGATCATTTGGAAATCGTCCTGTGAAATTTTTACGCCAACACTTTTTGCCATCGCAATTAAGTGCAGTACCGCATTCGTACTTCCTCCCAATACCATGATGACTGTAATAGCATTCTCAAATGCTTTTCTTGTCATGATCTGGGAAGGCTTTATATCTTTTTCCAATAATAACCTGATGGCTTTGCCTGCAGCTAAACATTCATTTCTTTTTTCCTCACTCAACGCAGGATTGGAAGAGGAGTAAGGCAAACTCATTCCCAATGCTTCGATAGCTGATGCCATGGTATTCGCTGTGTACATGCCACCACAAGCACCTGCACCGGGACAACTGTTCATCACGATGCCTTTGAAATCTTCGTCATTCAACTGACCGGCGATCTTTTTACCCAATGCTTCGAAGGAAGAAACAATATTCAACGCTTCTCCTTTATAATGACCCGGTGCAATCGTTCCACCATACACCATGATCGCAGGACGATCTAAACGCCCCATTGCTATAATAGAGCCCGGCATATTTTTGTCACACCCCGGTAATGCGATCACGGCATCATAATACTGTGCACCGCAAACAGCTTCGATCGAATCTGCTATGATATCACGGCTCACCAAACTATACCGCATGCCATCTGTTCCATTACTGATGCCATCACTGACACCAATGGTATTAAAGATTAAACCAACGAGATCATTATCCCATACACCCTGCTTTACTACTTTGGCCAGTTCGTTCAGGTGCATGTTACAGGTATTGCCATCATAACCCATACTCACTACACCTACCTGTGCTTTTTTGAGATCTTCGTCTGTTAATCCAATGCCATACAGCATGGCTTGTGCCGCTGGTTGTGTGGGATCTTGTGTGATCGTCTTTGAATATTTATTAAGTTCTGTCATTTTTATTTTTTATTATCACTTGTGCTACTATCATCGCCTGTTGTGTCACACACTTCATCGTTCTGTTCACTACTCAACACCCCACCCCATTGTCCTCAATTTGTTAGTTTCTCAAATCCGCCCCTTCCTTGAGGGGATATGAACTACAGTTCTTTAGTCATTCAAGATTACTTCTTCGTGAACCTTTGTGTCCTTGTGCCTTCGTGGTTCAAAAAAATTTTCAACCACAAGTTCTTTGTACACTGTTTGAATCTTTTTCGACAATGTCTTATTCCAATCTTTAGTAAATTTCACTTCATCCAGACTTTCCCATCCAATAACTTCAGCCGCCGTACCGCAATAGAAAACAGCATCAGCCTGTTTCAATTCTTCAATGCTGAATAATTTTTCTTCAACAGGTATTCCCAGCTCAGCACATATTTCTAAAACCGTAGCTCTTGTTATACCCGGCAAAATATTCCCTAATGAGGGAGTATATAATTTCCCATCTTTTTCATAAAAGAGATTCGCTCCCGGGCCTTCTGCAACATGATCGTTTATGTCTGTCAATAACGCTTCATCATATCCAGCCGCTTTGGCTTCCTGGCTGGCAAGGATAGAGTTCACATAATGGCCACCAGCTTTTGCCTGTATCTTAAAACCTTTTGGATTGGGCCGTTGAAATGAACTTGTCATTACCCGTAGTAATTTATCACCCAGGAACGGCTGCATCTCCCACACTTCAATAGCGATAAAAGATTCTTTGTTTTCAACAAAACTCATATTCGCCGGTGCATACACAACGGGTCTTATATAAGCATCCTGCAGGTTATTTCTTTTCAACACTTCATAGGTTGCTTCTATGAGCTGTTGGGTTGTCCAGTAATAAGGCATGTTCATAGCAGTTGCGGACTGCTGTAAACGATCGTAATGTTCAACCGCTTTGAAAATTTTCGTTTCACCCTTCACATTTTTATAAGAACGAATACCTTCAAAAACGGAATAACCATAGTGCAGGGATTGACTATAGAGATCCATTTTCGCTTCGGATGCTTTTACAAAAGCACCGTTCAGCCAGAGTATTGTATGTTCATTATAATAAGATGCCATGCTGCTTTGTTTGAAATATGTCTGACATCTTGTAGATGTCTGACACAAAAAAAACCCGCCTTTTTCGGAGGCGGGGTTCTTTGTATTCGTTGATTTAGTTTATATACAATTTCCACCTCCAGTTGTTACGGGAATAATAATCACCACCACAATAATAATTGTAGTAACGAGAGAGATGATGTTATATATCCGGTTGTTCAACATGAGATGTATATTTCAAAAATACACCCGCTGTTTCAAAAAAAGAACTTTGCCTACAATTTTATTTTGAACCAGAACAAACGTTCTGTTTTAAATGATCGTAGATTTCCGCAATTCAATATTCTCCTTCTTTACTGAACCCGGAATCTTTCCACTTACATAATCACTGATTAGCTCACCTAATGTGGAAGTGAAATAGAAATTCATCGGGTCAATATCTTTTGTTACAAAACCATTTTGTAAGGTCCAGTTGACGGCTTCACGAACAAGGGCAGCTTCTTCCTTCATGCCCAGGTATTCCAGCATCATCGCCGTAGAAAGGATAGAGCCGATCGGGTTGGCAATATCTTTACCTGCTGCCTGCGGATAGGAACCATGAATAGGCTCAAACAAAACTGTTCCTTTACCCACTGATGCAGAAGGCAATAATCCTAATGATCCGCTCAGCACACTGGCTTCATCACTGATGATATCACCAAACATATTTTCGGTAAGTATTACATCAAATTGTTTGGGATTTAAAATGATCTGCATCGCTGCATTATCTACAAACATATAATCAACAGCGACATCCGGATATTCTTTCGCTACTTCCTGTACTACTTTTCTCCATAGCCTTGATGTTTCCAACACATTGGCTTTGTCTACCAATGTCAGTTTCTTTCTGCGTTCAGGTTTTTGAGCAAAATGAAAAGCAAGATGAGCTATTCGTTCAATCTCTTCTTTGGTATAAACACAATTATCAGATGCTTCCGTTCCTTCTTCATTGATCTTCTTTTCACCAAAATAAATACCACCGGTTAGTTCGCGGAAGATGATAAAATCTACTCCTTCGAGATTTTTACTTTTCAGCGGTGATAAATGCTGCAAAGAAGGATAAGTATTGATAGGACGGATATTCGCATATAATTGTAACGACTTACGCAGTTTCAGCAAACCCTGTTCGGGTCTTACTTTAGCAGTTGGGTCATTATCATATTTCGGATGACCGATAGCGCCAAACAGAACAGCATCACTATTTAAGCAGGCTTCAATTGTTTTATCAGGAAGAGGATTACCTGTTTTGTCAATAGCGTCTGCACCCATGAGCTCATAGGTGTAAGTGAATTCATGACCGAAATTTTCGGCGATCGAGTTTAAAATCTTTACGGATTGGCGGGTCACTTCGGGGCCAATGCCATCGCCTTCTATTACTGTAATATTCTTTTTCATGGTAGGGTAGTTTATATTGTTGCTGATTCGAATGCTTCGATATCTTTTTTTATACTTAGTAAATAATCAATATCGTCATAGCCATTCAGCATGCATGTTTTCTTATAGCTGCTGATGTCAAAATGTTCCTGTTCACCTGTTGAATTAATGGTGATGGTTTGTTTCTCCAGATCAATGGTCAGCTCAGTATTATTATCCTGTAGGAATATTCGTTGAAGAAACGCATCACTTACCTGCACAGGCAGCACACCGTTATTCAGGGCATTGTTCTTAAAGATGTCTGCAAAAAAACTTGATACAACCACACGAAAACCATAATCGAGGATAGACCAGGCTGCATGCTCCCTGGAAGATCCACAACCGAAATTTTTACCGGCCACTAATATTTCACCATCAAACTGGGACATGTTCAATGGAAAATCAGCTCTTGTTTTTGATTCGTCGTCATTATAATAACGCCAGTCACGAAATAAATTCTTACCAAACCCATCTTTGGTAGTAGCTTTTAAGAAACGGGCAGGGATGATCTGGTCAGTATCGATGTTTTCGATGTTGATTGGAACAAACCGGCTTTTTATAATTGTCAATGCTTTCATTCGGTATAATTAAAAAGTAAAAATTCAAAATGCATCTTTATTGTATCGAAGACTTTTTACTTTTTCATTTTTACTTAGTTTAATAATTCTCTTACATCTGTTATCACTCCCGTTACTGCCGCTGCTGCAGCGGTCAACGGACTCGCTAATAATGTTCTGGCACCGGCTCCCTGTCTTCCTTCAAAATTTCTATTGGAAGTAGAGATGCAATATTTGCCAGCGGGTATCTTGTCTTCATTCATACCAAGGCATGCGGAGCAACCGGGTTGTCTTAGTTGAAATCCTGCAGCTTCAAATATTTTATCAATCCCTTCTTTAATAGCCTGCGCTTCTACTTGTTTGCTACCGGGAACGATCCATACTTCTACACCTTCTGCTTTCTTTTTTCCTTTTACAAAAGAAGCTACCATTCTCAGGTCTTCAATCCTCGAATTGGTGCAGCTGCCAATAAAAACATAATCTATCTTCTGGCCTTTGATGGCATCACCCTGATGCAGACCCATGTAGGCAAGTGATTTTACCAAACCAGATCTATCGGTTTCGTTGATCGTTTCAGTGGTAGGAATATTTTCATTGACGCCAATGCCCATTCCCGGGTTGGTGCCATAGGTGATCATGGGTTCTATATCTTCTGCTTTAATGAAAATTTCTTTATCAAAAGTTGCATCTGTATCGGAGTATAGTTGTTTCCATTCAGCCAATTTCTTATCCCATTCAGTGCCCTGTGGTGCAAACTTTCTTCCCTTGATATAACTGAAGGTTGTTTCATCGGGTGCAATGATGCCGCAGCGGGCACCCATTTCGATACTCATATTGCAAATGGTCATTCTTGCTTCCATGCTTAAGGAACGGATTGCAGAACCGGCAAACTCTACCGCATGACCAGTAGCGCCACTGGCAGAAATTTTGGATAATATATAAAGAACGATATCTTTTGACACCACACCTTTATTCAATTCACCTTCTACATTGATGCGCATCAGTTTGGGTTTGCTCTGCAATAAACATTGCGAAGCAAAAACCATTTCTACTTCACTGGTGCCGATGCCAAAAGCTATGGCACCAAATGCGCCATGTGTGGAAGTATGACTATCACCGCAAACGATCGTCGTCCCCGGCTGTGTAATACCTAGCTCAGGTCCTATAACATGAACAATGCCCTGGAACGGGTGTCCAAGGCCATACAATTCAATACCATGTTCAGCACAATTTTTCTTCAATGCTTCTACCTGTAACCTCGACAACTCTTCTTTAATAGGTAAATGCTGATTGAGCGTAGGAACATTGTGATCGGCTGTTGCCACTGTTTGTTTTGGCCGCAATACTTTGATGCCTCTTTTATTCAAACCGGTGAAAGCCTGTGGGCTGGTCACTTCATGAATAAAATGGGTATCAATATAAAATACAGAAGGCCCGTCGTCAATGGTTTTGACAACATGCTTCTCCCAGATCTTTTCAAATAATGTCTTCTGCATTTTTGTTTTTATTTTTTGACCATCGCCTGTTGTGTCATTCACTTCATCGTTCCGTCACCCGATAGCTATCGGGTCTATTTAGTAACCCACCCCATTTTCTCATAGCATAAGCTTTCTTTATTTCGCCCCTCCAGGGAGGGGATGTTTCCTAAAGGATTATTAGCCTGCTTTAAAGATTTTTTCAACTTCAATAAAACTATTTAACCTAAGTCTCCCCTTCAGGGGGACAGGGGGTTATGCTACAGCAATTGATGTATGGTTTTTAGCCATCACTTCCAGGTCTGTATCATTTACTTCCTTCTTGGTATCGGCCACTTTCACAAATTCATTATATAATTTATCAACGTCATTGCGGTCAAACTGGAAACCGAGTTTTTGAAAACGATACGCCAATGCACTGCGACCACTTCTCGCCGTTAATACAATCTTAGAACTATCTGCACCCACTTCTTCAGGGTTAATGATTTCATACGTCAATGTATCTTTCAAAAATCCATCCTGGTGAATGCCGGATGAATGTGAGAACGCATTGCTGCCTACGATCGCTTTGTTAGGTTGAACCGGCATCCGCATGGTGTCAGAAACCTGGCGGCTCATCGGGTTTAATTGTTCTGCTTTGATATTGGTATAAAAACCAAGATGCTGGTGTTGTTTAATGATCATCACTACTTCTTCCAATGAAGTATTGCCGGCTCTTTCACCAAGGCCATTGATGGTGCATTCTATTTGTCTCGCACCGGCGATAACACCGGAGATAGAATTAGCAGTGGCCAGGCCCAAGTCGTTATGACAATGACAACTCAGGACAGCTTTGTCAACGTTGGGTACATTATTAATAAGATAAGCGATCTTTTCGCCATATTGATGAGGCAGGCAATAACCTGTTGTATCCGGAATGTTGACCACCGTTGCGCCAGCTTTGATCACGGCTTCTACTACCTGTGCGAGGTATTCGTTATTGGTGCGACCCGCATCTTCTGCATAGAACTCTACATCATCAGTGAAATTCCTGGCCCACTTTACACATTGAATGGCTCTTTGTAATATCTCTTCTCTTGTAGAATTGAATTTTGACTTGATGTGAAAATCTGAAGTGCCGATACCTGTATGAATTCTTGGTCGTGCTGCATACTTCAACGCCTGTGCCGCTACTTCAATATCTTTTTGAACGGCACGGCTCAGACCGCATACGGTTGCATTTTTGATCAGCTTCGCAATTTCACTTACGGATTCAAAATCGCCGGGCGAGGAAATAGGAAAACCGGCTTCGATGATATCAACCCCGAGGTCTTCGAGCTTGAGGGCCAGTTCCAGTTTTTCTGAAGTATTTAATTTGCAACCCGGCACCTGTTCGCCGTCACGTAAGGTGGTATCGAAGATGTGAACTTTACCTGCTGCCATAATAATTTGATATATTGGGTGAGATAAAATGAGTCTGAAAAAAATATTCATTTTCTTATCCGGATAATGGATATTTTTTTCGGGCGAATTCCATCTGGCTAAAACAATAAATAATAGTCCAGATGAAAATGCAGGCGGCTTATTTTTGTATTGCTTCAATAAACAACCTGCCCAACTAAAGTACCAGCATTTGGGGGAAAGTGGAAATCAAAATCAGCTGTATTTTACAGCATTTAAATGGGTCGATTTCCGCTGAAACCCTTTACCATAAAGGATTTTAAATTTCCGAATTACGATGGCCAACCGAGCAACTGATGCCTTGTTTCAACTGGTTAAATCGCTGGAAAAGAGTGAAAAACGAAATTTCAAGCTCTTTGTCAAGCGAAATTCCTCTGCGGATGATCTCAAAACCATCCAACTCTTTGATGCCCTGGACAAAATGAATGAATATGATGAGAAACAATTGTTGAAAAAAAGCAAGAGCATTACCAAGCAGCAACTGTCCAATATTAAAGCCCAGTTGTACAAACAAGTGTTAGCGAGCCTGCGCCTGATCAAGGATGAAAATAATATTGACATCCAGCTTCACGAACAAATGGATAATGCCCGCATCCTTTTTAATAAAGGTCTTTACCTGCAAACACTGAAAGTACTGGAGCGGCTGAAAGAAACTGCTAAAGCCTATCACCAGCTTACCTACCTGCAACAGGCTTTGTTCTTTGAAAAAAAGATTGAAGCGCTATACATCACCCGGAGCATGCAAAACCGGGCCGACCAGTTATCGCAGGAGTCGGATCATATCAATAACCAGCTATCGGTGATCAACCAGCTTTCTAATTTGTCATTACAATTATATAGCTGGTATATCCAGAACGGTCATGCCCGCAATGAGAAAGATGTGGAAGAGATCCGTTCTTATTTTGAAAAAAATATTCCTGCCGATACAAAAGGCGTAAAAGGATTTTATGAAAAGTTATACCTCTACCAGAGTTATTCCTGGTATGCATTTATCCGACAGGATTTTTTGCAATACTATCGCTATGCGCAAAAATGGGTGGACCTGTTTGATGAATATCCCGGGATGCTGCAAACGGAAACGGCCATCTATATAAAAGGTATGCACAACTTGATGGGTTCTTACTTTGATCTGCTCAATCATAAAAAACTGGCCGAAGCCATCAAGCGGTTTGAACGGTTTGCCGAAAACAAACTGGTGTCACAAAATGAGAACAATCGTATTCTCGCCTATCAATACTTGTATACGGCAAGGATCAATCTTTATTTTTTGCAGGGCACTTTTACCAAAGGATTGCGGCTTGTTCCTTTTCTTGAAAAGATGCTGAAAGAATATGGCCCTTACCTGGATACACACCGGGTGCTGGTCTTTTATTATAAAATTGCCTGCCTGTATTTTGGAAGCGGTCATAATGAAAAAGCGATTGATTATCTCAACCGTATCATCAATCATAAAGCAGACTTGCGGACAGACCTGCAATGTTATGCCCGGCTATTACATTTGATAGCGCACTATGAGCTTGGCAATTTTGAATTGCTCGAATACCTGATCAAATCAGTATACCGTTACATGGCCAAGATGGAAAACCTGAGTAAGGTAGAGGAAGAAATGTTTGCTTTCCTCCGCCGTTCTTTTCATGTAGGCGCTCATGCATTGAAACCTGAATTTGAAAAGTTGCTGCATACACTCAAGCAATACGAAGGCCAGCCGCTGGAGAGCCGCGCTTTTGTGTATCTCGATGTCATCTCCTGGTTGGAAAGCAAGATCAGCGGTGTGCATGTGGAAGATGTGATACGGGAGAAGTTTATATCAGGTAGAAGGAAATAAGTCGGAGGTCTGGAGGCGGGTGAAGTTCTGCAGAGTTGGGTAAGTTAGGAGTCAGGTAATGTCTGTAGTCAGTTGCATAGTTTTCCTGATCATAGTGCTTTAGAGGGATCCCCTCCCTTCTTCATCTTCCGTTTTATAAGTATGAAAAGTATAAACTTCTTTATCAATTAAGACTTGTTGATATACTTCCAACCCTTTTGGATCATTAAAATAATCGTCCTTTGTTACTTCATAACTTTCTTCTAAGCCGATTGCTCTCCAATTTTCTGTAGTAAGAAATTTTAATGCAGTCTCCTCTGCTAGATCAAAAGTCTCAGCTTCAATAAAGCAATTAACATAGGCGCCTGCTATATCCGTGACTTTGGAATTTTCTTGTTCAGGCTTAGCATTAATAATTAAAATAAATACGGGCATAAAAATTATTTCGTAGGTGAGTCTCTGCGAGGGTATGTGATAGGAGTGGACTCGCCGTGATAAAAAGTTATTCTGACGTTGACGCCGAGTCCACTCCTATCACAAGTCTTGGCTGTGAGACTCGGGTGTGAAAAAGTCTATAGTTCGTGTTGTTAGTGAAAGAAAACACCAACAACGGAATAGCGATTATTTCAATAATAAGTCTATTGGATTCTTTTCGTTTGCCAAACTAAGCTCTGATGCCCACGGTGCATTATTATCAACAATCTTTCCATTTTTGTCGATAAGAACATAATGCGGAATACCGCCGATATTATATGCTTTACAAACCGGATGACTTGCCCAGCCTTCTGCTATCAAGTTTATTCCACCTAATTCAAATTTTTCTATTGCCTTTTTCCATTCTGCTTCCTTAGCATCAACACATATATTTATAAACACTACATCTTTATCTTTATAATGTTCATGAAGTTCTGGAACATAGTTTTTAATATCCAGAAGGCATGGTCCGCAATTGACGCCCCAAAAATCTATATACACCACCTTTCCTTTGAAATTGCTTAACGAAACTGTTTGTCCCAGTTCATTTTTTAAAGAAAAACTGGGGGCAGGGCTGCCTGATTTTAAGCGATTGATGGCTGTGTAAAATTTGTGTAGCGTGTCTTTCAAATAAGGAACTGTACAAGTGTTTATGAATTGTTTATACACTTTCTCAACCCTATCAAACGCATGAACCCTAAAACCCTCCATTATTGATCTTGTGATGAACCAATCCTTTATACTGTTAGCAGCCAAATTTGCCTGGGCCAAATAATAGTAATCCAGTGTAGGATTAAAAGGTTTTGTAATTATTGTTTTAGAATTCGAATAGGGTTTAAATGGCTGATAGGACCTTATATAATTATAGATAAACTCCCTGTATTCGGGAACATTCCAAAACCAGGGATCATTTAATTCTGTATAATCGGCTGATATGCCGGCCACATTAGAATACCATTCCGGGACAAGTCTATCTAAAGTAAGTTTCAGTTTAAAATGTGGCAATAATCGCTCCAGGTAAAGGATGTTAGAATACTGGAAATATATACTAGTAGCCTGATTTTTCAATGATTCAGAAATGAAACCGGTATAAGTAAAAACGGCGTTTACATTTCGGTTATACAAATCATTTATAAGAGTAAATTTTTTTTCATCGATTAACTCTTTTCCTTTTTCATGGAATTCATTCATTAAATTCATAAACGGATTCCAGAATTCCAGGTAAAGACTCAACTGTAGCTGTAATTCGTTAGTCCGAAGTTCAGTTTTACCTTTAATAGAAAAAGTTTTCCTAAAATCATTTTCGTCCCATTCAAGCAGTAAAGTATCCTTATCTTCTACTGTAAAATTAATGTGATCATTGTTCAGCATGAAGCGTATAGCCTGCAGGTGTTGCACGGGAAATCGTTGTTCAAAGCTTCCATCTGGCTTTACTTGTACGAAGTTAATGCTATGTTCAAGGTAAGAAGTCAAAGCAAATTCGAAAAGTTCTTCTTTGAAATTTTTTACCTTGCCTTTGATTACAAAATGGCCCGTCGCATAATTATTCTGGGCATGAATGAACGATGGGGTGATGCAAAGTAGCAGGACAAACAGAATTATTCTCATTTATTTTTTTTAAAAAATGGGTTGTGTTTTTATTTTGTAAGCAAGCCTCACTGTGAGGCTAAGCGAAAGGGTGGACTGGCTTCGTGAAAAATACAAAGAAATAACAGGAACGAAATAATTATTTCGTAAGCAAGCCTCGCTACGAGAGTATGTGATAGGAGTAGACTCGTCGTGATAAAAAGTTATTCTAATGTTGACGCTGAGTCCACACCACTCACAAGTCTTAGCTGTGAGACTCGGCTGCGAAACGATTTGTTTTTCAAAATATCGCTCCAATAATAATTAAAAGAATGATTAAGATTATAATTGTCAAACCTATATATGAAAACCAAGGGTGTCTGTATTGGCTTTTCACTTCATTATAATTGCTAATTAATTTTTGGTCAAATGAAGTCCTATATCTTTTTAGCCCGCAAGTTTTACAAATGACATTTGCGTCTTTATATGTTGGAAACAATGGTAAAAAGTAAAAATGAAAATAATGACTGACAACCATTATATCGGCCCAACTGTGAGTTTCGCATGAAGGACATTTTATTAAAAATTCGTTTAACCCAATTGGTGTTTCTTTTTCTCCGAAAATAACTAATCCCATACTTTTAAAAAGTATTAATTGTACATCATTTAATTAGGTGAAATGAACTGTATGAAGTGGGTCGAATTTTCTATCGTTGTGATTTCTAACATTTACGAATTTACTCTTTTTGGGGGTATCGAATAATTTATGCCGAATCCGCTTACGCACAAGGCGGAGCGGTGAGACTCGACTGCGAAACAGTTACCCGATTAATTTTGTCACTCCACTTTCATACATGTTTGGCATCACAACATATTTGTAATGTAGATTGGAGTAGTCGAATTCGTCTCTTTTAAAAAGTGTCATAAAGCCATTGGTTTTTTTATACGCTTGTATACCATAGAAGAACACCATTAAAACTTCTACAAAGTCCAATGTGCTTTCATAATAGTATTCAATCTTACTTAATAAACTCGTATTACTTAGGCTTGGTTCAATTACTTTGATTTGACTATTTACTATTTCGACTTTAAAATCTTCAACCTGCAAGTTTTGATGTTCAAAGTCCGCTCTTGCTTGAATAAATTCAGATAAGAAATCTTTTCTGGCTTCTTCAATAATTTCTATTAAAAACTTGTATTTATTCCCTTCAGGATTATTTAAGCAGCTAAGTTTGTTTTTTTTGAAATTACTATCTTTTACTATGAGAAAATTATTTAAAATAAATTCTCCATCATTTATTACGCCAGATTTGCCAAAATTATTAATCACAAGTCTGCCTTGAATAAAAAAGTCTTTAACCTTCTTTTTTAAAGTCAACTCATTGCTTCGGTCATGTCTAAATGAAATCTTGTCATCTAAAGAATAATACTTGCCATTCTTTAAGCCATCCCTGTAGTCAATATAAATCGTCTTCAGTTCGGTAAATAGGTCATAGAATTCAGTAAAGTCAGAAATGTTTTTGTTTAGAAAGTCATTTAGTCTTTCTTCAATGCCTTCTTCTTTATCAAAAGCAAATTGTGCGATGTCAACCATTTGAAGGTAAAAGCGTGGAATTATTCCTTGACTTGTTCCATGATTGCTAAAAGTCGAATAGCCTTTGAAAAGTTGGTCGGTCATAAAATTGCAGCTTACGTGTGTTGTCGAATATACGAATTAAGTTTTTTCCTATTCCGGAATATTGTTCATTTGATTTTGAGTTGGTTAATCATGTTTGTGCATGATTTGAAAGACATTCTGAGTTTCGGCAATACACTTAGTCGTTCATGATACCAGTATAAAGAATCTTTAATGTCCTCAATTGGACTCAGAGTATTCACAAAGCCTTTATTGATAACATGGAGGTAACGAAGTGTGGTTTTCTTCGCAGCCGGGTCTGCCGGAAAGGATGGTTCACAGTTGTTGTGAATAACCCCTGCAAAATTCATCCCTTCAAATCCCCGTTTCTACCCTACATTTGCGCAATTTATATTTTTGAAAATGCCTGATCAAACGACTCCTTCTGTTCCTGCTGTTTTATTATTAGCTGATGGTACTGTTGCTTACGGACAAGCTTTTGGCGCTATCGGCACCACCACTGGTGAAATATGTTTCAACACCGGCATGACCGGTTACCAGGAAGTGTTTACCGACCCAAGTTATTTTGGCCAAATACTGATCATGAATAGCGCCCATATCGGTAATTACGGCGTGAAAGAAGCCGATGTGGAATCCGATAGTGTAAAGATCAATGGATTGATCGGTCGTAATCTCGAAGACCAGTATTCACGAAAACTGGCTAATGGTTCGCTGAATGATTACCTGAAAACAAATAAAATTGTTTCGATAGAAGGAATTGATACAAGAGCACTGGTAGCGCATATCCGCACCAAGGGTGCGATGAACTGTATCATTTCATCAGAGACAACAGATATTGAAGTTTTGAAAAAGAAACTGGCGGATGTGCCCAATATGGATGGCCTGGAACTAGCTTCTAAAGTAAGTACTACGCAAGCTTACGAAATGGGTGATAAGAATGCAGCCACACGGATTGCCGTCATGGATTATGGTGTAAAGAGAAATATCCTGAACTGCATGGTAGAGAGAGGGGCTTTTGTAAAAGTATTTCCTGCCAAAACCCCATTGGAAGAAGTAAAGAAATTTTTACCACATGGTTATTTTATTTCCAATGGTCCCGGTGATCCGGCGCCGATGGATTATGCAATCACCACACTCAAACAAATTTTGAAAGAAGATAAGCCAGTGTTTGGTATTTGTCTCGGTCACCAGTTGCTGGCACTTGCCAATGATATCCCCACTTTTAAAATGCATCATGGTCACCGTGGACTGAATCATCCTGTAAAGAATTTAGTGAGCGGCCGGTCAGAGATCACCACCCAAAATCATGGATTTGGTGTAGATCCCGAAGCGGTGAAAAAAGCTGATCATATTGAGATTACCCATGTGAACCTGAATGATCAATCCATTGAAGGGATAAGAGTAAAAGGCAAACCGGCTTTCTCTGTCCAGTATCATCCTGAAGCAACACCCGGCCCGCACGACAGCCGTTATTTATTTGATGAGTTTATTGGGTTAGTTGAAAAGTCAAAATGAAAAATTAAAAAGTAGAAAGCGGAGTTTGCGCAAGCCGGGTTTTATTTTTACTTTCTACTTTTAAATTTCAAATCTTTATTGTGTTCTCTGCATTAGAATCCCAACGATTTTGGTTAAGGCAAATTGTTCCCCAGGACCAGACTTTTATTTTTAAAGGGTTAAGCGATCCGCAGGTGATCTCTTATTATGGTGTATGGTATGAAACTTTTGAAGAAACCAAAGGACAAATGGATTTTTATACCAGGGAATGGGAAAGCGGCACCGGTTGCCACTGGAAGATCGTGGACAAACAAACTTTGTTACCTGTCGGGGTTGCAGGTATGAATGCTTATCATTCGGTGCATCAAAAAGCAGAGATCGGGTATTGGTTATTGCCAGAGTACTGGCAGCGGGGAATTATACAGGAAGTGATGCCGGTGATCATTCGTCATTTATTTGCTAACTGGAAACTGCATCGGCTGGAAGCCGTGATTGAAGAAGGGAATGAGGCCAGTTGCCGGGTGTCTGAAAAGTTGGGATTTAGCTACGAAGGCACATTGCGAGAAAGCGAAATGAAGAAAGGTAAACGGATCAGTTTGATGATGTATAGTTTGTTGCGGTCAGATCTGGAGGTAAATTCGGAGGGTTGATAGTTTATATTACATTGCAAATTTTATGTCACCCCTCTGACTATTAATTTTTTTCACCTACTATTCTAAATTTTTTGAACCACGGAGCCGCTAAGGCACCAAGACACGGGGGAAAGCTAGTTGTTTTAAAAACATCTTTGTGCCACTGTGTCTTTGTGTTTCAACACATTTACGTTAAAAATTTTCCTCTTACAAATTTTTGATCGTTGATAAAATGGGAAGGTTTTTTTTATCTCTCTACCAGACCTGGAGGTTTTTGTTGACATTTGAATCGATTTTATAAGCATGTTATTCCTTCTGGATTTATTTTTACACTGATCAACTTTATCAGTAATAATATTCCACTTTCATTAATTTATAATAGAGCTGGCTAAAATAAAATCCTATATCAATAAGCTGTAAATTCGATTTATGAAAATAGCTATCATCAACGGACCTAACCTCAACCTGCTGGGTAAAAGAGAAACAGATATTTATGGTAATATGCCTTTCGAACAATTTTTCGAACAATTAAAGACCAAATACCCCGGGCACACCTTACATTATTATCAAAGTAATGTAGAAGGAGAACTGGTCGGCGAATTGCAACGGGTAGGTTTTGATCATGACGGTATCATTCTTAATCCCGCCGGTTATACGCATACCTCTGTTGCTATCGGTGATGCTATAGCTGCTATCAAAGCACCGGTGGTTGAAGTGCATATTTCCAATGTGCATGCCCGGGAAGATTTTCGTAAACTCTCTCATGTTTCCGGTAAAGCAGCGGGAAGTATATTTGGTTTGGGGTTGAAAGGATATGAGTTGGCAATGGAATATTTATTAGCTGCTCAAAAAAAATAAAATTTATATTTCACTTTCTGCATTTATACAAGACATAAAAAAACGGGAGGCTTTCTCCCGTTTTTTTATCAATCAATTTCAGGTTCTGCTTCATCATCTTCATCAGACCTTCTTCTTTCCACCGGTTTCTCTTTAGGTTTTTTCTTCAGCCAATCGGGATCTTTTTTGATGCCCTGCACATCTTCCAGTTTGCTAACATAGAGGCTGCGGCCATGCGTACCCAAAACAATTTCATTATCCCGTTGCTGGATGGCAATATCATGAATGGGAACAGATTTAGGCAGACCTCCATTCCATAGCATGAAAGAATTGCCGCCGTCAAAACTTACATACAGGCCACCATCTGTACCTACATAAATTATATTCTCATCTTTCGGATCTTCTTTCACTACATTGATAGGTTCATACGGAAGATCCTTACCAATTTGTTTCCATGTCATTCCATAATCATCACTAACATACAGGTAAGGAGCGAAATTGTCAAAGCGATAACCGTTAAGTGAGGTATACACTCTTCCTTCTTTGTGTTGTGAGGCGGTGACACGACTCACCCAGAGTGAATTAGTTTGCAAACCCTGCGCTTGTCGAAGAGTTGATTTCCCTTTTTCTTTTTTTATATTTTCATTACTGTCTTTCGTCGAGCTCAGGGCCTCCCAGGTATAGCCACCGTCTTTTGAAACATGGATATTACCATCATCGGTGCCGGTATAGATCAATCCAAACCGTAAAGGCGATTCACTGATAGTCGTTAAAGTTCCATAGGGAACATTGCCCGTCACTCTTCCATTGGTAAGCTCTGCACTCATGGGAATCAACGTATCGCCCTTGTTTAATGAACGATACAAACGGTTAGTACCATAATACAATACATCCTGGTTATGCTTGCTCAGCAGGATAGGGGTTTGCCAGTTAAAACGTAATGGCTTTTCTCCCAGTTCATGTTGCGGACGGAGAAATTTTTGTGAACCTCTTTTTTCTTTGTTGTAACGACCATACACTCCAAACTGTGATCCGGAATATACCGTTGCGTTATCTCTTGTATCTACCTGGGCCTGCATGCCATCACCGCCATTAACACCACGGTAACCATATTGTCCATTATCAATCCATCCCACATCTTCACGATGAGTGGAAGGCCCCCACCAGCTTCCATTATCCTGTAAGCCGCCATACACATTATATGGTTTAGCATCATCAACGGTGATCGCATAATACTGACCCACTGCTGGCATATTTGCTTTGAACCAGTTGGCGCCATCGTCATACGAAATATTAGCGCCGCCATCATTACCATTGATGATATGCGAATCTTTTTTGGGATTTACCCACAGTGCATGATGATCAGCATGCACATTTCCTTTATCAATATTTTTAAAGGTTTTGCCTCCATCGGACGACATCATGGCATTAAAGCCAAGAATAAAAACTTTATCGGGATTGTAATGCGACGTATAGATTTTGGCAAAGTAATAACCATAAGTATTAAAAATGCCGATCGGTTTTTCATTCGCCTTCTTCCAGGTTTGTCCGCCATCATTACTGCGATATACTTCGCAACCTGCAATGCCTGTATTCTGAAAACCATCATCACTGTCTAAATAATCCCATAGCGCTGATGGCTTTACTTTATCGGTCTTCACCATTTCTTTAACGATGACTCCTGCATATTTCCTGGGGAAACCATTTTTACGCAAAAAAGTATCGATCAAATTTGTCTTTAGTTGTTCAAACTGCTCTTTGCTGATATTTTTAAAATCCTCTTTTTTATATAGCGTATCATTCTTTTTTGCAGTATCTGGTTTGGGAGTATTGTTGTCAACGACCGCCCAAACAATAGTGGGATCTTTTGGATAAACAGCTATACCAATACGACCAATTTTATCACCTGTCATAAATCCTGAACCAGCACCGGAAACCAGCTTCCAGGTTTCACCTCCATCATTGCTTTTATAAATGCCACTTGTCTTTCCGCTTTCTTCAAATTTCCAGGCCCGGCGAACACGGTACCACATGCCAGCATATACTTCATTGGGATTTGCAGGATTGATGTCGAGATCAACACAGCCTGTATTGTCATCAACATACAATGTTTGTTTCCATGTTTTGCCGCCATCTGTTGTTTTGTAAACACCTCTTTCTTTATTCGCAGAATATAAATGACCTAATACCGCTACCCATGCAATATTATTATTGGTGGGATGCAATTGAATTTTTCCAATATGATGTGATTCTGGCAAGCCCAAATATTCCCATGTCTTACCGTTGTTACTGGTTTTATATACACCTACGCCAGCATAAGAGGAGCGACTGCTGTTGACCTCTCCCGTGCCTACCCATATAGTCCTGGTTGTCCAGTTCACCGCAATATCACCAATGAACAACATATCTAAACTATCCATGATAGGAACAAAACTTTGTCCATTGTTGGTAGTATGCCATAAACCACCGGTAGCATACGCTACATAAAACTCCGTAGGATCTTCAGGATTGGCATCAATGTCTACTACACGACCGCTCATGATAGCAGGACCGATATTGCGGAATTTTACTTCGTTGAGTACGGATTTACTCTCCAATGCTTTCCGTTGTTCCACTATTTTCATTCTCTCCGCAGCAGGAGTAGGACTTACTTGTGTATAACCGGGTATTGTAATAAAACATAAGGCAGGCAACAGCAGAAATTGGCCTAATTTTGACAGCATAAACGAACAGTTTTGGCGTTATTGTAAAGGCATAAACTTACTAAACTATGCGATTTATTCCTGTTTTCCTTTTTCTTATTTCTATGAGCGGCTTTAGCCAGCCCTGGAAAAGTTATATCATCAGCGTAAAAGGTGATACACTTAATTGTGTGGATATGAAAGGCAGGAAGCAGGGGCCCTGGGTTTTGCATGCAGAGGCATTGCGCGGAGAGCCCGGTTATGATGAACAGGGTTATTTTTTAAATGATAAAAAAGATGGGCTCTGGATTCGTTTTTCGTTGATGGGTGATAAGATTGCTGAAGAAAATTATCGCTGGGGCAGCCTTGATGGTAAGGCCCGTTATTATACGCAGGCAGGAATATTGGAAAGGGAAGAAAGCTGGCGGGCCGTAGATCCGCAAAAAACAATGGACACGGTGGCGGTGTATGATCTGAAAGACCCGACTAAATTGGTTGATTGGGTGATTGTAAAAGTAGAAGGAAAAACAAACCGGCATGGCACCTGGACATATTATGACCCGATGTGGGGAAGAGTTGAAAAAACGGAACACTATTTTTTAAATAAACTGCAAACCGGGAATGAAGGAACAGAAGGAGATGATGGGGAGATAAAACCAATTAATGTAAGCACCGGTAAAGCCGCTACTGATAGTGCCGGGAAAAAAATAGTGACAAAGCCACAGGCCATATTGGATTATGAAAAGAAAAACTCCGGTAAGAAAAAAGTGAGGACGAGAGATGGAAGCACGGGGTATTGATAGTTGTAAAATTTATTGATCACATTCTTTGGCTACGGAATATTCAACATTTTTTTCTATAATTTGTGTTTTTCCGTTTTCATCAATGAATTGAATTCTTACAGGTAATTTGTATTTTCCAGACTTATTTGGTGCTTTAATTTTATACAGACTCACTCCATTTTCATTCAAGGGTATAATTTCATTATTAATTGTAATCTTCGCATTTGCCATTTTGCTAAACGATCCAACGCCTGCAGTGATCTTAATTTCTTTACTTTTCCCGACTATTTGGCTGTTCTGCTCAATTATTACATTATATAAATCATAAAAAGGACGATGGACCATGATATGATCATTGCAAAAAGCCATCGTTCTATTTTCTAAACGCTTGACATTGTTCTGAAGCTTGGTTAAAAAAGCATTCGTTGATTCTTTTGAAGTGGTTTTAAAGAACATATCAAAAAAACTTTCTTCAGAAATATTCGTTGAATCAGCAAATTCTGAAATAAGGATTGCATCAGTAAATTCCTTTTTTATAAACGAATCCACATTCAAAACTTCAGCTTTATAGGATTTTAATTTCTTTAAAAGCCCTGTAGATTTTTCTGCAGAAAGGCCTGATTCTTTTTTTAAAGATTCAATATAGTCATAACAGTTTTTAGAAAGATTTTGGATGTGTTCGGCCTTTGGATACCATATCTCAGCTTTGTAACGGGTCATCGGATCATCAATCTTTTCTTGTAAAGCCAAAAAAATTGTTAGACTTGAATAGCTCATTATCTTGTTTGAGCTATTCAGGCTTTCTTCCATTGCTTTGATTATTTCCTTTTCAGTTTTTGAACTATCAGCGCAGGAGAGGAGAAGGATTGAAAAAAAAGCAGTAAGGCCTGCTAAATAAAAAGACTTCCGCATGCAATTGATTTGCATCGAAACGTAAGGACGAAGCGCTTTATTTCATCTTTTCAAAATACTCCCTGAAAAATAACAATTGGTACTTCACCGCATTAGCCCAGTATTTCCAATCATGTTTGCCGGGTCGTTCAATATAATCATGTGGTATTTTTAGGGCAAGCATCTTTTCATGCAAAGCACGGTTCACCGTATAAAAAAAATCTTCCGTGCCACAGTCTATGATAATGGCAAGAGAGTCTTTGGGTTTTTGTTCGATCACTGTTATCACAGAATACTCTTTCCAGTTCATGGCATAATGTGCTGAGTCGCCAATGCGCTTACTGATCTCCCAATTTTTAGGAAAAGGACGCATATCCACGCCACCACTCATACTACCGCAGGCTCCAAAAATAGCTGCATGCCGGAAACCTAAAAACAAACCACCATGCCCGCCCATGCTTAAGCCGGTAATAGCTCTTCCGTTCCTGTTTTTAACTGTATTGTAATGAGCATCGATCCAGGCGGGAACTTCTGTGCTGATATAGGTTTCAAAACGAAAGGAAGAATCTAAGGGGCTATTTAAATACCAACTGCTATAACCTCCATCCGGACAAACAACCAGGAACTGGTAATCGTCTGCATATTTTTTTAATCCGGGAACAAGATTGATCCAGTTGCTGTATGAACCGCCATAGCCATGTAATAAATAAACCACGGGGTATTCCTGTTTTCTCTTTTTATAAGACAGAGGTTTTATTACCACGCAATTAAAACTTTTATCCATCGCCTTACTGTAGATGGGAATAGTATCAACAGTTGCTGCATGAGTAGTCGTGATAATAAAAACTATTACTAACGCTGCAAAGATTTTCCTGATCATGATTAAAAGTAATGACAATTCTACTTTAGCCCACCTCTTTGCATCATTTATAATAGAGAGCAGGAAACCCTGGTGACCATAAATAAAAAATGCCATCCGCATTTTAGCAGATGGCATACTATAAACAAACTTCAACTCTAAGGGTCTGTGTTAAGACAAGTCCTCCCTTTAGGGAGGATTTAGGAGGGCTTAAAACCCTTTCTTCTCCTGTGCTTTTTGCATGGGGTTTCCAGCCTGGCTACCACCATTTCTTCTGCCTGTCTGTGCTTGTTTGAACATTGTAAAGCGGGAAGGCTCAGCAATGGTATTCCAGCTATTATTGCTTTCATTGATATCCGCTGTTTCTTTCATCGGATCCAGTTTTATAGAAGCCACTTCTTTATCCTTGATAAATGTTTTTACTACTTTGCTTTCATTTAACCGCCATACCTGCGCCGGTATCTTTTCAATTTCTTTGGTACCATCCTTATATGTCCATTCAATAATGATGGGCATCACAAGACCACCCTTATTGCTGAAGGTGAGCTCATACATATTCTTATTGGCATACTTTGCTTTTTCGGCATTTGTTAAAGGCTCAGGTTTACTATCCCGTGGCCTTACTTCCAATTTAGAAGTATCATAAGGTTCGATACCACGGTCATAACGCCAGTAGAAATCACGGACAGACGTATCTGCATCTGTTTGAAAAACAATTTTTTTATCGGCCCGGTTCCTGACCTTACTGATGTCGTCAAAAACGGGCACCAATGGTTTATCAATACTGCGTAAAGGATTTCTTTCTCTGGTTTCTTGCTGAACAGCCGCCAGGTCGGGTTTTGCATATTTCACTGAATCCAATGAAATATCACAAACCTCGGTGCTGAAGAACCATCCTCTCCAGAAAAAATCAAGGTCTTCACCACTCGCATCTTCCATTGTACGGAAGAAATCAGCTGGCTCCGGATGTTTGAAAGCCCACCTTCTTGCATATTCTTTAAATGAATAATCAAATAACTCACGACCCATGATTGTTTCCCGTAAAATATTTAAACCGGTCGCTGGTTTTGAATAAGCATTAGGTCCGAATTGCACAATATTCTCACTGTTGGTCATGATGGGTTCCAACTGATCAGTAGGCAATTTCATATAATCGGTAATGTAAGCTGCTGGGCCGCGACGCACAGGGAATTTATTATCCCATAATTCTTCTGTCAGGTATTCCACAAATGTATTCAACCCTTCATCCATCCAGCTCCACTGGCGTTCATCGCTGTTGATGATCATGGGGAAAAAGTTGTGACCTACTTCATGGATCACTACGCCCAGCATTCCGTTTTTGGTGCTCTCGCTATAAGTGCCGTCTTTTTCTGTTCGCCCGAAATTAAAACAGATCATTGGGTACTCCATTCCATTGGAAGCTTCAATACTTTGGGCAACGGGATAAGGATAAGGCAACGTGAATTTGGAATACGTTTTAATGGTATGCTCGACTGCTTTGGTTGAAAATTTTCTATACAAACTATAGGCTTCCTTTGCATAGCCGCTCATACACATGATCTTTTTGCCTTCTACTTTTGTCGCCATTGCATCCCAGATAAACTTTCTTGAACTGCCCCATGCAAAGTCACGGACATTATCTGCTTTGAATATCCATGTTTTTTTCTTTTCACTTTTTTGTTTCTCTGCTGCTTTCGCTTCTTCCAGCGTCACTACTTCCAGGGGGTCAGAAGAAGTTTGTGCTTTATTCCAGCGGGCCAGTTGTGCAGCCGTTAATACAGCCGGATAATTCTGGCATTCACCGGTTGATAAGATCACATGATCAGCCGGCACCGTCATCGCTACTTTAAAATTTCCAAATGTCAGCGCAAATTCACCACGACCTGTGAATTGGTGATTTTGCCAGCCCTGAAAATCGCTGTACACACAAAGACGGGGATACCATTGCGCCATAGTAAATAAATAATTTCCATCTTCAGGAAAATATTCATAACCACCACGACCACCTTTGCCCAGGCGATCCGCTATTTTATAATTCCAGTCAAGTTTAAAAACAAAACGCTGTCCTGCTTTTAATGGCAGGGGTAACTCAACCCGCATCATTGTTTTATTGACAGTATACTTTAATGGTTTCCCCGTTGCATCTGTCAGGGTTAATATATTAAAGCCATAACCGTTATCTGTTTTTGTTTCATCGTCCCGATCTAATTGTTGCTGGCTTACCTGTGTATTCATCGAATTACTGGTTTGATAATTCGCATTGTTCACACTGCTATGCTGGTTCTCATCCAGCTGCAACCATAAATACACCAATTCGTTTGGTGAGTTATTGAAATAGGTAACTGTTTCGCTACCATTCAACTTCAGGTTTTTTTCATCCAGTTCACATTTAATATCATAATCACAGCGCTGTTGCCAGTATTTAGGACCGGGTGCACCGCTGGCTGTGCGATATTCATTAGGGGTGGGCAGACTGGCTCCCAATTGCTCAAACTTATTACCGTGATTGCTGTTGGGATTGTTGTAAATGTTTTGAGCACCTGCATTCAAAACAATAACCAGTAAAATACTGATGATAAAACTTCTCATGTTGTATGTAAAATTTAAATAATGAAATGTAGGACAGGCAGTATTCCAAAACTAAGAAAATCGAAGTTCATTGTTTGCGCAAAGACAGATAAAAACAATATTTTTTATAAACGGCAGCCTTATTAACCCATTACTTTTAATTTTCGGCCCGGCTTCAGTAATTCGATTGAATTCGAGCTGCCGGCAAGCAGGTTCGCTGTTCAGCTATTTAAATACAGGTACACGGATGACACAGATTGGATGGATATACACAGGAAAAATTTGCTAATAGTTGGAATGAATTATCCTGCGGAGCAGATAATAAATCCGTGTTTATCCTTTTCATCTATCATATCCGTGTGCAAAAAAACTTTTATACTTAAAATTTTCTCTAAAGAAAAATGCCATCTGCTAAAATGCAGATGGCATAATACAAACAAATTTCAACTCTGAGGGTCTGTGTTTAGCAAGTCACTCCTTCGGAGGGATTTAGGGAGGCTTTTAAAACCCTTTCTTCTCCGTCGCCTTCTGCATAGGATTGATACCCGCTGCAGGTGTTACATTTTGTTTTTGCTTAAATAATTTAAACTTACTCGGCTCTTTAATATCGCCGGAAGTATTATTGGTTTCATCAATATCAGCAGTTTCACGATAAGGATCCAGTTTGATAGAAGCTACTTCTTTATCTTTCATGAATGTTTTCAGCACATTCTTTTCGTTCTTTCTCCATACCTGTGCCGGAATTCTTTCGATCTCTTTGCTACCATCCTTATAAGTCCATTCCAGGATGATGGGCATTGGTAATCCGCCTTTATTGGTAAACGATATTTCATACAAATGTTTACCGGCATATTTCTGTTGACCAGTTGCATCCAGGGCTTCGGTTTGTGCTTTTACTACCAGGGGATATTTTGCTGAATCATACTTTGCAATTTCCCGGTCATACTTCCAATAGAAGTCACGGAGTGCTGTATCCTTATCGGTTTCAAACACAATGTTCTTATCCTGTTTATTCCTGATCTTGGAGATATCTTCAAAAGGATTCACCGCTGGTTTGGATAAGGACGCCATGACGGTGGTATCGTTTTTTTGTGCGGGCACGGCCGTCACATCAGGTATGGCATGTTTTACTGAATCAATCGAAATGTCACAGGCATCTGTGCCATAGAACCATCCTCTCCAAAACCAATCGAGATCTTCCCCGGTTGCATCTTCAATGGTACGAAAGAAATCAGCAGGGGTTGGTGATTTAAACGCCCATCGTTTTGAATACTCCCTGAATGCATTGTCAAATAACTCACGCCCTACGATCGTTTCTCTTAAAATATTTAAACCTGTTGCTACTTTAGAATAAGCATTCGCACCAAAATTGTTGATGTTCTCAGAGTTGGTCATGATGGGTTCCAACTGGTCTTTGGGCAGCTTCATATAATTGGTAATGGTCCATGCAGGTCCGCCATTGGATGGAAATTTATTATCCCATAATTCCTGGGTGAGGTATTGCAAATAAGAATTCAATCCTTCATCCATCCAGGTCCATTGACGTTCATCACTGTTTACGATCATTGGGAAAAAGGTATGTCCCACTTCATGGATGATCACAAAAATGGCCGCATTCTTTGATCCTTCTGTATAGCTACCATCTTTTTCTGCACGGCCGGGATTGAATGAGATCATCGGGTATTCCATACCCTGGTTACCCTCTACGCTGATGGCAACAGGATAAGGATAGGGGATCGAAAATTTTGAATATGTTTTCAACGTATGTGCTACTGCTTTGGTAGAATATTTACTGTAAATGGGATAAGCTTCTTTCGCATAATAACTCATGGCCGTTGCTTTCTTTCCTTCTACCTGGGTGCCCATAGCATCCCATACAAAACGCCTGGATGATGTCCAGGCAAAGTCACGAACATTATCTGCTTTATAGATCCATGTTTTCTTTGTTTTGCTTTTTTGTTTGGAGGCAGCCAGCGCTTCATCCAGTGTCACAATTTGCAAAGGTTCTTTAGCAGTTTGTGCTTTTTGCCAGCGGGCCATTTGCGTAGCTGATAATGTTTGTGCATAGTTCTGGCACTCTCCGGTGCCACCTACTATGTGATCAGCAGGTACGGTCATCTGCACTTTGAAGTTGCCGAAACATAAGGTGAATTCACCCGTACCTGTGAACTGGTGGTTCTGCCATCCCTGGTCATCACTGTATTTACAGAGACGGGGATACCATTGCGTCATCGTATAATTGTTATTGTCATCTTCCGGAAAATTCTCGTACCCACCTCTTGCACCACCAAAACGAATAAAATCACCCCGGTTAACTATCTTATAATTCCAGTCCACATTGAAAACAAATTTCTGACCCGGCTTTAATGGCATAGGCAGGTCCACCTTCATCATCGTTTTGTTGATCGTATATTTTAATGACTTACCGGCAGCATCTGTAAGTTTGGTAATATTTACCCCATAACCGTTATCTGATCTTCTTTCTTCAAAACGATCCAGCACTTTGTCGGTAGTTTGCTGGGGCATCACGTTGATGTTTTGATAATTTGCGTTATTGACGGTGCTATGCTGGTTCTCATCCAGCTGCAACCAGAAATAACTCAGCATATCCGGTGAGTTATTAAAGTAAGTAATGGTTTCACTGCCTGTTAATTTGTTATTGGCTTCGTCGAGTTCACATTTGATATCATAATCTACTCGTTGCTGCCAGTATTTGGTACCCGGGGCTCCGCTTGCAGTGCGTTGTTCATTGGGCGTTGGTAAAATCGTTCCCAACTGCTCAAACTTATTGGCGTGGTTGGAATTGGCATTGTTCTGAATTTGTGACCTGGAAATGATGACCATACCCAGTAAAACAAAGTTCAGTAACAGAATTTTCTTCATCATGTAATTATTGATTTTATATAGGTAAACGTTCAAGAACCATTTTAAGTGATAAACTGAATACGGCGGCCGATAAAAAAATAACCCATTCTCTCCTGTTTATTTTCAATCCTGTCATCAGTAAATACGCTACTAATAATAAAACGATCACTACTGCGATCTGTCCCACTTCCAATCCTACATTAAAGCCAAACAAACTCCATCCCAGGTTCTGATCACCAGCCATAATAAACCGGATAGAGTTGGCGAACCCCATGCCATGTATCAATCCAAAGAACAGTGCTAAAAAATAATTGATACGGATGGAACGGGATGTGAATTGCTTTTGAAAAAGATTGCTGATGGCTGTGATTACAATCGTACACGGTATCAGGAACTCAACCCATCTCGAAGAAAACCGGATAATATCCAGCACACTTAAAGCCAGTGTCAAAGAATGGCCGATCGTAAAAGCTGTTACAAGTATCAGTACCTGTTTCCAGTCTTTCAGCAGGTAGATGGCTACCAATGCCGCAATAAATAACTGGTGGTCCAGTGCATCCTTGCTGATAATATGTTCCCATCCCAGCCGAAAATAAAATTGGAAGTCCTGCATCGTATTAAAAACTAAAGCCGTCTCTATCCATCGGGTCGTTTGCTTTTATTAAAATATGTTTATAATTAAAACGGCCGGATGTTCAACGGCTGAAAATAATCCAGACTTTTGTAAACATGAAAAATATTGTGTCAATGGCATCATTCCTCAATAAATGGCTTCTGCTTTCAGTATTTCCTCTTAGTGTGGTGGTGGGTAGCGGATTGCTGGGGCTTCATCCTTTCCATGTCAGCGTTCTGGAGATCAATCATAATGCCACCGATAAAACGCTGGAGATAAGTTGTAAAATCTTTACGGATGATTTTGAGAAAGTGCTGGCTAAAAATTACAATACTAAAGTTGATCTCATCAATCCGCCCAACAAAGCAGCGATGGATACACTGGTTAGAAAATATCTCTTCAGTCATTTATCCATTAAAGCAAATGGCAAACCGGTTTCTTTTTCTTACATAGGGTTTGAAGATGACAAAGAAGCGGCGTATGGTTATATTGAAGTGGAGAATGTGCCATCGGTTGCAAAATTGGATATTGCTACCAACATGATGTATGACATGTTTGAAGACCAGGTAAACATCATGCATGTGATCGTAAATGGCAACCGGAAAAGCACAAAGTTGAATTTTCCGGAAACAGAAACGACACTTAGTTTTTAGTTTGTAATTAATGTAACTACAAACTATCTATTCTTCCATTTCTCCTCTTATCTCCGGGCTGATCTTTACCAGTACTTTATCGATCCGGTGGCCATCCATATCAATGATCTCAAATTTGAAACCTTTCCAATCAAATTTTTCACCGGTCTTAGGTATGCGTTCCAGCTCATGAAGAATAAAGCCGGCGAGGGTATCAAAATCATGTTCCCCTTCATTCATCCATTCTGTTTTTTCAAATTTGACGAGGAAATCATAAAAAGGAATTTGTGCATCTACCAGGAAAGAACCGTCTTCTCTTTCCACCACACCATAGTCCACCATATCGGGTTGCGGTATATCACCTACCAATGCTTCTAAAATATCATTGATAGTCAGCAATCCCAGGATACTGCCATATTCATCCACGATAAAGGCCGAATGTATCTGCGATTGTTTGAATTTTTCTAATACCTGGTAGGGAGAATTATTTTCAGGAATAAATAAAGCCGGCTGCATTATTTCTTTGAACAAGGTGCTATCCGGGCTTACATACAGATCTTTAATTGAAACAACTCCTTTAATATTATCAACCGATCCATCGCAGATAGGGTAAGCAGAATGCGGCTCACTTAATATTTTCTCTTTGATCTTATCTTCATTGTCGTTGAGGTTGAACCAGATGATATCACTGCGGTGTGTCATCAGTGAAGTGATATTGCGGTCGCCGAGATGAAATACCCGTTCAATGATTTCCTGTTCCGCTTCATCAATAGTACCGGCTTCGGTTCCTTCCGTGATCATGGTTTTAATTTCTTCTTCGGTCACGGCGTCGTCTTTGGACCGTTTGATATTAAATATCCGGAAGAAAATACTGCTGATCTTATTCAGTGACCAAACGATGGGATGTGTTGCTTTTGCAAACGCATTCATAGGACCTGCCACCAGCTTTGCAATACGTTCAGCTCTTAATAACCCGATCTGTTTGGGAATCAGTTCTCCAAAAATAATAGAGAGAAAAGTGACAATGATAACGACAATGGTGGTCGCTATTGTTTCTGCATAAGGCGCCAGCAATTCTATTTTTTCGATGGAGGGCTGTAGTTGTTTTCCAAAACGTTCGCCGGAATACACACCCGTAAGAATAGCAATAAGTGTAATGCCGATCTGTGCTGCAGATAAAAATTTTTCAGGGTTATTGGCAAGGAGAAGCGCTTTTCGGGCTTTTTCATCTCCTTTTTCTGCCTGGTGTTCGAGTCTTGCTTTACGGACAGAAACGAGGGCTATCTCCGACATCACAAATAAACCGTTTACAAATATTAAAGCCAGGAGGATAAAAATTTCCATCAATTATGTACAATTGGTTGGTTATCGAAGATAGCGAATCCGAATTGTTTATTGAAGATATAGCCGGTAAAGCTTCCCACCAATAATCCCAGCAAAGCGCCGCATATTACATCAACAGGATAGTGCAGACCTACATATACTTGTGCATACGCAATCAAACCGGCCCAGGCAAATCCGATCCAGGCCACACGGGGAAATATTTTCCTGAAACTGATATAAAAAAAAGTAGCCATGCCAAAATGATTGGCCGCATGGTTGGAGATAAAACTATAACCGCCGCCGCATTCTTTTAATAAAAGACGGACATACGATGCCATGGCAGGATCACGACAGGGACGGAAACGTTCAAAATTATGTTTGAGTAAATAAGTGCCGGTTATATCGGTAATGGCGACAGTGGCAACGAACAATAAAACCCACCATTGGCTTTTATTTTTAAAATTCAGCACCACAAAAAAGAAAAGAAAAACATATAGTGGTATCCACAAGGATGAATTACGTAACCACGGTAGTAACCAATCAAAGAAAGAATTGGTCCAATCACTGTTTAGTTTAATGAATAAGTCACGATCCCATTCTTTTAATCCAGTCCATGCATTCAGTAAAATGGTCAACGGCATAGCCGCAAAATTATGCATATCATCGTTAAAGATGTTAATAGCATCCAAAATGAAACTACCTTTTGCTAAAACCACCTAATTTAGGTTTTTTTGTAGTCCTTTTGCAAAAACAACTTACAAAAACTTAATGCTCGCCAGATATAAAATACCAAAGACCTTGCTTTGGGTAGCCAACCTGCTGGTTATCTTTTTTTTCATTTTTACTGTATTCAGGTTGGTTACTTATTATGCTTTTAAGCCGAAGGGGTTTGTGATAAACGATATTATCCCTTCATTCATGATGGGTATCCGTTATGATCTGCGCTGGATCGCTATTGTTTTATTGCCTATCATTATCATTAGCATGGTGCCCCGTTTTTCTCCTTTTTATTCAAGCCGGAATAAAAAATGGTGGACCTGGTACCTGGCGCTGGTCACTTTTCTTTTGTTCTTCTTTTTTGCAGCTGACTTTGGCAATTTCTCTTACAACCGCACAAGATTAGATGCCGGTGCCATGAATTTTGCTGAGGATCCGGGCATTTCATTGCAGATGATGTTTCAAACTTACCCGATGGTATGGATGATATTGGGATTGGTAATAGCGGTATTATTATTTCGCTGGATGTATCATAAAAGTCATTGGCGGGTGATCAATAAAACGGATGGAAAAGGAATTCCCTACCGCAGAAAATATTTTATTATCAGCGCTATTCTTTTTATTGCACTGATATATGGTAGTTTGTCCTGGCCCCCTTTAAGCCGTAAAGATAGTTTCCGTTTCAGGGATGGATTTAAATCCTATGTCGCTATCAACCCGCTTCAAAATTTTTTCAGCACACTGCGGATGCGAAAGCCGGAGTTTCATGAATTAAAAGCAAGAGAAGTTTTTCCACTGATGGCAGAGATGCTGCAATTGCCAAAGCAAAACGAATTTTCTTATCGCCGTGAGATAATGCCCGGCAGTAATGCATTGGAAAGCCGTCCCAATATTGTGATAGTACAATGCGAATCATTCAGCATGTACAAAAGCAGCATGAGCGGCAATCCCCTTAACACCACTCCTTATTTTGATTCACTATGCCATAACGGTATTTTTTTTGAACGTTGTTTCACTCCACACTTTTCTACAGCACGGGGTTTATTTGCTACCCTTTTTGGAATTCCGGATGCCCAGTTATTTAAATTTTCCAGCCGCAATCCACAAGCACTGCAGCAGCATACGATCATTGACAATTTCACGGGATATGATAAACATTATTTTCTCGGGGGAAGCGCTGAATTCAATAATTTCCAGGGGTTGTTAAAGAATATTGACAACCTCCAGATGCATACCGAAGAAAATTTTACTTCGCCAAAGGTCAATGTGTGGGGCATCAGCGATAAAGATCTTTTCATGGAGGCGAATAAAGTATTTAAAAAACAGGGCAAGCCTTTCTTTGCTTATATCCAGACATCCGATAATCACCGGCCTTTCATGATACCGGATGCTGATAATGATTTTGACAGGAAAACAGTAAATGAAGACACACTCCGGAAATATGGATTTGAAAGCCCGGATGAATTCAATTCATTCCGCTATTCTGATTATTGCTTTAAGGAATTTATGCAGGCAGCTCAAAAGGAAGAATATTTTCATAACACTATATTCGTTTTTGTAGGTGATCATGGCGTAGCAGGTGATGCGACAGCTATGTATCCTGCCGCCTGGACAGATCAACGACTAACGGATGAACATGTACCGCTTTTGTTTTATGCGCCTTATTTATTACAACCACAAAAGAGAAGCGAAGTAGTTTCGCAGATCGATATTTTGCCCACCATTGCCGGTATGGTGCAACAACCTTATGTAAATACTACGTTAGGAAGAGACCTCCTTGATCCCAATAAGAAATATAATTTTGCTTTTATCACCAATACAGCCGGCAAAATAGGGATGGTAACGGATGAGTTTTATTTTATCCGTCATCTCGATTTTCCGGATGAAGAACTGGTGCCGGTAAAATATACAGGTGTCACTTACACCCAGGCAGAGAAAGATTCGATACAAAAAAACTTATCCGCCTTTACAACGGCTTTTTTTGAAACAGCCCGTTATATGATTATGAATAATAAGAGGGATTAGTTTTGGCCCACCCAAACCCTCCCGAAGGGAGGGCCTTACAGTCGCACAGACACAAATAGCAGGACCTTCTTTGCCCTGTACAAATTTCTTCATACGGCAAGTGTGTAAAGAGTTGAAATAACTTTTCAATAAGCAAGGGCTGTGCGTTGGTGGCCTTTCCTTTTGGGGAAGGTCGGGATGGGGCTTATACTACGTCAGCGCATCCGTCCTCCTCCCGTCACTATACAATCTTTTTTCTTTATCGCCTTTATCCAATTCTTCTTTGCGGGCCACAATAATAAGCCGGGGAGTTTTTCTTACATCATAAGGATTGAATTGATAATCCCCAAATACTTCGAGTACCTGCATGCCCTGGAAACTCAGCATATCAGTAAAATCACCCAAGGAGAACTTGGCTACGATCTCTGTGTATTCTTCCTCTTCTTTTAGTGATGGATCTGCTACCGCTATCTTTTTATAAAAATGTTCGGCATCGTCCCACCGGTGAATAGTATAGTTGGTTCCATTCACCTGTTTTATTTCGTTATTGACACGATGTTCTTCTGCGTAATGGGTATTCAGGTAATCAATCACAAATTTTCCTCCCGGCTTCAGGCTCCTGGCAATAGTACGAAACGCATCATCATGCTCCCTTCTTGTTTTGAAATAACCAAAACTGGTAAAAAAGTTGAAGGCATAATCAAAATAATTGCCCCAGGATGGTAATCGCATATCATGCACAAAAAAATCAAGATTGTCTTTTTCAAACTGTTTGGCAAAAGCGATGCTGTCCGGTGAAATATCAATGCCGGTAACCGTAAACCCCATCGAAGCCAGGGTTTTGCTATGACGTCCTTTGCCACAGGCTACATCCAGCATACGGCTGTTCGGGGGTGGTTGTAAATGGGCGATCAATTTTTTTATAAAGGCCTCAGCTTCTTTCTCATCGCGTTCAAAATAGAGTTTGTGGTAAAAGGGAGAATTGAACCAATCTTTATACCAGGGCTGCTGAGGCATACAAATATTTCAGCAAATGTAATATCCACAAGCAAACTCTTGACGACGAAACCCGTATTTTTGCTATCCTTTGAATATGTTGCCCGACGGTGACTCGGGGCCTTAACCTATTAATTTCATAATGTGGCATTGATCAAAAGTATATCCGGTATCAGGGGAACGATTGGTGGTAAACCGGGTGAAAACCTGACTCCTGTTGATGTAGTGAAATTTACTGCAGCCTTTGGTAGCATTTTATCCAAAAACAAACCCGGAACAAAATTGGTAGTTGGTCGTGATGGCCGTATCAGCGGAGCTATGGTGCAGGAGCTGGTCATTAATACATTGATCGGTTTAGGTATTGATGTCATAGATCTCGGCCTGTCTACTACACCTACAGTAGAAGTAGCGGTAAAAATGGAAAAAGCAGATGGCGGCATTATCCTTACTGCCAGCCACAATCCCAAAGAATGGAATGCATTGAAATTGCTGAATAGTGCAGGAGAATTTATTTCCGCAGAAATTGGAACAAAAGTGCTGGAACTGGCCGCCAAAGAAGAATTTACGTTTGCAACGGTGGATAAGCTGGGAACCATTACTAAGAACGAAACGTATTTACAAAAACATGTGCAGGCTGTTTTGAATTACCCGTTGGTGAATGCAAAAGCGATTACCGATATGAATTTCAAAATAGTGGTGGATGCGATCAATTCTACGGGAGCTACTTATGTACCAGCTTTGCTCCAGGCATTGGGAGTGGAGGACGTGATTGTAATCAATGGCGAAGTGAACGGGAAATTTGCGCACAATCCCGAGCCTTTGCCTGAGCATTTGTCTCAATTAAGCAGTGAGGTGGTAAAACAAAAAGCTCACCTGGGCATTGCTGTTGATCCGGATGTAGACCGCCTTTGTTTTGTAAATGAAGATGGGAGTTTGTTTGGCGAAGAATATACGCTGGTGGCTGTAGCCGACTATGTATTGGGAAAAAAGAAGGGTAATACGGTAAGCAATATGAGCAGCACCAAGGCGCTGAAAGAAGTGACCCTGAAACATGGAGGCGAATATTTTCCATCAGCAGTAGGAGAAGTGAATGTGGTGAAAAAAATGAAAGAAGTAAATGCGGTGATCGGTGGTGAAGGTAACGGAGGCATTATTGTTCCTGATTTTCATTATGGCCGTGATGCATTGATCGGTATTGGTTTATTTCTTTCACACCTGGCTGAGCAAAAAAAAGGAATCCGCTCTCTTCGGACTACTTATCCTGACTATTTTATCTCCAAGAATAAAATAGAACTGGAGAACGACGTAGATATATCCGCATTATTCGACAAGATCAAAAAGAAATACAAGAAAAACCCCGTTAATACAGAGGATGGATTAAAGATCGAGTTTGATAATGACTGGGCGCATCTTCGTACCTCCAATACAGAACCTATCATCCGCATTTACGCCGAAAGCGATTTTGAGACCAAAGCCAATAATATTGCTTTGCAGATCATGCGGGATATAAAAGAATTTTCTTAAACCGTAATCGTAAAAAACAGTACTTCGTCTTTTGATACAGGTATCCGGTTTATCTCCTGGGGTGGCAACGGATATTGTATTGCTTATCTTTGCAGCGCAAAAATTTTAGTGAACGCATCGCCGGTATAATATATGGAACGTATTTATTTTGATAACGCCGCCACTACAGCACTGGATAAAGAAGTACTGGAAGCTATGTTGCCGTATATGACCACTCATTTCGGTAACCCTTCTTCTATTTATTCTTATGGAAGAGAATCCCGGCTGGCTATTGAATCCTCCCGCAAATCCGTAGCTAAATTGTTGAATGCACATCCCGGTGAAATATTTTTTACCAGTGGTGGCACGGAAAGTAATAACACAGCAATTCTTTCAGCAATAAGAGACCTCGGATGTAAACATATTATCACTTCACCTATTGAACATCATGCCGTGTTGCACACCGTGGAGCATTATGATAGTGGTAACGAAGTAACCAGCAGTTTTGTAAAAATATTTCCCAATGGACATGTAGATCTGAAAGATCTTGAAGAACAACTGGCATCACGGAAAGAACGTTGCCTTGTTACCTTAATGCATGCGAATAACGAGATCGGTAATATCCTCGACATTGATGCCGTAGGGAATCTTTGTAAAAAATATAATGCCATCTTTCATTCCGACTGTGTGCAAACAGTAGGCCACTACCCGTTAGACTTTAGAAAAACTCCTATACATTTTATCAGTGGAGCCGGACATAAGTTTCATGGTCCCAAAGGCGTGGGCATTTTATATATCAATGATAATATTAAAATTCAGCCTTTCGTTTTTGGGGGAGGACAGGAACGTAATATGCGGGCAGGCACAGAAAACCTGTACGGGATCGTAGGGTTTGCAAAAGCGCTGGAGCTGGCCATGAAAAATTATGAAACAGATAGCCAGTATATACAATCGCTGAAAACATATATGATCGAACAACTGAGAAATAACATCAAAGGTGTTCAGTTCAATGGCGACCAGGAAGGAAAATGTTTATATACTGTACTGAGTGCAGCGTTTCCCAAAACAGAACGATCGGAGATGATCCTCTTCAATCTCGACATCAATCATATTTGTGTATCAGGCGGTAGTGCCTGCAGCAGTGGGGCCGATGTAGGCAGCCATGTGATCCGTGCTATTAATAATAATCCCAATCTTGTTACGGTGCGGTTCTCGTTCTGTAAACACAATACAAAGGAAGAAGTAGATGCAGTTGTTTCAAAATTGAAAGAGCTTATTTAGACAGGCAATGGCCAATAGTCAATAGGCAAAAACTATTTCCTTTTTATAAGAGCTGATTCCCTATTGACTATTCACCATTGACTATTGACCCCTCTCACAAAAACATTCTCCTTTCAAAAGAAAAATTTGGAACTCTACGAAATTTCCGTAGATTTACGAAAATTTCGTAGAAATGGAAAAATTAACCCACGTTGAAGAAGAAACCATGCAGGCCGTATGGCGTACCGGCGAAGGCAATGTAAAAGCCTTTATGGAAAATATGGATGAGCCGGCTCCTTACACTACCGTAGCCTCCGTTGTTAAAAACCTGGAAAAGAAAGAATACCTCACGAGCCGTTTAGTGGGGAATGCTTATTTGTATAAACCTGTCATCAGCGAAGAGGAATACAAAAAGAAATTTATGGGTAATGTAGTGAAGGAATATTTTGATAATTCGTATAAAGAGCTGGTCAACTTTTTTGTGGAGCAAAAAAAATTATCAGCAAAAGAATTGAAAGAGATCCTGAAGATGATAGAAGAAGGTAAATAATAAAAACACTAAAAAAACAAGAATGCCTTTACTCATCCCATACCTGCTTAAATTATTTATCAGCCTTGGTGTTGTATGGTTGTTTTACCAACTGGTCTTGAGAAGACTTACTTTTTACAATGCCAACCGCTGGTACCTGTTGGGTTTTTCTTTTCTCGCTTTTTTTGTTCCCTTTATAAATATTACACCGGTAGTAAATAATGATGCTGGCTCGGTCACCATCATGCAATTCATACCTGCGGTGCAAACCTATTCTATCGGGCTGGAAGAAGCGACATATTGCCCTGCGCCATTGTGGTCCGCTTCCTGGAATAAATGGGACTGGATATTATTATTGATCGGCATAGGTGTTTTATTATTGATGCTGCGATTTTTGATACGCTGTTTTTCTTTTTTGCGATTACGCAGCAGGGCAACGCTTATTTCTGCTGAGGGATTAAAGATCTATCATGTAGATGATGCTATTATTCCTTTCTCTTTTGGCAATTCAATTTTCATCAATAGCCAGCAACATACTGAAGCAGAATTGCAGGAAATCATCCGTCATGAGTTCATCCATGTTAAACAACGACATACGATTGACATTCTCTGGGCCGAATTGCTTTGTATGCTTAACTGGTACAACCCGGTAGCCTGGGTATTGAAAAATGCGATCCGGCAAAATCTTGAATTTATCGCTGATCACCAGGTGCTGGAGAATGGGGTCGACAAAAAACAATATCAATACCTGTTGCTGAAAGTGATCGGCAACAATCAATTCAGTATAGCCCAGAAGTTTAATTTTTCATCACTCAAAAAACGTATAGCCATGATGAACAAAACAAGGTCAGCACGGGTGCACCTGCTGCGGTTCCTTTTTTTACTGCCGGTGCTGGCAGTCATACTCATCTCATTCAGGGATCAGTTTGGCAATTCCCCTGCAGTGCAACCACCCACTTACACGGATACAGTTCCGTTGGTAAAAACACCTAACAGCAAAGGTTACATCATCAACATTCTTGGTGATAAAGGCCATTGCATGGTGGAAATAAAAGACAGAAATGGAAAACTGGTCGAGAAATTATTACTTACCGACTGGAATGAAAAGGAAAAAATATATGAAGAGAAATATGGTGAGATACCACCACCGCCACCCCCAGAACCTCCGACGCCACCTACACCACCTGCACCTGTTGAGTTACCCGGCAATGTGAAAAGTATCAATGTAAATAACAATAAGGCAAAAATTATATTGAAGGATGGGAAGTCAGAACAGTATGACCTTAATAACGAAAAACAAAAAGAAGCTTTTGAGAAAAAATACGGACCCATTTTGCCTCCACCACCGCCACCACCTGCAAAACCGGTGATAGCGAATGAAGATCAAGATATCAATCTTAGCAACATAAGCTCAGAATATGAGATCACCAATAAAATGGCATCACTGAAATTGAAAAACGGTACTATTGAAAAATATGATCTTACAAACCCGGAAGAACGATCCACGTTTGAAAAAAAATATGGTAAGATCATCAGCACAAACCCGGCCATTTCCGTTGATCTGGCTACTGTAGCAGCAATAAGCAGCACTTCAGGAAGAACAGTCGTCGCTCCGGTATCGGTGGATCTGGCGACTACTATTTCAGCAGATGTGGTAGCACCTGCACCTGTATCAGCAAAACTGTCAACTACCGTTAAACCAAAAGTTGCTGTTTCACCTGCAGCCCCGCTTACTACGAACCTTGCAGTTGTAGCCGATGATTACAGCTATACCATTACCGGTAAAGAAGATATACTGGTTACCATTACAAAATATACCAGCAAGCAACAGTTGGAAGAGTTTAAACAGCAAATGAAAGCTAAAGGGATTGATCTGAACTTTGATAAAACGGAATACAATGCAAAAGGGATTCTTGTTGCCATCAAAGGCACTATGCAGTCAAAAGATAGCCAGAGTAATTTCAGCGCTACTGATTTCAATAAATTGTTTTTGGCCATGATCAGGAAAGGTGAACGTACTTATTTCAAAGTAAGTACTACGAATAATAAGGAGGTGGTGAAAACAAACAATGGAAATCAAAACAACAATACTGAACCTGCGAAAACTGCTACTGGCAAACAGGAAGTAAAACCTGTATTTGATTTTAACCTGAATTTGGGGACCGAAAAGAAGAAGGATGGTTGTTGATTTTCGTCAGGCAACAAATAATTAAAAAACACCGGGAACGGTGTTTTTTAATACCCGATCATAAACGAAAAAAATAATAACGAGGCTGCCGACCTGCTAATTTCTCTACGTTATAGGTAATACCAGGGATTGCGCCTTGCTGCTTTCATATACCGGCGCATATTCTTCCAGAAAGCGAGGATCATGTAAATGATGATCGGTGAGCCCATGGTAAGGATAGAAGTGTACATAAAATACTGCCGGATCTTACTCGTGGCAATGCCCATCCTGTCGCCGATGGCCGAACAAACTCCAAAAGCATTCCATTCTACAAAATTTTTGAACCTGTTCATATTGCTAATGTATATATTTTCTTTCGTGTTTTCCTGTAAATATTCCACCAAGATTTCACGTAAAGCGACCATAGAGCAAAGCCGTAATAGAAACCTATCTGCGTCTTATAAACGTTGCGTGGTTGCTTGAAATATCTTTCGCAATCCGGAAACAACTCTTTCTGTTACAACCAATTTTTTTCGAGCCTGTTATTTAAGTAAATTCGCCGCAATTATCCGGCTCATTGTTCATTGAGTACCTGCTTGCCATGACCCATTAACTATGATCCATGAACCTCAAATAATGAACTTCAAACTTTAAACTATAGACATGGTATTCGATCTTGACCTCATTAAAAAGTTGTACGCAGACATGCCCGGCAAAATTGCTGCCGCCCGGAAACTATTGGGCAAACCGCTTACACTGACTGAAAAAATATTGTATGCCCATTTGCACGGCGCTTTACCGTCCGCTCCTTATTCCCGTGGACATGATTATGTTGACTTTGCGCCCGACAGGGTCGCTATGCAGGATGCTACAGCGCAAATGGCCCTGTTGCAGTTTATGACAGCAGGCCGCAGTAAAGTTGCAGTTCCTTCTACGGTACACTGTGATCACCTGATCCAGGCAAAAATCGGTGCAAAAAAAGACCTGCAGCTCGCTATTGAAACCAATCGCGAGGTCTATGATTTTCTTTCCAGCATTTCTGATAAATATGGCATTGGTTTCTGGAAAGCCGGTGCAGGTATCATTCACCAGGTAGTATTGGAAAATTATGCATTTCCCGGTGGAATGATGATCGGAACGGACTCACATACACCTAATGCAGGTGGATTGGGTATGGTGGCAATAGGGGTAGGTGGTGCTGATGCTGTAGATGTAATGGCCGGTCTGCCCTGGGAATTGAAAATGCCAAAAGTTATTGGTGTTAAACTTACCGGTAAAATGAGTGGTTGGACATCTGCCAAAGATGTGATCCTTTGGGTAGCGGGACAATTAACTGTAAAAGGTGGTACCGGCGCTATCGTTGAATACTTTGGTGAAGGTGCTGATAGCATGAGTGCAACCGGTAAAGGAACAGTATGTAATATGGGTGCGGAGATCGGTGCTACCTGTTCCCTGTTTACCTATGATGAAAAAATGAGTGCTTACTTAAAAGCAACCTCCCGTGCAGAAGTAGCTGCGCTGGCGGATGGTATCAGGGAACATCTTCGTCCCGATGCTGAAGTATATGCAGATCCTGCTAAATACTACGACCAGTTACTGGAACTGGATCTTACCACACTCGAACCGTATATCAATGGTCCTTTCACCCCGGACCTGGCTACGCCTATTTCGCAAATGAAAGAAGCTGTAGAAAAAAACGGGTGGCCTGCCAAACTTGAAGTTGCATTGATCGGTAGCTGCACCAATTCTTCCTATGAAGACATCAGCCGCAGTGCTTCTATTGTAAAAGATGCAGTGAGCAAGGGCATCAAAACAAAATCAGAATTTACCATCACTCCCGGAAGTGAACTGGTACGTTTTACTATCGAGAGGGATGGTTTCATCAAAGAGTTTGAAGATGCCGGTGGAATAGTATTGGCAAATGCCTGCGGACCCTGCATTGGTCAATGGGCAAGACATATTGATGATCCAAACCGCAAGAACACGATTATCACCTCTTTCAATAGAAACTTTGCCAAGCGAAATGATGGTCTCGCCAGCACTCATGCATTTGTAGCCTCACCTGAAATTGTTACCGCACTTGCTATGGCGGGCACAATCGCTTTCAATCCATTAAAAGATAAATTGAAAAACGATAAAGGCGAGGATGTGCTATTGAAAGAACCTACAGGATTTGAATTGCCGCCTAAAGGATTTGCAGTGGATGATCCCGGTTACCAGGCACCTGCTAAAGATGGCAGTGGTATCTCCGTAAAAGTAGCGCCAGATTCTAAACGGTTACAATTACTCGAACCTTTCAGCGCCTGGGAAGGAGTTGATCTGAAGGGATTGAAATTATTGATCAAGGCCAAAGGGAAATGCACCACTGACCATATCAGTATGGCGGGACCCTGGTTAAAATTTCGCGGGCATCTCGACAATATCAGTAACAATATGCTGATCGGTGCTATCAACTTTTTTAATGATAAAACGGATGCTGTAAAAAATCAATTGACAGGTGAGTATGGCCCTGTGCCGGCTACTGCAAGAGCTTATAAAGCGGCTAACATTGGCAGTGTAGTAGTAGGTGATGAGAACTATGGCGAAGGTTCATCCCGTGAGCATGCAGCGATGGAGCCCCGTCATTTGGGTGTAAGAGCTATCCTGGTGAGAAGCTTTGCAAGGATCCATGAAACCAATCTGAAAAAACAGGGTATGCTGGCACTCACATTTGCGGACAAAGCGGATTATGACAAGGTGCAGGAAGATGACAGCATTGATATCGTAGGTCTTACTTCTTTTACTCCCGGTAAGCCGCTAACAATTATTCTCAATCATGCCAATGGCGACAGGGATACTATTTCCGTGAATCATACCTATAATGAACAACAGATCGAATGGTTCAAAGCAGGTGGGGCATTGAATGTAATCAGGAGTGAATTTGCGAAACCCTAAGCCTGGCGAAGGATAATATTCTTATATTTATAAAGTTAAGGTCAACTCCTCTAAAGGAGTTGGCCTTTGTTTTTATAAACTTTTTCGAACATGAATATTACTATCATTCAAAATAAGATTTATGAGGTAAGGGGCCAGAAAGTGATGCTGGACTTTGACCTGGCGGAGCTTTATGAAGTAGAAACCCGGATTATGAACCAATCTGTTAAACGGAATAATGACCGTTTTCCCAGGGATTTTATGTTTCAACTAACCCTAAAAGAATGGAAAACTATGTCATCACAATTTGTGATGACATCACCTCAAAAAAGACCCAAAAAAGCTATTCCTTATGCCTTTACCGAACACGGCGTTACCATGCTGGCTAGTGTACTACGCAGTGAAAGAGCAGTGAAAATGAACATTGCAATCGTTCGTGCCTTTATTGCCCTTCGGCAACTTGCATCAGATCATAAAGACCTCGCTGAAAAATTAGACCAGTTAAAAAATGAAATGTATGACCGTCTTGGTGAACACGATACACAGCTAAATGCCATATACAACGCCATAGAAAACTTGTTGGATGATAAAGTAGAAAAGAAAAGCTGGGAAGAACGGGAAAGAATCGGGTTTAGAAACAATAAACGGAAAATGTAAAAAATCTATCATGCGTGAGTAGCCGATCACAGATATACCATGAATTCAGGGTTTTTTCCTTAACTTTTACCAGGAATAAAAAAAAACGGCTTGTGTATTTTGGAACTGGCCTTATCAATAAGCTGTATTCTAAGTAGCGAAAGAGCAGATTATATCTAAAAATAACTTCTATTATTTTACCACAAAACATAAAGAATAATGTTAGCCCCCAAAATTTTATTAAACCGCCTTACCTTCTTGCTGTTAACAATCGTGGTATTGATTGCCACTGCTTGTAAAGAAAAAGAAAAAGCCAAAACTGTTCAGGCATCAACGCTTTCCGTTATGCCCATGTTTGTAATAGAAAGAGAAGTTCCGGGGGCAGGAAAAATGGACCAGCAGCAGCTAAAAGAATTGTCGCAGAAATCCTGTGATATCCTCAGGCAGATGGGTTCAGACATTGAATGGGATCACAGCTATGTGACAGAAGATAAAATTTACTGTGTTTACCGTGCAAAAGATTCCAGCCTCATCCGGAAACATGCATTGATGGGACATTTTCCTGCTAATAAGATTACATTAGCAGGCACGATCATCAGCCCCAAAACGGCAGAAATGGAAATAAAAGAATAACCGCCGTAATGCCACTGCTCTGATCTTATAACATGGAAGTTCATCAGCATTCCCATACACCGCGCCAAAAATGGAAGCATTATTTTTATGAGTTTTTCATGCTCTTTCTTGCGGTGACACTGGGCTTTTTTGTAGAGAACCAGCGGGAGCATTATGTTGAGCACAACAGGGCGAAACAATTTGCACAGGCCCTGCTTTCCGATCTTATTAGCGATACTGCCACTTTAGCCAGCAATATCAAAACCCTGAAAGAGATCATTCTCAGCCAGGAAAAAATGCTTGCGTTGATGCGCCAGCATGATTCCATTAAAGTGCCCGGCGCTACTTTATATTATTATGCATCTAAGGCAGAGGCAGGTACTTTTTTTACGGTGAAAACAACCACCCTGGAGCAGTTGAAAAACTCTGGCTCTCTTCGCTATTTTAAAAGTTTTGACCTGGTAAAGCTGATCAATGAATATGACCAGGCATTAACCAACCAGTTTGGAAGGGGAGATGTAGACATGGCCTATGGTGCCGAATACAGGCAGGCCTATAGAGAATTATTCAGTTTTATAGAAGATGATAAACTCAACAACTTATTATTTCTTTATCCGGAAGCCCGTGATTCGCTGTTAAGGCTGGATATACCCTTACTGACCACAGATAAAAAACAGCTCAGCCATTTTATGCATGCCTTAGATAACAGAAGATACAATCTAAGCCGGCGTGTAGAAAAATATTATAGTGAACCCTTAGATGCAGCTATTCAACTCATTAATGCATTAAAAAAGGAATACCATTTTTAAAAACAAATGGAGGCTCACTGATTTTTTTTCTTGTATCCAATATTTTAAATATATATTTAGTAAGAGGTACCCGGGAAACTCCAAAACTACCAACATGAGTAATATCTTCAACACCCCGGGAGCCGGCACCGAACAACCCATAACACCCCATCATATTGCAGCTCCTGGTCAGCCTTCCCTTTTTTCATTAGATGTTTTACGGGGCATTGGTCTGTTAGGATTGCTCTTCGTGAGTAGCTGGGAGTTTGGCGGGCTCAGCACTTCGCAACAAAATCTTTTCTATTACGGCACACATGGCGGCAATTATAAGCTGTTCACTATCGTGTCTGTTTTGTTCGAAGGAAAAATGCTGGCTCTGCTATCGCTGGTGTTTGGCGCCGGTATCATTGCATTCATGCAAAAAAAACATCCCACCACTCTTGCTACGCATGATGCTTACATCCGCAGACAGCTATGGCTGATGGCCTTTGGTGTATTCAATGCTTTTATTTTAGTATGGCCTTCTGATATTCTATTTCCTTTTGGAGTACTTGGTGTTTTATTATTTGGTTTCTGGCGGTTAAAAACAAGGGGTCTTTTAATAGCGGCTCTTGTTTGCACATTGATCTATACGGGCAAACAATACTGGAACTATGCTGATGATAAAAAAGATTATAAAAAATTCCTCGCTGTTAAAGATGTGGAGAAAAAATTCAAACAGGATAGCACTACCCGTGCAAAAAAGGACAGTACCGATCGTATCAAAGACACGGTGCTGCTGAAAGATGTGCTGGTAAAAAACAAGATCGCTGATTCGCTTGCAAAGAAAAATGATACCCTCACTAAAAAGCAGGCAGAAGAAAAAGGAAAGTGGAAGGGAATGATAAAAGCAATGAAATATGATTCGGCACAGGTGAAAGCAGAGAACAAAGCCATGCGATCTAAGAAGTATACCGATGTGTCGTATCATGCCATGAGCCGCTCACAGGATAAAGAATCCTTCTGGCTCTATCGCAAAGGAATATGGGAGATAGCTGCCCTTATGTTCCTGGGCATGGCATTATACACAATTGGGTTTTTTAATAAACGCTATGCAGCTTCCCGCTATATAGGGATAGGAGTGCTACTGATCATTGCCGGGCTCGCATTTTCGTGGTACCGTATCTCTTTCAATAATGCAAGACTACCCGATTATACAACCTATATTGATAAACATGCTTTGCCTTATGACCAGTGGCAGATTGTTGAAAATATGACTATGGCACTGGGCTATGCATCCCTCGTTATCGGTTTGTTGCATACACGCCTGCTTCACTGGTTATGGATGGCCATGGCAGCAACGGGTAAACTGGCTCTCACCAATTATACTATGCAAACGATCATCTGCAGCTTCTTTTTCTATGGTTATGGCTTTGGTTATTTTGGCCGGATGAGTCAATGGCAGTTATACTTTATGATGCTGGAAATAATCATGGTGCAGGTTATTTTTTCCGTGTTGTGGTTGCGGTATTATGCGCAGGGCCCGCTGGAATGGTTATGGGGTTGTTTGATCTACCGTAAATGGTTACCCAATAAAAAAATAATCACCACACACCAGGCCTCCTGATTTTTCACTTACTTCAAACTACCTGTATGGATCAGTCAATATCATCCGCTGCACTCACTCCACAGCCTGTAGCTTTTACGGATCGTATCAAAAGTATTGATGCCATTCGTGGCGTTGCCCTGCTTGGCATACTCATGATGAATATTCCCGGCTTTGGTATCAACTGGGATTTCTGGTACGCCGTTACGCATGGTCAGCGTCCCGGCAGAGATTTCGAAACATTCAGGATCATTATGGTCTTTTTTGAAGGCACCATGCGGGGATTATTTTCTATGCTCTTTGGCGCTGGCATGGTCCTGTTTATGCTCAATAAAAAAGAAGCACCCGGTGGCACTACCGTGGCGGAATATTATTACCGTCGTTTACTATGGCTTGTGTTGTTTGGCCTTATCAATGCATACATATTATTATGGCAGGGGGATATTTTATTTTATTATGGGTTATGCGGCATGTTATTATTTCCTTTCAGGAAATTATCACCCAAATGGTTGGTATGTATTGCTCTCTTATGTGTTTCCTTCGCCATGGTTAAAAAGCAATGGGGTTACAATGAAATGCGGCAGCCAAGATTGAACTACAATGAAGCGATGGCGGCGAAAAAAGAAAAGAAAGAACTTACATCCGAACAGCAGGGCGCCATTGCTAAATGGACAGAGCGGGAGAGAAACGACAACAAGCCACCGGATACCACTTTTACCAACCGCAATCTCCGCAAGATGCATTCGGGGTATGGTACCATCTTCAATTATTTTATTCCTATCAATGTCGGCAATGAAGTGGGTTACATGTATGGTGATCCCTGGGACATGCTCTGTATGATGTTTCTCGGGATGGCACTTTTTGGTTGGGGTTATTTTTCCAATAAGGTGCGAACATCTACCTATGTCATGGGCTTGCTATTGGGCTATGGCATTGGTATCCCGGTAGCATGGGTATTGGTGCAAACGGGTTGGATCGAAAGTATCTCTCTCGGATTTGGCAACTACCTGGATACTTATACCAGCGGGCACTGGATATTTGCCGAATTCCGGCGTATACCAATAACCATTGGTCATGCCAGTTTGGTGATGCTTATTTTCCGGAGTAACCTGGTGCCGTGGCTGATGAAAGCTTTATCTAACGTAGGGCAGATGGCTTTTACCAATTACCTTATGCAAAGTATCATCTGCACCTGGTTTTTCTATGGCTATGGTTTTGATTTTTATAATAAGCTGCGTTTTCATGAGCTCTATTATGTTGTCTTTTCTGTGTGGATCTTTCAGCTCATCTTTTCTTCTATCTGGTTGCGTTATTTCCTCTTCGGTCCTTTTGAATGGTTGTGGCGGTCACTAACATATTGGAGATTGCAGCCGATGAGGAAGCCCTGACGAATCCTGAGCTTGACGAAGGATGAGCTCGATGAAGGGGAGCTTATACGTTGTTCTGTTCATTATTCAGCATTGTTTCAGGCCACGGAGAGCCGCTGAGATAAAGAGTATCACAGAGCTTATCACTACTTTCATGTATATCTCTGCGGCCCTCTGTTTCTCTGTGCATTTCTGTGGCCAGTGTATTATCTTACAGCGCTATTAAAAAAATCAACAATGCCATTTACTTCTTTCATCAATCGGCTACTCTTTCTTATTGGATTCACAATAGGTATCGGATTGACTTCTTTTGCTCAACCCAGCAAACCCAAAGGTTCTTTATTTATCGTCGGTGGTGGATCTATCAGCGATTCCTTACGCATGCAATTGCTGCGCACAGCTCACTGGAAAAAAGGAGACCTGATCATTGCTGTTACACTGGCCAGTGGTTTGGGTGATGAAGCGTATAACGGTGCCAACAATGCATTCAAAAGATTGACTGGCGAAAATTGTGTGAGGTTTGATTCTGCTGCCGTTCATAATCCAAAGAAACTGGACTCACTTCGTAAGGCAACAATCATTTACCTCGGTGGTGGCAGCCAGGGCCGGTTTATGGAATTGATTGAAGGCAGCCCTGTACAACAAATCATCAAACAGGCTTATTACAATGGTGCTGTGATCGGTGGCACCAGCGCCGGTGCAGCGGTGATGAGTAAAAAAATGCTGACAGGCTCTGGATTGCGGGACACGGTGTATGCATCCACTTATAAAATATTGCAACAGGGAAACATCGAATTAAAAAATGGATTGGGTTTGCTCGACTCTGTTATTGTTGATCAGCATTTCATAGTACGCAGCCGCTATAGCCGCATGCTGTCGGCTATACTGGAATATCCGGCTTACCAGTGTTTTGGTATTGATGAATCCACGGCGGTCATCATTCACCGGGGCAGGGCCACTGTGGCTGGCGAAAGCCAGGTGATTGTTTTTGCGAAGCCTGAAAATATTCATACCGGTAATGATAATGCGTTTGCAGCTTCTTCCATTCAGGTATCCATCTATGTGGCTGGTGAGAGTTTTGCGGTGAAGGAATGAGTGTAAGGATTAATGCTTAAATCAAATCTGTATTAGTAAACAGATTTGATTTGTTGCCAGCGATAGTATTTCATAGCATCGTTTGTTGTGCCTGCCCGGCGAGTAGCTATCGGGTCTTCATCAACCACCGGCTTTGACGTAATAAAAGTTTTTAAATTTTCCATCCGCCCCCAAGAGATCTGTATAATTCAACAATAGCACCCAATTGCCGGCGTTGAATAGAAGCAAGATTCAACTCAGCCTGCAAAGCATTTGCCTGGGCTGTTATTACTTCAAGGTAATTAGCCAAATCGCTTTTAAATAATAAACGTGCATTGAATATAGCACGATGCAACGTATCCACCTGCACCGTTGCAATCTGTTCCTGCTGTTTTAATTTATCAATCTGTACCAATGCACCGGAAACTTCCGCTACTGCCTGCAACACTGATTGCCTGAATTGTATAACGGCCTGCTCTCTTTGAAACTTGGCAATTTCAAATTGTGTTTTTAATTCTCTTCTTCTGAAAATGGGTTCTGCAATGGTGCCTGCCGCTAAACCAAATAAGGAGTTGGGAATATTGAACCAATTGCTTGATTTAAATGATTCCAATCCTCCACCAGCAGTTATATTCAGTGCAGGGTACATATTTGCCTGTGCTACCCTAACCTGTGCGTTAGCTGTCACCAATGCCATTTCATTGGCACGAACATCCGGCCGGCGGCTAACCATCGAAGCAGGAAGGCCGGCTGAAAGATTTTCAGTAACCGGAAACTCGTTTAGTGCTGCATTGCGTGAAATGGAGCCGGGAAGTTGCCCTGTTAAAACCTGCAAAGCATTTTCCTGCAAGGCAATATTTTCTTCAAGCTGCGGAATTAACAAAGCAGTAGATTGTTTTTGCGATTCGGCCTGCTGAACAGCTAATGCATTTACAATGCCGGCATTCTTAAGCAGTCTTGTAGCAACTGCAAAGCTGTCGCTCAGCGAAAGATTCTTATTAGCTATTTGTAATTGTTTATCGAGCATCAGCAGGTTATAAAACCCTTGTGCAATATTTGCGACCAATTGCGTCTGAACAGCTTTTGCTACCTCGTACGTTTGAATAGATTCAGCCAATATTGATTCTTTCTGGCTGCGGATCTTTCCCCATATATCTGCTTCCCATGAAAGGTTAACGAGGGCCTGGTAATTTTCTACATAGCTTTTCCCCAGGAAACTTTTTATACTCAGTCCATTGAGACTATTATCTGAGGGACGGTTGATCTGTGCTGCCAGTTGAAAATCCAGTTCAGGAAGTTGTAAAACTTTAGCCTGTTTCACTTTTGCCTGTGCAATGTCAATTCTTTTTATTGCGATAAGCAAATCATGATTATACTTTATTCCCTTGTCAATCAACTGTTGCAAATCAGGGTTTGTAAAAAAATTTTTCCATGCTATATCAGCGATACTGCTGGTATCCGAAAAACTTACAGTAGTAAACTGTTTTGGCAATTCCAGTTCCGGCTGCTGGTATTCTTTACCAACCCTGCAGGAGGAAATAAAAATGATAAGGAAAGGAATGATCAATTGATGAATTGGCCGCTTGCTGTTTATCCTGCGTATCATAAATTCTTTTGTTTAATCGTTACAAATAGTTTACTCTGAAAGATGACCCCTGGCAGCAGTAGTCTGTTTTGGCTTGCCGGTAACTTTTTCCTGTAAAAATTGAAAAATGACAAAGAGTACAGGAATGATAAACACACCAAGCAATACACCGGTAAGCATTCCGCCCATCGCACTTGTTCCGATGGATCGGTTGCCAAGGGCCGAACCACCCGTTGCCCACGTCAATGGAAGCAGGCCAACAATAAATGCAAAGGAGGTCATGAGTATCGGTCTTAATCTTAACTGTGATGCTTCCAGTGCCGATTCCAGTAATCCCATACCCGCCCTGCGGCGTTGCACAGCATATTCTACAATAAGGATTGCATTTTTCGCCAGCAATCCTACCAGCATAATCAATCCAACCTGTACATAAATATTATTGTCTAACCCTTTAAAATTGATAAACATAAATACGCCAAGTATACCAGTAGGAACAGAAAGAATAACAGCGAAGGGAAGAATATAACTTTCATATTGTGCGGCCAGCAAAAAGAAAACAAAGACAAGACTCAATATAAAAATCAATGTTTGCTGGGAACCTGCTCCTATCTCTTCCCTTGTTTGTCCCGACCATTCATAAGAAAATCCTCTTGGCAAAGCAGTTTGTGTTACTTCCTGTATGGCCTTGATAGCATCACCAGTGCTAAAACCCGGCTTGGGCATTCCATTAATGGTAACTGCATTAAAAAGATTATTTCTTGTCACTGTTTCAGGGCCATACACTCTTTTTAAACTTACTACCGAGTTGACCGGAACCATTTCACCCAAATTATTTTTTACATACACACTGTTCAGCGTGCCGGGATCAGCACGATCAGGAATATCTGCCTGCACAATCACCCGGTAAAATTTTCCGAAACGATTAAAGTCAGATGTAAAACTGCTGCCATAGTAAATCTGTAATGTTTGCAGCAGGTCATTGATGGAAATGCCTAATTGTTTTGTTCTTTCTTCATCAATATCCAGCATGTATTGAGGATTGCCGGTATTGAAAGTTGTAAACGCATAAGCAATTTCTTTTCGTTGCATCAATGCACCAATAAGACCATAGGCTGTTCCGGATAATTTATCCAATGGACCACCGCTTCTGTCCTGGAGAATAAATTCAAAACCGCTGGTGTTTCCAAATCCCTGCACCGTAGGAAATTGAAAAAGAAAAATCTGTGCTTCCTTTATTACACTCAGCTTTTGGTTTATCACTCCCATTACATCTTCCACCTTGCTTACTTTTCCTCTTTTACCCGGAGCTTTCATATGGATAAACCCAATTGCATAATTAGATGCGGAGGCATTCGCAATAAAATTCAATCCTGTTACTGCTCCCCGTTTTTCAATGGCTTCTACCTGGCTTAACAAACTATCCACCTTATCCATCACTTTTTGTGTTCTGTCCAGTGAGGCGCCGGGCGGAAGGTTGGCTGAATAAAGAATAAATCCCTGGTCTTCGGTGGGAATAAAACCCGTAGGCGCTTTTTGCATCATCCAGAAAGTAGTACCAACAATTAGCAGCAATGCAGTGATGGCAATCCATTTTCTTTTGATAAGAAATTTTATACTCTGGCCATACCTCTTTGTTATGGCACCGAAGCCGGCATTAAATCCGCTAAAGAATCGTTGGCTGAATCCTTTCTTCGTTTCTCCATTATGCGGGTTCTTTAAAAACAATGCACATAATGCAGGACTTAATGTCAACGCATTTACGGCAGAAATCAGAATAGCCGTGGCCAGCGTAAATGCAAACTGTTTATAAAATATACCTGCGGGTCCCTGCATAAAACCAACCGGCACAAATACCGCTGCCATCACCAGTGTAATAGAAATAATGGGACTGGTTATTTCACGCATGGCCTGTATCGTTGCCTCCCGTGCAGGCAACCCTGTTCGTTCCATTTTTGTATGCACAGCTTCTACCACTACAATCGCATCATCTACCACGATACCAATAGCAAGCACCAGTGCAAACAACGTAAGCAGGTTGATAGTAAATCCAAACAATTGCATGAAGAAAAATGTTCCGATCAATGCAACCGGCACCGCAATCGCAGGAATTAAGGTAGAACGGAAATCCTGCAGGAAAATAAACACTACCAAAAACACCAGTACAAATGCGATTATCAATGTTTCTTCTACCTGCGCAATAGATTCATCCAAAAAATCTTTGGCACTGTACATATTAAAATAATGAATGCCTTTAGGAAAATTGGCTGCCGCTTTTTCCATTACTTCTTCCGCCGCAGTAAGTATATCATTAGCATTGGAGCCGGCTGTTTGAAAAATTCCCATGCCGGTGCCGGCCTTTCCCAACACGGTAAGGTTGATGCCATAGGAAAGTGAACCAAACTCTACTCGTGCAACATCTTTTAACCGGATGGTGGAACCACCGGGTGATGATTTCAAAATAATATTTTCATAATCCAGGTTCTTGGAGAGTTTTCCTTTGTATTTAATGATGTATTCAAAGGCTTGCTCACTGTTTGCTCCGAATCTTCCCGGTGCCGCTTCCACATTTTGTTCCCTGATTGCATTCACTACTTCCTGTGGAGAAAGATTATTGGCGGTTAAGCGATCAGGCTTAAGCCAGATACGCATGGAGTAATCTTTTGCTCCGAATATAAATGCCTGGCCTACGCCGGGTATACGTTGCAATTCAGGAATGATATTGATCCTGGTATAGTTCTGTAAGAACGTTTCATCATAGGCCGTATCGGTGCTGTATATCAGCGGCACATAAATCATACTGTTTTGCTGCTTCTGTGTTGATATGCCCACCTGTGTTACTTCCGACGGCACCTGGCTTGTTGCTCTTGATACACGGCTTTGTACATTCACTGCTGCGAGATCGGGATTAGTACCCACTTTAAAAAAAACATTGATCGTCATCGAGCCGTCGTTGCTGGATGAGGAAGTCATATACGTCATGTTTTCCACACCATTGATCGCTTCTTCAATGGGAGTAGCTACTGCTCTTGCTACTACTTCAGCATTAGCTCCGGGATAGGATGCTGTTACCTGCACCGTGGGCGGAGCGATATCGGGGAACAACGTGATGGGCAAAGAAAATAAGGATATTGATCCCAGTAAAAGAATGATGATGGATACAACTGTAGACAGCACCGGCCTTTCTATAAATCTTTTTATCATCTGATTTTGGTTTATATCTTCCTGTAAGAATTTTTCTTTTGTGAAAGTGGAACTACATAGGTCTTACTTTCAGCAAACTGTCCATTGAAATGGGTTGTGGTTGTATTACGGCGCCGTCTCTCAATCGTTCAAGACCGGTATATACAATTTTTTCTCCCACAGTTACACCACCCTGTACCAGGTAATAGTTCCTGCTTGTTCCTGCAATCGTGAGCGGCTTACTTACCACCTTATTGCTGTCGCCCATAGCAAATACAAATACTTTATCCTGCAATTCAAATGTGGCTTCCTGCGGTATCACAATAGAATTAGCAAGACCTCTTGTAATTCTTATTTTACCTGTATTACCCGAACGGAGTATTCCATTGGCATTGGGGAATGTTGCCCGGAAATTAATAGTGCCGGTTGTTTTATCAAATTGCCCTTCGGTCAATTCTACTCTTCCTTTTTGTGTATAAATGCTGCCGGATGCCAACACCAGTTCTACAGGCGGCATCTGTTTAATTTTTTGTTCAATCGTGTTTCCCGGAAACTGATCTTTAAACTCGAGAAAATTTATTTCGCTCATTGAAAAATAAGCATGTATATCCCTGGTTTCAGAAAGAACAGTAAGCGGCTCAACAGTTGTTTTGCCCACAAGGCTTCCTGTTTTCAACGGAATTTTTCCTATATAACCGCTTGCCGGTGCAGTAACAGAAGTATAACCAACATTAATGCGTGCGGCCTGCACTGCGGCAGCAGCCTGCGCCACATTTGCTTTTGCGGCATTATAAGCAGCCTGTGCAGATTTTAATTGCACATCTGATATTACATTATTCTGAACAAGCGGTACAAGTTTGTTTACATTGATCTCCGCATTTTCCAGCGAAGCTTTAGCAGCCGCATGCAATGCATTGGCGGTATTCAATTGCTCCAGATAAGGCTGGCCATTTATCTTAAATAAAAGTTGTCCTTTTCTCACCTGTGCACCTTCATCCACATAAATTCTGTCGATATAACCATCCACCTGCGCACGGATTTCGATATCCCTGCTTCCTTCTAGTGATGCAGTATACTCCTGGTAAGTGGTGGCAGACATGCTGCTTACCGTAATTACAGGCAACGCTTCGGGAGGCGGTGCTCCATACCCCGCGTTATCTGCAGATGATTTGCAGGCAGCTAAAATAAAAACGGCGACAATTATAAAAACAGGTAAAAGAAAAAGATGCCTGGCTGGTTTGATTTTTTGTTGCATAACGACAAGGTTGGTGATATAAAAAATAGTTACAGGTTAACAAACATTGAGCCCGTTGATGACGATTGTGCATCACCGTTCCGGACATTTAATAATGAGTTTTTGTTCATCTTGTTCGCAGAATTTGAAAAAAATTATATCCTGCAAATTTATTTGTATAAAATAAGTTACAGGAGTACGAATCCGGCGATTTAGGGGTGGATTGCGACTATCCCGGTGACGGGATAATTTTCTTTATGGCAGGCAAACTTTAAATGATAACACGAACAGGTGTTATCAGGTACGGATGTTTCTTAAATTAAAAATCATCCCAGGTTTTTTATGAAGCCTTCAATGGCATCATCCAGCACCAGTTTGTTCACTTCATCCGAGACATTGGAATTTCTCATGCTCTTAATGGATATTAAACCATGTAGTATCGACCAGAAGGTGTAATACTTCAAGCAGGGATTTACACCCGGGTTTTTGCTTTTTGAAATAATAGCCTCAATAGGTTCCATCACCAGCTTTCTGAAATTGTCTCTTTCCGGGAAACATTTTTCTATTTCGCAACCAGCCATGCCCAAGCCATACATCAGCTGGTAATATTCTTTATTCTTAAAGGCAAAGTTCCAGTAAGCATTCGCCACCGTCTTCAGCTGTTCAGCAGGATCAGTATGTTTTTCTTTAGCCGATTGGATTTTTTTTGACAGCATCCGGAAGCCATCTTTGGCAAACTCTATTAAAATAGCTTCCTTGTTTTCAAAATGATCATAGATCACCGGCACACTGTATTCTATCGCATCTGCAATCTTACGGATAGAAACAGATTGCCAGCCATCTTCCTTTACCATCTCCCAGGCAGTAGAAAGAATGCTGGATCGCACCTCATCCTTTTGTCTTAATCGTCGCTCAGAAATTCCCATATCACTACATTTTTACCTAACACCGTTAGCAAATGTAGCAGTGTTTGGCAAATAATCAAAAAAATATTTTTTATGTACTAAGCTGCATTGTTACTATTAAGTTTTTGTTGCGTCGCACTCTTGTACTTTAGGGAATTCTATTCAGCTTTGCTTATTTTGCGGCTTGAAGTGTTTATATGGCAAAAAAAGTAAAACAGGAAAAAGAAGAGTCATTGGAAAAGAAGCTATGGAAATCTGCGGATAAACTCCGTAAGAATATGGACGCTGCTGAGTACAAACATGTCGTATTAGGCTTAATATTTCTTAAATACATATCCGACGCATTTGAAGAACTGCATCAGAAATTATTAGAAGGTAAAAGTGAATATGCAGGAGCTAACCCAGAAGATAAAAATGAATACACCGCTGAACAGATTTTTTACGTCCCGCCTTCTTCACGCTGGACATGGATAAGAGACCGGGCAACATTACCCACTATTGGACAAGACATTGACGAAGCAATGGATGCAATTGAAAAAGATAATCCATCATTAAGAGGAGTGTTGCCAAAAGTTTTTGCACAGGAAAAATTGGATAAAACAAGTTTGGGTGGATTAGTGAATCTTGTAGGTAGTGCTACACTCGGCACCAAAGAAGCGCAAAGCAAAGATGTACTCGGCAGAGTGTTTGAATATTTTTTGGGTGAGTTCGCATTGGCTGAAGGGAAAAAAGGCGGACAGTTCTATACACCCGGAAGCGTAGTAAAATTATTGGTGGAAATGATGGAGCCTTACGAAGGCCGTGTGTTTGATCCTTGTTGCGGCAGTGGGGGCATGTTTGTTCAAAACGAAAAATTTATCAAAGCACACCAGGACCATTATAAGAAAAAAACTAACGGAAAAAAAATATCACTTAACCCGGCGGATCTTATTTCCATTTACGGACAGGAAAGCAATCAAACTACATGGCGATTGGCAAAAATGAATCTTGCTATCCGGGGAATTGACAGTAGCAATGTAAAATGGAATAATGAAGGAAGTTTTTTGAATGATGCTCATAAAGATTTAAAAGCTGATTACGTGTTAGCTAACCCTCCCTTTAATGATAGTGACTGGAGCGGTGAGCTATTGAGGGATGATGCAAGATGGAGTGTACTCGGTGAAAAATTAGTACCTCCAGCAGGCAGCGCTAACTATGCATGGATTATGCATTTCCTATTTCACCTCGCTCCAACCGGTAAAGCAGGCTTTGTATTATCCAAAGGTTCACTTACTACACAGACAAATACGGAAGGTGAAATACGAAAAGCTTTAATTGAAAATGATTTGGTAGACTGCATTGTAAATATGCCAACGAAACTTTTTTTGAATACACAAATACCGGCTTGTCTCTGGTTCCTAAACCGGAATAAAAAACAACGGAAAGGACAAATTCTTTTTATTGATGCAAGAAATAAAGGAGAATTGCTGAATAGAAAAACAAGGGTATTAACAGATAGAGAGCATAATAAAGAAAAACATAAGGTTGATAAACCTGGCGACATTGAAGAAATAGCGGCCATATATCATGCATGGAAAACGGATGAGAATGGATATACAGATATACAGGGTTTTTGCAAAAGCGAAACTATTGAAAGAGTAAAAGAATTAAATTATGTACTCACACCCGGCCGTTACGTGGGCCTGCCCGATGATGATGATGATTTTAATTTTGCAGAACGGTTTGCTGAATTGAAAGCTGAACTCGAAAAACAAATAGCAGAAGAAGCAGCATTGAATGAGCAGATAAAAAAGAATCTTGCAAAAATAAATATTAATACCAATGCCGGATAAAGACATTCGCTGGATACAGCGGTTTAATAACTACAAAAAAGCGTTGGCCCGGTTGACGGAAGCTGTAGATATGGATTTAGACGCTATGAATGACCTTGAGATGAACGGCCTGATACAACGCTTTGAATTTACTTTTGAACTGGCCTGGAAAACATTATGGGATTTATTAAAATATAAAGGACATAGCCAATTACCTGACACAGTTGCCGTCGTACTTAACCTTGCTATTGATGAAGGATGGCTCAATGATGCTGAAAACTGGAAAAAGATGAGACAATCCAGGAATCAGACATCTCATACCTATAACGAAGGAACTGCAAATGAAATAGCAACTGCCACTGTAGAAATTTATCACGCATTATTTATACAATTAGAAACAAGGCTGGAAGTAGAACGCCTTGGATGATTTTATGAAATTTGGTTTACCAGAAAATACAATTGAAAGCATTCAGAAAATTTTTGAACAAAATTCAAAACTGGATGAAGTATTAGTATTTGGAAGTAGGGCTAAAGGCAACTACCGACCCGATTCTGATATTGACTTTGCCTTGAAAGGAAGAAACATTTCTCTTGACGATATACTTAGGCTTAGCGGGAAAATAGATGAACTGAACCTGCATTATAAAATTGACTTGATTGACTATAATACTATTACAGAAAAAGATTTGGTGGAGCATATTGATAGAGTCGGCATCAGTTTTTATAAACGATGGAAGGAATATAAGCTAGGCAGTATTGCTAATTATATTAATAGAGGAATATCTCCAAAATATGTTGGCGAGAATGGCATTCCTGTAATTAATCAGAAGTGTATTAGAAATGGGATTGTATCAAAAGACCATTTGAAATATCATGACTCAAGCAAAAAGTTTGCACAAGAAAAGCGACTCAGAGATATGGATATTTTAATTAATTCAACTGGTGTTGGAACTGCAGGAAGAGTAGGTTTTTTTTTGGAAAAAGATTTATTTCTTGTAGATAGCCACGTTTCTATTGTTAGACTAAACCAGGCAGTGGTCAATCCAAAATTTGTCTTTTATAATTTGAGAAAAAAAGAAGAAGAAATTGAAAATTATGCTGAAGGTTCAACGGGGCAAATTGAATTAGGAAGAGATAGAATAAGAGACATTGACATTTTAATTCCACCGCTTCAAGAGCAGAATACTATAACAGAAATACTTAGCAGCTTAGATGATAAACTAGATTTACTACATCGCCAAAACAAAACCTTAGAACAATTAGCTGAAACACTTTTCAAGCAGTGGTTTGTGGAAGAGGCAGAAGAAAGTTGGGAAGCAGCTACAATTTCAGACGTAGCAGACCATTTAAAAGAAAGTGTAAGCCCTTCTAAACAACCAAATATATTTTTTAATCACTACAGTTTACCTGCTTTTGATGAAAACAGAACTTCGATAAAAGAAATTGGGAAAGAAATTTTGAGCAATAAATATAAAGTAGCGCCAAATTCAATTCTTGTATCAAAGCTGAATCCAAGATTTCCAAGAATTTGGCCTTTATATGGGAATGTTGATGATAATTCCATTTGTTCAACAGAATTTCAAATTGTAAAGCCAAAACAGAGATCCTGGTTTGGTTTTATTTATTGCTTCCTAATTTCAAATCAGGTAATGCAAGAGTTAACAAATGCTTCAGGAGGAACAAGTGGCAGCCATCAAAGAGTAAATCCAGATGATATTTTCAATTTAAGTTTTTCGCTCCCGTCAAATGAATTGATTGAAAGATTTGATACAATTACAAAACAATACTGGATAAAAATAAAATCGAATTATAATCAAATAAAAAATCTTACACAACTAAGAGATAACTTATTACCCAAACTTATGAGTGGTGAGGTCAGGGTTGAAATGAATTAATAATGAAGTCCATCACCGAAGACAATATAGAAACATTTGCCATTGAGCAGCTCCGGTCTCTCGGCTGGGAGTATGTGCATGGGCTGTCTATTGCCCCCGGTGCGGAAAAACAAGAAAGGGAAAGTTTTGAAGAAATAATTTTAACCGGCCGCATACGAAAAGCCATTGCTATTCTCAATCCTGATATTCCGGAAAATGCAAGAGAACAGGCCTTGCAAAAAGTAGTTCGCATTTACTCACCTGACTTGCTTCATAACAACGAAACCTTTCACAGCATGATGGTAGAAGGAGTAAAGATTCCTTACCAGAAAGATGGTTTTGAAAGAGGATATGATGTGAAGCTGATGGATTTTGATAACGCATTCAATAACCAGTTCCTTGTCATTAACCAATACACGATTATTGAAAAGGATAAAAACAAAAGACCCGATCTGTTGCTTTTCATAAATGGCATTCCGGTGGTAATAATCGAATTAAAAAATGCAGCAGATGAAAACGCAACGATTGAAAGAGCTTTTAATCAAATAGAGACGTATAAAGCAACGATTCCATCTTTGTTCACCTATAATGCTATTTGTGTTATTTCGGACGGTCATGAGTGTAAAGCGGGCAGTTTATCAGCAGGCATAAGCCGCTACATGGTTTGGAAAAGTGCAGATGGTTTAAAAGATGCATCCCGTTTCAGACCGCAATTGGAAACAATGTTGGTAGGTATGCTGAATACAGATACAGTTCTTAATTTAATCCGCAATTTTATTGTTTTTGAAAAAACAAAAAAGGAAGATGCAACGACAGGGCTTATACAGATAGTAACAGAAAAAAAACTGGCAGCCTATCACCAGTACTACGCAGTTAATAAAGCCGTTGAAAGCACTATTAAAGCATCCGGCAAAGACGGTAACAGGAAAGGTGGTGTCGTGTGGCATACCCAAGGTTCGGGTAAAAGTCTGAGCATGGTTTTTTATGCAGGCAAGTTAATTACTGCACCCGCCCTGCAAAACCCAACGATACTGCTGATTACAGACCGTAATGATTTAGATGACCAGTTGTTTGGTGTATTTGCGGGAAGCAAACAATTACTAAGGCAAGAACCAGTACAGGCAGAAAGCCGTCAGCATCTCAAAGAATTATTAAATGTAGCCAGTGGTGGTATTGTCTTTACTACCATACAGAAGTTTTTGCCGGAAGATGGCAAACCTGATTATGATAAATTATCAACGAGAGAAAATATTGTTGTGATAGCTGATGAAGCACATCGTACCCAATATGGATTTGATGCGGTGATGAAGGATGTAGTAAATAAAGAAACAAAAGAAGTAGTAGGGCAGCGTATTGCTTATGGTTTTGCAAAATACCTGCGAGATGCATTGCCACGTGCAACATATATTGGTTTCACCGGTACACCAATAGAAAGTACGGATGTAAATACGCCGCAGGTGTTTGGTCAATATGTTGACATCTATGATATTTCACAGGCAGTGAACGACGGAGCTACCGTACGGATTTATTATGAAAGTCGTTTGGCAAAAGTTTATTTAGAAGATGAAGGCCGGCAACTGATTGAAGAGTTTGATAAAGAATTGGAGCAGGAAGAACTAACCGAAAAACAAAAAGCAAAAGCGAAATGGACAAAACTGGAAGCAATAGTAGGTAATGATAAACGCATAAGCAACCTGGCTAAAGATATGGTGGCGCATTTTGAAGCAAGACAAAATGTATTTACCGGCAAAGCAATGATTGTCGCGATGAGCCGCCGGATTGCTGTTGGTTTGTATAAAGAAATAATTGCTTTACGTCCGGCATGGCATAATGATGATGTAAATAAAGGAATGATTAAGGTCGTAATGACAGCTAGCAGTGACGACGGGCCTGAGATGGAAAAACATCATACCACCAAAGGCGAAAGAAAAACACTTGCTGACAGGATGAAAGATGAAGCGGATGATTTGAAACTGGTAATAGTTATTGATATGTGGCTTACAGGTTTTGATGCTCCATGTTTAAAGACATTATATATTGATAAACCAATGCGTGGCCACAACCTGATGCAGGCCATCGCAAGGGTGAACAGGATATTTAAAGATGTAAAAGGTGGTTTGGTCGTTGACTATCTTGGAATAGCCACTGACTTGAAAAAAGCATTATCATTTTATTCTGATGCTGGAGGTAAAGGCTCCCCTACAGAGAATATTGACAAGGCAATAGAAGTGATGCAGGAGAAAATGGAAATAGTGCAGCAGATGTTTAATGAAGATAGCGGCACACGGGAAGATATCCTGATGGAGGAACCGCAGTCTTATTATGAAAATAGTTTCAAGTTTAATTACAGAAGATTTTTTAATGTTGATAACAAAGAAAAGTTATCTATTATACTTCAGGCGGAAGAGCATATTCTTGGATTGAAAGATGGAAAAGAAAGATTTATTCATGAAGCAACATTATTAAACCAGGCATTTGCATTAGTGATACCGCATGAGGAAGCAATGAAAATAAAAGAAGAAATAGCTTTCTTCCAGGCTGTAAAAGCAAGACTGGTAAAATTTGAAAGTAGTGGTACAGGCAAATCAGATATAGAAATAGAAACAGCCATTAAACAATTAGTTGATGAAGCGTTAGCCAGTGATAAAGTAATTGACATATTTGATGCTGCTGGGATGAAGAAGCCGGATATTTCAATTCTTTCTGACGAGTTCTTACTTGAGGTGCAGGGAATGAAACATAAAAACCTTGCTTTTGAGTTGTTAAGGAAGATTTTGAACAATGAGATAAAGTCAAGAGCAAAAATGAACTTTGTAAAAAGCAGGGCTTTATTAGAAATGCTGGAGAAGGCTATTAAAAAATACCAGAATAATTTATTGACGACAGCAGAAATTATCCAGGAGTTAATCAATATTGCAAAAGAAGTAAAAGAAGCGGACAAAGAAGGAGAACGTTTAGGATTAACAAATGATGAAGTGGCCTTTTATAACGCTTTAGAAACAAATGACAGCGCAGTGAAGGTGTTGGGCGATGAAACATTAAAAGACATTGCTAAGGAAATAGCTGACAAAGTAAGAAATAATGCAACCATTGACTGGACAATTCGTGAAAGTGCAAGAGCTAAGTTGATGGTGTTGGTAAGAAGAACCCTTAAGAAATATGGCTATCCTCCCGACTTAGAACTAAAAGCAATTGAGACAGTGATGAAGCAGGCTGAAGCGATGGCGGATTTTTGGACAAACCAATAATATATGGAAAATCTAAATCAGCTTCAGAAGGAATGGGCATTTCTTAATGCATCAAGGGAGTTACTTTCTCTAGTAAAGAAAAATCCGAATGTAAAATATGAAGATGCTATTAAATTCAGTAAAGAAATAGCCCCTGAAATTCTTGGGAACTCAAAAATTGGTCTTAAAAGGAAAAGTAGATTAGAAAAAATTTATGCTAAATGCGCTCAGGAAGCATTAGCAAAATCAAGAGAAGAAGAAAGAGATATTTTGCCTGAACAAATAATAGAAGCAAGGATTTTTGAGATAGAAAGGCTATTAAATCAGTTTACTAATAACGATGATGACCCAGAGAATTTAAGAAGAGAAGCAACTGATTTGAAGATGCTTTTAAAAACAGAATTTAATGCATTCCTTAATCTTGAAAGAGTTACTGAGAGCCAGGCGATTTTAAATGACACTTATTTAAATAGAGCAGATAAGATTTGGGTTGAAAATCACTTAGGCAAATTCAATACCTATCGAAGTAGAGATGATAAATCTATTTTTCGTGTTGCCGTTTTACACCCTAATCCTTCTGAAGCAATTTCTGGAGCAGATTTAATTTATGAACAATATAATGAAGAAAATAAAAAAGTACGTATAGTGGCAATGCAATATAAAATTTGGGAAAACGAAATTTTATATTTTTCTCAATCTGGCAACTTAGAAGGCCAACTAAAAAGAATGGAAAAATGTTTTTGTTGTAGTAATCTTTGTTCGGACGGGAAGAATGTAAAAGTGACATCGCTAGACTATAGATTTCCATACTGTTGCGCTTTTTTACGGCCAACAGATAAGCTACAAAATCCTAATAAATTAATTACTTCTGGATATCATTTACCTATTTGTAAAGTAAATGATGTAAAAACGAAAGGCTACAAGGATTATACAATTCAACTTAATAACATCAAGAAGTCCGCAATAAAAACACAAACATTTGAAGAATTATTTGATGCTGAATTGTTAGGATCGAGATGGTTAGAAAAAAAGGAACTTGAAGATTTATATAGAAGAACAAAAGTCTTAGAACCTTCTCAAAGAATAATTCTCCATGCACAGAATGTTGTATTTGAAACAAACGATGAGGATTATTTTTAAAAATTGATTATTTATTCGTAGCCGAGTCTCCGAAGTGACTCGGCGTAAATGGAAGCAACCGATATTGTAATCATTATCTGGTAATGCAATTAATTCTGTTCCAGTCAAAACGAGCGACAACCTGACAAGAACTATTTAAATTTGTAAAGCTGATAAAGCTGAAAAAATATAACGAACAGAAATTAACTCGAAATTTTTATGACAAACAACAGCGTATCATTACACAGAGTCCTTAAAGCATCTCCTGAAAAGGTTTATCGGGCATTTACTGAAGCTAATGCACTTGCATCCTGGTTACCTCCCTATGGGTTCCTCTGCACTGTGCATGAAATGAATGTAAAAGTGGGCGGAACTTTTAGAATGTCATTTCATAATTTTTCTACTGGCAATGGCCATTCGTTCGGAGGCAAATACCTTGAGATTAAACCTAATGAGTTTTTAAAGTATACAGATAAATTTGACGACCCTAACCTTCCAGGTGAAATGACTACTTCTGTCGAACTAAAAAAGGTGATGGTGGGCACTGAAATAAAAATTTTGCAGCAAGATATTCCTTCTATGATACCAGCAGAAATGTGTTATTTAGGTTGGCAGGAATCTTTAGAAAAGTTGGCTAAGCTAGTTGAGCCGGAAATTCCAGATGCATAAAATCAACTTTGACATTTCGGAGGATTAGTTTTTAAATAACTCACTAAGCACTATTCGCAGCCGGATCTCCAAAGGACTTGGCGTAAATGGAAGCATAACAAAAAAGATGAAGCATCACTTCATCTTTTGTATTATTTCATTTCAATTTTTTTCCGATAGCTATCGGGATCAATAGCGCTTCACTACCCGGAACAGAAATCGCTTTGGTTCGCCTATCACACCACCGGCTTCTCTTCTTTTTTTCAGCGCATCTGATTTGTAATAGGCAAAGGCTTTGGCAGTATCTAATAAAGCCGTCACCAGCGATACTTTTTTATTATCATCTACATCGTGGCCGATCACCCTGGCAGTTATACCATTATCCAATCTTTCCTGCTTACCTTCCATGAAACTCTTAACCCACGCATCCCAATCTTTAACAGTAAACGTTGATCTTGACCGGATGGTGCCTGGAGCTAACACAGCTGTATCCTGCCAGGTGCTGGTATTAAAAGAAATCGTAGGAGCACCTGTTACGCCAGCTTTTTTCATGGCGTTTTTCAGGCTGGCATCTTTGGCAAATGCCTTCGCTTTTTCTATGTCATCTGCTTTTACAACTACCATTACCATATTGGGATCATCTACACCCCGTCCAATTACATAACTATGTAAGCCATTGGCCAATCGCAGGGAATCATGCGCATCGTAAGAGGCCTGGAATTTTTCAAAATCAGCCACCTTATGCGTTACTACCATCATATTTTCCGGAGTAGTAATAATCGTATTTGGTTCCGTGGCAACCGCATTCGTGTTACTCTCAGCAGTGGTGGAATCAGTGTTTGTTTTCTCTTTACTTTCATTTCCCCCGCAGGAGGTTAAAAAGAATAAAGTGGCTGCACAAAATAGCAGACCGGGAAATCTTAACCGTTTCATTGATGTTGATTTTAATATGAATAAATAGCAGGCCGGGAAAAGTTGTTACCAGGGGGTAAAGGAGATTATAAATTTAGCTTATATAGAATTATCTGCCGAAATTTTTATTATTCGCAGCCGGGTCTTCGAAGGGGATCAGGCGTAAAATGAAAAGCAACCGGTATTGTACTCATTATCTCAGTGTCCTTGTGCCTGTCTCCACGCATGGGGGACAGGGGGCTAATCCGCAAACTGCACCGAATAAACCATCGGTAAATAATTATTCAGTGTCTGCCAGTTCTCCCCTTTATCAGCAGAAAAAAATAAATTACCTGTGGTGGTACCAAATGCCAATGCATTGCCTGAGAGAGCCAGTGCATGACGGTAAACAATATCGAAACAATTTTCCTGCGGCAATCCTTTTCTTTGTTGTTTCCATGTCTTTCCGCCATCATCGGTTCTGCAAATACACAGAGCGCCTTTAACAGCAGTACGGGTCATATCGCTATTGGCAGGAGCTACCCATGCCTGCTGAGGATCATCTTCTGCTACAGCAATGGCAAAACCAAACTTTGCCGGGCCATCGGCTTGTCCTACATCCTGCCAGTTCATAGCAGCGTCTGTAGAACAAAAAATGCCGCAATGATTTTGCTGCCATAATGTATCAGGATCGGATGGAGCAGCAACAAGAATATGTGGATCGTAACCGGTTGCTGCATTCGGATCAGGAAGAAAATCGGCATGCATGCCTTTATTACGTATATACCATGTGCTGCCGCTATCAGTAGTTTCAAAAACGCCGGCACAACTGATGCCGATAAAAACACGGTCTTCATTTCGCGGATCAACTACGATGGAATGAATGCCGGGCTGATCACGACCACCGCCAAACCATCCTTCTTTTCGGGTAGGATGATTCCACAATGATTCCACTAATTGAAAACTATTGCCGTCATCTTCACTTAGAAATAAACCACCAGGATCGGTGCCGAGCCATAACCTTGATGGAAATTTTTTACCGCCATTTGCCATAGCCCATATATATCGTGTGGTGGCAGGCAGACCGTCTTTGATTGTTGCACCTTCAGGATATGCAGGAGCTGTTAACTCTTTCCATGTTTTTCCCCTGTCAGCAGAGCGATGAAGCTTTACTCCCCAATGTCCATGATCGAGACAGGCCCACCAGGTGCCGGTTCTTTCATCCGCATAGGCAATGGAAACCGGAATGCCTTCGAAAGAAAGATTCTCTGATTGCCATGTACCGTTTTTAAAACGATAGGCGATAAACCCTTTCCGGGTGCCTAAAAGAAGTGTTGATTTCATAAGCAGAAGTTTATCCGCCTGACAAGGCTTGCAGGATATATATTTCGCTGTTGGAAGAAACAGGATCGCTTAATTTATTACGGTCGCTGATCATCTTACCATCAATAAAAATATTTACATGGCGGCGAAGGCTTCCTCTTTCATCCAGCACATAGCTGCTAAGACCGGGATAGCTTGCATCTATTTCTTTAAAAATTTCCGCAAAAGAATTTCCATTGGCCGGAATGTCATTTAACTCCGGGAAAAATCTTTTTAATGCGTAAGTGAATTTTACAGTTGCCATTTAAATGAAGCAATTGTGAATAGCTAAGCTACATAATATTTTTTTGTTGGAGAACGGTTAGTGTCTGTATCTGTAATAGAAGAAGGGTTGGCAACCCTCTCTAATATATTCAGGTGGTAAACATTTCTGCATAGCCACTCCTGTAATAGGCAATCCTATCCACACTCATAAAGGTTTCAGGTAAAAAAAATGCCTTCAGCGTGTTGGCCTTAAAATTGTAAAACTAAATTTATCATGTCACTATTCACAACAAATATGAAAAAGAAAATTGCCACTATGCTTGAGGAAGAAATTTCCATAAAAGGCCGACCGATAGTATTCCGCATCATTGTTGGTATCATTTTAGTTTCAACGCTTGCCTGTATTACAGTTAACATTTTGACAGAAACAAATAACAGAAGCAAACATTTGAATCATGCTGTATTCTTCCCGTCATAATAAAATGAAGATAAAACTTGCTCTTTCTATTTTTATACTCCTCCTGGTTATACTATGGGGCAAGGGCTTTTTTGGTTAACTGATACCGGGAAGTAACCAGGGTTACCTTCTTATTTAAAAATATTCCTCTGGGTATACGACCTGAAGACAATGAGGCAGGCACTATCGCATCACTTGAAAAGTTAGCAAAGTATGTAACATGAAATGCTTCCAAACACTAATGCAAATTATTAGCACAACCGGTTAAATAAAAAATCTCATTGAATCTTTTGATCACGATTCACCTGTAACCACTCGCCTGCAACTCGAACAATTGTGCATACCGGTTTCTTGCTGCGAGCAATTCTTCATGCGTTCCCAGTTCAGTTACTCTTCCATCATCTATCACGGCTATACGGTCCGCAATACGCACCGTGGAAAAACGGTGAGAGATAACAATACCGATACGGCCTTTGAGATTTTCTTTCAACTCAGCAAAGATGGCGGCTTCTGCTTCGGGATCGAGTGAAGCCGTAGGTTCATCCAGTATCCAGATATCAGCATTACGATACATGATGCGGGCCAATGCGAGACGCTGCCATTCACCTCCCGAAAGATCATGACCACCTTCAAACAATCTCCCCACTTTTGAATCGAGTCCATTCGCCATCTTGCTCACCAGCCATTCACTTCGTGAATCCTGCAGGGCTTTGATCACCTGCTGATCATTGATGGTACCATTCGGTCTTCCCATAACCACATTCTCCCGTACAGAAAGTTCATACATCGCATAATCCTGGAACAGCACACCAATCCTGTTGCGCAACTCTTCAGGATCCATTTCTTTTACATCAATACCACCCACTTTTACGGTGCCTTGTCCCGCATCATAAAAACGAAGCAACAATTTAATGAGCGTTGATTTGCCGGCACCGTTCTCACCTACCAATGCCATGAGTTCTCCCTTTTTTATGTGAAGATTTAATCCATGTACTGCCGGATCGGTTCCGCCGGGATAAGTGAAACTGACAGCATCAAATTCAATTCCTTCAATGGGAGTAGTGGTAATAGCAACCGGTTTTTCAGGTACAGGTACCAGCGAACCTACTGTGAGAAAAGAAAAATAATCGTCGAGAAAAGTGGTATGCTGATCCACGGCAACAAAAGTGCTGGAGATTTGTCCCAACGTTCCGGACACCGATGTAAAGGCACCGATCACCAGCACAACAGCCCCGGGATTGATCGTTCCTTTTATTCCTTTAAGTGCGACAAATACATAAGCCAGTGCAAGAATGGTTCCGGTGATAAAACCCGTTAAAAGTGACATACTGCTTCCGAGACGAAACATTTTTTCTCTTTGTTTAAAAAGATCATCGGATAGTTTACGATACCTGCCGAGCAGGTAATCGGCAAGCACATAAGCTCTCACTTCTTTGGTGTTGCGTGGCTGCACCAGCAGGTCACCGAGATATTGTCGCTCTCTTTCTTCCGGTGTTTCCTTATAAAAATATTTATAGAGTCGGGTGGTGACACGGCTTTCCAACATCAACGAAAGAAAAGCAGCTCCCAATGCAAGAAGCACTAACGTATAATGAAGACTTGCCAGCAATCCGGCCATTAATACAATGGTGACGATATTGCCCGATAACCCCAATATGGACCAGGTAAGATCACCGGGTCTCCAGTTCACATCCCGTTTGGCACGGGCCAGCCGGTCATGCCAATCAGAATTATCAAAGTGACCCAGATCAACCCTTGATGCTTTTTCCAACAAGCGGCATTCGGCTTCAAGTTCTACCCGGCGCACATATAAATTTCTGCCATAACCCATGTAAGCGCCAACAGCACGCTGTACTACAAAGGTGATCCACAAACCAATAACGATCCATAAAACATTTTCAAAACGCAGCGGGTGGATCTGCGCTTCAGCAATCTTATTGACAAGTACAGCGCCTAAGTAAACAGAGATTGGTGGCATGATAGCATTGAACATGCCAAGCAGTGAATAACGGATCAATAAACGCGGCGAAGCAGCCCAGGCAAGCGCCATAGCTTGCTTTAAATTTTTTCTTACCCGTTTAAGACGGGTGCTTTTCTTTGGTAATGTTTCTTCCACATAGACAAGTTACGAAACGGACCAATTATTTTCATCATGTCACAGGAAAGGATAAATAAAAAAACTGTATTCGCGGAAACAAAAAACAGGGCATTGATATAGTTTCTATACTAAAAAAAACTTCTCACTACGGGAAGCTTTTAAGTTGGATTGAATTACTAATTTAATCAGGTATTGTTGATGCAGCTGTTTCCTTACTCTTCAAAATCATTCAGCATCGATCTTGCTTCCCGCAGGTTAAACAAAGAAAGAGATTGTTGCAGGTAGGTCTTTGCTTCACCGGGCTGGCCTTTTCGGTCAAACAGCACTGCACAATTATAACAGGCTTTCGCAGCTTTTTCTTTATTGCTATCATCAATAAACCGGAGGTTTTCGGTAAGGGCTGCATCATAGTTATTCCTGGCAAGAGCAGCATTCACTGCTTCAAATCCTTTGCCGGTAAAAATGATGCGGGTGCGGCCTGCTTCACCAGGAAAAAAATAATTCAGGAAGTCCTGTCCATTTTCCAGCATAATGTCACGGGCATCTTTTCGCTGCGCCACCACATTGGGCCCGACTGCCAGCAACCCACTGATCACTGAACGGGAGGAGTGGAAACGTTTTTTTAGGATCGTTTTATTTTTCAATAAACCTGCGATCGAATAAAACGAATAATCAATATCAGCAACTATATCATAATAGGCAGTTCTGTCTTTTTTACCATCCAAGTTTTTAACGACATCCACATGTGTCTGGTTAAAAAACACATTAAAGGAATAAAGGATGATGGCATGCGATGCGTTATATTCTTTTAACTGTGCAAGTACGGTACTATCCGTATTGCCGGCAAGGTCAGTGTAACCGGTCAATACCTGTGTACGTATTCCTGTTTTATCAGTGATCTTTCCCGAAGCCCATAGCATAAGACTATCTGTAAGGGATATAAACAGTTCTTCCTTTTTGTCACGGATTTTTTTCGTGGCAAAATTACAGGTATTAAGCAGGATGATTTTTTGTGGTTCCGGATCAATTTTATAAACAGGCTTTGTCTGAACAGTATAGGAAAGAGCTCGGTTGGTGGTCGTGCAGGAAACTAACAGGAAGATATATAGTACCAGCAGCCGGTACATATGATTTCATTAGTTTGAGTTATTGTAAAGGTAAAGCAGAAGGATTTTCCTTCAATGATTTTTTTAAAGAGTTGCTTATAGCAGAATTGTATTGTTCAACATGAATCGGCTGTTTGATATCATCAATTCATGCCGTCTTTATTATTTTTCTTGCGTAGGAATGGCAAGCAAAGGTATTTTTGAATGCTTTAAAATATAACTGGCTACATCAGTGCTAAAAAGCCTGCCCAGGCCGTGGTGACTGTGAGAACCGAGTACAATAAGATCGGCTTTCCATTCTATGCTGTATTGTAAAATAGCTTCGGTGGTTTCACCCTGCAACACCATCGTAGTAATGTTGCTATCACCAAGATGCCTGACGGAAGCGGCCAGGAAATTTTCAGCTTCTTTTGGAATGTCTGCAACCACTTCGGCAGCCCCGCTGGTATATTCACCTTTATATCCCATTATAGGAGAATATTCCATGGCATAAAAAGCGGCTTCAGTGATCACATGTACCAGTGCCACTTGTGCCTTCAATGCCTTCGCTACTGCATAACCAATTTCTGCAATTTTTTCTGCAGCAGGTGTATAGTCAATTGCAATCAATACTTTTTTCATATCGGGGAGTTTAAGCTTTAAAAGTAAATGTCGGTAAAACGGTAAGCTTTAAATTTCAGTTGGTGTTTGTTTCCGGGTTTCCGTCTCCCTGTCAGCAATAAATTTTTATTTTCTGCTCGCAAATAAAGGTAATCAGAATTTTTCCATGATTGTTCAGACGAGCATTACAAAAATGATTGGAGTATTGGTGAACGACAAATCCATAAAAACGAATATAGCCTATGTATTTTTATTCTTCTTCCTGTCCGCTTATTCTGCGGATCGGTTTTGTGCAGGGTTTCGGGATCAGCTTTTAAACCGGTTTTTTTCTTGTCCTTCTCTTCTTTTTTGTTTTGTGCTGGATTGGCCATAACAATTGTTTTAGTCTGTATTGGAATATCAAACTTCATTTAGACCGCTATCTCATTCCGTTGTACGATAGTATTTACACTCCAGCTCTTTTTAATGTAGTTAGAGGAAATTGAACCACATTATGCGGAATCGTTCAATTGATGACCTCAATCTTTCCAAAAATTGGAAGAGGTTTATGATGCGGGAAGAGAGGGGTTCGCAGTTCCGGGAATACGAAGGCGGTACTGCTCCTGGGAGAAAGTAAGGCTGAAAGCAATAAGATTTTTATCAATCAGCGTTTGGAGACATAGGTTGTATTGACGGGTGTCGGGTCAATTACTAAAAACTCAGGCGGATCGGGACATTGTTTGAGTATGTCACTGTATTTCAGTTTAAGTGTCCTTTTGAATTTACCCAGATAGCCCGGCAGGCAAAGAGACTCTTTATGAATGGGTAACGCTTCAATCAGGTCGTTGTTGAGATACATCATTAGTTGCATGGTGGTTAGGTTGTTCTACAAAATGAATACATACCCGCATCAATTACAACATGGAAACTACTCATTTTTGAAGTGTAAGTTTACGAAGGAAAATTTCTTTCCAGCAGTTTCTCATCCTGATCTATTGACAATAGCTATCCATGGTTGAATTATTTTCATCAACCGTTTATGGCAGTAATAAATACACAGATAAAGCTGGAAATAGCAACCTGCGTTGCTGCATTTTTATTAACAGGCTCTTTGCAATTTAATTGGGCATCTCGCCGTTTTTCAACCATTCCAGTCTTCAACCTATAACAGAATTCTAATTCATTTACGGTAAAACCAATTTACTTATGGCTGCTGACAACAATGCTCAGCCGGCGGATCTGTATTCCTACGATTCGTTTGGCGAACAATCAAAACCTTCCCAATCCAAATTTTTATGGTGGTGTGCAGGAGCACATCAGCAATTGCTGAAAGAATATCCTTCGGAACACAGTAAGTATGCAGGGCTCGGTGGCGTTATCCTCGCCACTTTTGTAATGGCGACACTGGCTGGCGGTTATGCGATGTATACGGTGTTTAGCAATGGCCTTCTTGCTTTAGTATTCGGAATTGTATGGGGACTGATCATTTTTAATTTTGACCGTTTTCTTGTTTCCACCATGCGAAAATATGGCGTAAGCAAACGCAAGCAAGTATGGATGACCATACCGAGGATTGCATTGGCATTACTGATCGGGTTAACGATTGCCCGCCCGCTGGAGATGAAGATATTTGACAAGGAGATCAATACAAAGATGATTGAAAACCTGCATACAAAAATGCAGGTGAACGATAGCTTACTGGCGCTGGAAAATACAGCGCTTACAAAAAACGCAGTGGATGAAAGAAACAGGCTCACCCTGCGAAAGCAATCTATCGAAGATAGCCTGCGCCAGTTGCAGCAATCCTATATTGCCGAAGCCGATGGCACGGGAGGCACCCGGCAAAGAGGTATTGAAACTATTACCCGCTTAAAATTGGATGCTTATAATAACTCTCTGCAGCAATATGCACCGGAATTATCGTTGCTGGTAACAGGCATTCAGCAACAGGATAGTATACTTAGTACTTCCAATGCGGCGATGCAGGAGAAAAGAAAGCAGTATGAAAAAACAGCGGCTGCCAACCTCGGTTTCCTGGAGCGTAATAAAGCTTTGTCTGATTTGTCGGCCCAGGAAGACAGTGTATGGTGGGCCTGTCTCCTGATTTCATTACTGATTATTCTTATTGAAACAGGCCCCATATTGGCGAAAATTATTATGCCGGTAGGCCCCTATGATATTGCCCTGGCAAAAGAAGAACTCATGCAGATGGCCGCATCGGAAAACGAGATGAGAAGAGATAAAGAAGTGTCGTATGAAAAAAAGAAAGTTTTTTATACCAAACAAAAAGAAATGAGCGATATGCTGGTGAATAAATTATCGGCACTGCAGGAAAAACACATCAACCAGGAATTGGAAAAATGGGAGCGGGGCGAATGGAGCGCTAAAGATCACCGGGCTTCGATGGATGAAGTGATGCGTAAAATAAAAGAGCAGTACCAGTTACATGATAAGGACCTGATATGAAAAAGTGTAATTGCCGGATGAATTTTCATCCGGCAATTACACTTTATGACTACATTTAATTCATGGAACAAGCTTATATCATTGCCCGGCTGAAAGAAATCACTATGCCTGAACTATTGGATGCCATTGCAGAAGCCAACGCCGGAAAACCTGTAGACATCTACGAACATCTTGCCCCGGACCTTATTGACAGGACCACCGATATATTATATGAATTTATAGATGTAGTAAAACAAATACCAAAATAAACATTGTATTGAGGCCTCTGTCTTGAATACAGGTTCAATGCAGCTTATCCCGGCAACCCTGACACTATATTAATGATTACCTTTCCTAAGCTAATCATTACTGCATGGATAGTTCAAAAGACCTCCGCCTGGCCGTTTTAATAGATGCCGATAATGTACCGCATCGACTCATCGGTGGAATACTTGAAGAGATCGCCAAGTATGGAGTACCTACTTTCAAACGTATTTATGCCGATTGGACCAAACCGCATGTAGCAGGATGGAAAACTGTTTTACTCGATCATGCTATAACGCCGGTGCAACAATACAGTTATACAACAGGAAAAAATTCTTCCGATTCGGCCCTGATCATTGATGCGATGGATATTTTATATACGGGTCGGGTAGATGGTTTTTGTGTGGTGAGCAGTGACAGCGATTTTACCAGGCTTGCTACCCGTCTTCGTGAAGCAGGGATGAAAGTATTTGGAATGGGAGAACAGAAAACACCGTCTCCGTTCCGGGCGGCCTGTGATAAATTTATTTATATAGAAATATTGGATCAGCCTGAAACAGGCCCTAAGCAGATCAAACTATCTGACCTGCGAAAGAAAGAAAAGGTAATCAGTAAAGCAGATAAGAACCTGGTAAGTTTAATTACTTCCAGCATTAACGATATCGCCGACGAAAATGGATGGACATTTTTAGGAGAGCTTGGAAGTTTGCTCCTGAAGAAGCGTCCGGACTTTGATCCCCGTAATTATGGATTTGAGAAATTGTTATTACTGATCCGCAGCCTCGGCCAATTTGAAATAGATGAACGGGAAACAGGAAGAAAAAATGTGAAGCTGGTTTATATCCGGGTAAAATAAGAAGAGTGAAAATAGGGGGACCATTTAAAAATTAATAACATGAGAATAGTACATGTTACCTCAAAACCCGCTTGCAAAAATCTTTATTCTCTTATCAAACAAAAAGAAAGAGAACTGCGTCAAAAAGGTAGAGGCACCCTGCACCGGTCAGGTGAAAACCGGTGGAAACATGTCAGTTACTCCGGGTACATTGATTTTTACAAAGCCAATAGCAGTATTTCCATTTTTGAAATAAAATCAAAATCAGAAAAAGCAAATGACTGGCAATTGCTTCATTCATTCTTAGGATTTCTTGACAGGCATTTCCATGCTGAAATTGAATCCATTACCATTTTATACCGGGATTAATAAAGGTATAAGGTTACAATAATTATTCCTGCGATGGAACGACAGGACTCATCGCTATAGAACTTTGCACCCCTTCTTCCTTTTACACATACTTGATTTAACTAAGGGTTAATATGTAGCGTGAATTATTACAATCAACCTTAGATAATTCGTACTTATTAAAAGTACCCTGCTCTACTTTTTTCTCTGGTTATTCATACTTTCTTTGTTACCTGATCCTATACCTGTTGAAAAACTATTTAAAAAAGACTTGCTGTAAAAAGGGGAATGTCCTGCATCAGTTAAGTCAACATCCAATCGTTCGATATCCTTTTTGTGTAATTATTTAAAATCCTCTTATGAAAAACCTATTAATCTTCGGATTATTATTTCTTGCATCCTGTTCCAAAAACAATATTGAGCCACAAACTTCCGCTCCACAGGAAGAGAAAAAACAAAGTTGTGATTTTGGAATTCAATCTTTTAATCTTGTAAAGCGGCCGGCTGTGAATAGTGGTTACGATGAAGCCTCAAAGGGAAGACCTAAACCCGGTGCTGGCGGAACAATCACAACCACCACTCCGCCTCCTCCTGCCGGAGCAGCTGTTATTCTTCTTGATTTTGACGGGCAACTAGTATCGGGAACTTCCTGGAATTATGCGGGTGATATCAACTGTGCCCCGGCTAATTTGACGGCGGATGCGATCAACCTGATCGTGCAGCGGGTGGCTAATGATTACAGTCCTTTTAATGTGATCATAACAACGGACGAAGCAGTGTTCAATGCCACATCCGGCAAAAGGATGCGGGTGATCATTACAGAATCATGGGAATGGTATGGTCAATCAGGAGGAGTAGCTTTTCTTAATACGTTCGCAGTTGGCAGCAAAACACCCTGTTTTGTATTTTCTTCCCTGCTTAGTTATAATACTAAAAACATTGCTGAAGCAGCCTCCCACGAAGCGGGACATACTATCGGTTTATATCATCAGTCAACCTATGATGCAACTGGAGTAAAAACTTCAGAATACAACAGTGGTGTTGGTACAGGCGAAACAGGATGGGCTCCCATCATGGGTGTTGGGTATTACAGGAATTTAACACTCTGGCATAAAGGACCGAATGCAATGGGGGCTTCTTCCATACAAGATGACGAAGCAATTATTGCAGCGGCGGTAGGCTATAAAGCTGATGATTATTCCAACACGCTTTCCGGAGCTGTTCCTATATCATCTTCAATGAATGCTCTTATTAGTAATCCATCAGATGTTGATTTCTTTAGCGTAAATGTATTAAACACTGCTACCTTGTCAATCACTCCCTTTAATGTGGGGTTGAATAATATTGGTGCTAATGTAGATCTTGTTTTAAAAATATACAATACCGTGGGCATCCCGGTGGCTACATACGATAATCTCAATGCACTGAATACAGAAGCTGTTCTTACGCCAGGCAGCTATATTATTTCAGTAGGAGCTATATCCAACTCTTATACGTCCAATTACGGAATGATCGGTAAGTATAGTATCAGCCTTAACTAACAGTTTATCTTTTTATAAAGGTCCTGTTTCGCTTTTATTGAAGTGAAACAGGACCTTCCTGTTTGCAATGGAAAACTTTGATAAAAGGTTTTTTACAAAAAAGATAGGTGGGTGATCGGTAACATTATACAAATTGCCTGATAATATCTTTTGCGGAATTCACATAATGCCCGCCAAAGAGTACAGCATGTACCAGCAGGGGATAGAGTTGAGTAAGCGGTAATCGTTGCTGCCAGTTTTTTTCTAAAGGGTATACTTCGTTATATGCTTCGTAAAATCGGGGATCAAAGCCGCCAAATAATTTTGACATGCCCAGGTCCATTTCCCGGTGACCACAATAAATGGCCGGATCGTATAGGGCAACATCACCCTTCGTTGTTACTATATAATTACCGGCCCACAAATCTCCATGCAGCAAGGCCGGAGGCTCTTCAGGAAAAAACTGGTCTAATTTATTGCATAGCAATGTAGCTCTTGCTATATCCTGTTTGGAAAACACAGCTGTATCCGCTAATATTTTTACCAGCGGAATGATCCTGCAGGCTGCATAGAACAAATGCCATGTTTCATATTTTGTGTTGATCTGGATAAGGCTTCCGATATAATTATCTTCCTGCCATCCGAAATTTTTTTGTGGTTGCTGATGCATTAATGCCAGTGCTGCACCAAAGTTTTTCCAGCAATCGTTTTGAGGTGATCCCTTTTCTATCCATTCCAATAAAAGATATTGTTGCGTGCCGGAAATACCTGCTGTAATAACTGTTGGTATGCGTAATGAAGTGTGCTTGTGCAAGGCGTTTAATCCATTCGCTTCTTTTTCAAACATACCCGGGTAGCGGTGAGCATCATTTACTTTCAAAAAATACCTGGTATCAGCACCGTGCAGGCAATAGGTATAATTAATATCACCTCCGGGCACTGTATCGTAGCGGGATAGGTGTAAACCATTCGCATCTGAAATGGTTTGTAACAGCATCTTCATATCCATCTGTAAAAAGAATTTGTTAGTAATGGATGTGCAGCTAATGAATCATCATTGAAACTAGTGAAAATAAAAAAGGGCATCAACTGATGCCCTGGAATTTCATTCGCCAATTTTTTTAACTCAGATGCTTGGAGAGATGTTTTGCCATATCAAACATTGATACCTGCGCTTTGCCACCAAAAACTGCTTTCAGTTTGGCATCGCCATTGATCATACGTTTGTTGGTTTTGTCCTGCAGCTTGTTGGCTTTAATATAAACCCATATTTTTTTCACCACTTCGGTGCGGGGAAGGGGTTTGCTTCCTACCACTTCTGCCAGCGCTGCACTTGGAGTGAGAGCTTTCATAAATGCTGCCGAAGGTTTACGGGCTGATTTCTTTTTAGCTGCTTTTTTCGGTGCCGCTTTCTTAGCTGCTTTTTTTACTGCTTTTTTAGGAGCTGATTTTTTAGCTGCTTTCTTAGCAACCTTCTTTGCTTTTTTTGTTGCCATCTTTTTTAGTTTAGAATGTTAATGGGTGTTTAGAATTAACAGTATCAAATATAAGTTATTTCC
>DASVOE010000019.1:0-20170 GCA_036383515.1 Chitinophagaceae bacterium | reverse complement strand
AAGGGTGATTCATTCAAAAAATTAAAAATCATAACAACTATGGCTAAGAAAGTCAGTGTTACCCCACTACACGACAGGGTAATTGTGAAAGCGGCGGCTGCCGAAGAAAAAACTGCCGGCGGTATCATTATCCCCGACACCGCTAAAGAAAAACCACAGCGTGGTATCGTAATCGCTGCAGGTCCTGGTAAAAAGGATGAGCCTGTAACAGTAAAGACCGGTGATACAGTGCTGTATGGTAAATATGCAGGAACAGAGATCCAGATCGACGGAGAAGAGTTTCTCATCATGAGAGAGTCTGATATCCTGGCAATAGTATAAGAAAAGCTTATCGCTGTAAGTTGCGAGCTGCTCGCAGCTAACGGCAGGAAGCGAATATTAATTTCAAAAATCTCAAAATCAAATACAATGGCAAAGCAAATCTTCTTCGATATTGAAGCAAGAAATAGAATGAAAAAAGGCGTGGATATTTTGGCCAACGCTGTGAAAGTAACCCTCGGTCCAAAAGGCCGTAATGTGGTGTTAGAGAAAAAATTCGGTGCACCTTCTATCACTAAAGATGGTGTAACGGTAGCAAAAGAAATTGAACTGGAAGATCCCATTGAGAATATGGGAGCACAAATGGTAAAAGAAGTAGCTTCTAAAACTGCAGACATTGCAGGTGATGGTACTACTACAGCTACTGTTTTAGCTCAATCCATCATCAGTGAAGGATTGAAAATGGTAGCAGCAGGTGCTAACCCGATGGATCTGAAAAGAGGTATCGACAAAGCCGTTAGCCTCGTAGTTGAAAACCTGAAAGGACAATCTCAGACTGTTGGAAACGACAGCAAAAAAATTCAGCAGGTAGCTACTATCTCTGCCAATAACGATGAAACGATCGGAAAACTGATCGCTGAAGCGTTTGCAAAAGTGGGTAAAGAAGGGGTGATCACTGTAGAAGAAGCAAAAGGAACTGATACTACTGTTGATGTAGTAGAAGGTATGCAATTCGATCGCGGATACATTTCTCCTTACTTCGTTACCAATAGCGAAAAAATGGAAGCTGAATTACAGAATCCATACATCCTGATCTACGACAAGAAGATCAGCAATATGAAAGACATTCTTCACATCCTGGAGAAAGTTGCACAGAGTGGTCGTCCGTTACTGATCATTGCTGAAGACCTGGAAGGTGAAGCATTAGCTACATTAGTGGTAAACAAATTGCGTGGTACGCTGAAAGTAGCGGCTGTTAAAGCTCCTGGTTTTGGTGATCGCAGAAAAGAAATGCTGACTGATATCGCTATCCTCACTGCAGGTACTGTTATCAGCGAAGAACTGGGTCATAAATTAGAAGGTGCAGATCTTACTTCTTTAGGACAGGCTTCCTCCGTTACTATTGATAAAGACAATACTACTATCGTTGGTGGCAAAGGTAAGAAGCAAGATATCACTGCCCGTGTAAATCAGATCAAAGCCCAGGTAGAAAACACTACTTCTGATTACGATAAAGAAAAATTACAGGAGCGTCTTGCTAAACTAGCAGGTGGTGTTGCTGTACTTTATATCGGTGCTGCTACTGAAATGGAAATGAAAGAAAAGAAAGACCGTGTTGACGATGCCTTACATGCAACAAGAGCTGCAGTAGAAGAAGGTATCGTTCCCGGTGGTGGAGTAGCTTATATCCGTGCTATTGATTCACTGGAAGCAAAAGTTCGTGGCCAGATCGAAGACGAACAAACAGGTATGGCTATCGTTCGCCGTGCACTCGAAGAGCCCATCCGCATCCTGACTGCTAATGCAGGTATTGATGGATCTATCGTAGTACAAAAGATCAAGGAAGGTAAAGGTGATTTTGGTTTTAATGCAAGAACTGAAATTTACGAGAACCTCTTTAAAGCCGGTGTTATTGACCCTACTAAAGTAAGCCGTGTAGCATTAGAAAATGCTGCTTCAATCGCTGGTATGCTGCTGACCACAGAATGTGTGATCGCAGATAAACCAAAGAAAGAAGAAGCACATGCTCATGGTGGTGCACCTGATATGGGTGGTATGGGTTATTAAACCCACAGCCATAAAGGGGAGGATGAAAAGTATAAAAGCTAGTATACTTTTTCAAACTCAATATAAAATACAAAACCCCGCCTCCAAATTGGAGGCGGGGTTTTTAAATTGATGAATCCTGCCCCGGCGGGCAATGTCATTTCGTTAAGGATTGCATTTATGCTCCAACGGAGCATTTGGTGGGTAATTCAACAAGCACAAGGAAGTTTTTCGTTCCGTAGGAACGTCTGGTGTAAATCCGCAGCGCCAAACGTTCCTACGGAACGTGCCTAAACTATAGAATCTTTCTAACACACCAAATGTTCCTACGGAACAAAAAACGCTTAACTAAATGACCTTGCCCTAAGGGGTGTCACTATTATAAAAGATTAGTAACTTTTATATAAACCCTGAAAGAATGAAAGATTTTAATTTCAGCCCTTCGGGATTCACAATATCCTAAAACTAATTCTTTAATAATTTCAGCCTTTCAAGCTTATGCTGTTTTGTTTCTTCTTCAATAAAAGTGAAACCGGAGCTTTACAAATTCTTGATCTCTGCAATCAAATCCTGCAATACCTTTTTCGCATCCCCAAACAGCATGGAAGTTTTGGGTTGAAAGAACAGGTCATTTTCAATACCGGCATAACCGGGCTTCATACTTCTTTTATTCACGATACAATTTTTGGCCAGTTCCACATCCAGTATCGGCATGCCATAAATAGGAGAAGAAGGATCAGTCTTGGCAGCAGGGTTCACCACATCGTTGGCGCCAAGTATCAGCACCACATCGGTTGTTGAAAATTCATCATTAGCTTGCTCCATTTCCAATAATTTCTCATAGCTCACATCGGCTTCGGCTAATAATACGTTCATGTGTCCCGGCATACGACCTGCCACCGGGTGAATAGCATATTTAACGATCACACCTTTTTCTTCCAATAGTTTTTCTAACTCATGACAGGCATGCTGTGCCTGTGCAACAGCAAGCCCATAACCCGGAACGATCATTACCTTATGAGCATAACTCATTACTACGGCAGTATCACTAAGGTTGATCTCTTTGTAATGGCCCTGCTCTTTCGAAGCTCCGGCAGGACCAGCTTTACTTCCTCCAAATGAACCGATCAGTACGTTAGTTAGTGAACGGTTCATGGCTTTACACATCAGCATCGTCAGCAATGTTCCTGCGGCACCTACAAGAATACCACCGGTCAGCATTACTTTGTTATCATAAAGAAAACCACCGCAGGCAGCTGCCACACCGGTAAAAGAGTTTAATAAAGAAATGACTACGGGCATATCAGCGCCACCGATGGGGAAGACGAAAAAGACACCATACAATAATGACAAAGCAAAAATGGCGTAGAATACAAGCGACATATTCGCCGGCATCCAACCTATCAAATAAACAGCAAGTCCAAGGATAACCAGTAATAAAACAATATTGAAAATATGCTGCCCATTAAAAGAAAAGTCTTTGACCTTGCCATTTAATTTACCCCATGCAATCATACTACCGGCAAAAGAAACAGAACCGATGATAAGACCGAGTAAGATGATCAATATTTTTCCATAGGGGTACTCAGGTCCGACAATATCTCCGCCTAATGAAGATAACGGCGGGTAAACTGTCCACCCGGTAAAAGGCGATTCATGCATCAAATGATCAAACTCAACCACGGATATCAACGCCGCACAGGCACCACCCATTCCATTAAACAAACTCACCATCTCGGGCATTGCTGTCATCTTTACTTTCTTCGCTGCTAATGTTCCTACTATTGCGCCAATGGCGATACCTCCGAATATCCATCCATAGTTGTGCAGCTTATTGCCTGCATCATCTGTATATAAAAAGATGGTGCCGAATATCGCAATGGTCATACCACCAGCAGCGATCAAATTTCCTTTTCGTGCCGTTGCCGGGTTGGATAACATTTTTAATCCAAGAATAAACGTTACCGATCCGATGAGGTAGCAAAGTGTGAGTATCATAATTCCGGCCTCCCCAAACCCCTCCGAAGGAGGGGCTTGCCACTCACAGCCCTGAAAGCAGCAAGTGTATTGTTTTTTTAATTGGTTGAATAATCAAAAGAATATTGTAAGAACAGACTCTTCCCAATTCCCCCTTTGGGGGATTTAGGGGGCCTTCTTTTTCTTCTTAAACATTTCCAGCATTCTGTCCGTTACCACAAACCCGCCCACTACATTCAATGTGCCTAACACTACAGCGAGAAACCCTAATACCAGGGCCAGGTAATTATCGTCTTCTGCTTTTCCCATGACGATGATGGCTCCTATAATCACTACACCGTGTATGGCGTTGGCCCCACTCATCAATGGCGTATGCAATACACTCGGCACACGACCTATAACTTCAATACCTACAAAGATCATGAGGATGACGATGTAGATGATTTGCTGATTTTCGGTTATCCATGAAAGCATATAAAGGCCCCTCTTTCCTCTCCGCCAGCTGGCGGAAGGTGACCCACTCACAGCCAGTAAGCAATGAATGGTTTATTGTTTATAAAATTGTTTAAAGAACTATATGTACCTGCTCAATAATATTAACCTTTCACTCTCTCATGCATCACTTCTCCGCCATGCGTAATACAACTTCCTTTTACCAGGTCATCTTCCCAATTGAGGTTGATGGCCCCTTCTTTGGTGATGATGAGTTGTAAAAAGTTCAATACGTTCTTACCATATAATTTACTGGCATCACTGGGCATCGTTGCTGGCAAGTTTGAATTGCCAATAATGCTCACGCCATTATAATTTACCGTTTCATTGTTCTTTGTAAAAGGCGTGTTACCACCAGTAGCTGCGGCAATATCCATGATCACCGAACCATTGCGCATAGCTTTGATCATGTCTTCGGTAATCAGTATCGGCGCTTTCTTACCCGGTATTTGCGCCGTAGTAATAACAATATCGGCTTTAGCAATACTCTCTGCAATACGCTGTTGTTGTTTTTGTTTATACTCTTCAGTTTGTTCCACTGCATAGCCACCGGCTTTACTTGCGTCGGCAGCGCCTTCCACTTCCACGAATTTGGCACCAAGGCTCATCACTTCTTCTTTCACCGCAGGTCTTGTATCAAATACTTCAACAACGGCACCTAAACGCCTGGCGGTTGCAATGGCTTGCAATCCGGCAACACCGGCACCCAATATCAATATTTTTGCAGGAGCAATACTTCCGGCTGCGGTCATGAACATCGGGAAGTATCTTCCATAATTATTCGCTGCGGTAAGCACTGCTTTATAACCGGCAATATTGGCCTGCGAACTTAATATATCCATAGCCTGGGCTCGGGTAGTGCGGGGTAGCATATCCAATGAAAAAACAGTAAGACCGGCAGAGGCCCACTCTTTCATTTGCTCAATATGGTATAAAGGCTGGTAAACACCAATAAGAACTTTCGATTTTAACTGCTGAGTCTCAGATTGAACTGGCTGATGAATCGTGAGCAGAAGATCGGATGAACCAATCACTTCACTCCTGCTTTTGATCTGTGCACCGGCTTTTTCATAATCTGCATTACTGCAAAATGCTTTTTCACCGGCACCATTTTCTACGAGTACAGTAATTCCTTTTTTGGTGAGAGTGGCCACCGCTTCGGCAAGCAAGGAGACCCGGGTTTCATGGGGTGGTTCTTTAAGCAGTCCTATAGTCATGAAAGATTGTAGATTTTTAAACGCTGATTTTGGATAGGGCCGAAGATAGGAAATTTTAAAATCGAATGACGAAATGCTGTTTCTCCGTAAACTCACGCCGGAAAAAAACGATACCGATAAAGAACAGATCAACGGTACAACGGACAGAAGAATGGTTTTTGATCGTTTCCCAGGCCTCTTCCATTTCGCGGCTCCAGTGAATATCATCAAAAATTAATATAGCGTCGTTACCAATTTTAGGAAGCAGCTGGTGAAAATATCGTTCGGTGGGTTCGCGGCGGTGATTGCCATCAATGAAGGCGAAGTCAACAGAGGGCAGGCCATTGATCACAGTAGCTAATGTATTGTCGAAATTTCCTTCAATTATTGAAATATGCTGAAGCTCTAATGTTTCAAAATTTTTTCTGGCTACAGCCGCTATTTCCGCAGCGCCTTCCAATGTGATGAGGGTTGCACCAGGTTTCGCAAACGACAAATAAGAAGTGGTGATGCCCAATGAAGTGCCGAGTTCCAGGATATTTTGTGGCTGGTAATAGTTGACCATCCTGAATAGTAACTGTCCAAACTTTTTAGGTTTGGCTGCATTCTTAGCAATGGAAGCTATCGTTCGATGATTAGTCTTACTGACAGACGAACCTGCGCCCATGTCTTTAATCGTCAGCAGGGTTTGATCCTTTAAAAGTTTTGTACGTAATCCCTCCACTTTTTCATACGCATCATACGGCTGTTTGTCATTCAGGATTTGGGTGATAAAATGAAAAATAAAAGGTGAATGTATGCCATGACCTTTGCCATTGGAGGCCGTGAGATAGTATTGAAGATATTTTGTAGTTAATTGAAAAGCAGAATACATGGCTGGCAAGCTACGAAATTCATTTTCAAAATGTGGGAACAAGGATGACACTGATTGAACGGATCTTCGCTGACTGCATACAGTTTCTTATAAATAATAATTAAGCAGTGTTAATCTATCTGATCCGTACCATCCGTGTTCCAAATGTATTTATCAAATTCTCTCCCAGGTCTGGAAGGAATAATTGTAAGCGTTCTTTTCATCCGCTTCGTAGTTTTTAATGCTGACCAATGTCCATTGTTTCGGATCAATAGTCGGAAAGAAAGTATCAGCTTCAGGCTCTGCCTCTATTCTCGTAAGGTAAATTCTTTTTGCTTTATCAAATAAGGTTCGATAGATCTCCCCACCTCCGATCACCATCACTTCTTTGGCGTCTGTTTCCTGGGCAAGGAATAAAGCATCTTCAATATTCCTGACAGCGACGGTCCCTTCTCTTTTCCAATCATCCTGCCGGGTAATAACAATATTCTTGCGGCCGGCCAATGGTTTGCCCAACGATTCAAATGTTTTTCTTCCCATAATTACGGGCATACCCCAGGTAACATTTTTAAAATGCTTCATGTCATTGGGCATGGTCCAGGGCATCTGGCCTTCTTTACCAATGGCGTTGTTGGAAGCTGCAGCGACGACGAGTGAAATGATCATAAAGCCCCCGGTATTATTCCTTAAGCAGAAGTTTTCCAATTCCCCGGAGGGGGGTTTGAAAAAATCTTTTTAGAGGGAAGTGATTAAAATGTTTGTTACAAAAATAAGAAGACCCATAATTATTCTTCAGAATAAAAATCATTGGCTGCGAAGTGGCGATTAAAAAAAATATTTAAGCAGGAAGTATTTAAGATCTTTATTCGCAAATTAACTTCTTTCATTGTGACCAATGAAAAAATGACTGATGAACCTAAGTCTCCCCTTTTGCCCCGATAGCAATCGGGGTAGGAAGGGACAGGGGGCTTGGTTTAAACCGCCACCGGTGCTTTTATTGCCGGGTGTGACTCGTAATTTTCTAATGTGAAATCTTCAAATTGAAAATCGAAAATATTTTTTACTGTGGGGTTCAGTTTCATCGTTGGTAATGGGTAAGGTTTACGGCTTAATTGCAGGTTCACCTGTTCCAAATGATTACTGTAAATATGTACATCACCAAATGTATGAATGAATTCACCCGGCTCCAGGCTACATACCTGTGCGATCATCATTGTTAATAATGCATAAGATGCAATATTAAAAGGTACTCCCAGGAATACATCAGCAGAACGCTGGTACAACTGGCAACTGAGCTTCCCCCTGCCCCCTTCTAAGGAAGGGGTTACATAGAACTGGAACATATTATGACAAGGCATCAGGGCCATCTCCGGCAGATCTGCCACATTCCATGCACTGATAATTAAGCGGCGGCTATCCGGGTTCTTTTTTATTTGCTCTATCAATTCTGTTACCTGGTCTACTACTTTACCATCTTTACCTTCCCAACTGCGCCATTGCTTGCCATACACGGGACCCAATTCTCCATTCTCATCCGCCCATTCATCCCAGATCTTTACGCCGTGTTCCTTGAGGTAAGCAATATTGGTCTCCCCTTTCAGGAACCACAACAATTCATAAATGATACTCTTCAAATGAACTTTCTTGGTTGTAACCAGGGGGAATCCTTTTTGTAGATCAAAGCGCATCTGGTAGCCAAAACAACTTTGGGTACCGGTACCGGTGCGGTCATTTTTATGAACTCCGTTATCCAATATATGCTGCAGAAGACCGAGGTATTGTTGCATGCCTGCAAGTTAGGAAAAAGGGGAATGGGGATTGATGCGCAAGATGTGGATGGGGAGAAACTGTGGATTGGATAAATGTATATTGTTCTGTATTTTAAATGAAGATGTTTTTTACACGATCGGAATTCAGGTACCTTTAAATATTCAACTGATTTTTAATGACGGCCGCTACGACAAAAAACTGGTTTAACCAGGTAAATTTTTTTTTCCTTGTTTCCGCCCTTGTCTTAACAGCCCTGAGCATCGTTTCTTACCAACGGTTTAAAAAACAAAGCTCTTCTGCGGACCTCGTAAGCCATACTTATCTCGTAAAATTAAAATTAGAACAATGCTTTGGCGCATTAATAGATGTGGAAGGCGGACAAAGAGGGTTTCTCGTTTCAGGCGATAGTATTTTCTTCAAGCAATACCTGCTGTCAAAAACAGCTATTACCGGGTATCTTCATGCACTGGATTCACTTGTTGCTGATAATCCCGCACAAAAACATAATTTACAAAAGTTTAAAGAACTGGTACGGCTTCGTATAAACTGGATTTATTCGATCAACAACCCACATCGTATTAATGCCGGTCAATTCACTGCTTATTTTATTCAAAGCAAACAAATATCTGAGCAGGTAAAAACTCATATCAATGAGATGGAAAAAGAGGAAGACCGGCTTTTGAGCATCCGTGTCAATGAAAAAGTAAATGAGGAAAAAAAAGCTTCCGCTTTCATTTTATTGTTTTCACTTTTTTCGCTGGCATTCCTTGTGTTTTCTTTTTTCCGGTTGAAAAAAGAAACAGGCCTGTTAAGCAGGTCTGAATACAATGCTGAACTTTTAGAACAGAAAGTGAAGGAAAGAACTGCAGAGATCAGTGAAATGAATAAAAAACTCAACCAGCAAAATATTGAGCTGGCACAAAAAAATGAGGAGTTAAGTTCTTTTACCTATATCGCCAGTCACGACCTGAAAGAACCGCTCCGGAAAATTGAAACGTTTACAGGGCGAATCACGGAAACAGAACACCTTTCTGAAAAAGGGAAAATATTTTTTGAACGCATTATCGCTTCTATAAAAAGAATGCAAAGCCTGATAGACTCTGTGTTTACCTACGCACAGGCGCAGTCAGGTATCGAATTCCAGTTAACCGACTTAACAGAGATTATAAAACATTCAATAGATACCTTACAGGAAAGCATAACAGAAAAACAAGCCGTCATTGAATATAGCGGTCTTCCCAGGCTTCATGTTATACCGGAACAAATGGAACAACTTTTTACAAACCTTTTAAGCAACTCACTTAAATATTCTAAAGTTGACACAAACCCACACATTAAAGTATTTGCAGAAAAAATAAACAGGCCCCCTAACAATACCATTACCTGGAAAATAACTTTTGCAGATAATGGAATTGGCTTTGATGAAATACATAAGGATAAAATATTCCAGATCTTTCAGCGGCTTCATCCCGTTCATAATTATTCAGGAACTGGCATAGGGCTTGCAATTTGTAAAAAGATTACAGAAAATCATAATGGGAGCATCATCGCTTCTTCAAAACCCGGGGAAGGTTCAATATTTACTCTTATACTTCCGGAAAACCTACAAAGACAAGATTAAATCTTTATCTTTCTAATAACAACCATGCTTTCACCTCTAAAAATATTGATCGTAGATGATGATCAGGATGACCAGGCTTTCTTGCTGGAAGCTATTAATGAATTGTATCCTTCTTCACAATGTAATGTGGTTGACAATGGCGGGGAAGCATTGCAATACATAGAAAAAAATCCGCCGCCGCCTTCGCTTGTTTTTTTAGATCTGAATATGCCAGTTGTAAACGGTTTTGAATTTCTCAGGGATTTTAAAAAAAAGGAAGACTATAAAAATAGTGTGGTGATCATTTACACTACATCATCTCATGCACGGGATAAAGAAATTTCAAAAGACCTTGGAGCTGCAGAGTACATTACCAAGATAAGTGATTATACAAAATTGAAAACAGTGTTGTCTGACGTTGTCGGAAGAATCTGCAAAGATGTTTGAATTGCAACTTAGAAAATGCTTCCTTTAGCTATCAACTAACCCGTATAAAAAAGATTGATCACTTAGACTATTTATTGAACAGCGGTTTCTTCCCAGTCATCTGCGTTGATATAAGCTGGTCGCAATGTTATTACCGGCGGAGCTTTCATCTCCTCATCCACACAGGAAGAAAATTCTTTATATACTCTTAACAGCATTTGTTTGTTAGCTGCCAACTTTCTTTCTGCAGCATCCGTTCTTGTTTGCTCATCTTCGACCTGCTGGAACAACGCAGCATTCCGTTGCTCATGATCTGCTACGTCGGCATTGAGCATCTCGTTTTGCTGGCGCAATTCCTTTACTACATTATCCAGGTAAGTGATGCGGTCAAGATTGGAGATAAATGCTTGTTGTTTTTCCTGCAGTTGGGTTTCTTTTTCATGAATGATCTTCACCTTCTCATCCACCAGTTTCTGCTTTTGTATGAGTTCATTCCTGGCTAAAGCAAGTTCATGACTCAACTGTTCCTGTTGTTCTTTTGTTCCTTCCAATTGCTGGTTCGCTTCTACCCTGTTTTGCTCGGCCTCGTGAAAACTCTTTACCCGCTGCTCCAATTGATTTTGCAAAAATTCGATCTGCGCTTTTTTCTCTTTTAAAAGATCCTGGAGGTATTGCTGTTCCTTTACCTGGGCGTTTAACGTTCTATTCTCTTCCCTGAGATTATGGAAGATAATGTTCTTTTCATCTTCCGTTGCAGTTTGCATTCCGATCTGTTGCTGCAGCGATCCGTTTTCCTCTTCCAATTTTTTACAGGAATGGTTTAACTGTGTTAAACGCATCAGTAATTCTTCTTTTTCAGCAGCAAACGCTTCTTGCAAAGGGCTGATGTTGTTCTGCAATTTTTCTTCATTGTTTTCCATACTACTATTTTTTATATGAGCTGTTCGGGATTTGCCATCATGTAATGCAGCCTGGTATTTTAATTCCAGCTTATCAAAATCATGCTTTAGCGCTGCATATCTTGCATGATTGTAAGTTAGTTTGTGCTGGTATTCTTTTATCAACCCGGAGTGATCGAATAAAAGATATGCACCCCGTGGTTTATCTTCCTGCTCCTGTGTTGCTACCGAGGGTAGCAAGAGGTCTGCAATAGGATCGACCGTTATCTCTTTCTTTTTTTTCTTCCGTCTGTAATGAATAATGATCGTAACAACGACTGCTGATAAAAAAACAGGCAGCACTATCCATGACATGATCTTAAGAAATCTGGCAAACTCTATGAGCAGCCCGGCAGCTAACAGCATTCTTAAAATAATTAGCGTAAAAATCTATGCATGAGGTTTAAAAGGATCATGGATTAAATAATCAGGTGTGGAAACGTTATGAAAAAAATATAGTGGCAGGTGTGTTATTAAACACTACTAAACAACATCATTGCATCCGGTTTATTGTGTAATGTGAAAAACTAAAGTGGAAAAAAATCAACGGTTGTTTATTCGGATCAAATCATCTCAAGAATAATACCAAAAGAGAAGTTGATTAGTGTATAACCCGGAAATATTAATTCATATCAATGCTTTCTTCGATCCAATTCTTTTTTGATAAGTCCTAATTCACGACCTGTTTGTCCTTTTACAGAAGTGTTTTCCTGTGCTCTCCGCATCAGGTAGGGTATGACATCTTTGATGGGACCAAAAGGAAGATATTTACTTACACTACACCCGGCATGTGCGAGGTTGAAAGTAATATTATCGCTCATGCCATACAACTGGCTCCAGTGAATATGCGGATGATTGAGTGAAAGACCTTTTTGCAGCAATAACTGTGTAGCATATAAATTACTGTATTCATTATGAGAAGCTACGATCAATCCTACCTGGTCAAGATGTTCAATACAAAATGCTACGCCTGCATTATAATCCCTGTCACAGCTTTCTTTATCCGGCTGGATGGGCGAAGGGTATCCTTTTTCTATCGCTCTTTTTCTTTCTTTCTCCATGTAGGCGCCCCGAACCAGTTTAGCGCCGAGTATAAAATTTCTTTCTGTGGCCGCCGTATAAGAATCTTTTAAAAAAGATAAGCGGTCATGCCTGTAATGCTGAATGGTGTTGTACACTACGCAACGATTCTTATTAAAAGTATCCATCATTAGTAGGGTGAGTGCATCAACAGGATCCTGTATCCATGTTTCTTCTGCATCTACCAACACGCCTATCTTTTTTTCAGCAGCTGTTTCGCAGATACGCAGCATGCGAAGACGTACCCTGTGCCATTCTTCTCTTTCCTGTGCAGGAAGATCATTGATAGCTGTTAAATATTTTTTGATCAGCGTGCCGGTGCCCGCATGCATCATTGCATCCAGTTTTTCGAGTAATGCAAACCGGGCAAAACCAGTAACCTTGATACTCATGAAAGGAATATTGGGTTGCGTAGCAGCATAGTTGATCACCCTGATAAATTCTTCCGTGGAGTGATCAAACCCATTCTCTCCATCATCACCTCCTTCTACTCCGTAATCCAAAATAACTTTTACGTTGTATTCACCTAACTTCTTAGCTACTACAGCAGTTTCCTGGAGCGTCTCTCCTCCTACAAACTGTGCAAAGATGGTATTGCGGATGATGCCTTTAATGGGAAGACCTGCTTTGATAGCCCAGGGAGTAATTCGGGTTCCCAATTTTACCAGCCAGGATTGACTCATCGAGGAAAAAAGAAACCGGGCTTTTTTCAGTTGTTTGCTGGTCTTATATTCAAAAGCAAATTCGGTATTATCAAAAGAAATATCGGGCTGAACTTTCATATAGCAATTCTAAGATTGCCGCAAAATTAGAGCAAAGGGACTAATGAAAAGAATGAGATTTATCCATTCAAAAACCAGGGCCTGTACAAAATGGTGACAGCTTATCTTTGCGCAAATTATATTCATGGAAGCACGAAAAGCAATATCAAGCCTGATCATCATGACAGAGATCGTTTTACCCAACGATACCAACGTATTTGGCAACCTGATGGGTGGCCGGTTAATGTACTGGATGGATATTGCGGCAGCTTTGTCAGCGCAAAAACATTGCAATGCGCCTGTAGTTACAGCTTCTGTTGATAATATCTCTTTTGAAAACCCGATCAAATTGGGCAATGCTGTTCATATTGAAGCCAAAGTCACCCGCTCTTTCAACAGTTCGATGGAGGTGCATATGAAAGTATGGGGTGAAGATTTTACGCAACAGTATAAATATAAAAGCAATGAGGCTTATTACACATTCGTTGCGTTGGACCCCAATCGCAAACCACGCCTGGTCCCTCAACTGATTACTGAAACAGAAGAAGAGAAGAAATTATTTGACGGAGCTTTAAGAAGAAGACAATTACGTTTGATATTAGGCGGAAAGATGAAACCGAATGATGCTTCAGAATTGAAAGCATTGTTTGTGCAGGATTAATGTAATGGAAGGATCGTCACATGACGGGCTGACCTGGCTTTCCTTTATTAGAAAGTATAACTGTCAAGCATGCTCATTACTTTTTCAATTGTAATATCTTTCCACCAGCCTGCGTCCTTGTATCTCTTGAAATATATTTCCGCCAATTCTCTCTTTGAGTAGGTCTTACTTTTTTTAACTACCGGAGGCCCGATCTTCGATTCATCAATACTAGCCAGTTCGATTTTAGTAGCAAACCATGTAGTATAGTATCTTGGTATCGCAAGACCCAATATCATTCCCGGGAGGCCAGAAAACATTTCGGGACCACCCTGCGGAACGATCTCAGGACAATAGAATGCCACTACATAAACACTATCATATATCCGGCCTATTGCTTTACGACATTCCCAACCTGCAATTTTTCTTGTCTCGTTTTCGATCTTCCATTTTATTTTTTTCACACTGTCCTCGTACACATAATACTCTCCCATATTCTGTATTTTTTTAACCACCCGTTGATTATCCAGGTCACTATACACACTATTTTCATTGATATACCGGGATGGAGTTGATCCTTTTCGTGCCGGCTGATAAACAGACTGGTTCCAGGAAAAAAGCAGATCCCGGTAGGATATATCAAATTCAGGAAGGGAAGCCAGGTAAGGGTTATTTGCCCTGTCTGTTTCTGAATATATCTTTTTGTTATTCCGCTTTATTTCAAATTCAATTTTGCCGCGGGTAATAAAATCCTGGGCATTTGCAACTATTGAAGTCAACAACAACAGGAAAAAGAAAAACCGTTTCATTTAATGCTTATTTAATGCTTTTTGAAAAATTCCACGTTAATGTCAGTAACCAATATCTTTTTATCACCGAACGATTCCACTCGTTTATATTATTTCCAGAAACATTTCTGCTATAACCGGTGTTATTATTTAGAATATCATTCATTGACAGTTTAATCGCTCCTTTATCTCCTTTCAAAAATTTTCTTTGCAGGGATGCATTCCAGCGAATTGTATTCAGGTTTTTATTAAACGAACTGTTCTTAGGTTGAAAATTGAAAGAACAGTCTGAACCCAATTCAAATTTCTTAAGAAAGTAGCTGGTTATGTTAAAGCTATGAACATGCGAAAAAGTAAGGCGGGTTTTATAACCCGGTATATCCGACCAACCTATATTATAGATTAGCCGCGCAGTATAACCGGTTGTCAAATGGTTTTCCCAGGTATGACGCATTCCCGCCGACGCATTGATATACATTGATTCATTTTTTACCTTTTTATTATTCTGAATATACATATTGCCATACTTGTTAAAAGAAAGAGTGGCGGAAGGTCTTAGTTTTAGTTTTTTATAATTCCAGTTATAGGATAGATAGCCGTTCATACCAGGCATTCCGTTCATATTGATATATTGGCTGATCGTTCGCCCCAACGAATCCGTGGTTGTTTTTGATGCAACCCCATTCAATGTATAGTTCATGGAGATAGAACCATATATTGAATTCCCTTTGACCGGCTCAAATTTATTGAAGTTAACAGATGCGGAATGACTGAAGCCGGGTTGTAAATCAGGATTGCCGATCTGCACATAAAGTTTATTACTGCTTCTTCTAAGTGGCTGCAATTGCTCCACCGAAGGCTGAATAGTTTGACCGGAATATTGGAATCTTATGCTGGCATTTGCTTTCAATTTTATATTGGCGCCAATATGGGGTGCCAGGTTAGTAAAGCTTCTTCGTGTTTCTGTTTTTAAATCATTATTCACCTGGTCGAAAGAAGTAAAATAAAGTTTGCTGCCCACTGTGATATTGATCTTCTTTAGATCAATGGAAAATACAGCGCCGGCAATATGGGTGCCTGAAGTGAAAGTATAATCATTGCTCAACGAGTCGACCCGCTCATCATATTTTGTATTCCTACCGTTGAAGGTATTAAAAACGTTATCCGATATAGTCGTCTTCCAGCCATACTCAGTTGATATACCGAGGTACTTTGTCAGTTTATCTGTATAACCGATCCTTGCAGCATAAGATTGAAGCTGACTTTGGTTTTGCTGCAACTGGTTCAGCGTATCTGCATTCTTAAACTGCCCGGAGGAAGGAGTATAATAATTGTTCTCTGAATAATTATAGTTATCATTATTTCTGTCGTTAAAACTATGTTGAAGTAACAGGGAAAGAGTTCTTCCATCTTTCCTGAATTTCTTTTGAAAACTGATATTGCTTCCAACGTTTTTCCCTTCATTGGTTCGTCTATACGATTGGCGGCTGTTGTTTACAAAAAATCCTTTTTCGTTTTTTGATTCGGAAAAACTGCTATTGTTGCTGTTCCCCCTGCTAAGCCCGCCATTGATTGATATCTTAATAGTAGAAAAAGAATCAACAGGTGTAATAAAACTGCCGCTGGCTTTTTGCGAAAAACTGTAAGTCCGGTCTGTGCTTTCGCCTCTGTTCGCAAACCCTGTACCGTCAGGAAGTGTGTAGGTCCCATTATTATTACTCCAGCCATTGGCATTGATCTCCTTAATGCGATAATTGGTAAATAACTTTTGCCTGGCGTCCTTCCATTTATCGGAATAGTGTGCTCCGCCTGACATTATGGAAGGCAATCCATTACCCCAATAATCTTCATTCTCATAGTCACTGTTGTTATAAAAAATAGATGAGCCGGTGCCATCATTTATTATTTCATAATCCTGGCCTACATATTTAGTCAACTCATTATTGGATATTCCCTCTTTGCCAATCTTCGATGATAATCCGAAAAGCGACATTTTTTTATTGTTGTTGAATAATGCTCCCATCGCCTCGTGATTATAATACTCTTTGCCATCACTGCCTGCAGCCAGTTTTCCAAAGTAGCCATTCTTCTTATTCTTCTTAAGTTTCAGGTTGATCGTCTTTGTCCTTGTCCCATCATCAATACCGGTAAACTTTGCCTGTTCACTCCTGTCATCAAATACCTGCACCTTATCAATGGCATCTGCATTCAAATACCTGGTAGCAAGACCAGGGTCATCAGAAAAAAACTCATCGCCATCTACGAGTATTTTTTTTACTTCCTGTCCCTGTGCTATTATTTTACCATCCTTTTCCACCTGGAATCCGGGTAAACGTTTCAACAGCTCTTCAACATTGGCTCCGGGTCTTGCGGCAAAACTATCTGCCGTATATTCCAGGGTATCGCCCCGCATACGAATGGGCAGGCCTGATCTCACTATTACTTCTTCCAATAAAACGGCTTGTGTTACCATGATGATCCGTCCCAGATCAATCTTTGAAGTATCGGTAATGATAATGTCTTGCAGGTAATCAGCCATTCTGGGATAAGATACCATCAGGCTATACCTGCCAGCAGGTATTTTTGTGATTTCAAATTTCCCTTCTATATCTGTACGGAAAGAATGATACAAGGCACTATCAGCCTGGTCAATCAGGGCTACGATAGAAAAATGAAGCTTCTTGTTTTCCGCAGTATCAATTACAATACCTTTTATTGAATTCTTTTGAGCAATGGCAGGGAGATAAAAAAACAGGAATAGGGCTAAGCATAAGGAAGTCTTGAAGGAACGCAAAAGCAGCATGTGGTTTAATGGTTTTGGAAGTCCAAATGTATAAGATTCAGATTGCCCGGTTATCAAATAAACGTATCGAATAGCCGAAATAGTATTTCATTAACAGTTCAAACAGTTGCACAAAAAAACGACGATTAATAAGAGGAAGTTGTGTTGAAATATCATTTATCCGCCGTCTCCCAGTGATGCTTCCCCATCATCATATATTTCTTGCTTTGTTCAATCGCATCCATGATTTGTGACATGATATCTTCTGCAGGTGCTTCGTAATCTATTTTCAATGGTTCTTTAAAGGTAACCTGGAGTGTTGATCCCTTCTTTTTAAACTTCAACCCTTTTTTATTGAAAGCCCGCCAAAAGCCCTTGATCACAACCGGTATAACAACCGGTTTCGTTTGTTTAATGATCAATGCTGTTCCTTTTCTTCCCGGGGCAAATGGCTTGGTGGTGCCTTGTGGGAAAGTAATCACCCAATTATTTTCCAATGCTCTTGTAATTTTCCTGGTATCCGATGGATCAAGCCCTCTTCGCACTTCTTTTCCTTCAGCCCGCCACGTTCTTTTCACCGTTAGTCCACCGGCCAATAAAAACAAACGACTGATCAGCGACCCCTTCATGGTTTCTTCTGCCGCTACATAATATACACGGGTAAAAGGATTCAGCAAATAATAAGGAATACCCAGGCGATTCATTTTGCCCCATTTTACCGCACAGAAAATGTGAAGAAACGTAATCACATCCGCAAAATAAGTTTGATGATTGCTGACAAATAATACTTTTTCCCGGGGCAAATCTTTTATATGTTCAGTACCAGTAATCTTTAATTTATTAATGATAGCAAGACCCGGATAAGAAAGTAACCCCACAATGAAGTAAATGATCTTACGAACCAGGTTGAAATGTTTTAATCTCTCTCCAATTGAACTCATGCTATCCGTTTTACAAGTAATGACAATCCAAATTAAGGAATTACTGATGAAGTAAGCAATTCAGTTTATGCAATTTGAACTTCTTCAACATCTGTCAAAAAAATAATTTATGAAAAAGTTTTTATTACTCCCTGTTGCCGTTTTGAGTGTTATCATTATTGCTGCACAGCAACCAGCAGTATCTACTAATCCCTTTCCGAAAACAATTACCGTTTCGGGTAGCGCAGAAATGGAAGTGATACCTGACGAGATCTATGTAAACATTGCTCTTCGTGAATACCAGAAACGTGGTGAGGATAAAAAAGATCTCGAAACGGTTAAATCACAATTCCTGGAATATTGCAAAGCTTCAGGCATACCCGACTCTGCTATCAGCATCGCATCTTTCACAGGATTCAACAATTATTATTCATTCCGTAAAAAGAAGAAAGATCCGAATATGATGGCCTCCATTGTTTACCAGGTAAAATTCAAGGATAGTAAAACGATGGATGCGTTGGTTGAAAAATTAGATGATGAAGCCACACAAAGTTTTACAATAGCTGCTACCGGTCATAGTAAAATGACAGAATACAGGAAGCAATTAAAAATAAAAGCTATACAGGCGGCCAAAGACAAAGGCATTTATCTTACCGATGCGATCAATGAAAAACTGGGAGCTGCAATTACCATCACCGAACCTGATTCCCCGCCTTCCGGTATTATCGTTCCATACGACAATAACAACATCCGGATAAGAGGCTTAAATACGATTGCCAGTTTCGGAAGCTATGACCAATATAAAGAAGGTGGAGAAAAAGATATTGATTTCAAAAAAATAAAACTCCGTTTCGAGGTCTCCGTCATTTTTGCCTTGCAATAAAAAATAGCAGGCCAAAAATTACCCGACAAGCCAGAACGAAAAAATCCTCCCGGTAACCGGGAGGATTTACAATTATAAAGCATTTGCTTATTCAGCTTTTGTTTCTTCGCTGTTGCTTTCACCACCTTCCATCTTCTTCTTCAGGTCAGCCAGTACACCCAGGTCACCTAAAGTAGCTTTCTCTACTTTGCCCTGGATATTTTTCACTGCTTTCTTGGTTTTATCAGCTTCCACTCTTGCTTCTTTCTTCACTGCTTCAGCTTCTTCAACCTTGCCCTGTTCCCAGATGCGGGTATGCGAAACAACAATTCTCTTTTCATTACGATCGAATTCGATCACCATGAATTGAGCTGTTTCTTCAGCATTGATACTCTTTCCATCTTCTTTGGTCAAATGACGGTTAGGGGCAAATCCTTCCAATCCATAAGGTAACTGAATGGTAGCGCCTTTATCATCCCTGCGGCTTACAGTGCCTTCATGAATACTTCCGATAGCAAATGTATCCTGCAGGGTATTCCAGGGGTCTTCTTCCAGTTGCTTGTGTCCTAACTGCAGCTTACGGTTATCCTTATCAATACCGAGAATCACTACGTCGATGTTAGCACCAACCTTCGTGTACTCACCGGGATGATTGAAACGTTTCAACCAGCTCAGGTCGCTGATATGGATCATACCACCGATACCGGCAGCCAATTCCACAAACACACCATAGTTGGTTATGTTTTTCACTAAACCAGTATGACGGCTTCCTTCAGCAAACTTAGTTTCGATATCATTCCAGGGATCAGCAGAAAGTTGTTTGATAGACAAACTCATCTTGCGGCTGTCTTTATCCAGCGTTACGATCTTCGCTTCATGCTCATCATTTAATTTGAAGAACTCTTTTGCGTTGATCGGGGTGTTGGCCCATGTTATTTCACTAACGTGAACAAGACCTTCCACACCCGGTTGAATTTCGAGGAATGCACCGTAATCTTCTATGTTCACCACTTTACCTTTCACGATATTACCTTCAACGATGTTTTCACCGAGCACATCC
>DASVOE010000018.1:0-19617 GCA_036383515.1 Chitinophagaceae bacterium | reverse complement strand
AAAAACAGATACCATGATCATCGTTCACGATACTTTTATCTGCAAACCCGGCAATGCCTCCAAACTTGCTAAACTGTTTAAAGAAGCAATGGCTGGAATGGAAGGGTTTGATCATATCATGACTGATATGACAGGGCAGTATAACAAAGTAGTAATGGTAAGCAAGTATGAAAATCTTACTGCTTATGAAAAGAGTTTTGAAAAATACATGCATGATACAGACGAAATGAAAAAAATGAAAGAAATGATGAAGGGGTACCATGACATGTATCTTACAGGATCAAGAGAAATATACCAGGTCTCGTGATTTACGAGATGGTTGATGTTTTCCTGGTCCGGGCATAACTGATTCAGCGTAATTATATCTGCATTTACACCGGGTCTCTTGCAAGGGATCCAGTGTAAATTAAAATTGAACATATTGCTATTTAAAGACTAGATAAAGCGTTACATCGTTATTGCTGTTATAAAATACACACCAGCAACCGAACTAAAACAGGTTCGGAAGAAAAAGAATAATTTGTAACTTCACTCTATGACCCAAATAGTAATAGATAAAAAAAAGTATGTGCTGGTACCGGAAAAGGAATACCAGGCTCTGCAAAAAAAAGCTGCTTTAAAGACAAAGCCGGATAAAATATTATCGGTTGAACAGGCAAGGGCTTACAGCAAAAAACTTATCCGCAAATGGGCCTCAGAAAAATTGTAGTAAAACAAAGTGCTGCAGAGAACATTGCTGCTATTGCCTGGTTTATCGAGTCAAAAGGAATGCTGGCTACTGCCGATAAGTTTACAGAGGACGTATATGACTATTTTCTGACACTAGCTGATGACAGAAAATCCTATGCAATATGCCGTGAGCCGGCAAGGGCAGCATTGGGATATAAGTGTATCCCGTACAAAAAGAAATATACAATCGTTTTGATTGAATCTGATAAGGGTCTCATTATTTGTGAATTCATTTCTTCTAAGCTTATTCAGTGGTAAGTGTATGGGAATGCTAAAGCTACAGTTTTGTGTTGGCTCCTGCCTTCAAGAACCAGTTTATTGTGGATATAATTGCTGGTAAATGTTTTTGGCCGCTTTGAAAATTGTTTTACCTTTTTACTTCAATAAAAACATTAATGTTATGAGAAATCTTTTTATTCTGCTATTCATTGCAGTTGGAAGTATTTGTATTTCCTGCAACAGCGGCGGGGGCATGTCTGCCACTGCCAAGAAAAATTTAGAAATCAATGATGCTATCATGAAAGCATACGAAGCAGGTGACTTTAGTAAAATGGGAGATTATATTGCTGCGGATGCAGTAGATCACGGTGGAGAAAATGGCGACATAAAAGGATTGGAGAATATCATAAGCGAAATGAAAAAATACAGGGCAACGATGCCTGACATGAAAGCAACAACAGTAAAAGAGATGGCAGACGATGAATATGTTTTTGCCTGGGCAACCGTTTCCGGCACTATGCAGGGCAAACCCACTACCATGTCAAGTGTGGATGTTTCAAAATTCAAAGACGGCAAAGCGGTAGAACATTGGGTGTTTATGAATCCTTCAGAATTAATGCAGATGATGCCGCAGGCTGGCATGCCGGCTGCTCCCGTTACTACTGATACACTTAAATAATAAATACTTAGCGTTTATAAATAAGTTGTTGATTAATTACAGAACAGGTTCGTGAAAAAATACGAACCTGTTTTTTATAAACTACTCTTCATACTACATCTAACTATGAGAAAATTTTAGCTCGTATTCTTATTGCTGATATTTGGCCAGACAAAAGTTATTTCAAATGCTTCAATCGCTCCGTCAATTCTTTATCTGAGATATTAGCAGCATCTGCTTTATCGTAAATAGAAAGCAGGAAAATAGTCGTTTTGGTAACCTGCACAAAAGTTATCAGCCTTGCGCCACCAGATTTGCCTTTTCCTTTTGAAGAGATAGCCATTCGTATTTTATAGCAATTATTACCAAGCGCTGCTCCCATTTGTGGATCTTCCTGCAATTTACCGGCAAGCACAGCCATATCATTTTTCAGGGAGGGATATTTCTTTGCCAGTTGCTTTAATTCCTTTTGAAAAGGGGGTGTAGGAATAATATTAAAGCTCATTCAATAATTGTTTGAGAGACTTTGCTTTGGTTTTTCCCCTTTCATATTTGTTTACAAAATCAACAGATTGATCAAGGTTGCTTAATATTTTTTTTTCTTTTGGAGTAAGTGATTTCCCGGGAGCTGTTTTGTACGGAGCTGCATCCTCCCCGGCCAGCGTTTGGAATTCTATATCCAGCTCATTAAGAAAATTCTTAACGGCTTTCTCCTGCTTCTTTGTTTTTATGTTTACCAGTATTGCCACGCAGTAAAATTAAATAATTTCTCGTTTACAAATAAGTCTCTTGATTCAATCGTTCCTGATGTCTCCAAATTTAATTCGCCGGCATCTCATTTTGCGGCATTACTTCAAAACTGGCTTCACCGATCAGTTTATTTTTCTTAGTGTTGAATACGGTCAATACAACTCTTTCCTGTCCTGTTGTGCGGGCAATAAACTTCCCATTCTCTTTTGAAACGACGCTTCCCCTTGAAATAGTAACCTTCATATCACCTGCTTTCACTTTACCTGCTTTAATGGTAAACTCATTATCGGCATTTGCAAAAAGAGTGTAAGGCACTTTAGTGTTTATATCAAAATCTTCAGCCGATACCACAAAGGTTACGGGTTGTTTACGATATGCTTTTACTGTTCTTTTATTTTGAATGGCCGGTTGCCAGGCGCCGGATTTTTTTATGATCCGGATCACTTCCGCTTCCATACCATAGCCATTGTGGGTTAATGCTTTGATATCTGATACTTTTCCTTCCCGGTCAACAATAAATTGTATCCATACGGTAAATTTTCCGCTGGGTGCACCATTATCAACAGGGGTATTGGCGTTGAGATTTTTTTCGAGATACTTAATCCATTCCTTTTCGCCTCCGGGAAATGCTGCTTCCGTTTCCACTTTATTAAAAATAGCCAGGCTATCAATCTGTGAAAAACCACTTACACAAACACAGGAAAACAAAAGGAGGAGAAAGCTGTAGTAAGGTCTCATGTTTTTTTATAGCAAGATATAGCAAATTTCTTTTTAGGAAGAATAGATACCCATTGCTCAGCTAATCATAAACACAAACATCCTCTTGTTTTTACACAAGACGACGTTTGAATAAATGCTATAAAAATTGATTACAGCGTGATCACACTGTTGGTGCCACCAAATTCATTGGGTTCCTGTGCATCTGCTCCGGGTTCATTCAGCCACTCTGATTCATTTACCCTGTATTTGAAAGCATGTTTAGAATCTTTGGGCAAGTTCACATCAGCGGTAAAGCTTCCGTCTTTTTTCTTGCTCATAATCACTGAGTTTTGCCAGTCGCTGTTCAATCCCAGTATCTCTACTGTTGCCGCATTTTCAGGAGTAAAGGAGAACTTTACTTTGCAATAATCTTTTGTCTTGAAGTAGGTTTTTTGTACCATAATTTCGTTTAAAATGAAGTTTATACGCTGTTGTTAGATGGCAAGCAAAGCGTTGAGGGTAGGAGGAGATGCTCTTAATACGTTGAGAGCACAAAAGTAACCTTTCATCAGCGCTTCATTTTGTTCACAGCTTATCAAAATTCCCCATAAAGACTATGATTTTTCCACATCCCGCTTTGCCTAAATAACTTCAGTTATATATTGATCAGCGGACATATGAATGACTGGCTGCTTTTAAATTAGCAGCATATCCGGGTGCAATGGCGCAACTTTTGTTGCTTATCAGGAATAAAAACGCAGTATATGGTTAAATCAATTCCCGACGGTTATCATACCGTTACTCCATTCCTGATGGTCAATGACGCAACAGCCTTACTCGTATTCATAAAAAAAGCATTCAAAGGTCATATTACGTCTATGATGCAATCCGACGAGGGCATTGTCAGGCATTCCGCTATACAAATAGGTGATTCACAGGTGATGGTAGCCAGCGCTTCCGAAACCTATGAAGCAATGCCCTGTATGCTTCATCTCTATGTGGATGATGTGGATGCGGTGTATGAACAGGCTATTAAAGCAGGAGGAACATCTATTCGTGAACCACTGAACGAATTTTATGGTGATCGTTCTGCAGGTGTAAAAGACAATTGTGGCAACCAGTGGTGGATCGCTACCCATATCGAAGATGTAAGTGATGAAGAGATGAAAAAAAGAGAAGATGAATTCCGCAGGGAAAAAGAAACTGCGTAAAGACAGCAACTAAATTGGCTGAAAGTAAAACAGAATAATGATCGGCAGCAGTTTGAATACCGGGAGACTTTATTAAATTTAGTGTCCTTATCGTACTAAAACTGCCATTATGTTATCCTGTCTTTCCAGCCGCATATATATGTCGTGCCTCCACCCACCAGTCTTTTTTATATACTCCTGTAAAAAAGAAATCATTACAGCAACACCTTGTGCTATTGCGGAAAAGAAAATGTTTACCTCCAATTGATAACTTATGCTGATCACAGACCAGTTATTTCCACGCCTGACAACCGAACGGATGATCCTCCGGCAACTCGAAGCAACAGATGCTGCAGAAATATACCTGTTGCGGTCTGATGAAAAGGTGAACCAGTTTATTGAAAGACCCAGGGCCAATTCGATTGAAGACGCCTTGAATTTTATTCATAACATCAGAACCGGTATCAGTAATAAAGAATGGTTTTTCTGGGCCATTGTGCCAAAAGGTGAAAAAAAATTGTGTGGCACTATCTGTCTCTGGAACCTGGATAAGAAAAATAACAAAGTAGAGATCGGGTTTGAATTACTACCGGCTTTCCATTGTAAAGGGATTATGCACGAAGCTGTTGCTGCAACGATTGATTTTGCTTTTTCGGTAATGAAAGTAAATACCATTGAAGCATTTACACACCAGCAAAATCTTGCTTCATTAAAAGTATTAGTGAAACATAATTTTACCCGTGATCATAAAGCTGAAATGAACAGGGAAAAGAAAGAAGCACACATGGTGATCTATTCTTTACATGCAACCCAAAAGAATATTTAATTCAATTAAGTGTTCGGCCTGCCGTATTTTGCAATAGCATGAAACAACAACTAGCACAGGTAGCTTTGGTAGTGGCGGATTATGATGAAGCCCTCCGGTTTTATACACAAAAATTAAACTTCACGCTTGTCGAGGACACGGTATTAAGCGAAACAAAACGATGGGTTGTCGTTGCACCACCGGGATCCGATGGTTGCAGGCTTTTATTAGCAAAAGCCGCTACAGATGAACAATGAAGCAGGATAGGAAACCAAACCGGTGGCCGGGTATTTTTATTTCTTTATAGCGATGATTTTGACAGGGATCATTCAGCCATGTTGAAAGAAAGAATCAAATTTATCCGGGGTCCTGTTCAGGAACCTTATGGAAAGGTAGCTGTGTTTGAAGACCTGTATGGCAACCTGTGGGATATGATAGAACTGAAAAAATAATTCCCTGCTCATGTTGACAAGAATGATTAAATGATCGTTTACAAATTAGTGATGGCGGTTTTATCCTTTTTTTGTTTTTAAATTGTGTTTTAAAATTTTGATTACATGATCTTCAGGGAAGCACAGGTAAAGGATATACCGCAAATACAGGTGATACGCAATTCAGTTCGGGAAAACACACTCTCCAATCCTGCATTGGTGACTGATAAAGATTGTGAAGATTATATCACCCGCCGGGGCAAAGGATGGGTATGTGAAATAAATGACCACATTGTTGGTTTTGCTATTGTAGATCTGCAGGAGAATAATATATGGGCTTTATTTCTGCATCCCGATCATGCTGGAAAAGGGATCGGAAGACGGTTACATGATACAATGCTCGGCTGGTATTTTGAACAAACGGATAAACCGGTGTGGCTTGGAACAGCACCCGACACCAGGGCAGAGGCATTCTATCGCAAAGCCGGCTGGAAAGAGATCGGCATGCATGGCAACGAGATAAAATTCGAAATGACAGCATCGGACTGGCAACAAAGTTTAGGATAGGCCACTTTTATTTCTTTCTGCCAAAGTTCTGTATCCATCTATACATTCCTTGTTTTAAGTCACCGGCTACGCAAGCCACATGTGTCCATTGAGGATCGAGTAAATTATACCGGTGCCCGTAACCAGGAATGCCTTCATCAATCAATAATTGTAATACAATATCTCTTGGAGCAGGTTGCGGATACCTGCCGGCGATATTCTCATTACCAAAACTCATGGCGGGTGAGAAGAGTTTGATCCTGTCCCAGGGTTGCGAGCCATCGCTTCCTGTGTGCAGCAATTTCCACTCATGTTTATCCTGGTCGGCGCTATGCTTTTTTGCTGCATTATAAATTCCGGAATCGGGCTGAAGCACCGAAAGTTTTTTGATTTTTTTCAAATCAGTCACCAGTGAGTTAAGTGCTTTTACTTCTTCCTCATTTTGATAGTGCCATATCGTATCTGTTTTCTTTTTTTCTTTACCGTTACTGGTGGTTGTGGTATATGTCACGCTATAATTCGCTTCGCCTTTCCCTAATTTTTTGAGTTTATTCTTAGCTGTTGCCAGCATCGGGTCTATATACTGCAGATAAGAACGGGGGTCACTGCGCACCTTGTTGATCTCGTAGATCATTTCTTTTTCATCGGGGGTCATATAGCTGCAACTCTTTGAGGTATATAAGGAGTCTATATGTTGTGCGGCAAGAACGTTGAAAAAGAATAAAAGAAGAATAAAAAAAGCAGGTCGCATGGATAATAATTTCAGAGCTATAACGAAGATCCATGTACAATGTTTTAATTGCCGGCATAAAGAAGTTAAATTATTGGTATTTTAAAATATCTTTAAGTACCTGTAGTAAAAAGCTGAATCATAGCCGGGAATAAGCGTAAAAGCCGGGCAGGCTGTAAACAGGATTTTGGTTCAGTTGTTGTTTTATTAACAGGTAAGTAAAACGAGTCCCATGCAAAAAACAGCTTTTCTTTTTTTTCCTCTTTTAATGATGTGTGCAATGCTCACTGACCGGAAACCTTTTTTTGATGGACCTTATGTATTTTATAAGAATGACCAGGTATATGTAAAATATATCTCGGAAGAAAATGGGAATAAGACCTTGCAACAGGACAGCAGTGCCTTGTCTGCCAAAAAAGATATTTTATTACAGGTGAATACTGGCGTACCCGGCAAAGTGTTCACGGTAAAACTGAAAGAAAATTTACACGACGAACCTTCTGACTACAGTACGCCAGCTAAACAACTTATTCTTTCAGATATCGAAGGAAATTTTGGCGCCTTTACAAAATTGCTGCAGGCAAATGGAGTGGTTGATACAGGCTATAATTGGATATTTGGAAATGGTCACCTGGTGCTCATCGGTGATTTTGTAGACAGGGGAGAAATGGTTACTGAAGTGCACTGGCTGATCTATTCATTGGAAGAAAAAGCAAAAGCTGCAGGTGGCTATGTGCATTATATCCTCGGTAATCACGAGATCATGAATATGAGTGGCGATCTCCGGTACCTGAATGCCAAGTATAAAACAAGTGCAGCACTGATGAACGAAAATTTTGAATCCGTGTATGGTGAACAAAGTGAATTGGGCAGATGGCTGCGTACCAAAAACATTATGGAAAAAATAGGTCATAACCTGTTTATGCATGCAGGAATATCCAATGAAATGAACGAAGCTGATATTTCGCTGAAGAAAATCAATTCTTTGTCCCGTCCTTTTTATGCCGACACTACTTATACCTATCCTGATGAAAGATTGCATATCATCTACGGAGACAATGGCCCTTTCTGGTACAGGGGATATTATAAAGAAGATAAAACGGGGATGGAAGACGTGGTTGACAAAACCTTATCACTTTACAATGTAAAACATATTTTTACAGGACATACTATCGTAAGCGATGTTATCAGTGTTTGGTACGATGGTAAAATAATCAATACCGACCTGCACCATGCTGGCGGAAAATCTGAAGCCGTATTGATCGAAGGAAAAAACTATTTCCGGGTTAATACAAAAGGTGAAAAATTCCCTTTGAAAGTAAGCAGGTAGAATCCTTAAATCTTTAGCAGAGAATAAGCGGGCATGGAAAATGCCCAACCGGTTAATGACCTATTCCACACTTAACGATTAGTTAAAAATTTTTACAACCGTTACCGGCTAAGAAGTTTATTCGCCATTAATCATGTAACAATAATTGCATAGAAGCCATTGCCTATTTTAGTTGGAATAACCGCCCAACATGCTTCTGTTTCGTCATGGATATAAATGCATAGCTATAAGTATAGCTTTTGCTATTACCATGATGACAACTCAGCTATATGCAGGTACTCCCGGACCTGTTGATTCATTATTCACTCTCTTTAGTGATGCATCACCGTCAGTAGATTCCTCTTCTTTTACTATTCCTTTCAGCCGTGCAGGAAATTTGATCCTGGTAAAAGCCCGGGTTGATACAGTAGAAGGGAATTTTATTTTAGACACTGGTTGTCCTCATCTTGTTCTTAACCTTACTTATTTCCGGCATTATCCCACCACGTATGCCCAGGATGAAGAACAAAGCGGTATGACAGGAACGATCTCCTCGGTTGCTAAAACCACGATCAAACAATTTTCTTTTGGCACCCTTCGTCATTACTCTGTAGAAACGGACCTGGTGAATCTCGGTCATATAGAAAATAGTAAAGGAGTAAAGATCCTCGGTCTGCTCGGTATGCAATTACTAAGGCAATGCGAGATGATCATTGATTTTGAAAAAAACCTGATCTATATTCATGTGATTGGCCGCAAAGAAGCATCCAGCTATAAACATGCATCGTTGCAGGACACAACAGCTTATCATACTATTCCGGTAAACCTTAGCGATGACAGGATTGTGGTGCAAACAGAATTGGCAGGTAAAAAAATTAAACTGATCATTGATAGCGGCGCAGAATCGAATATTCTCGATAGCCGTTTACCGGATAATATATTTGAAAATGTAACGGTAACCGGAAGGATACTGCTCGCCGGTGCCGGCAATAAAAAAGTGGAAGCCCTGCAGGGCGATCTGAAAACCTTTAGCATAGGAGGGCAAAACATTAGTTCGCTCCCGGTGGTTATTGCAAATCTTGAAAAAACCTGTTTTTCCTACAATGGTTGTGTAGATGGAGTATTGGGTTTTGATTATCTGTCATTGCAGAAAATTGGTTTTAATTTTGTAAATCGCAAAATGTATATCTGGAAATGAGGAGTTGGTGTAAACATATTATCAAACGATCGCTGTATAGCTGTAGCCGTATCATCATTTGCATGATAATGTTGCAGGCAAGCGTTTGTGCACAACCACCCGCCAAAGTATACACGATCAAGAACGGGAAAATGTATATCCAGCTCAGCAAAAAATTGAGTGAAGCTTCGGTCGACAGTTTTATCAGCCAATATGAGCTACAGGACCTGGCATTGAAACAATTTTTCAATAATGGCTTTGAAGATTCATTGAAAAAATTCGGATGGGAGATTGTCATGAACAATGAACTGGGTTTTATCATCACCAAAGCGCTTTCTTCCTTTGATGAAATGAAAAACCCTGCTGACAGGATACGGTTGATGGAAAAACAGGCAGCGCTCAATGCAGAATTCCCAGCGGTAAGTCCAGGCGTGGTATATGGTTATAATAAGTTCAGGGATAAATTGGCATTTGAAATCAGGAAGGATTCCGTGGTGTTGTTTTACCTGCGCAACAATACCAAAGCCAGTAAGGTAATGCTAGCCGGTAGTTTTAATACCTGGACACCTGATGAGTTAGCTATGACAAGAACGGATAGCGGATGGATCGCTTTTGTAAAACTAAGCCCCGGTAAATACTGGTATAAGTTTATTGTAAACGGAAACTGGACAACTGATAATGATAACCGGCAGAATGAAAACGATGGCAAAGGAAATACAAATTCCGTTTTCTATTACACCAATACTGTTTTTCATCTCAACGGATTTAGCAATGCGAACAAAGTGTTCGTTGCCGGAAGTTTTAATGACTGGCGTCCAAATGAACTGGCGATGACGAAAACAGTCGACGGATGGGAGTTTCCCATTTACCTGGCAGATGGCACCCATACCTATCGTTTTATTGTAGATGGCGTATGGATCACAGATCCTGATAATAAAGACAAATTACCCAATGAATTAAAAGATTATAATTCGGTGTTGCGGATTGGCAAACCTTCTTTATTTAAACTGAATAATTATAAGGATGCCAAACAAGTGATACTAACCGGTTCATTCAATAAATGGCGGAAGGATGAATTGTTCATGACCAGGACGGCTACAGGCTGGGAATTGCCCTATACATTAGGGCCCGGCAATTATGAATACCGGGTGATCGTAGATGGAAAAGAGATTGCTCACCCGCAGGACCTGCTCACCATTAATGACCTGAATAAAGGCAACTCATATCTTATCTTAAATGCTAATTATACTTTCCGGCTGAAAGGTTATCCGGATGCAAAAAAAGTATTTGTAGCCGGTGATTTTAATGATTGGCATCCTTCCTCTTTTGATATGAAAAAAGAAGGGGATGAATGGGTATTCAGGTTGCATCTTTCACCGGGCAAGCATTTGTATAAATTCATTGTGGATGGAAAATGGATGATCGATCCCGGCAATAATGAATGGGAACGTGACGAACAGGGCAATGATAATTCTGTGTTATGGATAGGACAATAGGTTAGATCACTTTTTTCCAATACTCCAGCCAATCCATCATACGGCTGGTAAATCCATATTCATTATCAAACCAGGCGATCACTTTCAGGTGATTGCCCACCACGGATGTAAGTGTGCCATCAATCAAACAGGAATTTGTGTTGCCCTTAATATCCAATGACACCAGCGGTTCCTCTGTATATTCTAAAACTCCTTTGAACTGGTTAGCGGCAGATTTTTTAAATAACGAGTTTATTTGCTCAACACTTACTTCATCCTGCAATTGCACTGTAAAATCAGCCATAGCTCCATTAGCAACGGGAACCCTGGTGGAAACGGCCGCAATCTTTCCTTTCATTCCCGGCAGTAATCTTTCTAATGATTGATGAAGATCTATTTCTACCGGAATGATAGACTCAGCAGCTGCACGGCCACGACGGTATTGTTTATGCGGAGCATCTACCAACTCCTGTCTTGATGTATAGGAATGAAGCATATTGATCTGGGCCGATTGGATGCCGATCGAATTAAGTATATATAAAACATGTACCGAGCAATTGGTCATGCATCCGCCGGGCGAAATGATATGTGTGTCCGGGGTAATGCTGTTATGATTGAATCCATAGATCAGCAACGGAATATCAGCAGAACCTGTGGTAGACAATAAAACTTTTTTTGCCCCGGCTTTTAAATGTTCGGATGCAGCTGCGTGATTAGAAAAACTGCCGGAACATTCCAGCACCACATCCACATTCAATTCTTTCCAGGGTAGTTTGGAGGGATGATTGGTTTGAAAAACAGCGATCCTTTTATTCGCTGCAAGCAGCGCATGATCTTCAACTGTTATCTTCTCATCAAACGTTCCATATACCGAATCATATTTTACCAGGTAAGCCAGGTTGTCCGGTGGCATGATATCATTTACGGCAACCAGCTCAAGATCGGGGTGATGGATAAGCCTTCTGAATAATAAACGGCCAATACGTCCCATTCCATTGATAGCAATTCTCATATTCGATTTATTAAAAGAAATGCAAATATCACAAACAAAACAATACAGTCGTCCAGCGTTTTGAAGAACGGTTTCTCCGCTGCTTCGGTATCTTTATCGCATGAAAGCAGCAACTGTTCATGAGATCAAACAGGAATTAATAGCATCAAAACCTGCGGCTCTGGCAGAGCTGTGCCTGCGACTGGCCCGGTTTAAAAAAGAGAATAAGGAATTGCTCACCTATCTTTTGTTTGAAGCTCATGATGAGCAGGGTTATATTACCAGTGTAAAACAGGAAGTGGATGGACTGTTTGAGACCATCAATATTGCTCACCTGTACTTTGCCAAAAAAACATTGAGAAAAATTTTGAGGATCATTGGCAAATTCAGCCGTTATAGCAGCCATAAACAAACCGAAATTGAATTGCGGATCTACTTTTGTCAAAAATTAAAAGACTCCGGTATTCCATTTACCCGCAACACCGTAACCAGTAATATTTATGACGGCCAGTTGAAAAAAATAAAAACACTGCTCGCCGGTTTACATGAAGACCTGCAATATGATTATAAACGGGAAATAGCGTCTTTGTAAACGAAGCGGTAGTGTACCATCCGATAGCTATCGGATTTCAATACTATTTCCCACCAAGTCGCAAAGCCCACTAAGAAACCTTAATTGATTGTAAACGCTTTGTGGGATACATTTCTTTTTCAAATTGAGACACTACCAACGAAGCAGCTATTTTTTTTGTTCTTCTACCTTCCGGCTATTTTTTAATTCTATTGCTTCTCTTTTTTTGCGTAACCGCATGTTCAACAATTCTACGATCAGGGAGAAAGCGATCATGGTGTAGATATAACTTTTGCTGATCGTTTGATGAAAGCCCTCCGCTACCAGCATGATGCCGATGGCGATCAGGAAAGCAAGAGCCAGCATTTGAAAGGTGGGGTTTTGATTGATAAACCGGCTGATGGGTCCCGAAAAGATCATCATCAACAGAATAGAGATAACGACTGCAATGATCATCAAAAAAACTTCGTCTACCAGCCCGATGGCTGTAAGGATCGAATCAAACTAGAACACCGCATCAATCAATACGATCTGGATGATGACAGATGATAACGACGCATACACGGTTCCTTTTTTATCGTCTTCTATTACTGGTTTCTCCAGTTTCTGGTGTATTTCAAGAGTGCTTTTTATAACCAGGAAGAGTCCACCCGCAATCAATATCAGGTCTTTCCAGCTGATGCCGATAGGTTTGCCCTCATCTTTAATAAATGGCATGTTGAAAATCGGCTCTTTTAATTTCAGTAACCAGGTAATAGTAAGTAGCAGCAATACCCGGAAAACCATAGCGAGCAATAAACCCATTTGCCGGGCTTTTTTTTGTCGTTCCGGTGACAGCTTATCAGAAATAATGGAAATAAAAATAATATTGTCTACACCCAACACGATCTCCAGGAAAGTAAGCGTAACTAAACTTAACCACACCGCCGGGTCAGAAAAATCAGGAATGATCATTTGTCCATTTTTGTTTTAAGCATTAAAATATATACCAATCTCCAAATTCTTTAATATTGCTCTATGGCTTCATCGTTAATTACAAATATCGTACAGCTGGCAGGAGTCAGCGAAAAAAATTCCCTGCTTCGGGGTAAAGCTTTAGCTGATTTACCAGTCATTGCCGATGCCTATATGATTATTGAAGATGGAGTGATTACCGAATATGGAGAAATGAAGAAATTTCAAACTCCAACTTCTACATTTCAAAATGTAATAGATGCTTCAGGACGGTTTGTATTGCCGGCCTGGTGCGATTCACATACACATCTTGTATTTGCCGCCAGCCGGGAGAATGAATTTATCGATAAGATAAAAGGATTGAGTTATGCAGCCATCGCTGCAAAAGGAGGGGGCATTTTAAATTCTGCCCATAAATTAAACGAGACATCAGAAAATGAATTATTCAACCTGGCATGGAAGCGGCTGGAAGAAGTAAGTAAACTGGGAACGGGAGCTATTGAAATTAAAAGTGGATATGGATTAACGGTGGAAGGTGAATTGAAAATGCTGAGGATAATAAAAAAGCTGAAAGAACGATCAAAGCTCTCTATCAAAGCAACATTCCTTGGTGCACATACTTTTCCGTTGGAATATAAAGAAGATCACAAAGGGTATATTGATCTTATCATCCATGAAATGCTGCCGGTAATTGCTAAAGAAAAATTGGCTGACTATATCGATGTGTTTTGCGAAACGGGTTTCTTTTCACCGGAAGAAACAGAAATAATATGCAGGGCGGGTATGCAGTATGGATTAAAACCAAAATTGCACGTTAACCAGCTTAATTCAATAGGAGGTATTGAAGTGGGTATTGATATGCATTCAATTTCATTGGATCATTTAGAGACTTTATCTGAAAACGATATTTCGTTACTTGGAGGATTAAAAGCCTCCCCTTCAGGAGAGGTTTGGAAGGGTATCGGAACCTTGCTTCCCACTGCCGCCTTTTTTCTTCGTATGCCTTTTCAGCCAGCCCGCCAACTGATCGATGCGGGTTGTGCAATTGCTATCGCATCTGATTACAACCCCGGATCATCTCCATCCGGTAATATGAACCTGGTGATTGCCATGAGTTGCATTCAAATGAAGATGTTGCCGGAAGAAGCCATCAATGCAGCAACGATCAATGGGGCTTATGCCATGGAACTGCAGGATGAAGTGGGCAGCATCACTGTTGGCAAAAAAGCAAATCTTATTTTCACTAAACCTATTCCTTCGCTGGCATACCTGCCTTATGCTTTTGGCAGCAATTGTATTGATAAGGTAATGATAGGCGGAGAATTTTGTTAAACCCATTTACTATGCTTAAAGTACTATTATTAGGCTTCGCCATGATGAGTTCATTAAATGGGTTTGCACAACAAACCCCGGGTGATTGCAATCGTTTTAAAACCGGTAAATTTTCTTACACGGACTCATCAGGAGCAATAGTCAATATCACCAGGACAAAACACCGGCAAACAGAGAAGAACACTAAAACAGGTTTGTTGACTAAATTAAAGATCAGCTGGCCGGATGAATGTGAATATACACTTACCCAAATATGGGCCAATAGTAAAAAACAAAGAAAAAATAACAGGAGAACACAAACTATCCGGATTACTAAAACTGACGGCAACAGTTATGAATATGCTTGTAATTGCAAAGACCCTAACCAATCTAAAATCAGCGGTATCGTTATTAAAAAAAATGACTGACCGGCAATATCACAGTTTAATAGTCAAATAACATGCATTGAACTTTAAACCGGCATGTATGTTGTATTTTCGGCTGATGCTTAAACAACACGGATGCTGCGATTAAGAAAAAAAAAGATTGGTTTTTTTGAAGAGATCAAAGAAAAAAGATCCCTGCTATCCATGCGGGATAAACAGAAAGGAATAGAGTTTCTCGTAAATTTTTTTGGCGAGATAAGACCCGGCAACGGGAAGGATAAAAAAAATGCTGAACAAAATTTACTGCAGGCGATTAAAGAAATACATGAAAACAAACCGGTCCTCACTAACCTGCAGCATGCTTTACTGTCACAACTCATCAACACAAAACTGACAGCTGCGATTACAGAAAGTGGCATACCGCTGGCACGAAATTTCTGGCAGGAATTTTTTACCCGTATCCGTCATAAAATATTACCACCCCTGCAGGATGAAACTGATTTCCTTTCTACGATCAACAGGATCTTTTATAAAAAAAACGATTTCACCTGGGTAGAGTCTATTTCCCGCAAAGCATGGATCGATTTTTTTGAAGCTATTGGTTTTAGCTTTAGCCTGCGTGACATCAATTTAAAAACAGAACTGCTGCAATCACTGAAGATCCTTTCTTTCCAGGTGGCGCAGTTAGGGTTGGAAAAAGAAGTGCTTAATTATTTACCGGGTGAACAACATAAGAAAGAAACTCCTTTTGTCGTACAGAATTATAAAGTACATGAACTGGAAAGCCTGGTAAAGAATAATGCGGACAATGCAAGTATCGTTGCTTCCTCCGTTCAGTTAAAAAGGATCATTGAGGAATGCGTTGAATTGATAGAACATATCAGGGATAGTTATTCTGAAAGAGGAGCGAGCCTGAATCAAACCTATATCCTGCTCATTCTTACCAACCGTTTGCAGCGGATGCAACTGCTCGCTGACACACTGGATGCTGATGGTCAGTTTGATACAGGCCGCTTTGTTGATATTTTCAAGTTGCTGGTACGCTATGAAAAAAGAAAAAATAGTATCCGTGAATTCTTATCACAGGGCGCCGGTTATCTTGCTTACCAGATTGCAGAGCATAAAGGATCAAAAGGAAGCCAGTATATCACCAGCAGCTGGAAAGAATATTTGGGCATGATCCATAGCGCTATGTGGGGCGGTTTTATTATTTCGTTTATTGCCGTCTTTAAAAACCTGCTGGGCAAATTGATGCTGGCACCCATTCCGCAGGGATTTTTATATAGCCTGAATTACAGCATGGGTTTTATCATGATCGAAGAAACAGGATCAACGCTGGCTACCAAACAACCGGCTTTCACAGCGAGTGCCGTGGCCGGTTCACTGGATACAAAAAAACAGGGCGGCGAACCCGACCTTCATAACCTGGCAGTTACCGTAGCAAAAGTAAGCCGCAGCCAGATCGCTTCTTTCGCTGGTAACCTGGTTATTGTTTTTCCGTTGACGTTTGTACTCGCCTGGGTGTATGATCTTTTATTCGGTTACAAGATCGCCGGGGGCAGCGCAGCACTCAAACTATTAAGTGATCAGCATCCGTGGACAAGCCTGTCATTGCTATTTGCCTGCTTCACTGGTTTCTTTTTATTTGTCAGTGGCATCATTGCAGGATACGTGCAGAATAAAATTCAGTATGGCAATATTAAAGAACGGTTGAAACAACATCCGGCTCTTCGTCGTTCCATACCAGCCAAACGATTAAATAAGATCGCCATGTATTTAGAAAGAAACGCTGGTGCCTTAATAGGTAACATTGCGCTGGGTTTCTTTTTAGGTTTTGCCGGCATCATAGGAAAGATCTTCGGCATCCCCTTCGACATTCGTCATATTACGGTGGCAGCTGGCAATGCAGCAATTGGTATGTATGGTTTGGGATTGGAACATATCGATCTTTTATACCTGCTGACGGTTTTAGGCGGTGTATTAGGAATCGGGTTTTTGAATTTCTTTGTTAGTTTTTCGCTTGCATTTACGGTTGCCGTTAAATCAAGAGGAATTCATTTCAGTCAATATCCCCAGTTTTTTCGGTTATTGAGTCGTTATTTTTTTAGACACCCGATGGATTTTATACGGCCACGCCGGCGACAGGTTGAAGTGGAATAAATACAATACCTGTTGCTTACAATTTTAACCGCAATCCTAAACCTGTTACTTCCTGCACTTGTGTTCTTTTTTTATAATCATGATCGTAAAGGATATCAAACAGGAAAGTTCCTGCTAAAAACTTATTGATAGAAATGGTCAGCACATTATTGAGCAGCACGTCAACGTTCCGGGGTTTTCGTTTATAGTTGCTGAATAGATCAAGCCTGCTGATGAGGTTCGCCGTTTTAGAAAGTTTTGCATTATAATGAACCGACAGGTAAGCACCGATCTCGGTATTGACCTTTTGGGAGGAATCCACTCCAAACTTAGTTACGGTATAAAAATCCCTGTCGATCTTTGTAACCCACCGGATCGTAGCCGGAGAGATGAACAGGGAAAAATAGTTATCCCGGTTTGTGTTCTTATAATCAATACCGAATGATAAGAGAAATTTACCCGGCGATAACAACCCGGATATTTTAGGATGATCGTCCTTTGTATAATTATGACCTTCGAATAATTGGGTGTTTATATTTCCAAGCAAGGCATAATTAAAATGGCCTTTTGTTCCAATGCTGTGTTCCAATTCGGCTGTCATGTCAAACCGGTCTGTTGTTTTCCTGAATCGTTTAAAACTGGTAGCTTCCACAACACCCAACTCCAGGTCAGCATACATGTCAAACGTGTATTTGTTTTTCCGGTGATGAACGGCCTTGTTAATAATACAGTTGATACCGATCATAAAGTTCTCACCACCACTTCCCCAATCGCTTTGAGCCGACTGGTTCACATTCAGAATAAACAAGCCGGTTGATTTCCATCCATTGCTGTCAAGGCTGGATACTTTTTTAGCGCCTATCCGCTTAGGTATAAAAACAGTTTGCTGTGCAGATAATGTCTCCGGCTGAAGAAATAGAAGGAACGCTATTACAAAAGTAACAGGAGTGTACAAACAGGTGGATGGCATGTGGTGGTGACTATTGTTATTGGGAAGATAAGCAACTTTTGGACAAACAATATGCTCAATGGTATGGTATTAAAATAGCGACCTGCTTTTCGTGATCACTAATCCATTCGTCTTTCTCATTGTACTACTTTTAGGGTATTGCCTTACAACACTAATTAATTTAATTTTAGATCATAAGAATCATTTTGAAATTTTTCAGTAGCGTCTTCATCGTGCGAATCTGCAACAAATAGATCTTCTTTCCGCTTCCCTTTAGAACGTATTGTTAAACTTGTTACGTGTTGTTTAAATTTCCTGGCCTTACATGGAAGTCTATTCCAGTTTATAAATTGAAATCCTGAAATATTAAAATTATAGATATGAAAACAATACTCTTCACACTACTTATTATATCTGTATCAGTATTGCAACCAGCCTGTAAAAGAGGAAAGTTTCCGCTTGACCCGCCCGACAAGCGACCGGTTCAAAGTATTCAAATCGGGGATGCGGATGAAGCAGCGCTTCTGCAGCAGGAATTAAAAATAGAAATACAACAGGTAAAAGATAACCGGCTTTTTTACTTTGCCGGCAGCAAAGACCTGGATGCACAATTAACTGGACTGGGTTATACGATAAAGAAAGAAGACCTCATGCAACTATATTATAAATATGCAGAGATAACCATCAATAAAAAAGTTCCTGAAGAATCCAGGGCTGAAGAGTTGCAAAAAACAGGGGTAATAATTCTTAATAAAGAAGAAAACTACTGGGTTATACGTGGCACACTTGAGCAATTAAAACAAGTGGAGAAAATGGGTTACAAACTTAAGAAACTTGAAAAAGAGCCCCGCCCAAGAAAAGTAGAGATTGTTGTAAATACGCAGGCTGACATTCAAAAGGTAAATGAAACCGGGGTGGATATTTATCATGTGGAAACCAAAGACAACTCGTATATCATACATGCCGGAGCTTTCGATAATCAAATAGAGCTTATACGAAAAATGGGATTCACGGTAACCCGCAAATAATAATCATACCATCTAACTATTAAAGCCATTCACCATGAAATCATTTTTTATAATGATGTACTGCTTGCTTAGCATTGAATTGTATAGCCAGATACTTTCCTACACAAACTTCAGAACTCCGGCACAGGTAGATGCTGCCATTAACACGCTGGCATCCACTTATCCTTCCCTCACACGTATTCAAACCATAGGAACTACTACCGGTAGCCCGGGTATGCCGGGAAAACCCATCCGTGTTTTGAAAATTTCCAGTACTCCGGCCGTAAACGATCCTGCCAAAGGCGATGTAGTATATATGTCTTTAATGCATGCCCGCGAGTGGATAACTGTAGAAACAGTGTTATACATAGCTGATAAATTGCTTGCTCAATATTCCACTAATGCTGCTATAAGAAATGACCTGGACAGAATTCAACTATGGATTGTTCCTGTATGCAATCCTGAAGGCTATGCATATACACATACCGGTGGCTCCTGTGCAAATCCTGCAAGTCCACGAATGTGGAGAAAAAATCGCAGGGATAACGGAGACGGAACCTTTGGTGTTGATATTAACCGTAACTGGGGATA
>DASVOE010000017.1:0-26241 GCA_036383515.1 Chitinophagaceae bacterium | reverse complement strand
TCTTTAAAAATTATTATACTAAATCGTTTAATCGAGCTATATGAAACTCACTTATAAACCTTTTTCTCAATTACTGTTTATAGCGATTGGTATCCTCCAACTATTTTCATCGTGCAACAAAGATTTGCCGGTGGCAACGCCTATTAATCCCGAAACTCCTTCAGGTAATTCCATCCTGGAAACCCTGAATGACCCTAGTTATAGTATCCTCAAGGCAGCAGTAGCAAGAGCGGCAACCTTTAGTAGCCCTACCGGTAATATTTCCACTTTGCTGGGCGACAAAACCGCTATTGTAACTTTCTTTGCACTGGATGATGCTGCATTTATTGCCTCTGGTATTCCAAGCACGGCTGCCATTGGCACATTGCGTCCAGGATTTCTTGACACTGTATTGAAATATCATTTGGTAGGAGGACAAAAATTCACCGCCTCAACCGTACCCACTAATAGCTTTCCGAATAGTTTATACCTGCAAAGCATGTTGCTTCTGGCAGCGCCATCTGCAAGCCTGCCTCCTGGTTTGCGTATGCCCATCTTTTTGGGTAAAGCGGGAACGTCGCTGTTTGCAAATAATATTCCTGTTACACAAGCTGATATAGCAGTAGCAAATGGTATCATACATAAAGTGGCTGGTTTAGTAACACCTCCTTCTACTACATTGAAAGGACTCATTGCAGCTGATGCTACTAATTTTTCTTTGCTGTCGGCTGCTATTACCCGTGCTGATTCAGGACAGGTTGGATTAGGTAAGCTGGATTCAGTGCTGAATTATGCGCCTGCTAATCTTACTTTGTTTGCTCCAACTAATACTGCTTTTCGGGCTTTATTCCCTCCAGGAACACCTGACGCAACGATCATTGGCGCATTAAATACTCCTTCGCTTTTTCCTGCACAGACCGTTCGGGGTATAGTTGCTTATCATTTATTGGGTAGCCGTGCGTTTAGTGTCAATATGCCATCAACACCTACACCCATCAATACGCAGCTTGTAATTCCAGGTCCAACTCCTGTAACTGTTCCCGTGGTGATTGTAAATGCAGGAGGAACTTTTACGGTAAAAGGGGTTGCGAATGCAACAGCTTCTAATGTAACCACAGCAAACAAAAATGCCATAAATGGTGTAATGCATGTGATTGACCAGGTACTCCGTCCGCAATAATAATTTTAGTAGCAATGTCGATATAAAAAAATGGAGGCTCCTGAAGCCTCCATTTTTATGATAATCTGCGTATCGTTTGCCCGATCATATATCCATTGTGATATACCTGCATGATGTAATTTCCTTTCTGGTATTTATCTGCATTCACTGAAAACAACTGACTTTTTTTCTCTCCTCTTTCATAATCGAACCGCACCTTCAACGTATATTCTTTTTTGCCTTCATTTTTAGTATCCATCATTCTTGACTCCCAACCTTCATTTTGTATAACCCGCCCATCGGGACCGATGATCACTACATAAACTTCAGCACCGCTATATTCATTTACGTTATTCTGCACTAAAAAGGAAAAGATAAACTTCTCGGCTTTCTTTGATTGTGAAGTTTCTTCTTCTTTTGATCCTTTTACAGTTACCGCTGACAATTTTAATTCAGAAGCAACAAATACAGAGGCGAGATTTATTTTTTCGGTGAGCATTTTATTTTCATCTCCCAATCGTTGTATGTTTTGCTGTAAACCGCTGATATCGCCGTTCATCTGTTGCATGATCAGGTTTAGTCTTTTTTGTTCTTCTTCCATGGATCCGTTTTGCCGGCGCAGATCTGTGATCACTTGTTGCAGTTCATTGATCTTTCCTTTTGCGATTCCTAATTCTGCATCCGTAACATTTTTTTTACCCAGTATTGCATTGATCTCGCTCTTCAGTGTTTTTATTTTTGTCATATTTACTCCGAGCTCTGATTGCAGGGAATCACGGGTGCTTAATGTGGAGTCAAGTTTAATATCAAGGTCGTTGATGGTAACAGCATATATTTTTTGAAGAGAATCACGGATACCTTCTGCAACAGCTATGGAATCCTTTATATACACTTCAGTTCTTCGCTTACTATAAACTGTTTTATCATACAGGTGATAGACCCAGGTGCTGACCAACCCAATCGATAGTAATACAAGTAATATCGATTTTGAATCTTTCATGAGATCAATCTAAGTAATAAGGTTATGCGGGATAAAAAAAGTAGTTCACATTGTGAAAAAGTGAAATAGAAAAACCGTCTGCGCCAAAGGCGAGACGGCTTTCTTGCAGGAGTTAATACAACTGCTTTTAACCGAATAAACCACCTTTTTTCAGGCTTCTCACACCTTCACCAATTTTGAAACCATTGTGATAAACCTCAATCCTGTAATCACCAGTTTGAAAACCGCTCTGGCGAATAGGGAATGATACATTCTTTCTTGTTCCCTGCTCATATTCAACCGGAACTCTTGTTGTAAATGTTTTATCTCCATCTGTACGGGTAGTTAAGCTGCCAGAACCTAATGCTGCATCTGATATTACTTTTCCATCAGGAGCTGTAACGATGATATACATATCAGCAGGACCTGACTTAGCGATACGGTTCTCCACATCAAACGATACAACCAGTTTGTCTACTCTTTTTGCTGTAGTGGTTGCTTTTTCTTTACCGCTTTTCTTTTCGTTCACTGCTGCAATCTGGATATTGGAAGCGCTGAAAGTAGAAGCTACATCTACTGTTCTTTCCAGTTCTTCTTTCTGTGTAGTAGTGCTTTGAAGATTTTGCGTCAAATCAGTTTTTTCCTGTGTAAGAACGGTGTTAGAAGCTGTAAGCTCCTGGTTTTCGCCAGTTAATCTTGTTACTTCCGCTTCAAGACTGGCTATCTGGTCGTTCAGGTTTGCGATCATTGTTCTTGCCCTTTTCAGATCAGCTGCAGTAGCATTCCTGTCGTTCAGGATACGCTTGATCTCTGCTTTGTTTTTTTCAATTTCTTTTTCTCTTTCTGTGAGCTTGCCCTGCAGGTTGTTGTTAGCACCAGTAACGGAGTCTAAACGGGCCAGGGAATTATCAAAGCTTCTTTGAAGCTCATCCTTTTCGTCTGTGGTTTTAGCGATCTGCGTTTGCTGATCGTTGATCGTTTTGTCTGAATTGTTTTTGTCATACAAAAAATAGCCCCAGGTGCCAAGCAGGCCTGCGGCCAGCACACCTATTAGTATATTTTTTCCAGCCCTGTTATTTTTAGGGGGTGGTGGGGTTGGAGTAGCCGATGGATAATTCGTGTTTGTCATACAGATGGGTTTTAAAAAATTTTATATTTTATTGTTATGCGGATTTGAAACTATTGCCATGAGGCTGATCGGTTTAACCGGTTTCGCTATTGATCCGTTTTCGGGTGATGAATTTCCGAAAACCGTGCCAGAAAGAAGTGGTTGCATGTATCAAAGTTAATTTTTTGTAGATAGAATCAAAGCTCAAAGCTTGTATCTTAGCAGCTTATGTCTGTGGAAAAGATAATAACAGATTGGAAAAAGAGCAACTTTAAGCCCGTTTATTGGCTCGAAGGAGAGGAGGAATACTATATAGACAAGGTAATGGACTATGCCGAGCATCGTATTTTAAGCGAAAGTGAATCGGCTTTCAACCTAATGGTCTTTTATGGACGGGATGCTAATTGGGCCGATGTGATCAATGCCTGCCGGCGATATCCCATGTTTTCCGAACGACAGGTAGTGCTATTAAAAGAAGCGCAGCAAATGCGTGATATTGATAAATTGGAAGGATATGTTGATAATCCTCTTTCCTCTACGGTGCTGGTAGTTTCTTATAAGGACAAGAAAGTGGATGGCCGTACCAAATTTGCCAAAACGCTTAAGGAAAAGGGAGTGTTGATCAGCACCAAAAAAATGTATGACAACCAGTTGCCGGAATGGACACAGGAACTGGTGCAGTCAAAAGGCTTAACCATCACACCCAAGGGACTTGCTTTACTGGTAGATCATATCGGCAATGATCTGTCAAGAATTGAAAACGAGATAGACAAACTTTCTATTAATCTTGGCAAAAGAAAAAGCATCAGCGAAGAAGATATTGAAACGTTTATTGGTGTGAGCAAAGATTTCAACGTGTTTGAATTGCAGGGAGCATTGGCTAAAAAAGATATGGCGAAAGCAATCCGTATCATTCAATATTTTGAAGCAAATCCAAAAGCAGCTCCTATACAGTTGGTGCTTCCTTCACTATATAGTTTTTTCAGTAAAGTGTTTATGGTATTTGGTGCCGGAAGTCATGATGAAAAATCGGTAGCTGCTGCGTTGAGCATCAGTCCCTATTTTATTAAAGATTATATGCAGGCTGCCAACCTGTATGGTTTTGGCGGGGTAGAAAAAGTATTATTATTATTACACCAGTATAACCTTAAAAGTGTGGGTGTAAATGATACGGGCACGCCGGATGCATCGTTATTGAAAGAAATGGTGGTGAAGATGGTGAGTAGTGAATAGGGAGTCGGGAGTCGGGAGTCGGGAGTCGGGAGTCGGGAGTCGGGAGTCGGGAGTCGGGAGTCGGGAGTCGGGAGTTATTTAGCGGAACAAGATACTTTACTTGTGATGATATTTTTCATTATGAAGAATGCTGCAGGCTCTGTAAAGTTGTTCAGCCATTATTAATCGTACCAGCTGGTGGGGAAAGGTAAGAGATGATAAGCTCCATTTATAGTTAGCTCTTTTCAGTACCGCTTCATCAATGCCATAAGCGCCGCCAATTAAAAACACAACCTGCTTTGTACTTTCATTGGCTCTTGTTTGTAAAAACCTGGCCAGCCCTTCCGAATCGATTTGCTTTCCTCTTTCATCTAGCACTACCAGGTAGTCTTCCTTATTGAGCCAGGCCAATATCGTTTCGCCTTCTTTCTTTTTCAGATCCATTTCGCTCAGCATACCTGCATTTTTGGGAACAGGTATGATATTCCATTCCACTTTAAAATAGCGGGAAATACGGGATGTAAATTCTTCAACACCACTTTTGATATAGGCTTCATTATTTTTCCCGATGGACCAGAGCGATAATTTCATAGTATGAAAATAGTCAGTAAGCAGCAAAGACAGAAAGCCCGGAAGAAACACTATTGTAAAGAGTCGTCTTCCGGGCTTATTAAAGTTCGTTGAAGTAAGATTATTTTATCTCGTAGTCTTTTTTAAATGACATCAGCGTGGACCTGTATAAAGGAACATCGGGTGCCAACGCTGCGGCTTTCGAATAGTACTGGTAGGCTTCTGCCAGGTAATGTGCATCTTCCAGCATAAAGGCAATGCGATATGTTTCTTCTGCTACGTTTTCAAAAGTGCCGGCTGTTGCTTTCAGTTCCTTTAAAAAAGATTCATAGGCTTCTTTGCTTATATAGTTGAGCACTTTCAATTCTTCGTTTTGTTCTCCTTTTACGGATGCTGTCCACATATACGAATTACCCGCTTTGATCTTTGAAGCAAACGAGGGGATAGGTATTTTCAATTTGCTGACCGTGGTTTTATAGGCAGCATTAGTGGTATTGCCATTATTGAATAAAGAAAAATCAAACTCTTTTGCATCGGCATACGATTTCCACGACAGGGGAAAGTCACCACCGGCATAATTGACGGTATCCAGTCTCGGGTCAATCCAGATATTATTGACAGAGCGGCTGACAGCACCCACTGTATTCATAAATTTTTTGCGGTCGCTGCCGGGTGAGCCACCAGTTTTCGTCATTTGTGCCCAAACATATTTTACATAATTAGCGCTGACAGAACTGGTGCTGGTGGCACAGGAGTCTTTGAACTGGCTTAGTGAATAGCTGCCTGCTGTTTTTATAGTGAACATAGCTGCTTCGTTGCAGATAAGTGTAACGGCTGCTCCGTTAGCCACTTTTAGTGTAGCGCCGCTATTCAGCATCTTGCCTACTTTTGCTTTTGCTTCCGTTTTGTTTTCAACAACGGATACATTCCCTTTGAAACTATAAACCAGGAAACTGTTATCCTGAGCAGACAGAATACTTGTAACAGTAATCAAAAGGAGAAGAAGACGAAACTTTTTCATTTTTTAATGGTGTTTTTGATGAAATACAGTATGGTAATGATATTTTTTATGCATCCATACGGCAAACGCTTCGTAAAAATAGATCACATCCACGGCCATCACAATTACAATTAAACTCAACTTCAGATCCAGCTTGATACGATAACTGTCAAACAAATAAATACCAAGCCAGACGAAAAATATAGCCGAAAGAACCTGGGCAATTTTAGCTACTAAATGGAACCAGATATGGCTTTCAAGATAATACCGGACGAAGAATGACATGTGTAACCAGCCAATCAGCAGAGCTACCAGCCAATTTACCCACGAAGGTAGTTTTTTTACATAGTTATCATCCAAAACCATGGAAATAATATTAGCATGGATGACAATACCGTTCATATCAGGTACTGATTTACCATAGAACCGGGAGTTCATGGGCGTGAAGAACTTATCGGAAATGTCGTCTTTATTTGTGCTTATGTATCCGAACAATACGATTTTGCCGGCTAAAGCGGAACTATCTGCCTGGTCCGTCATCAGGGTTTCCCAAGGAATAATCTGGTATTGGCTGAGATTACGGCTATAGTTGATCAGTGTTTTAGAATTACCCTTCTTTCTTAGTTCTTTATAGGCGGCACTGTCGTAGGCCTGTACAATGGCAGATGTAAATGATTTATATAGCTTTTTCTTATAGTCTTTTTCAAACGGCTCATAATAACGAATAGAGGACAATGAGTCAGTAAAAAGATTCACAAAAGCATAATTTGAAGCTGTTTTAATATAATCACCGGCAGTAACAATTGTATCCCCGTCGGGACCACTGGGCAATAGCTGGTGGGCTGCTATCAGGTTTTTATTACGTTTAAAAGCTTCTTCGAGCAATGAGTCTTGTTCACGATCTTTTTCAGCATAAAAAAGAACGTCTAACGCCATCACTTTTGGGTTCATTGTTCCTGCCTTATCAATCATCATCGCCAGCCCTGCACGGTCTGCCTGGCCTATATTTATTATTACAATCCTGTTATCAAATTTTTTATTTTTTTCTTTGCCGAGATCTGCCTTTCCAAGTTTTGAATAGCTCAAATCATTAAAATCAAAATCCTTTAATCCGAGTTTAATCGGGTTTATGATACCAAGATTGATTGGAATAGAACCCAACACTATTATGAAAAGAAAGACCCATATAGTAGCAAAAATCGTATCTCTTTCATACAGGTATTTGGTAAAATGGCGATGATATTTTTTAATTCCCTGCCCTATTTTTTTATGGATTGGCTTCTTCATGTAACTAACTTAATGCTGGTGGTTTGAAATGTTGACTACCGGTAAGGCATTTTGCAACCGTTTCTTCTTTTGGTTTATCCTTTTAAAAACGATTAACTCCTAATCCACGCTAAATCTGTAAATTAGTAGGTCGAATTTATGCGAAAAATTCTGTTGATATTCTTTACAAGCTACCTGTTTTTATACATAGGTGTGAATAATTGCCAGGCGCAAACACCACCGGCCATTAAAACAGATTCGGCAAGGGGCCCGCAAACCTTTGCTATGATCATGGGTATCTCCACTTACAAATACATTCGCCCCCTTACCTACGCAGATAAGGATGCGGAGATGTTTAAGGATTATCTTAAATCCCCTGCAGGAGGTAAGGTGCCTGAAGACAATATGTATTGTCTTTTAAATGAAAAAGCTCTTTATTCTACCTTTTGGGTTAAAGGTATGTCCTGGTTAAAATCCAAGAACCTGCAAAAAGGGGATCGTCTTTTTTTCTACCTGGCAGGGCATGGTGATGCGATCAGCCAGGAGGAGTTTTACTTTCTTACCTATGAATGTAATCCTGCCGGCGATAAAAATAATTATGTAGTGGCCGGCACCGTGAATATGTATATCCTGAAAAGCCGGATCGGTGAATTTAGCCGCAAGGGCATTGAAGTCTTTTTTATCATGGATGCTTGTCGAAGTAACGAACTTCCCGGGGGTAGTGAAGGGCAGCAGGTATTGAATTCTGCTATCTCAGAAAAAAGAGCCGGTGAAATTATCATGCTAGCTACCGGGGCAGGGCAGGAGTCGCTCGAAGATGCCTCGATAGGTGCCGGTCATGGTTTATTTACTTATTATCTCATTGATGGATTGAACGGCATGGCTGACTCGGTGGGTACAGGGGTATCGGATTATAAAATTACGTTGGCGGAGATCCAAAAATATGTTGACATCAATGTGCCTGCTATTGCACAGCAACGGTTTAAAAGAAAGCAGGAACCCTTTTTCTGTTGTAGTGAAAACAGTGAAAAGTTAGTGGGCATTGTAGATACAGCGTACCTGAATAAATGGTTACGTACAAAACAATTAAAAGGAAATGCCGGTGGCCCGGTATCTCCCCGTGGCAGAGGAGGGCTTAATAATTATCCGGAAGACACGGTGCTGATCAGTACCTACAATCTTTTCAATAAAGCAGTAAAGGATAACAGGCTCACCGGGAATAATTCTGCAGAGTATTATTATAACCTGATGGCCCGCAAATTCCCCGGCACTTCTTACACCATCGATGCGCAGTCGACACTGGCGGTGGAGTTCATCAATTTTGCACAAAGCAAGATCACTCTTTACCTGGAATGTAAAGATGCAGCCTCGGTGCAAAAGATAAGGGCACAAGTAGAAGAAAGTGATGCATCAGATGAAACCACTACCAGCCTCGACAGGCTGGAGAAAGTGGCCCGGCAGGAATTTTCTGAAGTGGGTGTAATGCTGGAAAAAGCAATCGGTTTTATTGCTGAAGATGATCCTGCATTCGCCAAAACATTACAGGGAAGAATGTATTTTTTTAAAGCAAGAGGTTATTATGGAAAAGACAGGAGGCTGATGAATATTAACCAGGCTTTCCAGTTTGCATACTCGGCTTATGCTTCAGATAAGAATGCGGCTTATATACTCAACACGCTAGCCTCTCTTCATTATGATAATAACCGGGTTGATAGTGCTATCTTCTATGCCAAAAGAGCTATCAGCTCTGCTCCGCAATGGCGATATCCCTATGTAACCCTGGCTTATGCATATAAGGGAATGGGGCGGGTTGATTCCGCATTGAAGTATTACCGAAAAGCAATACAGGTAGATCCGGGTAGCGCCGATGCTTACGTAGACCTTGGTCATTATTATTATTCGCTGTCAAGAGCCGATTCTGCTATTGCTAATTATCAAAAAGCGCTTGTCATTGATCCTACCAATGTATATGCAAGCAATAACATCGGCTGGCTCGATCTTGAAAAGAAAAACTATAACGAAGCTGCAATTTATTTTAAAAAAAGTATTGCAGCAGACCCCAAATTCATCAGTGCTTATAATGGATTGAGCAAAGCATTCCTGGGAGATAAAAAATATGATTCCGCAAGAGTCTATTTTGCCAAAGCCTTTTCCAATTACCAGGATAAGTCTATTGTAAACATATATATAGGCAACTTCTATAAAGAGCTAAAATTATACGATTCAGCACAATCGTATTATCGTGCGGCTATACAAGCCGATCCTTCTTACGAAGAAGCCTGGAATAACCTGGGCCGTACCTTTTTTGAAACGAATCAACCAGATTCAGCCAACTATTATTTCAAACGGGCATTGGGTGTAAATCCATATTCCGCTTTTTCACTGATCAATATCGGGATGGTGTTTAAAGAAAAGAAACAACCTGACTCTACCTATTTTTATTTCCAGCAGGCTATCCGGATGGAGCCTACTAATCCTTCTGTTCTCAATAACCTGGGTGTTATTTATACACAGGAGGATAATTATGATTCAGCAAAAACGTATTTCAAAAAAGCATTGCTGGTGCGACCTGATTATCGCCCTGCCTATAATAACCTGACGAAGATATATCGGGATCAGGGTCAATTGGATTCTGTTACCAATTATCTTAAATCATTACCCCAGTTTGATCCTAACAGTATTTCTGTGATCAATGACCTGGGTTTAATATTCCTGAATCAAAAGCGATATGACTCTGCAACGGTTTATTACCGGAGGGCTATAAAAATGGATCCGTCTAATCCCCAGTTGTATAATAATATGGGATTAGTGATGCGGGAAATGAAGCAATATGATTCAGCGAGGATATACCTGCAACGTTCACTGCAATTAGATCCGGAGAATACTACAGCCATGATAAACCTGTCCAATGTATTCAGGCAGTTGCGGCAGTATGATTCAGCTGGTTTTTACTTTAAAAAACAATTGTATCGTCGTGCGCCGGATGAAGAACAGGCCTGGTTAAACATTGGTTTTTTCTACAACGAAATGAGAGTATATGATTCAGCTATCTATTATTTCAAAAAAATGCTGGATAAGCATCCCAATCATCTTTCGTCACTGGGCAATATTGGCACAGCCTATATGGGATTAGAAAAACCCGATTCTGCATTTATCTATTACAGCCAGGTGGTTAAAATAGATCCGGCCTATCAAAATGGATCACTGAATCTTGGTCTATTATATCACTCATTGAAGCGGTATGATTCAGCGATCGTTCATATTCAGAATGCCATACGGCTGAATCCAAAAAATGGTAAAGCTTATTATAACCTTGCGTGTAGTTATGCATTGAATAATCAACCGGAACAAGCCATTCAATACCTGCGGCAATCTTTTGAAAGAGGCTATAAAAATTATGATGGACTGTTGACCGATCCGGATCTTTTTGGGTTAAAAAATTATAAAGAATTCCAGGCGATCCTTGATAAATATATACCGGATTGGAAGGAGAGGCGGCCCTAGTTAAAAATAAAAACCCTGTAATGATTAGCAGGGGGTGTGCCCCTGCCCGACAATCTTTCAAACCAGTTAATGGAGTTTTTTAGGCAGACTTATCCACTTAAGAGGATTTTCTACAAATACTTGAGTATGGAGTGAATTGGAGACTGATGGTTACCCTTCACCTCTTAATCGTTCATACAGATATTTTGATGGTGCACGCAAAAAAGTTACGTCGAAACTGGACTACTGGGATTTTATCTTTTAATTATAAAGGCACGTTTGTGGAGCGAATACACTTATAATTCTCTCCATCGTTAAGTGTCTGGCCATCCATTGGTGTAGGTCGAACGCTTGCAAAACCTAAATCTCTGTCCTGTATCAGAAAGTGCAAATGCGGGAATGCTGAATTTCCGGTGTCATCCATAAAACCGAGTGTAAACCCTTGCGGTGCCCACATACCCCGAATTGAAGGCATGCGGCGGCGTCCGGAAAGATGCCAGTATTCTGAGCGCAATCTGGTTTCCGTCATAAGCGATAATTGTTCGAAAGTCCACGGTTCACTGGGAACCCGGTGGTGAACACGTACAATATTTGTGTTAATCGGATCGCCGTCACTAAAACCATCCACAGCAGAAGCGACAACTCCTGACGCTACATTAAGCATTGGTACGCCGTTGGCAGCATCAACCAATGGAGCTCCTCGCCGATAACGTGTGAAGTCTATTGCAAATGCATGCGAACCCGAATGGGTGAATTGGTTATAATAAAAACCGGCAGGCCCCCATCCACAATCGTTATTTGCTAAAATCAGCCTTGCGAACCAGCCAAGCAACGATAAAGGCCCGCCAGTCGCAACTGCTTCCGCTGCAAAATTGAAGACACCGCCAGCCCGAAAGCTCATGCCGGCAGGCCAGGGTGCTTTGATGGGGATTGGTAGTGGTTGGTTGCTCATTGGATGTTGTGATTCTAGCAAATTTGACAACTGTGCTTCAGTTGGCTGTGTAACTATAACACCACCCCATTCCCATCCCTCACCCATGCGGCAAATAAGAAAAGCTACTCTTCCAAAGAAAGTCTGACCCTTCCAACCGTCAGTAAATAAATAAATTTTCCCGCCTGAACGTTGCAAATCTTCAGGATCACATACAATTTGAGACTCGTTAAGGTCTTGGTTAAGTAATTCCAGCGTCTTCCCCAAGGGTACAAAGCTCAATTCAGAATTAGCAATGCCAAACCTAAAATGAGTAAGTGAAGCAAGTTGTTCCAAGCCAGCAAAATCATTCTTTCTCAGGGCACGGGCAAGTGCATCTGCAATCCATTCGGGCTGTGACCGAATCCATTCTTGCTTGCTTTCAAGCCGGCTGGCGTCTCTTTGTGCAAGATCGGGTATAGATATTCCTGGATGCGAGGGACTATCAGAAGAATTAGCTGCAATGCGATACGTTCTGATGGCTTCTTCCGTTTGTTTAAGTCGCTCCAGTAAACGACCAGCCTGGTAATAACACCACGCTTCGGAAACTCCCTTGGTTTTAGTTTTAAGTATTGCTTGGTAAGTTGTAATTGCTGCTTTAATATCACCTAAGCGTTCTTGACATATAGCAATCTCCTCAAGCGACAATGCCTTCCAATTACTATCCCATTGCTGGCGATCACCATAGCGTTGACTTAGTTCTTTATATGCAGAAATAGCTTGTTCAAAGCGAGCTTCTCTTTTCAGAGTACTACCTATCCAAAAAAGGTACGTAGCAGCAAAACCATTATCCGGATCAGCATTAATCTGATTTCGAAGCGTATCATTAACTGCACTCGGAGTTGGAGTATGAAGTGCTCTGTGAGTCAACACTGACAAATTGCGCCAGGTCTCGATGTTCGGATCTAAAATCTCTAACGGAATGTCATCTTGTAGTTGCATTTGTAATAATAGTTTTTAGAAATTAATTATTAATTCAGAAAATGCAAGATGGAATTGAAGAGCTTTTTTAAGAACGTTAAGGTAATACTTAAATAAAACCTAGCAATCCCATAAAAAACGTATTTTTTTCTTCGCAGTCGAGTCTCGGCCAGAATACTCTAAAGAAATTTTGTGCCCGGACTCGTCGTCAGATGGTTATTATCCTCCTTAAAACAAAAAAGCAACTTCTTTAAGTTGCTTTGTGACCGCGTCAGGATTCAAACCTGAAACCTTCCCGACCAATGGTCGGGATGCTCTATTCAGTTGAGTTTTTAGCAATTAATTCCTGAAGACGTATTTTGCTTTTCCAACCTTTTAGTTGTTGTTCTCTTTGCATAGCTTCATCTTTTGAAAAAAATATTTCTGTATAAACCACGACCCAATCCTTTGCTTTTGCGGTAAAACCCCGATGATTACAAAGATGTTTAGATAGCCTACCCTCGATATCACCACCTGTAAAGCCGATATAGTATTTATCTAGTGACTTAGAATAAAGTATATAAGTCGTAAACATAAAGTAATAAAAAAGAGATTACCTGTGGGGTAATCTCTTTTTTGTGAGCCATACTGGAAAGTTTTCAAACCAACTCAGGGAAGATTTGAAGGCATTATACAATCTAAAACCATTACTTCTTAATAAGTTATAGAAACACTAATTGTTCTTTTATTGGGCTTTCTTGTTGCTTTCAATCCTCCTCCTTCTTTTTAAAAGTTAGTATCCTCACCCTTTTCTAATTCTCCACGAGGAAGTTCCCGGCAGATCGGATGACCGTCTTTTTTCTTGTATTCGACGGTATCTCTTCTCTAATTCCGTACAAGATAAACCGGACGTATTTTTGTACGAATCGTTCAAGATTTATTAGGGTCTCATTTTCTACATAATTCGATCTGCCAATCATAGAATCTCCCTTATGTAATAACGCATTTCTTATTTTGTGGTAATTTCTGAAATCATCAATATCTTTTTCCAAATCATATAAGTTCGCATCCCTCGCGAACATTTCAAACCGGATCGATAGGGAAACATTTGGTGGATCCCTGAAAAGGAATAAATCATATCTCTCGGCCGGTAGATCATTTTTCAGATTGCTTTGATTTATCAGGTCTATAAGTTTTTCCCTGGTACTCTTAAAGCTCGTAGGGTCGATCAGTAGTTTTCCGGGGATAATGAATTCAAGAGCAGTAAAAAAGGATATAAAACGAAGCACATAATCTTCGGCGCTCCATCCACGTAATAACCAGCCTAATGACTCTGTAGCTTTTTCTACAACATCATGTTTCTGTAATTTAAGAGTATCCAATGAGTGTTGTATTGCTGTGTCCCCGACATGAATAACATTCACTTCTGATCTTACTTGAAGAATAAAACCGCCCTGAACAGCATAGATTCTATCGTTTATGAATAAATAACGCTGATCCACATCGAAGATTGGAATTGAAACAAGTTCAGGATTTACCCGGATTCCAAGCATTCCTGCACAATATTCAATTGCCCTTTGCATGACCGGCTCGAATTCATCAAATCGTTTTAGCAATTTGCCTCGTTCTTCCAAGGATTCGAATTGTATTAATTCATACTCATGTTCAGTAACGTCAATCATCCTGTAAACAATTACTTCGGTGTACAGATCAGCGGGATACTTTTCAGGTCCCAGGTGAACAAAAGTATTAGCTGATGAACTTTTCTTCTCATTTGTTGGATAAAGTCTTACTGGGCCCCATGTCGTAAATGAAGTCGTTTTGCTCAAACGTGACACAACCTGCATACCCTTATATTCGTGTCGCCATACAATTTCTTCCCGATCTTCCAGCTTAATAAATTTAGCGTTGTAAAAACGCACCAGTGCAATCTTAACTTGTTTCATGTACCATATTTATATAACAAAGGTCAGAGTAATTCCTGCCGTCCAGCAAAATGATTTCGCTTACATAGGCGAAGCTACATGTCGCAAAATCTATCAGCCAGATAACAACATCTGCAACCACCAGGAGGCCAGTACCCATATAAGGCTCAAGAATGGAGTTTGTTTCTTAATCCAAACCCAAAGCATGGGCAAGAAGCTGGCCTTAGGTACTGTGAGCAGTAATATGATTACCAGGATTATCCAGAATTTGGAACTTATCATATCAACCCATATAAGTCCCTTTGTGTACTTTGGATCGCCGGTAATGATTACCTTATCCTTTTCCCTCTTGTAAGTCACGAAATTTTGTTTTTTTCTCTTCATAAATTATCTTTTATCGAAATAGGTTACTTTTTATCTAATAGCTTGTTTTGAATCTTATTTGCCCGACATTCTATATAACTTTCCTGTTGGGATCTCCTCATACTCCTAAATATATTTTTGCTAATTTCGTGCAACTTGGGTACTAAGCTAAAAGGTCATTTCCTGTCGGGAAAGGACAGAATTTGGGGCTTCGATTACAAGGTACTTTTTCCGTTTTTTATCCGTTCAACAGACTTTCAACCATTGCCGGGTTAAATATCATTTCTGTCAGATCGTGCCATTTACAAAAACATAGAAAAAAGATTTGACAGAGTCAAGAAGGCTTGCAAGAGAATAATTCATTGGCCTGCAGACTTCGTTATAATGAAATGATATTTTTGTAAAATGATCAACGTGATTAAATATCCCTTTGAAATTTTTGAACTTGAGAAAGTAGAGATTTATCCTTTTGAAAGATTTGCCTATAATGCTCTTACTGCTGGTGTACAGACTTTGAAAAGCAAAAACCTTCCCCATGATCTTACCGTAAATCTTACAGAAAATAAGGGATTTCATCTTGACGTTTATGTTGCAATTAAATATGATTTAGAGCCATACAGGTTTGAAATAATCACAAATGTTTACACCCCACCAATATTGGTAGGCATCTGTCATGTATTTGGTAAGTCTTTGTACCCTTCCGATAAATTCGATGCTTTGCTAAATGATAATAATGGCTATTATAAACTATTGTTTGACTTTGGGACTGCATTAAATCATGCGAGGAAGGAATCTCATGATGATTGCGGTAAATTCAGCACTCTTTTATTTGAGAAAATAGGTTTGGGCATTCATAATATTTCAGAAATTTCCCATTACTATGATTTGTGTAGCAAAATGATTACTTATCATGAAGTAGCTCATGCTTATATAGGACAATTATCATCAGGTACACATACTCCTTTAGAAAACCGTGCCTTTGAAATTATAGCTGATTTGACCGCTATGACGTGGTTTTATAGGAAAATGATTGTAGGGACGCCTGATTCGGCAGAATATAGAAAGCTACGCGGAACAAGCACTCATGAGGAAAGTCTTGTGGTAAATACAATTGATTGTCTTAATGCCATAAACTTAATGCTAACATATTTTGGTTTAGCAAACGCATTTATGAAAAAAGGACAGGTCACGTTAGAGGGTGGGAAACATCATCCACATTCTTTTTTTAGATGCTTTATTCAAAACATACACCTTAGCACTCTGGTGCAATCCAATTACAATTTCGCTTCGAAAGACTTGGAAATCGTTGATGCTATTTGGAGCAACTATACACAATTACTTTTTAAAAATGGGTTTATATCTACAGATGATTTTACTAAGAAACAGTGTGTAAAGTTTGTCGAAGAACTAAATTTAATACCCGGGTTAGTGGAAGAATATGATATTATGGAACTAAAGAATTTTGTACCGGCTATCGACGGGATAACGGATGTGTTGCTCAATATGCAGTTGCCAGAATAAAACAGCAAAAAGTTCAGCAAGAAAGATGGCTTACAAAATCCCACGCATTGGGTAATGCCCTAATTTGACGCAGCGAAGCAAGTCAAGACCGGAGATACTAATAGTGATATGAAGATGAGAACATAGTCGTCTGCCTGCCATAGGATATTAAGTTACTCATTAGATTGTATCCTGGCGGAAAACTCATAATCCTGCATAATGAACTTTAAAGTGGAAAATCCACATTCGTTAAAATCAGTTCTCCCTTGGGGTTACTTACATACTGACTCATTATTTGTGTCACTTAAAAGAACCTTTCAGGTCGAAAATTTTGAGGTGTTGACTAAGTAAAAACCACATAATCTCTGTTCATGCATCGACGAATATGAATAATCAATTTTAAAAGTAAACACTTAGTGACTGTAGTATATAGAACTACAAAAAGTAAAAAGGTAACCGATTTAGAAGGTCAAAACTAAAAAACAAAAAACCACTAAAGTAAGTGGCCAGAAGCAATAAAAAAATACCCGAAAAGTGGCACTTGGCAATTGCTTATGTAGCCTTCAAATTTGGTATCTGATCGTCACAGTTAAAACCAAAATTCATTCATGCGTCTGTGGTTTCTAGTATTTTCCTTATTTATTCTTACTCCCATAAAGTTCTATGGACAAGATAGCTCCGTCGAGCGAATTTCTACACAATACCTAGCTAAGGTTTCTACACAAGCTAATATCCTAACTCAAAAGCTGGACAAAAAATCTAAAAAAGCTTTACAACAATTACAAAAGCAGGAAGCGAAGATGAAGCGTAAGCTGATGAAGATAGATTCATTGGCCACCAATAACGTGTTTGCTGATGCAAATAAGCAATACAAAGACTTGGCGCAACGATTGAAGGGAAGCAAAACGGGGCAGTATATTCCAAAGCTAGATACGCTTATTACTTCTATGAAATTTTTACACGAGAACCCTCAATTGTTATCACAAGCGAAGGAAGTAAAGGAGAAGGTGAAAGATGCACTGGGGGAAGTAAATGGATTAAAAGACCAGTTTCAAAAAGCAGAGGACATCAAAAAATTCCTGAAAGAGAGAAAGCAATATTTAAAACAAGAGCTTAGCAAATTCGGATTTGCAAAGGAACTGAAGAAAATTAATAAAGAAGCCTATTACTATGCGCAGCAGGTGAATGAATACAAAGAGATACTGAAAGACTCAAAGAAAACGGAACGTAAAGCGATTGAATTACTCAGCAAAACAAAACTGTTCAAAGACTTTATGCGGAAGAACAGCCAGTTGGCTTCATTATTCCGGTTACCGGGTGATCCTAATGATCCTTCAGCACAAGCCAGTTTAGCCGGGTTGCAAACAAGAGCACAGGTGAATAACCTGATCCAGCAACAAATTGCAGCTGGTGGTCCCGGTGCACAACAACAGTTTAGCCAGAACCTACAATCAGCCCTATCACAACTCAATGAACTAAAAAATAAGATCACTCAATTTGGTGGAGGAAGCAGTGATGCAGAAATGCCCGACTTTAAACCCAATCATCAAAAGACAAAATCTTTTCTCCAGCGATTAGAATATGGAACCAATATTCAAACACAAAAAGCAACTTATTTTTTTCCGGTGACCAGTGATATTGGATTATCGGTTGGCTACAAGCTTACTGATAAATCAATTATTGGCATTGGCGCCAGTTATAAAATGGGATGGGGCAAGGGATGGAATGATATGCGTATATCTCACCAGGGAGTTGGATTCAGAACATATGCGGATGTAAAACTGAAAGGATCGTTTTGGATCAGTGGAGGATATGAACAAAATTATAAATCTGCATTTAGTGAGTTTACTCAATTGCAAAATCAAAGTTCGTGGCAACAGAGTGGATTGATTGGTTTCAGTAAAGTAGTATCATTGAAAACAAAATTTTTTAAGAAAACAAAAGTGCAGTTGTTGTGGGATTTTTTGAGCGGGGAGCAGGTGCCGAGAGCGCAGCCGTTGGTATTTAGAATTGGCTATAGCATTAATTAATTATTCATAATAGCATTACTTATGAGAATATTGTTTCTTTTTTTCTGCATTTTTTTTAGTACAGCCTGCCTTGCTCAAACACTGCCAAAAATAATTGCTTTTTCACCTACGGCAAGTGGTTTAGCAAAATATGCAGAAGTGCCGGTGGATTATTATACCGGGATACCACAAATAAATCTACCCCTTTATTCAGTTCATTCCAGGGACGTATCATTAGATCTCTCATTAAATTATCATGCCGGTGGAATTCGGGTAGAAGAAGAAGCTTCCTGGGTAGGTTTGGGCTGGTCATTAAATGCAGGCGGAGTCATTACCAGATCTATAAAAGATCTGGAAGATGAAGCTTCAAATCTAAATCAACCATTTGGGGCATGTACAACAGACAGGGAACCGGATATCTATTATTTTAATTTTAACGGCATTTCCGGAAAGTTTGTGATTGATATTCCAACCAGGGTAATCAGAATTATAAAGCAACAAGATCTTAAGATAACCGAATTAAGTCCAAGTGGAAGTGGATTTGTAATCACAGCCCCAAATGGGTTTGTTTATACGTTTGATTTCAAAGAAATGCAAAGAGTTACTGCTTCCAATTTTGACGGCCAAACTAGCCCCAGTATTTGTCCCACATCATGGTATTTAACACAAATTAAATCTCCGATTGGAGGGATAATCACATTTAATTATGAAACACAATCTTCTCCTGACTGTGCTACCATGACTTTTGCGTATCAAGATAATAGGCCCACAGGTTATCACGTTCTGGGGATTACCGTAAACGGGCTAGAAGTACCATCAACATATTTCACGGACCCCAATGTAAGTGTTCCTTGTATAAACTATATATATAATGATATGGATTTAATAGGGCAAGGTGCAACTTTCACTCTTAATGAAATAAATACAGTGTATCTAAAAACTATAGAATTTGATAATGGAATAATTAAGCTGAATACTGAAAATAGGGATGATATAGGTTCAACTACTCCTGGATTACAGTCAAAGCGGCTAAGTAGTATGGAAATATTTAGTAAGGTTGGTGGGGTTGAAAAAAAACTTAAATCTTTTTTGTTTACATATGATTATTCGCAGGTTGAAAATGCACCTGCGATCCCTGATAATAAAAGACTTCAGCTTATTAATATTATCGAGTCCTCGGCAAATAATACTATCCAGCTAAAACATGAATTTGAATATAATACTCCAAAACTTCCGAATAAGAAATCTCGGGATCGTGATCATTGGGGGTTTTATAATGGGAATGTAAACAATCAGGAATCTGCGCCTGAATTAGGAGCTAACCGAAATCCTAACAATAATTTTTTAATTGCCCAAACAATCAAAAAAATTAAATATCCTACCGGGGGATTCACGGAATTTGAATTTGAAGCAAACGATTATTCGAATAGAGGCTCTTCTGGTTTTGAAACTGGAGGAGGGTTAAGAATTAAACGCATCAAAAAAATAGATGAAAATAATATTTATACTACAAGGTTTGAATATAAGAAAAAGGTAAATAATGTAGATATATCCTCCGGGAAATTGATTTATCCGCTTAAATACAAAATCGATAGGCAAAAAGTAAGTTGGATGAAGCAATGCGTAGGCACCCGTACTTTTAATTGCCCTCCCCCTCAAGGTGGTACTTGCCATGAAAATTTAAACGTTGCTATCTCTTATCATAGTTATTTTTCTACTTATTTTGAAGAGCCTGTTTCACCATTATGTAGGGAAGAGGGATCGCCGGTATGTTATGATTTAGTTTTAGTGTTTAAAGATGAAAATGGTATTTTGGGAAAGACCGTTTACGAGTATAAGAACGCTGAATCGCCTGCGGGTAATTATACATTTTTCCCTCCCAAAGCTCCTAATGATAATGGACTATTATTAAAAACACTTCAAGCGCATTTGTTCAAGCAACAAATAATTATCAGCCAATTCTTATTGATGAATACGAGCATGAGTTACTAAATCCTTACACAATTAGTTATTATGAACAATACTCAACCATTCATCAGCAAATATGTAATACAGCTGATTTTGGTTTAAAATCTTTTCAATCAGACTGGATTCGGGTGAAGAAAAAAGTATCTAAACAATTCTCATTAACTGATGTGACCTTGTCGTCGCCTTTAGTGCAAGAAACAAACTATACATATGCCTATAATGGTCCAAACCCTATACATAGAATGTTGAGATCTAAAACAGACATAACAAATACAGGACCGTTGTATACAGAGTACAAGTATCCAGAAGATTTTGTACAGGGATTTAATGTATATCAGTACATGCTGCTTAGTAATATCATTTCACCAACTATTCAGATTAAAACATCAAGAAATAATGCTATAGAAGAGATTAAAAATGAGTATGAAAATGTTCTCTGGTTTGATGATTTTAAAAAATTTGCACCAAGTAAAATTGATATTAAAAATAAGAATGCTGTTTCGGAAACCCGCTATAGGTTTAATAATTATGACTTAAAAGGAAATATATTACAACAATCCAAAGAGAATGATTTAGTCGAAAGTTACCAGTGGGGTTATAACCAAACGTATCCTGTTGCCAAAGTTATTAACGCAACTAACTCGTCGAATACTTATATTCCTTCGAATATATCACAGGTATTGTATATTCCGACAACTTTCGGAAATTTTAATACAACATCATTTAAAGTTTACTCTGAAGGAGATATTAACTTCTCGATAAGTTTTACTGGACCACCGGGAGCAAATTCATATGTACGATTTACTTATAGCCTTACTGGTCCTGTAAATTATTCGGGCGTTCTTTGCTGGAGCAGCACCGGTACGAATCCCCTCTGTTCAGGATATAGTCAATCTGTTAACTTACCCGGGATACCACCCGGCGAGTATGCGCTTTCCGTGACTAACAATGCTTATGGAAATTCAGAACCCTCATTACCTATACTTTATTGTTCCTACATGGGAAGACAGGTTTCTGGATATGGAATCAAAGAGTTTTATTATCAAAGTTTTGAAGATGAGAATAGCTCAGAGGGAAATGCTTATGCAGGAAAAAAATATTATACCGGGGATTTTACAGTTCCATTTCAAAAACCAAATGCTAAAAATTATTTTATTGATTATAGGTTTTTTAATGGATCAAAATGGGAATATATAAGAAAAAATTATATCAATTCAATGATATTGTCAGAAGGAAGTGCCATTGATGAAGTTCGAATATACCCTCAAGATGCTCAAATATTTACTTATACCTATGAACCTCTTGTTGGTATTTCTAGTGAAACAGATTTGAACGGGAAAACACAGTTTTATTATTATGATGATTTAGGAAGATTGTCATTAATAAGAGATGAGAATAAAAATATACTTAAAAAAATCTGTTACAACTATTCAGGCCAACCGGAAACGTGCTTACAAATTACTTACAATAGTGTAGCCAAAAGTCAGTCTTTCACGAAGAATAATTGTCCAGCCGGCTCAGTTGGAAGTGCTGTAACCTATACAGTTGTTGCTGATACTTATACGTCTACTATCAGCCAGACTGATGCGGATCAACTGGCACAAAATGATGTTAATGCCAATGGGCAGAATTATGCGAATACAAATGGCACCTGTACTTTTTCAAGTGCAGCTAAAAGCGGTTTATTTACCCGAAATAACTGTGGCACAGGAGCAGGAAGCAGTGTGACTTATACGGTTGCAGCAGGCGCATATACTTCAACTATTAACCAGGCCGATGCAGATCAACTGGCACAGAATGATGTAAATATCAATGGGCAGAATTATGCGAATACAAGCGGTATTTGCACTTATATGAATGTGGCTAAAAGTGGCATTTTTACACGAAATAATTGTGTAAACGGTACTGGAAGTAACGTGACTTACACGGTTGCAGCCGGCACTTATTCTTCTACTATTAGCCAGGCCGATGCAGATCAACTGGCACAGAATGATGTTAATACCAATGGTCAGAATTATGCTAACCTTAATGGGGCATGCACACAAACTATATATGCAAAAATTTCCTATACAAACTGGTTTTTTGATGCCGGAGGTGGTTATGCTAATGTATGGATAAAGTTTTATAGTGATGCTGCATGTACGACTCCCTATTCGGTTTCAAATCTTTCTGTCAATTACAGGAAGATCAAAATTCTTTGTTCCAGCTCTCAGGTCATTACCGATAACACAATAAGTGGCTCAGGTTATTCTATCTCTCTCGGCAACCAGAAAATGGAATCCTATGGCACAGGCACACAATGCTACGAGTTGGAATACCATGTGATGCCGGGAACTGGATACATTGACATATATTAAAACAACAGCTATGAAAAAAGAGATTAAATTATTTGTTTGCGCAATTTTCGCACTAGTTACTTCAATTATTTCGAAAGCACAATCCAATACGGATGCTGACTCTATACAAAGGGGCTTAATGAAAGACTCATTAAATATTAATGATTCCATCATTGTCGACATATATAATATTCGCAACAATTTTCTAACCCAGTCTCTGTATATCAACGAAGACTCCACCCGGAATGATCAGCAGAAAGAAGTGCTTATTCAGGCATTGGTCCAGCAGACAAATAATGCAATTAAAAGCCGGTTAGGCGAACAGAAGTATGACCAATACCTGGAAATGATACGAAGAAAGATAATCAGCAGGTCATCATTCAATACCGCCAGACCCCTTGCAAATTAAAAGTTCAAATCAAGTAAAGATATTTTCATGAAACGATTTTTATTTATACTGTTTGTCTTAGGCCACCTATCTATTACATTGTTAAAGGCTCAACATCTTCCCGATCCTTACATGCCGGGTGTTGTAAAAAACTTTATCCGCACCTGGGATGCAATGGCTCCTGAAACAGATGCCAATAATTTAATGACCAGGCCACTTAAAGATGTAAAACAAGTCACACAATACATTGATGGATTAGGCAGGCCTCTGCAAACAGTAATAAAGCAGGGTTCATTAGAAACGGGTGGCACAGCCACCGATATGGTTAGCGCTGTTGTGTATGATGAATTTGGAAGAGAGCAATACAAATACCTTCCTTCTCCAGCAAATAACACAGGAGGTAATCCAAATATAGATAATGGGTTATTTAAACTAAATCCTTTTCAGCAACAGGCTGCATTTATGACTTCGCAGTATGGATCACAGGGAGAAACATTTTTCTATAGCAAAACAAACTTTGAAGCATCTCCATTAAACAGGGTAGAAAAAACAATGGCTCCCGGTAATAGCTGGGTAGGTAATAATAAAGGAGCAGAAGCTAAGTATTGGATCAATACAGCAACGGATGATGTGAAGATCTGGAATGTGACAGATGTGGCTAATACGTTTGGAACGTATGCTATACTGACTACTAGCAATAATGGCGTATACGCAGCTGGGGAGTTGTATAAAAATGCAACGGTGGACGAACATGGCAAGCAGGTCATTGAATTTAAAGACAAAGAAGGGAAAGTGATTTTAAAGAAAGTGCAACTTGATGCCAATGTTGCCGATGACGGTTCGGGAAAAAATTATACTGGCTGGCTTTGCACTTATTATATTTATGATGATCTGAATAATCTTCGCTGTGTCATTCAACCCGAAGGAGTGAAATATCTCTCTGCGAATAACTGGCCTGTATTAAGTACAGCCATCCTGAATGAGCAGTGCTTCCGGTATGAATATGACGAAAGAAACCGCATGGTGATCAAAAAAGTACCAGGTGCCGGTGAAGTATGGATGGTGTATGATAAAAGAGACAGGTTGGTGCTGACCCAGGATGCTAATCTACACGCTTCAAATAAATGGCTGTTTACCAAATATGATTTACTGAACAGGCCGATCATGACCGGGTTTTTTACAAATGCCACTTACACTACTCAGAGCAGTATGCAAGGTTACCTTAACAGTGAGAGCATGGGCTTTGGCGAAACATTCGATATAAGCAGCTTTCCTATATATTCTGTCAATCAAACCTTCCCTGTAGTAAACTACAGTACTGATGTGCTTACTGTAAATTACTATGATAACTATGATTGGTCGGGTTGGTATGGTACCGGTAGTAGGGATAATAGCAATGACAGTTATTTTCAAACACCGAGCAATACTTTTCCCTATCCTCAATCAGCGACTAACCACAGTGCAGCCATCAATGGTATGGTAACTGGCCAGTGGCAAAAAAATGGTGAACTGACCTGTACCTATTATGATGATAAGGGAAGAGTGATTCAAACAAAGCATTTTAATTTTACAGGAGGCATAGATGCAACCAGTATCCAGTATAGTTTTTCAGGACAGCCTCTTTTAATTATTGCAAAAACAATGAAGGGAGGAACTAATCCTCAAACCACTATACTAATAACCCAAATGGCATATGATGACTTGGGCCGGATAAGTAAAGTTGAAAAAAAGATTAGCAACACCTTGGTGAATGGAGATGAGATGTCTGACTATAAAACAATAGTCCAAAACGAATATGATGCCTTAGGCCAATTAAAAAAGAAAAAACTGGCGCCTGCCTATAACAGCAATGCAGGCCTGGAAACGCTGACGTATGATTACAATATCCGCGGCTGGATGCTGGGAACAAATAGAAACTACCTTAAAAATTTAGGTACAAGCGGTTATGAACAACATTATTTTGGCTTTGAATTGGGCTATGATAAAGTATCAAATAATAGTGGCACCAACTTCTACCATAGCGTACAATACAATGGCAACATAATGGGTATGGTTTGGAAAAGTGCCGGAGACCAGGTAAGACGCAAATATGATTTCAGGTATGATGCCGTCAATCGGCTTGGTACTGCCGATTTTACACAAAATACAACCGAAGGTTCAGGAGCCAATTTTATCAATACGGAGATGGATTTTAGTGTATATGGAGACAATCCCGGAGATAATTGGTTCATGAAATATGATGACAATGGTAACATTTTAAGTATGGTGCAAAGAGGTTATAAACTAGGCCTTCCGACAGGGCCAATTGATCAACTAACTTATAATTATCTACCTAACTCAAACAAGCTGGCAAAAGTTACGGATACCTATTCTGACCCGCAAACAAAACTTGGAGATTTTAAAGATGGAAACAATGGCAGCAGCGATGATTACAGTTACGATGCTAATGGCAATTTAAATCTTGATAACAACAAAAACATTAGCAGTATTACTTATAACCACCTAAACCTGCCTTCAGTTATTACCGTTACCGGTAAAGGAACGATCAACTATACTTATGATGCAGCAGGCAATAAACTGAAGAAAGAAATCAATGAAACAGGACAGCCATTAAAAACAACCTTGTATTTAGGCGGTGCTGTTTATGAAAATGATGTATTACAGTTCATAGGACATGAAGAAGGTAGAATACGATTCAAACCTGCCAATGGCATAATTCCTGCCAGTTTTGAATATGACTATATGCTGAAAGACCATCTGGGTAATGTAAGGACGGTATTGACCGAGGAAGTCCAGACAACACCATATGTTGCCGCCACGATGGAGACATCAACGATAAATAATGAGGCAACTTATTATGGCAATCTTACCAACACTCAATATAACAAACCTTCCTGGTTTAGCGACCCCCTGTATTCAACTAATGAAAAAGTTGCCCAGGTAAAAAATGCTGTAGGCACACAAAAGGTGGGCCCTAACATTCTTTTGAAAGTAATGGCTGGCGATTCCTATCATATACGGGTGGTGAGTGGATGGAAAAGTGATGATCCTGCAACCAACAGCAATACTGACGTTTTAGCTGATTTGTTTAATTTATTAAGCAGCGGTGTTGCCGGTGCAAGTGGT
>DASVOE010000016.1:0-9725 GCA_036383515.1 Chitinophagaceae bacterium | reverse complement strand
GGTGTCGGGGATAATGATACCGCCGGCAGTTTTTTCTTCGGCAGCCGCCGCTTTCACAATTACCCTGTCGTGTAGTGGGGTAACACTGACTTTCTTAGCCATAGTTGTTATGATTTTTAATTTTTTGAATGAATCACCCTTGTGTTTTTAGGGGATGGCGAAGGTACAGTAAATACTATGCCATCAGGTGAAAAAGGCCATTTTTTCATTTGTTGGCAGGGATTGGCTGCAAAATTTACATTTTAGTCAGCCTAATGGACAATTTTTCACATGGTTATACGTCATTGATAATACGAATGTCTCTACCGGGATATCGTATTATTACATCAATCCAATACTCTATGAGAAAAACAACTCTACTTGGTTTTTTTATTGTCTTTCTATCTATTTCTGCCAGGTTATATGCCCAACCACCCTGTGGTTTTGATAAGTTGCATAACAACCTTCTAGCTAATAACCCTTCCTATGCACGGCAGATAGAACAAAACGATATTTCTATACGTCGATATATACAGGCACATCCTGAATTATTGAGGAAAGGTTCATCATCCCGCACGATGGCTTTATATACTATTCCCGTTGTAGTGCATGTGATGCACACAGGAGGAGTTGTAGGAACAATTTATAATCCTTCTGATGCGCAAATTACAGGTGCTATCAATTACCTAAACCAGGTTCTTGCCGGAACATATGCTGGCATGACAGCGCCAATAGAAGGTGGCGGTGTTGTCAATATGGAAGTACAGTTCAGCCTGGCTCAACGCACTCCTTCCTGTGGAGCTACGAATGGTATTGACCGGGTTGATGCTTCCTCACTGACAAACTATACAGCCAATGGCGTAAATGTAAACGCATCTTCAGGATGCTCGGAGCTTGCTTTAAAGGACCTGGCCAGGTGGAATACTGCTGATTATTATAATATCTGGGTCGTCAATAAAATTGATGGCGCCGATGGAACATCGGGTCAGTTCATTGCCGGGTTCGCCTATTTCCCTGGCTCCCCTTCCTCCCTTGATGGAACTATTATGCTGGCTACGCAATTAATAGCGGGTCAAAAAACATTACCACATGAAATAGGACATGCACTCAATTTGTATCATCCCTTCCAGGGTTCTGCAGATAATACACAATGTCCTGCAAATGCCAGCTGCTCTACACAGGGTGACAGGATATGTGACACCGACCCTATTTTCAATAATTATAATTCAGGAACAGGTGTCTATAGTTTTGCCTGCAGATCTGGCGCTAATCTCTGTGCATCTTCAGCTCCCTATACGATCAATACAGAAAGCAATTTCATGAGTTATACCAATTGCTATACACTTTTTACCAACGATCAAAAAGCAAGAGCCCAGGCGGCTATGTCTTTAGCATCAAGAGCAAGCCTTGTAGCACCGGGTAATCTTGCATTGGTGCCTTGTGGTACCACTATTAATTTTAATACAGGTACTGCTTCACAAACAGAAGATATCACCGGCACCTTAACAGGATGTCGCCGGTATAAAGATTATACTTACCAGATGACGATTGGCGCTGCTCCAAGCGCTACGGCCACCGCTACTTTAACTTACAGCGGCACTGCCATAAAAGGACTTGATTATGATGTAACCACCAATGGAAGCTTTGCCAATCCCAGCGACGTACTCACCTTCAATACCGGATCTACAGCCGCCCAAAACATAACGATCCGTTTGTATGATGATGCCAACGTGGAATCAGCTGAAACGATCGTTCTTGATTTTACAGTAAACAACGGCGGTGGTGATGCGACGAAAGGAGCTATCACTCCTAATTTCACTCTTACTCTTTCGGACAATGATTTTGTTCCTGCAGGCACATCTTCCGGAACGTTTTCAGTAGGCACACTTACTACAGTTATTGCAGATCCGTTTGATGCAACACAGCAATATCAGCGAGGTCAATATTTATATAAAGCCAGCGAATTGGCAGCAGCGGATATAAGTGCCGGTAACATTACTTCGCTTGAATTGTTTATCGATTCAAAATTAAGCACCCGGCCCTTTACTAATTTTACGATAAAGATGGCCAACACCAGTGTTGTCAATTTAGTAGATGGCGGCAGCGCAACTGTTATCGGTGGCATGACCACCGTATTTACAACAGCATTGCACACCACAACGGCAGGTTGGAATCTCTTTACGTTATCAACTCCTTTTGCATGGAATGGCACCAGTAATCTTGCCATAGAAATTTGTTATGATAACGGCAGCCCCGATGCCGGAAATGCTGCTGACGAAATAGGCGCTTATGCAGATGGCAGCACTGCTTCGCAGGGGAATATGTTTTTTAAGAATACCATCAACTGTTCAGGAACTTTTAGTGGCTCTATTTCCTATTATCCTTCCGGAGTAAAACCTATTATACGTTTAGGTGTTTCAATGGCAGGAACCCCGGTTGAAACAGCAGCAACGTCTACATCTTCCAATCATATTGTTGCAGGAAGTAGTGACTATTTTTATTCCAACAATAATAAATTGTTGCTGCACTTGAATAATGTGAATGCGGCTTTGGGATGTGTGAACACAGTTCTTGATGCCGGCGGAACCACCTGGGTGAGTGCATTAGGCGGACAACGCTCAGCAAAAGTTTTCGCCATAACACCTACTACTAATGTCTCGACCACTGGTTATACTATTTCATTATACTTTGACAATGCGGAGCTGGCTGGAAAAAACCCGGCTACCCTTCGCATGGCAAAAACTACGGCTGCTTCAGCCGCCGCAGCTAATTCAGGCAATACCATTCTCGTCACTCCTACGGTAACTACATTAGGTTCCAACACCACTGTCTTTACAGGATCGTTTACCGGGTTTTCACGCTTCTTCCTTACCGAAGGAGCTGTACTTCCTGTTGCATTGATTGATTTTACTGCAACCGTAAACGGGGATCAGAATACTGTAGTAAAATGGTCAACAGCCTCGGAAGAAAACAACCGCCAGTTTGATATTGAATTAAGTAATGATGGTATCAACTTTACCCGGTTAGCTACCGTCAATTCGAAAGGCAATTCCAATCTTGTTCAGGAATACGAATACCTGCATATACGGCCTGCAACCGGAACAAGCTGGTACCGGCTGAAACAAGTAGACTGGGATGATAATTTCAAATACAGCAAGATTGTTTCGGTTAATATTAATAAGGGACAAATAAAACCGTTTGTTTATCCCATTCCGTCAAAAGATATTCTTACAGTGAATTTTGGAGCTGTAACGACAAATGCAGCAATTGAAATACTAACGGCTGATATGAGATCAGTAAGAAAAGAAGTGGTCAGTGGCCTTGCTATCAAAAAGGATATAGCTGTTGGCGATCTTTCGGCGGGCGTTTATTTTATCCGCATCCGGACAACTGCTAACAGCCAGGTGATTCGTTTTATAAAAGAATAAACCCAGCGTTTTCAACTATTGATAAACCCTGCTGTAAGCAAACAGCAGGGTTTATTATTCTGCTTTATTGATGGCTGCATTCACCAAACTCTCCAGTTCAGCTATATTAAAAGGCTTTGATAAGTAAAAATCTGCACCCGCCTCCTTTGCCAATTCACTCACATTATTGTGTGCACTAAAAAAAATAACAGGGATCCGGGAAAAAATTAAATGCGATTTCAAAAGTTGAGTAGCTTTCACGCCACCTATATCTGCAATGCGATTATCCATGATGATCAGGTCTGGTTCCTGGAGACCAACTTCCCGGATAATCTCTGCACAGGTATCTCTTACGATAACTTCAAAATTTTTCCCGGTAAGAATAAGCGAACATATTTCGAGCAGGTTAACATCATCATCAAAAATCATTACTCTTTTTGACATGGCATGAAGTGATTATAAAATATATGGGGTTGTTGAAACAGGTGACAAAAATAGGGCCCGGTTTTATTATCACATATAAATACATGCAGCCAGAACAGAAAATGGAAAGTTAATATACACACATTGAAAACAGGTACGTCAAATGACTTATCTTCGCCGCCGAAACAGTTCTTAAGAAATGATCAGCAGAAGAAATATCAGGGTAAAGGTGATGCAGACGCTTTATACGTTGTCTACCCTTGAAAACGAGGTGAAACCCGGTGAACCTAAAAAAATATTACAACAGCATTTTGACCAGTGCAGGTCACTCCTTATTTATCTTACCTGGTTTTTAGCCGAAGTAACCCGCTACGCTGAAACCAATGCACATAAACGTGCTGGTAAACATCTACCCACTTCAGAAGACCTGAATGTAAATATAAAAATAGCTGGCAATGAACTGCTCTGGCGAATGCTGGAAGACCCGGCACTAAAAGAGCAATTTGCAATAGAAAAGCCCGAACGGTTTACCGATAACGAACTCATCCGGAAAATTTATCACGCATTAGAAGAAACAGCTGAATACAAAGCATACACTGCTCAATCCAGCCGGGAAAAAGCCGAAGAAAAAAAGATCATCGAGTTTATTTTAAATGACCTGCTTTTATCCAACGAAACATTTGTGTCGCATATCGAGGATAATTTTTCGAACTGGGATGATGATGGCGAAATGATCGTACAATTATTGGTTGGTTATTTGCAAAAACCGGGATCGTGTAATTTCAAACAAATTGCTACACCGGATAAAGAGCTGTTTGCCAAAGAGCTTTTACAGACCGTGCTGGATAAAAACGAACACCTGCAAAGCCTTATCGTTCCCAAGCTAAAGAACTGGGACCCCGAACGAATCGCTTTATTAGATATGGTATTGATGAAAATGGGTGTGGCTGAATTCCTTTATTTTGAAACCATTCCTCCCAAAGTAACCATCAACGAGTACATCGACCTGGCCAAGGAATATAGCACCCAGCAAAGTGGCCAGTTCGTGAACGGCATCCTCGATAATATTCACAAAGAACTGGTGGAACATGGCAGCATGAATAAAATAGATTACAAGAAAGCCTGATTAGCTGGAGTCGTGAACGTTGAGCCTAATTAGAAGATAAGCCAGCAATGAATGACCCATGGCTCGCAGCTTTTCTCTACATTTGCATTTCTCAATTTTAAATCATGAAAAAAATCATCTTAATTCTGGCTGTAGCAGCAAGTTTTGCGGCCTGCAAAACCAACGATAAAAAAGCAGCTCCTGCGATGTCACCGGAGGAGATTAATAAGATTGTTAATGACACTACTTCCTTTACAACCATCGAGTGGCTGGATAAAAGCCCTCTCGATCTTGGTAAAACAAAAGCCGGTAGTATTGTAGAGGTAGCCTTCCGTTTTAGAAACAGTGGTAACAAACCTCTTGTTATTTCCAGCGTAACGGCACAATGTGGCTGCACTGTTCCTGAAAGTCCCAAAGAACCCTTTGCTCCTGGCCAGGAAGGCGTAATCAAAGCAACATTCAACAGTAAAGGATACAGCGGCCTGGCAAGCAAACATATTACCGTAGTAGCAAACACAGATCCTACCAGCACACATGATCTTACTTTCAATGTGCAGGTAACCGAATAATTTTTTAATAAACAAAAAACAGCATGTTCAACATTTATTTATTGCAAGCGAAAACTTCATCTCCAGGTTTTTTTGGTCCCCAGATGTTTATTTTAGTAGGAATGATCCTCGTATTTTGGTTATTCTTTATCCGCCCGCAGGCGAAAAGAGCCAAGAACCAGAAAAAATTTATTGAGGATCTGCAGAAAGGAGATAAGATTGTAACGATAGCAGGAATTCATGGTACTATCAACAAGGTAAACGAAGATGGTACGCTTAGTATGGAAGTAAGCCCGGGCAGTTATATCAAAATTGAAAAATCATCTATCAGTATGGACTGGACTGCTGCGTTGAATAAACCAGCAGTGACTGAAAAGAAATAAAAAAATTCTCAATTATAAAATTCCAAATTCCATTAAACTTTCTATTTTGGGATTTGGAATTTTTATTTTGGAGCCGGTAAATAACTTGCATTAATATGTTGAAAGTAGGACTTACAGGCGGCATTGGCAGCGGCAAAAGCACCGTAGCTAAAATATTTGAGGTCCTGGGCATTCCTGTTTACTATGCTGATGCCGAAACAAAAAGATTAATGAACGAAAATGAACAGTTGAAGGCTGCTATCATCAAAAATTTTGGTAGCGAAAGTTTTAAGGACGGTAAATTGAACCGTTCCTATATCGCCTCCATCGTTTTCAATAATACAGAAAAACTGGACCTGCTCAATTCACTCACCCACCCTGTTACCATTCAACATGCCAATGAATGGATGAAACAGCAAACTACTCCCTACGTTTTAAAAGAAGCAGCCCTGATATTTGAAAGTGGTGCCGACAAAGAACTCGATCTGGTGATCGGTGTGTATTCTCCAAAGCCGCTCCGCATTAAACGGGTGATGGAAAGAGACGGATTAAGCAGTGACGAAGTCATCAAACGTATCAACCAGCAGATGAATGAAGAAAAGAAAATGGAACGCTGCGATTTTGTCATTCAGAATAATGAACAACAACTGCTGATCCCGCAAGTCCTCTCCCTGCATGACCAACTGTTGAAAACCAACGTTGGAATTACTACCACTAAGGGGTATTGACCTGGAATTAGCTTTATCGTACTTTTCGGTAAAGCCTTTAACATGAAGATCAGGAAAACTCCCGTTTGGGAAAACTCCCGTTTGGGAAAACTCCATTAAGAAATTTAAAAGTTATCCTATCCGTTATTTCCTGGCAGATAGTTTGTCCGACATCATCCAGGTAGTAAAAGAAGCAGAGGAAAAGAAAGTAAGAGCGATTGGTTCCGGTCATTCATTTTCTGATGTAGCTGTTACCAATGATTATTTTATTGATATTGATAACCTCACTACGGTTAAGTTTGCTGATCCCCATCTCATCAAAACACAATTCCACAATCTTGCACTCATTGAATCAGAAGCAGGAATCGTATTAAAAGAATTGAATAAAAAATTAGATGCGCTGAATGTTGCTCTCATTAATATGGGTGGTATTGACAAGCAGACCCTGGCCGGTGTTATTTCAACAGCTACACATGGCACCGGGAAAGACCTGCCTTCGATTCCGGGTTTTGTCCGTTCACTTACCATTGTTGCTGCCGGGGGAAAGGTATATCGTATTGAACCGACAGAAGGAATTACCAATCCGGCCTTCTTTAACGATCCTAACATTAAATTGATACAGGATGATGCAACATTTTACAGTGTGCTGGTTAGTTTTGGATGTGCCGGTATTATTTATTCCTGCATTATCGAAGTAAAACAACAGTACTACCTGCGGGAAACAAAAAAGAAAACAAACTGGGAAGAACTGAAATTAAAATTACTGGATGGAAGTATTTTTTCAGAAGCAGATGATCTTTCCAATGGCAAGTGCCCCCGTAGCTGTTCATTGCTCATTAATCCCTATGAAATAAGAGGTGACAAACACTATTGTATCGTGATGCGGCATTTCGATACGGATCGCCCACAAAAATGGTTATTGTTTGAAGCTACCCGGAATATTCTTAGCAGCATTCTTGGCAATATTCCTTACTTCTTCTTTTATACGTATTGGTTATTCAGGGTTTTTCCGCATCGCTCGCCGTTCCTGATCCGTGGTTCATTAAAAGGAATGCGGGATAAAAAATTTGTACATAAAGCACATAAGGTAATGTACCAGGGATTTGTGTTTGTAAAAGAACATGCTTATGATGCGGAATTTGCTTTCGATCTTTCCAATAGGACGAATATTGTAAAGACGATAGAAGACCTGATGAAAAAAGCAGGAGAAATAAAAAATAATCACAAGGCATATCAATCTGCGCCGATCGGCGTCAGGTTTGTACTTCGATCCAAAGCCTACCTCGCTCCTGAGTATGAAAAAGAAGTAGCGTATATCGATGTACCCTTCTTATTAGGTATCAACGGCAACGATTTTATGCTGGAACAGTACCAGGAAATATTGCTGAAAAATTATGGTATACCACATTGGGGAAAAACCAATACTATACTGGACGCTGATCCTGCTTACCTGCAAACATTGTATCCTCAATTAAGTACCTGGAAAAAAGTAATTAAGGAATTTAACCCGGATGGTACTTTCAGTAATAAATTTTCTGAACGGCTGAAGCTTACTGAGTAGAAATATCAAAAACAATTCAAGATGCTTTTAAATAAAATTGCCACGAAGTCACAAAGGCACTAAGAATTAAATGATCTTCGTGACTCCGTGCCTTTGTGGCAAAATATCAATTTTCGTGAACGTGCTTTTATTAATTCAATTTAACCATCGCGCCTCCCTTAAATTTCCTGAACGGCTGAAGCTTTCTGAGTAGAAGTATCAAATAAATAATTCAAGATGCTTTTAAATAAAATTGCCACGAAGTCACAAAGGCACTAAGAATTAAATAACCTTTGTGACTTCGTGCCAAAATATCGTAGTGAAAGTGCTTTATTAACTCAATTTAGCCAGCGCTTCTTTTATTCTTTTCCACCCCTCTTCAATTTTCTCCATGCTGTTGGCAAAAGAGAAACGAACACAATCCGGTTCGCCAAATGCCTCACCCATCACAGATGACACATAGGCTTTATTTAAAAGATACATACAAAAATCACCTGAGTTCGTGATCGTTGTTTCTCCATCCTTTTTTCCATAATAATAACTCACATCAGGAAAAATATAGAAAGCTCCGTCAGGTTCTGAACATTTAATACCCGGAATTTCATTTACCAACTCTAACACTCTTTTTCTCCTGCGGGTAAATTCTTTCACCATTTCCATAGAAGGACGCAGATCCGTCGTCAATGCCACCACTGCAGCCTTCTGTGTGATAGAACAGGTGCCACTTGTAAATTGACCCTGCAATTTTTCACAAGCTTTGGCGATTGCTGTGTTTGCTGCGATATAACCCAAACGCCAGCCGGTCATCGCAAATCCTTTACTTAATCCGTTCACTATAATTACCCGGTCTTTGATATCATCAAACTGAGCAATACTTTCATGACTGCCTACAAAATTGATGTACTCATAGATTTCATCAGAAATGATATACACGTTTGGATACCGGGCAAATACTTCTGCTAATGAAGCCAGTTCTTCTTTACTATAAACAGCGCCGCTCGGATTACAGGGCGATGAAAAAAGAAAAACTTTTGTCTTGGGTGTGATAGCCGCTTCCAGTTCGGCAGCAGTAATTTTAAAACCCGCTTCAGGAGTAGCATGAATCTCTACCACCTTACCCCTGGCGATCTTCACCAATTCACTATAGGTAACCCAGTATGGAGTTGGAATGATCACTTCTTCATCTTCATCTACCAATGCTAGAATGACATTGGCTAAACTTTGCTTGGCACCGGTGGATGTTACAATATTTTCCGGTTTATACTCAAGATTATTATCCCGTTTAAATTTTGTGCAGATCGCTTCCCGCAAATCCAGGAAACCGGGTACAGGTGTATAATGACTCCAGTTATCATTGATGGCCTTGATCGCTGCATCTTTGATATGTTGTGGTGTATCAAAATCGGGTTCGCCTAAGCTAAGATCAATCACATCAATTCCTTTGGCCCTGAGTTCACGGCCAAGCTTGGCCATTTTCAATGTTTCGGGTTCAGAAAACCGGTCCAATAAAGAAGATAATTGTAAGGGTTCAGCCACTGCTTGCATTTGAATTTAAAATTTGATGAATGAAGCCAAAAATACTCAATTATGCAACTAACAGCTGTTCATTTCGAGTAATCAAAATAAAATGAATTCAAATCAGGTTTATGCAGTC
>DASVOE010000015.1:0-25576 GCA_036383515.1 Chitinophagaceae bacterium | reverse complement strand
GCTTTTTATGAGCGAACTAAACCAACAACACGATTCTCTTAAAGACATTCATGATATCCGGCAGATCATGGAAAGATCCTCCCGGTTTATATCTCTTAGCGGATTAAGTGGGATAGCTGCGGGGATTTGCGCCCTGGCTGCTTCCTGGTTTGCATACGACTGGATAACGGAGTATTATTATCGCTACGATTACAGAAAAGGATATTATGGCGGGTTTTTTCAAAACCTGAAATTAAATTTAATGGGATTAGCAGCAGGGGTATTGGTTATCGCCCTGGGCCTGGCCTATTATTTTACATGGCGCAGAGCCCGTCATAATAAAGTGGCTTTATGGAATCTCACCAGTCGCAAATTGATGTGGAATATGCTGATACCTTTGGTTAGTGGCGGAATTTTTATACTGGCCATGTTGAATAAAAATGAATGGCGGTTTGTTGCACCTGCTTGTCTTATCTTTTATGGGTTAGCGCTGGTAAATGCAAGCAAGTATACGCTGAGTGAGATCCGTTACCTGGGCTATTTCGAGATCGTACTGGGTTTGATCAGTACCCAATTTGTGGGATATGGTTTGTATTTCTGGGCATTTGGTTTTGGTGTTTTGCATATAATTTATGGGATGATTATGTGGTGGAAATATGAGAGGAAAAACCCCCTGTCTTCCTAAAGGGAGGACTTAGGTCTGTGAGACATTATTTATTTTGTAGTTCTTTTAAACAGTTAGTTGATTATTGTGTAACCATCATTTTTTTTATGTTCCGTATTTACGGGATTGCGTTGCATGGAACATCCCGATTATTTCGGAACTATTCAGCTTTCTGTTTTTATTTAGCATTAAAAAAAATAGACCGCTCGCTGCTATCAGGGCTGTGAGTGGTAAGTTCCCTCCCTCGGAGGGGATTTAGAGGAGGCAGTTATGAGAAATCCGATAACAGGTTTAAATAAAGTGTTTGATAACCGCATCCGGCTGGGTGTGATGAGCATTCTTATGGTGAATGAGGAAGTGAACTTCAACGACCTGAAACAGATGCTGGAAGTTACAGATGGCAACCTCGCTACCCATTTGGTAAACCTTGAAGAGAATGGTTATATAAAAGTGCATAAAGGATTTATTGGGAAAAAGACGAACACAACCTATGCCGTTACACGATCCGGAGAAAAAGCTTTTACAGATCATATTACAGCACTTGAAAGTATGATCAAAGGGATTAAATAATTTTTTTTACCTAAACACTTTGAAATGCAAAGTACTTTTAAAATAGATAAGGAAACCACATCTGTCCGCCAATGGCTTTTATTTTTTATGATAGCTCTTGTCATCAGTGGCATTACTGCTGTTCCGGTTAAGTGGGAATTATCAATTCTTACCCGCTTCTTTTCTGCTGACTCTATGATAGGTGGGTGGCTGGATATCGTTTATCGTGGAGTTCATGAAATGGATCAGCGACATCCTTTCTTATTCTATGGTTACGACTGGCTGGCTTTTGCTCATATCGTTATTGCCATAGTGTTTATTGGTCCTTATAAAGATCCCGTAAAAAATAAATGGGTGATTGAGTTTGGTATATATGCCTGTTTGCTGATCATTCCGTTTGCGCTGATAGCAGGTTATTTCCGGAACATGCCTTTCTGGTGGCAGTTGATTGATTGTTCTTTTGGCATCATCGGGTTGATACCACTCAGTATTTGCTATAAAAAAATAAATCGTCTTGAAGAGTTAACCATTAAAAATATTGAGTTATGAAACAAACTGTAAGATCTTTCTGGCTGACTTCAGCCGGGTTGCTGTTAATATTACCAACCGTTTATTTTATCTGTATTTCCATTTTTAAATATGAACCCGCCAGGTTGGAATGTAAATCTGCTCATTTTGTTGAGGCTGGTGTTTGGTGGTTTGCTTATACTATTCCAGGCTTAAAAAATAGAATGGCATTTTACTAAGGAACAGCTCAGGGTTCATCAAATCGATAAAAAATTAATATATGCAAACAGCTTTTCTTATTTATATCAGGGCGGTGGGTTTATATATGGTTGTTACACTTCCTGTATTGATCGCACCAATCATGTATTTCGTGTCCGTCATCTATGTTTTTATTTTCGGATGGTTTGCGTGGGGTTTATTTAGTGTTATCTATTTGCTATGTACACAAATAAAAACATACGAAACAAAAATGCTTTTACTTATTCCAGGTGTCGTTATCTCTGTAGCATTTGCATTTCACATGCTGGGCGTTTTCAACCGGGATCTTGATGTGTGGAATTCCGGAGGTTTTATGTTGTTCCCGATTACCGGGGTGATAGCCGGATGGATAAGTCTTTTTATGGCCCGTAAAAAAATATCCGGAGCCGAAGAAACCCCGGAAATAATCAATACAGGGGTCAGCGAAACACTTCAATAATTAAGATAAACTATAACAGGAATAAAAATTTTAAATCAAATACAATGGAAACGATCGAAAATAGCATCTGGCAAAAAAGTAAACTCCTTATAAAAGGAATTATTATCGGGGTATTGGTATTATTATTACTAATACCTGCCTACTTTGTTCAAAACCTGATCAAAGAAAGAGAAGAGCGGCAAAAGGAAGCAGTAACAGAGGTCAACAGTAAATGGGCAGGGCGCCAGAATATTATCGGGCCTGTCCTTGTAATACCTTACAGGGAAACAATAGTTGCTACCGATGGTAAGGTCAGTATTGTACGCAATTATTCCTATTTACTACCTGATAAGTTGGATATAAAATCTGATGTAACACCTCAAAAAAAACACCGTGGCATTTATGACGTAATGTTATATTCTTCCGGTCTTTCCATTACTGGTAAGTATTCTTTTCTTCCACTGGCAAAAATGAAATTAACGCCTGCTGATATGTTATGGAATGAGGCGTATGTATGCTTCAGCGTTTCAGATTCAAGAGGATTGAAAGATGAGATACAATTTAAATGGAATGATACTCTTGTCACTTTAAATCCTTCCTACGTTAATAATGCCGTCATGAAGGATGGGTTTTCAGCTCCGCTCTCCATTACCGAAGCAGATATCGACAAAGGAATTCAATTCTCTACCCGTATTACATTAAATGGATCAGAGCAATTATCATTTACCCCGGTTGGCAAAGAAACCAATGTGGAGTTAAGGTCTGACTGGCCTGATCCAAGTTTTACCGGCAACCAGTTGCCCGACACTTCAAGCGTCAATGGTAATGGCTTTATTGCTAAATGGAGAAGCCTGTCTCATACCCGGAATTTTCCACAACAATGGAAGAATGATACCTATAATTTAAGTGCTGCTGCATTCAATGCTGATCTTTTTATTCCTGTTAGCAGTTACCAAAAAACAATGCGGTCAATAAAGTATGCAATACTCTGCATCCTGCTAACCTTTACGGCTTTCTTTCTCATAGAAACCACGAATAAAAAATCTGTACACCCTGTTCATTATGCCCTGATCGGATTTGCCCTTATCCTTTTCTATACGTTGTTGCTTTCTTTTTCTGAATACACCGGGTTTAATGCTGCGTATAGTATTGCCGCTATTGCTACAGCAGGTCTTATTACCTGGTTTGTAAAAGGATTGTTGGGCTCCATGAAGCTCTCTATGTTGCTTTCCTTTGTGCTGGTGCTATTGTATTCTTATGTATTTACTATTCTCCAGTTGCAGGACTACGCCTTATTACTGGGTAGCATTGGTTTATTCCTGACACTGGCCGTAGTGATGTATTTCTCAAGAAAGATACAGTGGTAAAATAGTTGGATCAAATGATTATTATCAACTCAATCATGCCGCATAAAAATATATGTATGAAAACAAAAAACTTTTCTCTCCGGGAAAGAGCCCATAGCATTAAATATGCATGGGAGGGCATCCATGCTTTTTTTGATCAGCAACATAATGCCATTATACATTTATTTGCAACAGTGGGAGTGATAGCTTTTGCAGTTTTCCTGGATAGTAGTTTTTATGAAATGATTGCCCTGATACTGGCTATAGGGTTTGTATGGGTATCTGAGATTTTCAATACAGCTATAGAAGCAATAATGGATCATGTATCGCCCGACCAACATCCGAAGGTTAAATTGATAAAAGATGTTTCAGCCGCAGCGGTACTGGTATCGTCCCTCACCGCTATTGTAGTGGGGCTTATAATTTTTATACCTAAACTTTTCTGATATGCCCCAGCTACTTCAAAAGAACAGTCTTCTGCAGCAATTCTATTTTAGCAAAAGTGAAATGGATAAACTGCTGATCATTTCCTGCCTGTTTAGTTTGTGTATGATGATGATTCGCCTGCTTGTCACAGGAAAAGTATTATTCTTATTTCTGCCCTGGAATCTTTTCCTGGCTTATATACCTTACTATATTTCCTCCCGGTTGCAGCTACGGCCCGACTGGATAGCGCATAAAGGAAAATTCGCTTTGCTGCTGCTGATATGGCTTTTATTCCTGCCTAACTCATTTTACATACTCACCGATCTGTTTCATTTGGAATTGCGGGAAGAATCAAACCGGTGGTTTGATCTTACCTTAATTTTTTCCTTCGCATGGAATGGTATTTTGCTGGGCATATTGTCCGTGCGGCAAATGGAACGAATATTCAACCTGTCGGTTGGTATAAAAAACGAATTCTTTTTCCTCTACCCGGTGATGTGGTTAAATGCACTGGGCATTTATATCGGAAGGTATATGCGGTTTAACAGTTGGGATGTGATCACCGATCCTTTTCAGCTCATCGGCGAAATAAGTATGATGCTGATACACCCGTTCCGGAATTTTTTTGCATGGGGGATGATCGGTTGTTTTTCTGTTTTGATGACGATCGTTTATATATCATTGAAACGGATCGGTAAAGCGATGCCATGAATTCTTCAGCTGACCCAAAACTATAGACAGTATCAAAAAACAAAAAGCGTTGATTGTTGGTTTTTCTGTCCGCTTGATAAGGGGCAAACAAAAAGTCCTCCTGTTCAGGAGGACTTTATTTATAGAGGCAAGAGCTTGTTTAAAAATCAAATCCCATTGCAAAATAATATTGCGGCTTTCCTTTGAAGAAGCCATTCATTTCCCAGGCGGCATCGAAACGTAAGAAATACCCAAGCAATGTACTTCTTGCACCAAATCCATATCCACCCGCAAAAGGTCCGATTCCACCAGCTTTGACACGAACACTTAGCGGATTACCCGGTTGTGCATAGATCACATTTGGCCTTTCAATATTAAAGGGATCACCTGTCCAGGCTGCACCGAGGTCAAAGAACTGCACTACCTGGAAATTGCGGAGAAACGCATTGTTGATCGGTTTATTAAAAAAGGTAGTGAATACCGGTGCGCGAATCTCACTGTTGATCACCATTGCATTGTTGCCATTGGATACATTCTGAGGAAACCCTCTCAGGTTTACCGCCAGCGATTGATACGTGTACGTAACACTCGGATCGGGTTGATTGGCATCATTGAATTTTGGCGAGAACCAATTATCAACGCCACCGAGATAATAAATAACTTTCTGATCACCCCAGGAAAAATCGCCACCGGCACGAACGGCCCAGATCACATTGCGGTAAATGGTTAAATAATGCCGGGCATCAAAGCCTACATTGAAAAGAAATTTTCCTTCTGTATTACCCAGGTTGCTTAATTGAGTAAAGATGTCGCTGAATATTTTATACCGCAACCCTTTCCAGATATTGGTGGCCGGTGAAATAGCATTGTCATATACATACTCCATACTCAACTGGGCAAAGGCTGATTTTTCATCCGGTGTTTCCAGCGAAGAGCGACCGGTAGAAGAAAATACTCTTCTGTCAAAACGGGGACCTACGTTAGCCCTGAAGCTTCTTACCCTGTCAAGGGGATATTTCAAATTCACCAGGTAATAAGTGGAGTAATCTTTTACTTCCAGTGATCCGCTGGGTGAGGGAACGTTTGATTTATTACTGCTACGGAAATACGTTATTCCCCAATCTAATCGTTTCCGCTGGTTCATAAAGCTGAACAATACATCATTGTCGATAAGATTAGATGCAAGCCGGATGCCACCAGTAAATTTATAATCTTCCATCAGGTCAGATGTTCCCATACGAATAAGTCCGTTAAACGAATTACCGTTGGAAAGATAGATGGGACCTGATCCACCGCCATAAGGCTGAAATTTATTAATGGTGAGTACTGTATTATTAAATCCTGATACTACATAGTCTGTAAAATATTTAGGCGGACGATATTCATACAGTTTGGCTTTACGCAGCACCGTCTCCGGCACATCTACTACAGTGCCGGTTACTTCTCCCGGTTTTGCACCCGAGCTGTCTTTTTTAGTATTATCAAATTCGCTCTGGAAGAAATCATTTTGCTTTTTTATAGAATCCGTCACTGCGGGGGTATAGTCAGATGTTTTATACATCATCTTCTTTTCTTCTTCCATTAATTTTCTTACATACTCGGTAGGTCTTGCACTGATGTTACGGCGTCGTAATGTATTTTCATCCACCTTCAGGCGATAGAGCAATTTTACATCGCCCAACTTCACTACCTCACTTACCTGCTGGTTGTCTCCAGCCACTCTTGTTTCCAATAGGCTGCTTTGATAATTGGTCAATGGAAAAACATACGCCGAATCGTTGGTGATAGAAACAAAACCGACAGAATCTATATCTGTTTTATTCCACTCTTTCAACAGGCTGTCCACTTCCACAGGCGGTGGATTGCGCAGCACTTCGTCGCCAATAAATACTAGCGTATCAAGTCCGGCTCTTTCTGTTCTGAAAAATCCCGCATAGCGGTTGGCAATGCCATTCTCATCACTTACAAACGTAAAGTGAGAAGTGTTGTATTGAGATGGAAACCTGGCGTTACCATAACGCAGGTCAGATAATTGGGAGAGTTGTTTAAAATCAGACTTATTCCAATTGTCTACCAAAAAGATATTGAAACGTTTGCCCGGCAATGAATCATCACTGCTGGCAGCTGAAGCGGAAGGTCTGTTACTCGAAAAAATGATACCTGTTTTATTGGGAAATGCTACAAACGATGGATCCAGGTCATCATACACATCATTCGTAACCTGGTCGAAACTTTGTTTATCTATTTTATAAACATAAATATCGGTTTGACCGCTGCGGATAGCACTCAGCAAAAGTGTGTTATTATCCAGCATGTATTTCATATCCTGCACCTGGTCAAACATCGCCAGTTCCTGTTTGTTGGTTTTAATGCGATTCACCAGGTCATACACAAACAATTTGAGCTTGCCTTCTTCACTATATAATACAGCCAGCCGGGAACCTTTGCCATCCCAGGCGAGTATCGGATAATTAGGATTCTTTTCATCCTCTCTTGTCCGTGCACCAAACTTCAGTAATACCCGGCGACTCACAAAGTTTTCCATCAGCACAACAGAATATACTCCTTGCTTGAATTCAACCAATGCATAAGTGAAGCTCCGCGGAACAGGATTCGCATTAAAGCGGATAAAATCTTTTTTACCGATCACTTCACTTACAGAAAGCTGTCCTTTTGGACTATTACGACGACTGCGCAGGTCTTTGAAATAATTTTGCGGCACTTCTACCATAAAATCTTTCAGCAGCGCTTTAAATTTTTTCTTGGCTATTTTTTGCGAAGCATTATTAAGATTGCGGTAAATGCGGGCCAGGTAAAAAAAGTAGGTCACTTTTTGTTTACCATATTTATCGGCAATGTATTTCCAGAAACCATGACCAGCAAGATTGGGCTTTTCAAATGCGAACTGGTAAAAATTAGTATACTTGGCAGATAGTAATACACCACGCAGATCATCATCCAGTGAAGGACTCCAGTTTTCTGCCGCATATTCAATATATCCATCAATCAACCATTGCGGCAGATCGAGCAATGCCTGGTTAGCGGCAAATTCGCCCAGGTCATCTCCAAACAGCAGGTTATCCACCAATACCTTGGCAATTCCCTGGCGTATCTGTCTTTTCAGGTTGGCATGGTTGCCATCAAAATATAACAGCATTTTATTATTTACCAGCTTGGTAATGCCACCTGTATTTTGCCAGTCAATGTTCATCCCTACATTCGACTGCTGCATCTCATCAAAATTATTATACACTACAACGTTGATACGGCGCTGCAATCCATACTCAACAAACTCTTCAATACCACTCAGCTCAGCTTCGGCGATCTGTGCTACATACTTGCCCAGTCCCAAACCATCCTGGCTGAAGTAGGTATTAAAATTGTCGGTCTGGTAATACTTCCATTTGAATTTCTGGTATTGCACCCTGTTCTTGCCGAACTCCACGGTACTTACCTGCGCAATAGTTTCCATAGAGAAAAGAATACTAAAGCAGGCAATCAGGCTTGATACTTTATTCATAGAATCTTCTGTTTCGTATATCTTGATTAATCGGTCTTTCTGAACCTAAGGTAGTTTTGGTTGGCGGGTTTTTTAAAAAAATTATTTGCCCGGCTTTAGTGCTACTGGCATCGTCCCTTGCGTCGCACTCTTGTGCTGCAGTAATGCTACTGAGCAAATGAATACGAGCAATAAGACAAGCTTATCTTTACAGCCAGTTACCCTTTGATTTTTAAAAGTACGAAAAAACAATCCATGTTAGCCGTTAAGTCATTCACTTTTAGTCCCGTCCAGGAGAATACTTATGTTTTGTATAACGAACAGCAGGAGTGCTGCATTATAGACCCGGGCTGTTATTTTCAGGAGGAAAGGGACGAACTAAAAACGGGTATTGAAAAGACAGGCCTGAAGCCCGTTCTGCTGCTTAATACCCATTGCCATCTCGATCATGTATTTGGTAATAAATTCGTTCATGATACCTGGGGGTTACAACTTCACCTGCATGAAAAAGAAAAACCGGTGCTGGATTTTGCTCCGCAATCCGGGCAGATGTGGCAACTGCCTTTTGAAAACTATCACGGTCCACTGACTTTTTTGAAAGAAGGGGATCTTGTAAAAATAGGAACCGAAGAACTGGAAGTGTTGTTTACACCGGGCCATTCACCCGGCAGTATTTCATTTTATCATGAAGCCGGTAGATTTGTGATAGGCGGCGATGTATTGTTTAATGGCAGCATCGGCCGCACCGACCTGCCCGGTGGTAATTTTGATACTTTGATCAACAGCATTCAAACCAAATTCTTTACACTACCTGATGAAACAAAAGTGTATTCCGGTCATGGGCCGATGACAACGGTGGGGTTGGAGAAAATGAATAACCCATTTGTGAAGTTGTATTAACTGTTAAAAATCTAATACTCCAAAAACTTCAGAGTATTTATTATTAAGATCAATGAATTGAAATTTTGGCTTGCTTTCTTTCACTAATAAATCATATATTTTTTTACTTTCTGAGTCTGAGGAAAGATAGTAGCCTATGCTAACATCAACGTCAGCTTGAGCAAATAATTTAGTGTCATTCGGAATGATATTGCGTTGTTGAAGTTTAAGCTTGCCCTTGTTGTCAAACACCGTTCTAGCAAATTCCCCGGTTTTTTTTGCATGAGATAGATTGAACGGAAGGATTTGAAGGTCTTTTAAAGGCAATTCATTAATCGCACCAATCACACAATATTCTGCAATTGAAATAGTGGATATAAATAATGAAACTTCTTTTTGAAGAAAATATCTATAATACCCATCTGCATTTTTGAAAAGCGGATCAGCTTCGTTGAGGAAGCGAATGAAAAAACTTGTATCAAGTAAAATAGCTTTATGCGTCATACCCTCCCCTTAAGTCTTTTAGCCATTTGTTTGCGTCTATAGTTCCAATCCAGCTTTTCTTTGCTTTTTTTCTCAAATTTTTGAGATAATCTTCATTATACTTAGGATGGTAGTCGATAAGCTCAATAAATTTTAAGTTTGATTTGTCTATTTCGCCAGTTTCTGAGTGTTGTTTACCGATTGCCCGAACTCCAAAAGCTTTGTAGAGAAGATTGTTTTCTAAATGTTCGAGATATTCTTTTTCTGTTTGAATGATGATTACACCTAAATCTTCAGTTGCTATATGAATATTAGACTTTTCTTTCCCCCCCATACTGGTAATTTTCCCGTAAAAATAAAATTCGGCATCAGCCCAAATTGTTTCACTTCTGTAGAATCGTGTTGTTTTATTAACAACCACTTTATTACTGTTTGCAACTGAAGTTTTTATTTCTAACGAATAATTTTTTTTAAGAGCTATGTCTTGAAATGATTCAAAAGCTTTTGCCGTAGATAAATCAAGAAAGTCTATCGATTGACTTTTATTTACCTGACCAATAATTGCATTAAAGCCAATTATATATTGAATAGATGTTTTAAAAATATGTTTTACAGATCCTTCTTCCAGTTGATAGCTTATAAGTGGCCTTTCTTTTTTATCTCCTGTTGAAAGTAGATTTTCAGCTTGTTCAAGCATTTCTCTAATTTCTCTAATATCATAGTTGTCAGGGCTTAGTTCAAGGTTGCCCTTAGTCCCTGCAATTCTTACTTCTATGTAACCGATTTTATCCACAGTTCAAATTTAGAGAAAATTAATTCTGGATTTTCTAAATGCTTAATTAAAGATATTATTTGCTTAATTATCTCTATTTCAGAAATTTTCCAATCACCGGCATCCTCTCCAACTCCTTCCTTTCAACCTTTGCTACAAACACCGTAAAGAACAAAAGTAAAAATGTAGCGGTTCCTAAATTAAACCAGCGATTATCCCATAGATGAGTCACACCAACATGAATGCCATAGATGAATACGACTAACACTAAATAAGCAATCAGTTTTTTGCGTGCATAAGGAACCGGGTAATGTTTCTGTCCCATGGTATAACTGATGATCATCATAAAAAGATAACACGCAAACGTGGCAATAGCCGCACCGAGATAATGTAACCTCGGAATCAGCATAATATTAAGAACGATCGTGATGACGGCACCCACAAAAGTGATCATTGCCCCGGTCATATTCTTGTTGGTCAGTTTATACCAGATACTGAGGTTATAATAAATGCCTAAAAAGATATTGCCTAAAGCCAGTAAGGGCACAATGTCCAGGCCTTCCACCCAGGCAGGCTTTTTGATCGCTTCAAAAAACCAAGCAAATACATCAATATACAAACTGATGAATAAAAACATAAAGCAACAGGCTATCACAAAAAACTTCATGATCCTTGCATAGGTTTTGGGTGCATTCTCTTCTTTGCTCTGGCTGAAGAAGAAAGGTTCAGCCGCCATCCTGAATGCTTGTATCATAATAGTGATCAGTACGGCCAGGCGGTAAATATTTCCAAAAATACCCAGTTGGTGTTTGGCCTGTTCCTCCGGCAGGTCTACTACATGCTGGTAGATCAGGCGGCTCAGCATATCGTTCACCATACCACCCATGCCGACTATGATCAATGGGTAGGCATAGTTCATGACTTTCTTCCACAGTACAGGATCAAATTTGAAATGGATCTGTGCAAATTCTTTCCTCAGGATGATAAATGTGAGAATGCTTCCGGCCAAATTACCGATCAGGTAATAGCCAATACCAATGTCCTTATTATAAAATGTTCCCCAGAAAGTATTAGGATTGTTCTGCACATAATTGGGCAGAATACCCAAAAATAAAATAACGACCGATATATTCATCAGCACCCCGGCCAGCGTAGCAAAGGCATAACGTTTGGGCCGGTTCTCCTGTCGCAATCTTGCAAAGGCCAGTGTACTAATGGCATCAAAGAAAATGATAGCGGCCATCCAGGTAATATATTCAGGATGTTTTTCAAGATTGGCCCATTGCGCAATACTGTCTTTGAAAAATAATAATACGCCGGTGAGGAATAGGGTAGAGCCAATTAGTGAAACGGATAAGGTATTATATAAACGTTGCTGATCTATATCACGGGAAAAACGGAAATAAGCGGTCTCCAGGCCATAAGTAAATAGCACATTTAAAAAAGGAATCATCGCATAGATCTGGGTGAGATCAGCTGTTTTGGAAGGCTGCGCAAAGAGAAGGGGCAGCGTCAGGTTCATGATGTAGCCGAGAAAACGCCGGGCAATGGTGGGTACACCATACCATAAAGTTTGTCCCGCCAGTTTTTTAATGCCACTCAAAGGATTGGAAATTTCTTGGCAAATGTAATTGTTGCTAAGACAAAAAACGAATTCATAAAAATTACTGCTGTTTCTTTAACAGGATAAACGCAATTTAGGCTTTCAGTTATCTTTGCAAAAACACTACTGTTATGAGAAAGATAACCCTTATTCTGCTGATCACATCCCTTCTTTCAACACCAGCTTTTTCCCAGGCCTATGAATCGAAGATAGAATACAGTAAGAAAAAGCAGGACGCCTTTGCGATTGACCTCGCCTATCCTCCCGAAGCTGTAGAAAATGCAATTGTTCAAAAGATGGAAAAAATGGGCTATAAGACCAAAGAGGAAAAAGGCATGTTCAATAAAGACAAAGGTTTCCGTATTTATAAAAACGCCTATATCACTGAGATCAGCCAGGGTAACATGGATTATATCATAAAAGTAGAACGAAAGAGCCGGAAAGAAAAAGACGAGGCGGTGTTGTACCTGCTGGTCATGAAAGGAGATAATAATGCGAAAGCAGGCTTTGAAGCCTACGATATAGAAAGGGCAAAATCTTTTTTGAATAATTTATTACCGGATGTGGAAGCGGCTAATCTTGAATTACAGATCATAGCGCAGGAAGAAGTGATAGCTAAAGCGGAAAAAAAATTAAAAGCCCTCAAGGATGATAAAATGGATATGGAAGAAAAGATCAGGAAACTCCAGGATAATATAAAGGACAACGAAAGCGACCAGGTGGCTACCCAAAATGATATCACCAATCAAAAAGTGACCCTGGGAACACTAAAAGGAAAACGCAGATCTTCTTTATAAATGATCATTGCGGTTTGGCAAACCTTGTATCGGTCATAAAAGAAGAATCAGTAAGTGCCCGCAGAAAAAGAGCGATGTTCGTCGCTTCTGTATTCGTGAGCATAATTCCATTGGTAAGTAAGGGATCGAGGGAAGGACTTTGCTGCACACCACTACGGTAATGATTGATGCATTGCGCTAAAGTATTGAACCGGCCATCATGCATATAATTGGAAGAAATATACACGTTGCGGAGTGTAGGAACTTTAAATTTCAACGAATCTTCTTTTTTTCCGGTCACTCTCATTCTTCCATAATCGTTCAGATTTATATCCACCGGTAAGCCAATATTGCGGATGCTATAATCTGTAAACAACGGCTCGGGATGACATGTGGCACAACTGGCTTTGAATAACTGGTAGCCATTTTCTTCCTGTGCAGTAAAAGTTGTTTCTCCTTTTTTATAACGGTCATATTTTGAATTGGCAGAGGTTATATAGCCGGTGAACTGTGCCAATGCCTTCTGAATATGCACCGGCAGTATCACATCTGTATGAAAAACCTGTTTGAAGAGCTTTCGATAATAGTTGTCACTTTGCAGTTTCCGGATCACGGCATTAAAAGTTTCGCCCATTTCAATATGGCCTGTTATAGGTTGTGCTGCTTCATCTTTTAAGGAAAGAAATTCACCATCCCAGTGAAAACTTTTGTTCCAGGCAAGATTTATTAATGGAGGAGCATTTCGCAAGGTATGTGAACCGAAAACCCCATGACTGCGATCATGCTCATACGTTCCGAAACTTGCTATTTGTTGGTGACAGGAAGAGCAGGGGTGCAGGCCATCAATAGAAAGACGGCCATCATAAAATAATTGGCGACCCAGTTCAAACCCATCTGTCGTTAAAGTATTGTCTGAAAAAGTATAGAAAGGTGGAGGAAATCCTGCCGGTATTACCTGTTGAAGAGTGCCAGTGGAATTATTGACTGGTTTGCTGCATGCACCTATTAAATAGGAGAGACCGGTAATTAAGGCCGTGATAGCAATTATTGTCAGCAAAATTTTTCGCACAGATCAAATTGAGTTTTCAATTTACGATTTTACAGCAGTAATATATTAGTGTTCATCCTGCCTGAATTTTTGACGACCGGATTTGATGTCACTCTTTCTTTTTTTTGATTCCAGTCTCCTTTCTTTAGATGCCTTACTTATTTTGGTAGCAATGCGGGCCTTTTTCTTTTCCAAAGCCGTTCTGAGCAATGCATGAATTCTTTTGACCGTTTCTTCTTTGTTGGATAGTTGCGAACGATGGGTTTGAGATTTCACCTGTAAAAAACCTTCAGCATTAATACGGTTGGATAATTTTTCTTTTAGCAGCATCTTTTGTTCATCCGAAAATAAACCTGATGAATCAATATGAAAGGAAGCGATCACAGCAGTTTCTACTTTATTTACATTCTGGCCACCCTTACCTCCGCTACGGGTAGTTTGAAAAGATATTTCCTTGCTTACGTCAATCATGTTGCTGGTTTATTGCTGGTAATACACACCAAAATTAGTGATCCGTTACCAGTAACCGGATAGTAGAAACAAGTAACTTGCTTTTATGAGAGCTGTGATACAACGAGTAACCAAAGCCAGTGTAACCATTAACGGGAAAATTCATTCACAAACCGGTAGTGGGTTATTGGTTTTGTTGGGAATTGAGGATGCCGACACTGCTGAAGATATTGCATGGCTGAGCAATAAGATCGTTCATCTCCGCATTTTTAATGATGCTGCAGGAGTAATGAATGAATCCATAAAAGAAATTGACGGAGATATATTACTGGTGAGCCAGTTTACGCTGCATGCTTCCACTAAAAAAGGAAATCGTCCTTCTTATATCAAAGCCAGTAAACCGGAGATAGCCATCCCCTTGTATGAAAAAATGATCAAGCAGCTTTCAAGCGATCTTGGAAAGGGCATTCAAACAGGCGAATTTGGCGCCGATATGAAGGTGGAGCTACTAAATGATGGCCCCATAACTATTGTGATGGATACAAAAAATAAAGAGTAGGTTAAAAGATGATTATCGTATTCCTATCTTTTCTGTAAATGGCTTTAATCCCTCATACTGTATCATTAAATAGAATATCCTTTCATTCACTGTTATAGCAAAGCTGTATAAGCTTGTATTGAGATTCCGTTGCTCCACGATACGGTGACCAGAGGCTGTCCACACCATTATGCTCTTGATATTCTTTATGCTTTTTACGGTCACTTGTTTACCGGAAGTAAGAACCTGGTAAGGTTTGGCCGGTTTCTTTGCAGGCTCATCAACGGGCTGTGCTATTGTGCAAACAGATAGTAAAACAGATGTTGCGATTGTCATGAACCGCCGGGTAACAGAACGCATCATAGAACGGTATTTGTTTCCTGCTTTGCTTATGATAATCTTCAGCATGAGTTGGAAGATCGTCATCTGAGCGAAGCAAAGGATGATTTTAATTAGTCTTCAGAAGGCAGGGGTTCTGGTAAGGAGGTGTACAACGGCAGGAATCATGCTATATTGCAATCCATATTCCAAAATTTTTGTTATGACATTGCAGCAAGCCCAGCAACAGGTAGATGAATGGATCAACACAGTAGGTGTTCGTTATTTTAGTGAGCTTACCAATATGGCCATCTTAACAGAAGAAGTAGGTGAACTGGCCCGGCTCATAGCCCGCAAGTATGGTGATCAGTCGTTTAAAGAAAGTGATAAGCAAAAAGAACTGGCCGATGAAATGGCAGATGTATTATGGGTGTTGATCTGTATGGCCAATCAAACCGGTGTAGACCTGACCGATGCCCTGCAAAAAAATTTTGAAAAAAAGAACAACCGGGATAAAGAGAGGCACCAGCAAAACGAAAAGCTGAGATGACCTTCATATACAGGCTTTAAAACTTGTAAACCTTTTAATACATAACTTTTTGGCACTATGTATGTTTAGCCTTATCCATGTCAGTTAAAGATGCCTGGTGCATAACAAAGAATGCATTTGCCGATTTTTTTGCAAGCAATGTTTTAAAGCTTAGCGGGGCGCTGGCTTTTTTTACTATTTTTTCATTGCCTGGTTTACTCATCATCATCATCTGGATCAGCGATCTGTTCGTTGGTCGCCAGGTAGTGGAAGAAACTGTGTATAGCCAGATCGAAGGATTTGTAGGACATACTGCCGCAATCGAGATACAGGAAACGATCCGCAATGCAACTCATTCTTCCGGTAACAATTTCGCAACCATTGTGGGTCTTATAGTATTGCTGATTGGCGCCACCAGCGTATTCAGCGAGATACAGGATTCCATCAATTACATCTGGCGATTAAAAGCCAAACCACGCAAAGGATTAGCGTGGTTAAAACTGATCATTAACCGGTTGCTTTCTTTTTCCATGATCGTGACATTGGGATTTATTTTACTGGTGTCCTTAATTATCAACGGGGCTATGGATTTACTCCTGGATAATTTAATGGAACGAAACCCTGAGCTGACTGTAGTGTTAGTTTATATTATGAATATAGTATTGACCTTCCTGGTCACTACTTTTATTTTCGCTGCTATTTTTAAAGTATTACCCGATGCTCGGATAAAATGGAAGCATGTAGGGGTAGGTGCATTTGTAACTGCTTTTTTATTCATGCTGGGAAAATTTGTCATCAGCTACTATCTCGGCCATAGCCAGATGTCATCTACTTATGGGGCAGCGGGTTCTATCATCGTCATTTTATTATGGGTATATTATTCCTCAATGATCCTCTATTTTGGTGCAGCTTTTACAAGAGAATATGCGGTGCTTAAAGGCTCCCGCATCTATCCAAGTAATTATGCTGTATGGGTGCAGCAAATAGAGATTGAATCTGAAAAATCGGTGCAGCAACAACCCGAACAGCAAAAGACGATAATTGAAGTTCCCGAAAAAACGGAAGGTTAACCAGGCAACGTTTTTAAAGAAGCGCTGGTCAAAAGGGGTATGAAAAGTTTTATCTCGGTAGTGATCATCAGTATGCTGGCTTTTTCCTGTAAGAAGCTAAAAGTGAATAATTGTACGGAGCCCGAACTTGATTGTTCACACATCTCCTGTTTTATTTACAATAGTTATTTTCAATTCAATGTCGTGGATAAAACCACAGGTATTGATCTTGTGTTTGGTAATAACCCCCGTTATGCAACTGCTGATATAAAACTTTACCGTGATGCAGCTCATGTGTATGCTATTCCTCTTGCCGTTGATAATATTCAAAAACATTTTACTACTTCATTTGCTGCTGCTGAAATGTACCTGGTTGTTGCTGGAGGCACGACTTACAAATTGAATGTTGCATTTAAAGGAATTGATTGCTGCGCCGGGAGGGTTAAATCATTGCAGGTTAATAATGAATTGATTTGTACTTGCTGTCCGGACGTTATTTCCGTAAGCGTAGAGTAAAGAGCTACTTCGTATCGTTTGCACTTGCTTTTAAGGCTAAAAATATTTTTGCAAAAAGCCCAATTACTCCCATTGCAATTAACATCGTAGAGAATGAATTCTCCCGGTAGTATTTTACTGATTTTATGGCGATGCCTGTAATGATGAATCCGGCACTTATCATGTACCAAAGTGGATTATTATCCAGTTTTTTTTGCTCTGCTCTTAGTATGTCTTTGGCACCTTTGGGTGGATTATAAATGGCTTTTTGAACCTGCTCAGCTGTATATCCTTCACGCAAGAGGTCATTCCGAAGCTCGCCTTCCGGATAGCCTCTCTTTAATTTACTTTTTACAAAATCGCTAAGCTCTTCTGCTGTTTTCATGCTGCTCGTTGAAGAAATACAAACATAGGTGTTTAATTAAATAAGTGACTGTTCTGGCTTATTTTTGCCGCCACTATGGCAAACGATCCGAAACAAACCGGCCTGGCGGCAGGCAGGTTCCAGGCGATCATCTCGCATTGTAAAGAGTATGGTTTTATTTTTCCGAGCAGCGAAATTTATGATGGGCTGCAGGCTGTGTATGATTATGGACAATGGGGAAGTGAACTCAAGAAAAATATCAAAGATTACTGGTGGAACAGCATGACCCGTATGCACGAGAATATTGTAGGTATCGATGCTGCCATTTTTATGCATCCCACTACCTGGAAAGCCAGTGGCCACGTTGATAATTTCAACGACCCGATGATTGATAATAAGGATAGCAAAAAAAGATACAGGGTTGATCATTTGATAGAAGCGCATGCAGAACAAATGAAAACGGATGGCCGCCTCGACGAAGCACAGGCATTATTGGATGAAATGGACCAGCTATTAGCCAAAGATGATTTTACCGGGTTAAAAAAATTGATCACTGATCATAATATTAAATGTGCTCTTAGCGGCACTGCCAATTGGACGGATATACGTCAATTCAATTTGATGTTCTCGACAGAGTTTGGTTCTACTGTGTCTGCAGATGAAGAGGATAATAAAGTTTACCTGCGACCAGAAACAGCACAGGGCATCTTTGTCAATTTTTTGAATGTGCAAAAAACGGGGAGAATGAAAATTCCGTTTGGCATTGCACAGATCGGCAAAGCTTTCCGTAATGAAATTGTTGCCCGGCAATTTATTTTCCGTATGCGTGAATTTGAGCAAATGGAAATGCAATTCTTTATTCAACCGGGTACGCAAAAAAAATGGTTTGAATACTGGAAAGAGGAAAGACTGAAATGGCATTTAGGTCTTGGTATTCCTGCCGAGAAATATCGTTATCATAAACATCTTAAGCCTGCATTTTATGCGGATAATGCCGGAGATTGGGAATATGAATTTCCATTTGGATTTAAAGAAGTGGAAGGAATTCATTCAAGAACAAATCACGATTTAAGCAGACATCAGGAATTCAGTAAAAAGAAAATGCAGTATTTCGATAATGATCTTGATCCTGCTACTGGTAAACCTTATGGTAATTATATTCCGTATGTCATTGAAACTTCCGTTGGTCTGGATAGAACATTTCTATTGGTCTTAAGTGAGGCTTATACAGAGGAAGATTTAAGCACTCCAGAAAAACAAGATAGTCGTGTAGTTTTAAGGTTTTCTCCGAGGCTGGCACCTATGAAACTTGCTGTTCTTCCTTTGATGAAGAAAGATGGTTTGCCGGAAATTGCCCGGAAGATCATGGATGATTGCAAATCTTCTTTCCGTTGTTTTTATGAAGAAAAAGATACAATCGGTAAACGTTATCGCCGCATGGATGCGATAGGCACACCATTCTGTGTAACGGTTGATCACCAGACCAAAGAAGATAATACAGTGACGATCCGTCATCGTGATTCCATGAAACAGGAGAGGGTAGCGATCGCTGATTTAAAACGAATCGTTTTAGAAAGCATTATTTAGGGGCCAGGCATAAACTATCAAACTCCAAACTGCTTCAGGTGATGATCCAGGTGTTTCCAGGAGCCCCGGCTCCATTGTTCGTTGGTTAATTTTCCAAAAAAGGGATGTGGTTCGCCAGCCATGGTTGTTTCAGAAAAATCGGAAACCATCCCAAGTAATTCCTGTTTTTCTTTTTCGAAATCTTTGGGATCTGTGATTTTAAATGAATTGTCAGTAGGCAAATTTTGTTTAAATGGAGTATCATCAAACAATTTCTTTTTAAAAAAAGGTCCGACGAGCTTTAGAAAAAACCCTCCTTTCAATTTGTATTTGCCTGTTGCTACTCCCATTGGCATCTGGCAATGCGCCAGCATCTGGGCTACATCCATTTTGCCCCACTGTGGTTGTGTTTGCGGCGTTAACTTATTGATGCGATCAACGATCTCCTGTTTTACAAGAGGATCGTATAAATTTTTTACTTCCATTGTATAAACTTTACAATTCTAAAAATACTAGTTGAACTCCCAGGTTCGGTCCCTTACCTTTTAACCATACAACTCCTGGTGAATCGCTTTCCTGTCATAACCAAGGCCCTGGATTTTTTGTTTGGCTTCATCAATCATCGCTTTCCATCCGCAAAGAAAAAAACTGGCCGGTTGTTTTCCGGCACATAATTCTTCATACAGGGCATGTACATAACCCGTTCTTCCTTCCCATTGCTCTCTTGATAAGGTGGGCAGGTAATGAAATTTGGGCATTGCTGACTGTAGTTGTTTTAATTCTTCATGATACAAAAGATCTTTTTGGGTGCGGCAGCCAAAAAGCATATAAATATTTTCATGCTCAATGCTATGCAGTTTTATATACTGTGTCATGCTGCGGAAAGGAGCAATGCCGGTGCCGGTGCTTATAAGGAAGAGGTCTTTTTTATAATTTTCTTCATGTAAAATAAACACACCCTGCGGTCCTCTCAGTATTAGTTCGCTTCCTACCACTACATTTTTGAATATCCAGGGGGTGCCGGCACCACTTTCCAATAAAACGATCAGTAGTTCAAATACATTTGTGCCATCGGGCCAACTGGCAATGGAATAGCTACGCCATCTTTTGTTGGGCTTTTCATGAATGGGAAGATCAAGCGTTACAAATTGACCAGGTTGAAAATCAAAGGAAGTTAGTTCGGGAACTTCTATCCAGTAGCGGCGGGTATTATAGGTTTCATTTTCAATACGAATCACTTTTCCGGTTTGCCAGGGTTGAACAGCCATGCAGTTAATTTTTTTGGAAATATACAAAACAGAAATTCAATAAACTAAAAATCCACAGAGGTGCAAAAACTGTCGTCGGGATTTTTCCACAAAAAATTGGGCTGGCATAGTAGTTGGGTTGTTTACACGCAACGATCATTTAGTAACAATAGTGGACGGTTCAATATAAAATTACAATCAGCAAATGCTGCAAAGCGAAGCCGGTTGTAAAAGAAAAGCGGTTCCTGTATGAGCAGGTACCGCTTTTTCTTCTTCCGGGACAATACTTTAAACAGCTATGGCCGGATCCAATTTTTTAATCTTCCTGATCGAAGAGTAATATAATTTCCCTTTCCACCGATAAACGATTACCAGCTCGTTTTTGTCAATCAGTTTTTGAAGAGTGGAACTGGGCTTTGAAGGTTTTGCTATCAAAGCGCCGGGGGAAATGCTCCACATCTTATTCTTGGTGGTCGGGGCCAGTATTATTTTTTCGTTTTTATTGCCCTCACCTGTCATCATCTCTACAGGTGTGGCAACGATATCAGCTTTTAAATTATATGCTTTTCCATCTATCCAAAGTGCGATAAAACTAACCTGGGTTGATTTCAACTGTTCAGCATAAATTATATAGTTTCTTTTTGCTGCTTTATTCAGAACTTGTTCTTTCCCGTCTTCATGAATGGTTGTTTGTGGTCGCATCCCACCCGAAGTTTCCTGTGCATACGCATATACTTTTGAAATAGCTGTTTGCTGCGACCAGCTATAAAAAGACAATAAGATAAGGCCGAATGTAAATAGTTTGTATTTCATACCAGTATGATGATGCAAAGACATTGTTTGATCCGAAGTTTATGTTAAAAAAATATACACTGCGGGCTTATTCTTTTACTATTTTTTGTAAATGCCTGTATTTTCTATCATCACTATAGATGCTGAGTATATATACTCCCTTTGACAATTTGGTTATATCCACGGTGCCGTCCTGGTAACCCGTTTCTTTTTGTAATAGCAACTGCCCGGACACATTAAATACCTGCAATGATATTTTTCTTACGGAAAGCATATTTCCAATACGGTAGTTGATATTGCCATCTGTTAGGGTCGGGAAAACTGTTTTAATAAAATTCTTATCATTTACAGTAGGATCATTGGTGCCGGTATTCTGGTTAGGAACAAAATTGGGTGTGCCCAGGAATGTATAATACATGCCATTACCATGAGTACCCATTACTAACACATTATCTACAGGACGGTAAGCTATTGATTGAATTACTGCAAAGTTGAGCACATTACCACCTTCACGCTGCCAGGTAGGAGAAGCACTCGCAAGCAAGGTAGCACCCAGGTTAACGGTACTGTATAACCCCACTGATGTACCGACATAGTATTCTGTAACAGGATTATTAGCAGCATCTTTTTTTACAATAATAGCAGCACTTCTGAAAGAAGGTAAGGTCAGGTTTCCTTCTGCGTTTCGCCAGGTAGGAGATGCTGATTTTGCATTGTTTGTCCACCATAAACTGATAACTCCATAACTGGAAATGATAGCAAGAATTTCATCATCATTATTGGGGTTGATAGCTATATCCTGCACATTACCTGTATTACCGGGCGGGGTAATGTTGACAGGAGCAGACGAACTGGATACATTCCGGGGATTATCTATGCGGTATATTCTTCCACTGGTTGTGCCCAGGTATAATGCATGACTTGTAGCATACGGTCCCCTGCTAATAGCCATGCCCCTGATCGTGTTATATCCATTCGTTGCACCATCAGGATCCAGCGTAGTACCTACAGCAGTAAGTTCAGTCCATGTAGAAGAAGTGACAGTAGACGCGTTGGTTGTCCGGAATAAGCGGTTAAAATTTACATAGTAAAGATCTTCGGTATTATCAGGGTCCAAACGGATATTGGTAACGAAGTCACCAAATTCACCAGCAGTTCCGGTGGTAGTCAGGTTGGTTGGCGTAATATTATCTGTTGCCGGGGTTGCAGATAATTTAAACCGGCGCAGATTACCCAGGTGGAAAGAAGCATATAAATATTGCTCATTCGAACTTAAGGGTCCCATTCCGGAATGTCCTCCGTCACCACCCAGCACACGAATATGATTGTTGCTATCCGCAGCAATCGTACCTAATAATTGCATCTTATCACGGAAATAAGTGCCATTATCCTGGGCGCCACCCAGGAAATTATTTCGTCCCGCTCCCGGATCCATAGATACATTATAGTATTGCAGGGTTTGATAATTGCTGAGATTTGTCCACGCTACAGTAGAGCCTGTAGCTGTGATATTACTGGTCATTTGTATTCCTCCATCATTAGCGCAGATCACTTCATTAAAGTTAGTAGGATGAAAAGCCACGCAATGAATATCCGGATGACTGTTCAGATAAAAACTAAGTGTAGGCAGGCTATTGCCATAACCTCCGATCCAACTTAATGTAGTATTATAATTAGCAGTACTGAATCCATCTGTTGAACGATATAAACTTGTGCCACCTAATAAAACAAAGTTTGGATCGTCTGGCTTCACGGTTATAAAAAAATCATATCCACCCTGTATGGCAAAAGGATCTGTTGCTGCATGATTGCCTCCCGGAAAATCAGGCATATTAGCTGACCGGTTGGACCATGTATTAACTCCGCCAGTCATATCCAATTTAAACAAGTCTGCTTCAGGTGCGTTATCAGGAGCTACATTAGTAAGACCGTTTTCATAAGTCACATACACAATGTTTTGGTTAGATGGTGCCATTGCCAGTAAAATCCTTTTGGACTCGTATAGATTACTACCATTGACTAGATCATATTTAAAAGAGTTGGCTCTCCAGTTGGCTACTGAATCTGTTCCTAACACACTTCCTCCAGCAATCCTTGTCCATGAGTTTGCATTACCAGTAGCAGAGGTCCATACACCTCTCAGATTAAAATCAGGATTTGCACCACTGACGGCCAAAACCAGCTTACCTGTTGATGAGCAAACAACATCCATCTGCCCGTTAGATGCAAACGCAGTGGCAGTGGGATTTGCAAAAACAGCCGTGAAGGAAGTACCACCATTAGTACTGCGCAATAATCTGCGATGAACGGCTGCATACACATCTCCATTTGCCGGATTTACAATAAGCTTATGGGTGTAATCAAAAGGATTGTCAAATGTTTCAAGTGCACCTGCAGGTAAATTTGCTCCGTTTATATCAGTGGCTGCCAATGGTAACCTGGTCCATGTTGCTCCGTTATCGGTAGATTTAAAAAGCCCAAAGGCAAAATACGGTGCACCTATTTCATCGGTAGAACTTCCAAGATACTCACCTCCGCCGGCATACCATGTATCCTGAAAAGTAGGACGGGGATCTTGCGCAAGAGTACTTATATTATGAACTTCGCCTTCGGGTGAAACTCTTGTCCAGTTAGCTCCACCATCCGTACTCCTGAAAATGCCACCACTCACACCTCCGGCCATGATTACCCTGTTGGTGCTGCCATTGTAACGAACATCATAAGCAATGGCACGGGTTCTTCCTCCCTGGTTATTGGGACCGGCAGGAAAATAAGTATTCAAAGCAGTTAGCCTTGCTGAAGTATTGCTTCCTTTTTCAGGTATTGCTCTGGCTTGCGCCAGTTCCTGTTCATAGATACGAGATGGAATTTTTCCGGTGACAGGATCTTTTACCATGTCAAACTCGTATTTCACTCTCATGTCTGTAAACCTTGCTTCCTCTTCTTCTTTTTCTTCCATTATCTCAATCGCCATTTTTGAGGTAGAATAGGAACGCAATAAAAAATAAGTTCCTGCTACTGCAAGAACCAGGATGGACACAACGAATAAGTTTTTTTTCATACGCATTTACATTAGTTTTCCGGGGAAGTACAGCAAATTAAGATTTTTACAGTTACGGATTTCACCCTGTTTGTTTTATTCTATCCTGGGTTATCTTTGCTTTTCGCATGAGTGTACAGGCTTTGCTGGATCAGTATCAGAACAACCCCCGCCTTTTTCAATTGGCGGACAGGCTCACCTTGTCCCAACCCCAAAAAATCTACATCAAAAACCTGCAGGGAAGTTCATCACAATTTGTTGTATCGGCCGCTTTTTTACACCCCTCCTGTTCACAGCTCAATCATCTCATCGTATTAAACGATGCAGAGGAAGCCGCTTATTTTCATAATTCACTGGAAAACCTGACAGGTGCGTTAGATGTTTTTTATTTCCCCTCTTCTTTTAAGAACAGGAAAAATTATAAGCTGCTGAACTCATCGCATGTGATGTTGAGGACGGAAGCGCTAACTAAAATAGCCGCTGCTTCTCCTTTTGTGGGAGACCGGGAGGCGGTCAAAAAAGTACTGGTTACTTATCCCGAAGCATTGTTTGAAAAAGTAGTGATCTCCTCCCGGCTTTCTGCCAACATTATTCATATCAAAACAGGCGATGTATTAGACACCGGTGATTTATTACTGAAGCTGGCTGATTACGGCTTTGAAAGAACAGACTTTGTGTATGAGCCCGGGCAGTTTGCTATACGGGGTGGCATTCTCGATATCTATTCATTTGGAAACGATAAACCCTACCGGGTAGAATTATTTGGCAATGATGTTGATTCGATCCGTGTCGTAGATCCCGAAACACAATTGAGTGAAAGAAAATTATTACAGGTAAGCATCATTCCTAATGTAGATACACAGTTTGAAACAGCCGAACGGGTTTCGTTATTTGATTTTTTGCCTGCCAATACAATTGTCTGGCTGCAGGATTATGAATTGTGTAAAGAAAGGTTGGCCGATTGTGATGATGACCTGCAATCATTTTTGCAGCTGCAGGAAGAATTAAAAGAACAGGCGACAACGGGTAATAAGCAATCATCCAAGAACAAGGCAGAAGAAGAGGATGATAAGTTTATAAAAAAGCAAGTGAGTGCGGCAGACTTTATTACCCCCACTGATTTTGAAGAAAAAACGATAGCAAAACATCTGGTTGAATTTGGTCATCGTTCTACAGCCCCCGGTCAGTCTGTTGAAATTGAATTTAAAACCAGGGAACAACCAGCTTTTAACCGCCAGTTTGAGCTGCTGATAAAGGATCTGAAAAGCTGGGAAGCCAAAGGATTCAGTTT
>DASVOE010000014.1:0-2294 GCA_036383515.1 Chitinophagaceae bacterium | reverse complement strand
AACAGTAAGGGCATATGTACCTAACGCATTTGAAAGAGCATCATCTTTTACTACATACTTCATTCCCTGCACCCAGTTCTGATAAATAGTTGTCTTCTCATTGAAGATGGGTCCTGATGTTACTAAGAAATTGGCCCATTTACCAGCATCAAGGCTTCCTACCTGGTTATAAACACCCAGAATAGTCGCGGGAGTTTTGGTCAATGCTTCCATCGCTTTACTTTCACTCAATCCATATTCCATGGCTTTACGAAGATTGGTCCAGAACAAATTCACTGCCCGGAGATCAGCAGTCGTTAAACAAAAAGGAATGCCCGCTTTTTCAAACGCTGCAGCGTTAGTAGGAGCCAGTTCCCAATGCTTCATATCACTGACAGAAACAAATCTTGCTTCGTTTGGATCTTCCACATCCTGTGCCTGCGGATAATTAAGAGGAACGATGAATGTAGCGTTGGTAGATTTTATTTCTTTGATACGCTGGTATTCATTACCTCCTGCCTTAATGATGTATTGCACACCAAACTCATCACCTATCCTGTCGGCCCGCATATCATTCCACTTATCGCCGGCCTCAAATATCTGGGGCAATGATTGGTTATCATTCCATGCTTGCAGGCTGAGGTTCAAACCTTCTAATGCAGGTTTGTTCTTATACCATTGTGCATCCAGGTAGCTTTGACGCAATAAAGCGATCATCCCCATCATAGAGCTGGGATAACTTTGCGTAGATGTTCCTTTATTAAAAGAATAATGAGCAGATGCTTTTTCTTTAATAATAACAAGGTTCTCTTTTTCACTGGCGAGAGTAACGACAGTACCGGTGCCACGGGCAATACCATCTTTTACATGCGATAGCACTGTGCCGAATCCTAATTCACGCAAAGGTTTGGCTTTGCTGTCATCAATAGTAAAAACTTTGTAAGCATCCACATCGCTTTTAATAGCCTGGTTCCAGCCATAAGGACCTTTGGTAGCTGTAGCTAATTGTGGTTGTTGCTGAGGATTGAAGCCGCCACCTGGTCCGCCGGTGCGTTGTGCCTGTGGAGTGCCATAATCAGCATAGATGTCAATAAAGGAAGGATAAATGTATTTGCCCTTGCAATCTATTTCCACAGCACCTGCTGGTGCTTTGAGATTACTACCAACAGCAATAATTTTTCCGTCTTTGATGACCATGGTTGCATTGGTCAGTGTAGTTGTTGCATCTTTTACGATCGTTGCATTCGTGAAGGCATACTGTCCGTGCCGGGGATCGGCCACTCCGTTCTCAGGAAAAGTAACCTGTGCCGGAAGAAAAACAGATACGGATAACAGCGCCATCACAAACACCAGTTGGGAAAGGAGTTTGTTTTTTCTCATTGCAGTAAAATTTTTTAATTAGATGATTTTTCTCAGTGATCCTTGCGTTATAAGGAGTTCGAATTTAAAGCAATTGAGTCAAACCCGAAGAGGCGCTTTAAGAAAGGCATTCTTTCCCCTTGTTAAGAGGATTTGTCAAGGCTTCAAACTTTGTTACCTTTGGCTTCCTTAATTATTATTATATGGCTGTTGCCAAATCGATAAAAATTGTGCCTGACCTGCCTGCCGGACGGGCTGGCTTTTCACTATCTCCTCGCATCGACCAGGTAGGTGTTGAAGAAAGAGCATCCCGGTTCACCAAAAGAAGTATTAAGAAAGAATCGAAGATGAATGGTTTGTTGCTGGTACTGAATATGATTGATCTCACTACGCTGGAAGGAAAGGATACGGAGGGTAAGGTGAAACAACTTTGTTATAAAGCTATTCATCCGCATGATGCTGTTCCGGGTTTACCGACAGTAGCAGCGATCTGTGTATACCCATCGATGGTGAAAGTTGCCAAAAAAGCATTGGGTGATTCAGGAGTAAAAGTTGCTTCTGTTGCTTCTGCCTTTCCCAGTGGGCAAGCGCCTAAGGATGTAAAGATCCGTGATACAAAATTTGCCGTGAGTGAAGGAGCCGATGAAGTGGACATGGTGATCAGCCGGGGAAAATTTCATGCAGGCGAATATAATTTTGTGTTTGATGAAATAGCGGCGATCAAAGAAGCCTGTGGTAATGCAAGATTGAAAGTGATCTTAGAAACCGGCGAGTTAGGAACTTTTGATAAAGTGCGCCGGGCCAGTGATATTGCTATGCATGCCGGTGCTGATTTTATAAAAACATCAACGGGTAAGATACAACCGGCTGCAACAATGCCGGTAACATTAGTAATGCTGGAAGCGATAAGAGATTTTTATTATAAAACCGGTAAGATGATAGGCATGAAACCGGCA
>DASVOE010000013.1:0-15482 GCA_036383515.1 Chitinophagaceae bacterium | reverse complement strand
GTTTTTTTATACGAGTCCCAAAACCGTATCTAAAGAATTTGCTACGGATCGTTATCACCTGAATATGACAGGGCCTAATGGTTATGAAGATTATACATACAGCGATTACTTTGCTGGCCGGAATAAATTCGAAGGTTTTGCCAGCCAGCAGATCATGATACGAGATGGCGGATTTAAAGTGAGAACAGATCTGCTCGCTGATAAAGTAGGGAGAACCGATGACTGGCTGATGGCTGCTAATTTTACTTCCGCGATACCATCGGGTTTGAATCCGTTAAGCATTCTGCCGGTAAAAATTCCTCTGAAACTATTTTTTGATATTGGCACGTATGCCCAGGCATGGAAACCCAATAGCGGCCTGGATCGTTTTATTTTTGATGCCGGTCTCCAATTATCATTGTTTAAAGAAAGGGTTAATTTTTATATGCCACTTATCTATAGCAGTATTTTTAAGGATTATATCCAATCCACCATTGCTAAAAAAGGCAGGATATGGAAAACCGTTTCTTTCTCCATTGATATTTCGAATTTCAGTTTAAGGAAAATTGACCGCCGGTTAGATTTCTGATGCCTGATACATCGCACATACAATATTTTACCCACAGGGAGATAGATAAAAAGAAATGGGATGACTGTATTGATAAGGCTGAGAACGGCGTAATCTATGCCTGCTCTTTTTATCTTGAGCATATGAGTCCGGGATGGGATGGATTAGTGTTGGGAGATTACGAGGCTGTGATGCCATTGACCTGGAAAAAAAAATATGGTATTCATTATTTGTATCAGCCGTTTCTTACCGCACAGTCGGGAGTGTTTGGAAAAAACATTACAGCGCATCTTGTCAATGATTTCATACAAGCTCTCCCTGCTAAATTCAAACTGATCGAAATCTCTTTAAATAGTGGAAATACATTCAGTAACCTGCCGGAGTTTTCCATACTAAAAAAAAATTATGTACTCGATCTTAATAAGCCTTATGAAGAATTGCAGCAGGCTTATAGTGACAACATAAAACGAAACATTAAAAAAGCTAACCAGGCCGGTTGCACCGTTCAAACAGATTTTGCTGTTGAAAAAGTAATCGGTCTTGCATTGAAGCAGATGAGCAGCTATCATAAAGAATCGAACCAGAACGTAGAACGGTTCAGCAAACTGTACCAATTTTTGCATGCAAGACAAATGGCAACTACGTATGGGATACTAAACAACCAGCAGGAACTGGTTGCCTCCTGTGTATTTTTCTTTTCACATAACAGGGCTTATTATATCCTGGTAGGTAATCATCCGGATGGTAAAACAATAGGTGCTTCACATGCGTTGATCGATGCCTTTATAAAGGATCATGCAGGAAAAAATATGTTGCTTGATTTTGAAGGTTCTGATATCCCCAATCTTGCACTTTTCTATAGCAGCTTTGGAGCTATGGAAGAAAAATATCCGGCACTGCGAATAAACCGGCTCCCGTTTTATTTGAAATGGATGAAGAGAGATAGTTCATAGTATGCAGTCTCTTCTATGAACCATGAACATTGTCCTCCAGAATTTTTTCAGCTATCAACAGATCAAGGGGTTTGGTGATCTTAATATTATTCTCCTCCCCTTCTATCAGCAATGCTTTGATGCCAAATGCTTCTACTACTGTGGCCTCATCTGTAAATTTATCTTTATAATCGATCTGGTAAGCCGGTAATAATATTTTGCTGTGAAAGGTTTGAGGTGTTTGCACCAGCATGATCCGGTTACGATCGATGGCATCGCTGCTGTCTTCCTGCAATAGCCGTACACTATCTTTACTTACTACTGCGGGAATAGCATTGCCAAATTCCAGTGCCGTCGTGTAACAACGATGTATAAGTTCCTTTGTTATCAAACACCGAACACCATCATGTACAAAAATGATAGATTCTTCTTCTACGAGTGTCAATCCATTTTTTACCGATTGAAAACGGGTGTCGCCACCTGCGGTGATACGGATCCGGTCCTTATCAAACCATGCATCGATGATCTCCTCGCCCATATCGGTATAATCAACCGGCAATACTAAAACGATCTGCAGGTCGTCATAAGCCTCCAAAAAAGTTTTTAAAGTATAGTAAAGAACAGGTTTATCTTTCAGCAGCATGAATTGCTTGGGCAGGTTGCCTCCCATTCTTAATCCTGAACCACCGGCAACAATAACAGCGTATTTCTTCATGAGTGCAAAGTTATCAAAAAGCAGTGCCACCGTTTAAAGGTGGCATCACTTGTATAGAATAATTATTTATAAATCGCCACATCATTGATTCCATCACTTTTTCTCATCCCCCTATACATTCCTTCGCTATTGAAGATCATGGTTGCATTTCCACGGGCATCCACTCCTATCATGCCTCCTTCACCTTCGATCTTCATTAATTTATCATTCACTACTACATCCATTGCTTCAGACAAAGACATCCCTTTGTATTCCATCAAACAACTTACATCATAAGCTGTCACTGCCCGGATAAACATTTCACCATGACCGGTGCAACTGATAGCACAGGTTTTATTATTAGCATAAGTGCCAGCGCCAATAATAGAACTATCCCCTACCCTGCCCCATTGCTTATTGGTCATGCCACCCGTGCTGGTAGCTGCCGCCAGGTTACCATCAATATCACAGGCAGCCGCGCCCACGGTTCCAAATTTTTTATCTTTTACTGTTATGTTGTGATCGAGGGCGGCTTCGTCAGACCCTTGCATCATCTTCCATTGATCATACCTGAATTGCGAAAAGAAATATTCATCTGGCTCAGTGGGTATACCAATACTCGCTGCAAAATCGTTGGCCCCTTGTCCATTCAGCATCACATGCTGGCTCTTTGTCATTACGGCATAAGCCAGTTCAACAGGATTACGGATATTTTTTACAGCACTTACTGCACCCGCCATTAAATTCTTTCCATCCATGATAGAGGCATCCATTTCCTGGCTGCCATCTTTGGCAAACACAGAACCCTTGCCTGCATTAAAGAGAATATTGTTTTCGAGCGACACAACCGCAGCTCTTACCGCATCGATCGCCGATCCTTTTCTTTCTAATAGAGCGTAACCGGCATCCAATGCTTCCTGCAATGCCTTTCGATAAGCCGCTTCCTTTTCTAGTGTCATACTTGATTGAAGTATGGTGCCGGCGCCTCCATGAATAACCAGCGAGTATTTTGACATAAGGGTAAGTGGGTATTTTTATGCATAACGAAATTAGCTATTTTGCTCTCCAATACACTGCAAGATTTACACCATGTTCAACCGAGCTCTCCAACCTTCAGATCTTTTTTTAATAGGAGTAAACCTCATACCTGTATATGGAGTTTGGCTGGAGGGCTGGTCTGCCAAAGAAGTATTCATCGTGTATGCCTTAGAAACACTTATTGTGGGAGCTTTTACTGTATTGAAACTCGGGATAACGACACTTTTTAAAAAACGGGACCTGTGGTATAACAACAATACGATCACGAAAGTTTCGGGACTGTTCTTTATATTATTTTTTATTCTTCACTATGGTTTATTTGCCTGTGTGCAAACAAGCATTTTTGCAGCATCGGCCAATATCAATCCTCTCAATTCAGGTTTGTTTCATTTCTTTTTTCATTGGTATGAATATGTAAATACAGATATTGCTATTATGCTGGCAGCCTTTGTTATAAGCTACCTGGTAAGGGATCTTATTCCTTTTATCATGAGAAGAGAATACAAAACAGCAAGCATGATGCGATTGATGTTTCAACCCTATGCCAGGATTTTTATCCAGCAATTCATCGTCATCCTGGGCAGCCTGTTCCTGAATTTGGGCTGGGATAAAATTTTTGTACTCGTGTTTGCCGGTGTTAAAATATACTTTGAGATCTTCCTTAACCTTGATAACTACATGAAAAAAGCAATGGTGGATATGGAAAAAAGTACAGATATAAAACCTTAATAGAACTATCTGACTAAGTTCCCCCTTTGGGGGACAGGGGGCCAAGCAGTAATTCACACTCATGCAACAGTTTTCCTTTATTGATAGCGACAGTACCTACCTCTTCACAAACCAGTCCACCGGCAATATTAGCTATCTCGGCCATCAATTGTACATCTTTTGTAGCTGCATATACGACCGAGGCAACTGCTACAACGGTATCCCCGGCACCCGACACATCAGCCACATTGCGCAGGTGTGATGAAATGATGCCGGAACAATGTTGATTTTGATAGAATACTCCTTTCTCTGAAAGCGTAATAAACGAAATGTGATGACCTGTCAGTTGCACAAGCTCTTTATGAATATTTTTAAGAAGCGATTCATCTACTTCATCAAATAGTAAATTCAATCCCTCTTTCACTTCTTTGAGGTTGGGTTTGAAAATATCAACCCCTTTGTAAGAAAAGAAATTTTTTCGTTTCGGATCAACAGCCGTAATAATACCCGCTTGTTTGCACAATGCAATCACTTCACGGATTATACTTTCTGTCAGCACTCCTTTGTTATAATCTTCGAAAATGATGACAGCTGGTTTTTCGTCGGTTATATAGGCTTTGATTTTTGTCAGCAATAATTTTTCATCAGCAGCTGAAAGATCATTGGTTATTTCTGCATCCAGGCGCATCATCTGCTGGTTGCGGCTGATGATCCTTGTTTTATTGGTAGTGATGCGATCGTTACTTTTTACGAGGTAAGTAGTGTCAATATGATTGTCCTTTAAAAGGTTTTCCAGGACAATTGCATCTTCATCATCACCGGTTACACTTAACAGCGACACCTGCACTCCTAATGACTGACCGTTTAATGCTACATTGCCGGCACCTCCTATCCTGTATTCTTTGTGATGTAAGGTGACCACGGGCACCGGTGCTTCAGGTGAAATGCGGTCCACCTTTCCCCACATGTATGTATCCAGCATCACATCACCTATCACGCCTACTTTCAATGAAGCAAAGGATTCAAACAATTTTTCAAATTGGCTCATGCGGCAAAGATCAGGATTGTTTTTTCTGTTGTGAAATGGCAAGATAATAAAGTGGCACTCCTATCAATACAATAATAAGTCCCGGCCAGGTAAACTGTGGTTTATAAATGATGAGCAAAATACAAAATGCAATCCCCATCAGCATATAGATTATTGGTAAAACAGGGTAGCCAAATGCTTTATAAGGCCTTTCTGCATCTGGACGCTTTACTCGTAAGATAAAAATTCCAGCGATCGTTAACACATAAAAAATGACTACAACAAAAGAGATCATGTCAAGCAGATCACCATATTTTCCGCTCAAACATAAAATAGCAGCGACCACGCATTGTGCCCACAATGCCCATGACGGAACAGCATTCTTATTCAATGTTCCGGCACTTTTAAAAAACAGGCCGTCTTTTGCCATGGTATAATAAACTCTTGCTCCGGCAAGTATCAACCCGTTGTTACAGCCAAAAGTCGAGATCATTATCATTATCGCAATAACATAGGTTCCTGCGTTTCCAAAAATAGATTGGGAAGCTGCAACGGCTACTCTATCCTGCGGAGCAAAAGCAATATCATGTAAAGGAAGTACCGCAGTGTACATGATGTTTGCACATACATAAATGACGGTCACGATCATTGTTCCTAAAAACAGGCTGAGACCGATATTTCGTTTTGGGTTTTTAACTTCTCCAGCAATAAACGTAACATTGTTCCAGGCATCGCTGCTAAAAATTGATCCAACCATAGATGCAGCAATAGCGCCTAAAACGCCTGCTCCTATTACAGCAGTGATGGCCCCATCCCCGGCAAAGCTTTTCATGTCCCACGCATTTGTCCAGTTTGCCTGCCATACATCTGGCTTAAAAAAAATAAACCCGGCTATTATTAAACCGAACAGGGATAATAGTTTTGTTGTCGTAAAAATATTCTGAATCCATTTACCACCTTTTACGCCTTTGGTATTGGTGTAAGTAAGAAAAATAATCAGCGCGATTGAAATCAATTGCGCAGGATATATTTTAAGCCAGCCCAGGTCTATCAATATATTTTCAGGCTTCATATCCAATGCAGGGAAAAAATACCCGGCGAATTTGGAGAAGGCAACACCTACAGCAGCAATCGTTCCTGTCTGTATGACGGCAAAAAAACTCCATCCATACAAAAACCCAACAAAAGGGTTGTAGGCCTCTTTAAGATAAACATATTGCCCCCCTGCTTTTGGGAACATGGCGCTTAATTCTCCATAGCTCAATGCAGCTGCCAGTGTCATAAAACCGGTGAGTAACCATACAGCAATCAGCCAGCCGGCACTTCCAACATTTCTTGTTATATCTGCACTTACGATAAAAATACCGGAGCCGATCATAGAACCGGCAACGATCATGGTGCCATCAAATAATCCGAGGGTGGGCTTAAAAGCGGGTTGTTGTTCTGCCATGTAATTTTGATTTATTTGTCAAGATAAGTATTTCAACCGATTAATAATATCAAAACAAAAACGCCTCCTTGCACCCGGGCACAGAGACGTTTCTTATTAAGTTATGGCGGTCTTATTTAAGTTTTTTCCGGTAGGAAATATTTAATCCTTTCACCACATCATTGGTAATATTATAAGTGGTGTCACGGTAATAGAATAACCCGGATTCATTGGCAAAAATGTAGGAATAACCTTTGGTGCGGTTATATTCAAGCAGGTAATTTTCAATAGCGCTTTTCATCTCTTTATTCACCCGCAGCACAAGGTCCTGGTAATCCTGTTCCATGGATGCTTTGCTGTTCTTTATTTTATCTTCCAGTGATTTCAGTTCCTGCCCGGCCGCTTCCTGCTGCGCCTGCGTCATGGCACCGGACTGTGCCTGGCCCTGGTAATAATTATATTTCTGTTGAAAATTTTTGCCCATCCTGTCGAGCTCCACATTGATAAGATCTTCCTTCTTGCTCAATTCTGCTTTCTTATCCTTTACCATTTCAAAATTGGCTTCTACAGAATCCATATCGAAGTAAGCGATACGAAAATCCCTGTTGGGAGCAGTGGTGGTATCAGTATGAACTGTTTTGCCGACAGATAAACCGTTCTTTTGAATCCCAAAATATGAAAACAATAAAAACCCCACCAGTAATGTCAGCACAATATTCCAGATAAGTAAACCTTTTTTCATCAGAACACATTTAGTGATTTCAGCCTCATGGATCCTTCGATTCAATAAGGCCTTCTTTGCAAATTACTACTGAACAAACCGGTAAAGACAGGAATTCAATTTCTTTATGAAAGCCTTAACAGCGGCGGTCTTTATGAAAAGAAGGAGTAAGAAAAATCTCACTCCTTCATTCACTTCAATTGCTTTTTATTTACCGTTCATTCAATTATTCTTCTTCATCAAAAGCCATGGCCTCACGGGTTGTTTGCAGCAATTCATATTCTTCCTTGCTGCCTACAATTGTATTTTCAAAATCACGCAAACCTGTACCGGCAGGTATCGGGTGACCCGTGATCACATTCTCTTTCAATCCGAGCATATCATCCGTTTTACCATTGATCGCTGCAGATGACAACACTTTAGTTGTTTCCTGGAAGGAGGCTGCAGATATCCAGCTTGGCACTCCCAATGATGCTTTCGTGATACCCAGCAAGGTTGGTGCTGAAGTAGCAGGTTGTGCATCACGGAATTCAACTGGCTTCTTATCTGTACGGCGAAGAACTGAATTCTCTTCTCTTACTTCTCTCAGGCTTACGATCTGGCCCGCACGAAGTTTGGTAGAGTCCCCAATTTCTGTTACCACTTTCTTATCATAGATGAAATCATTCTCTTCTACAAATTCAAATTTATCTACTGAATCATCTTCTAAGAATCTTGTATCACCCGGATCAACGATGTTTACTTTACGCATCATCTGGCGAACAATTACTTCGATGTGTTTATCATTGATCTTCACACCCTGCAAACGATAAACTTCCTGGATCTCATTCACCACATATTGCTGTACTGCAAACGGACCCTGGATAGACAGGATATCCTGTGGCGATGTTTGACCATCTGAAAGCGGTGAACCAGCTTTTACAAAGTCACCATCTTGAGCAAGGATCTGTCTTGTAAGCGGCACGAGGTATTTTTTCTGAACACCATCTTTTGCTTCAATGATGATCTCACGGTTACCACGTTTGATAGCACCCATCGTCACCACACCATCGATCTCGGACACCACAGCAGGATTGCTTGGGTTTCTTGCTTCGAATAATTCAGTTACACGGGGTAAACCTCCAGTGATATCTCTCAGTTTACCGAGGATACGTGGGATCTTAACGATTACCTGTCCGGCTCTTACTTCATCTCCCTCATCAGGAATGATATGGCTACCGGTAGGCAGGTTGTATGATTTGCTTTCTTTTCCTTCTACTACAATGGAAGGAATTTTTGTTTTATCACGGGTTTCAATAACCACTTTTTCACGGTGACCGGTTTGCTCATCCGACTCTTCACGGAAAGTGATGCCCTCGATCACATTCTCAAACTTCATCGTACCATTTATTTCTGAAATGATAACGTTGTTGAATGGATCCCAGGTGCAGATCACCTGTCCTTTAGTTACTTTCTGACCGTCTTTCACGTTCAGCGTAGCACCATAAGGAATATTGTTAGTGATCAGCAGGCGATCATTTTTGGTATCAATGATACGCATCTCACCGGTACGCCCGATTACTACCTGTGTATTGTTTCCTTCATTATCCGGTATCGTTACAGAACGAAGACCGTCAAACTGAATGGTGCCATCAAACTTGGCCAACAATGTAGAATCAACTGCAGCAGAACCAGCCACACCACCTACGTGGAAGGTACGGAGCGTTAACTGTGTACCCGGCTCACCAATAGATTGTGCAGCGATGATACCAACAGCATCACCCCGCTGCGCCCTGTTGCCACTTGCCAGGTTCTTACCATAGCATCTTACACAGCAACCTCTTTTACTTTCGCAAGTCAGTACCGAACGGATCTCTACCGTTTCAATACCTGCTTCTTCAATTTTTCTTGAAATATCAACCGTGATCTCTTCACCGCCTACCACTATCAATTCATCACTGATCGGGCTGTATACATCATGTAATGATGTACGGCCAGCAATACGATCGCTCAATGGTTCGATCACATCTTCATTATCTTTTAATGCACTGGTAGCAATACCACGCAGTGTGCCACAATCTTCTTCGGTAATCACCACATCCTGTGATACGTCAACCAAACGACGGGTCAGGTAACCGGCATCCGCTGTTTTCAGGGCTGTATCAGCAAGACCTTTACGGGCACCGTGGGTAGAGATAAAGTAATCCAATACGTTCAATCCGCCTTTGAAGTTGGAGAGGATTGGATTTTCAATGATCTCAGATCCTGTAGAACCTGATTTTCTTGGCTTCGCCATCAATCCCCTGATACCGGCCAGCTGTTTAATCTGTTGTTTAGATCCACGGGCACCTGAATCAAGCATCATATAAACAGAGTTAAACCCTTGCTTATCGTTTGCCAGTTCACGGATCAGTGTTTCTGTAATTCTTGTATCTACCCGGCTCCAGATGTCAACGATCTGGTTATATCTCTCATTATTGGTGATCAACCCCATGTTGTAGTTATCCCACACTTCATCTACTTCCACTTTTGCATTCTCGAGCAATTGCTCTTTAATATCGGGGATGATCAGGTCGTTGATGCTGAATGATAAACCACCCTGGAAGGCTGTACGGAAACCTAAGGTTTTAATATCATCCAAAAACTTAGCAGTTTTTGGAACGTTGGTGATCTTGATAATATCGCCAATGATCTCACGAAGATTCTTCTTGGTCAGCAGCGCATTTACAAAACCAACTTCATTTGGAACGTGCTGGTTAAAGATCACACGGCCTACCGTTGTTTCAATCATTTTATGCTCCAGCAATCCATCTGCGTTCCGGATATTGGTTTTCACTTTTATCCAGGCATGCAGATCAATTACTCCTTCGTTATATGCAATGATCACCTCTTCGTTAGAGTAGAAAGCTTTGCCTTCACCACGAACGATTTCTGTTCCCTGTGTCTTTCTTCCTTTCGTAATATAATACAGACCGAGTACCATGTCCTGTGAAGGAAGAGTGATCGGGGTACCATTCTGCGGGTTGAGAATGTTATGAGAAGCCAGCATCAGTAATTGCGCTTCCAGCACAGCTGTATTGCTTAATGGAACGTGAACAGCCATCTGGTCACCGTCAAAGTCGGCGTTGAACGCTGTAGTTACCAGCGGGTGCAATTGAATTGCTTTGCCTTCGATCAACTTTGGCTGGAAAGCCTGGATTGACAAACGGTGAAGTGTTGGGGCACGATTTAGCATGATCGGGTGTCCTTTCAAAATATTCTCAAGGATATCCCAAACGATCGCTTCTTTTTTATCAACTAATTTTCTTGCAGATTTTACTGTCTTTACAATTCCTCTTTCAATCAGTTTACGAATGATAAATGGCTTGAATAATTCTGCAGCCATATCTTTTGGCAAACCGCACTCATGTAATTTCAATTCAGGACCTACCACGATAACCGAACGACCAGAATAGTCAACACGTTTACCCAACAGGTTCTGACGGAAACGGCCTTGCTTACCTTTCAATACGTCACTCAATGATTTCAGGGCCCGTCCACCTTCTGCTTTTACAGCATTTGATTTACGACTGTTATCAAATAATGAATCCACTGCTTCCTGCAACATCCTTTTTTCATTCCGAAGGATTACTTCAGGAGCTTTGATCTCTAATAATCTTTTCAAACGGTTATTACGGATAATAACACGGCGATACAGGTCATTCAGATCAGATGAAGCGAAACGACCACCATCCAGCGGCACTAAGGGGCGCAGTTCTGGTGGAATAACTGGAATGTATTGCATAACCATCCATTCAGGACGGTTAGTGATCCTTGTATTGGCATCACGAAAAGCTTCTACTACACTCAAACGCTTTAATGCATCTGCTTTACGTTGCTGTGATGTTTCTGTAGCAGCTGTGTTACGAAGATCAAATGATAACTGGTCGAGGTCGATGCGCTGCAACATATCATGCACCGCTTCAGCACCCATCTTGGCGATGAACTTATTGGGATCATCATCAGGCAGGTACTGGTTATCTTTTGGCAACGTATCCAGGATATCCAGGTACTCTTCTTCTGTCAGCAGGTCGCCAACATTCTGTCCTTTATCAGCACGGATACCTGTTTGAATAACGACAAATCTTTCATAATACACGATGGTTTCTAATTTCTTAGAGCTTACACCGAGCAGGTAACCAATTTTATTCGGCAACGATTTGAAATACCAGATATGAACAACAGGCACCACTAATTTGATGTGACCCATTCTTTCACGACGTACTTTCTTCTCTGTTACTTCCACACCACAACGGTCACACACGATACCCTTGTAACGGATACGTTTGTATTTACCGCAGGCACACTCATAATCTTTTACTGGTCCGAAAATTCTTTCGCAAAACAAACCATCTCTTTCCGGTTTGTAAGTACGATAGTTAATTGTTTCAGGCTTCAACACCTCGCCATAACTTCTTTCCAGGATTGTATCCGGGGAAGCCAGGCCGATTGTGATCTTTGAAAACGTTGGTCTTGGACGATTTTCTTTTTTGATAGCCATATCTTGTTTTAATAATTGTTAGAACTAATAACCAGTCAAAAATCAAAAGACAAAAATCAAAGCATGGCTTTAGAAGGCCTTTCCCAATTTTCACTTTTGAATTTTACTTTTTACTCAAACTTCAAATCTAATCCCAATCCTCTCAGCTCATGCACCAACACATTGAATGATTCAGGGATACCAGGTCTTGGAATGTTATCACCTTTCACAATTGCTTCGTATGTTTTTGCACGACCGATGATATCATCAGATTTCAATGTGAGCAATTCCTGCAGGATGTTAGATGCGCCATAAGCTTCGAGTGCCCATACTTCCATCTCACCAAAACGCTGACCACCAAACTGAGCTTTACCACCCAACGGCTGTTGCGTAATCAAACTGTATGGTCCGATCGAACGGGCATGCATCTTATCATCCACCATGTGATGCAATTTGATCACATAAATGATGCCCACTGTTGCTTTCTGGTGGAAACGTTCTCCTGTTTCGCCATCATACAAATAAGTGTGACCATACAATGGAATATCTGCCTGCTTACAGTAATCAGCAATTTCATCAACCGTAGCACCATCAAAGATTGGCGTAGCGAATTTCAATCCCAGGTTCTGACCAGCCCAACCCAATACAGTCTCATAGATCTGTCCGAGGTTCATACGGCTTGGTACACCCAACGGATTCAATACTACATCTACCGGCGTTCCATCTTCCAGGAACGGCATATCTTCTGCACGAACGATTTTGGCAACGATACCTTTATTACCGTGACGGCCGGCCATCTTATCACCCACTTTCAACTTACGTTTTACAGCGAGGTATACTTTAGCCAGTTTCAATACACCGGCAGGTAATTCGTCACCAATCGAGATATTGAATTTCTCTCTTTTGTAACGGCCCAGTTCTTCGTTGAATTTGATATTATAGTTGTGTAATAACGTATTGATCTGGTCATCCACTTTCTTATCACCAGTCCAACCAAGCGGGTTGATGTTGGCATAATCTAAACCAGTAAGATTCTTGGAAGTAAACTTGGCACCTTTGCCTATTTGTACTTCACCGAAATTATTGCTAACACCGGCAGATACATGATTGGCTAAAAGAGTAGTGAGCTTTTCGAGTAACACCTGCATCAGGTCGGCCTCGTTCTTCTCATGCATTCTCTCCAGTTTCTCAATTGCTGCTTTCTCTCTTACTTTAGCATTCTTATCTTTCTTGGCTCTCTGGAATAATTTTTTGCCGATCACCACACCTTCCACACCATTCGGTGCTTTCAGTGAAGCATCTTTTGCATCACCGGCTTTATCACCGAAGATGGCCCGCAATAATTTTTCTTCCGGAGTAGGATCACTTTCACCTTTCGGAGTGATCTTACCAATTAATATATCTCCTTCTTTGATATGTGCACCGATACGAATGATACCATTCTCATCCAGGTCCTTTGTTGCTTCTTCAGAAACGTTAGGAATATCCGGGGTCAGCTCTTCTTCACCGAGTTTAGTATCACGAACTTCCAGTTCATATTCAGAAATGTGAACAGAAGTAAACATATCCTCTTTCACCACTCTTTCACTGATAACGATCGCATCCTCGAAGTTGTAACCTTTCCACGGCATGAACGCCACTTTCAGGTTTTTACCCAATGCTAATTCGCCATCCTGTGTTGCATAGCCTTCTGTTAAGAAATCACCTCTCTTCACTTTCTGGCCTTTTTTCACAGCAGGTTTCAGGTTGATGCAAGTTTCCTGGTTTGTCTTGATAAACTTAGTGAGTCGGTAAACTCTTAAGTCATCTTCAAAACTTACCAGTTTTTCCTGCTCATCACGGTCGTAGCGAACATGAATTTCATTGGCATCAACAAATTCAACTACACCATTTCCTTCTGAGTGAATTTGAATTCTTGCATCACGGGCTGCTCTGCCTTCCAAACCTGTTCCTACAACAGGAACGTCAGGACGGATCAGTGGTACAGCCTGCCGTTGCATGTTCGATCCCATCAATGCACGGTTGGCATCATCATGTTCCAGGAAGGGGATCAATGAAGCACTCAAACCAACGATCTGGTTAGGCGCCACATCCATGAATTGCACATCGTTTCTATCCAATATCGGGAAATCACCGGTTTCCCGGCTAACGATCTTCTCTTCTACGAAATGACCTTTATCATCCAGCGCTGTATTTGCCTGGGCGATTTTTGCCAGATCTTCTTCTTCTGCACTTAAGAAAGTAAGTTCTTTCATATTCACCTTACCTTCTGCTACCTTACGATAAGGTGTTTCGATAAAGCCCATATCATTGATCTTGGCATGCACACAAAGTGTGGAGATCAAACCAATGTTTGGACCTTCCGGTGTTTCAATTGTACACAGGCGACCATAGTGAGAATAGTGTACGTCACGAACCTCGAAGCCAGCTCTTTCACGACTCAAACCACCTGGCCCGAGTGCTGAAATACGACGTTTGTGAGTAATCTCTGACAATGGATTCGTCTGATCAAGGAACTGCGATAACTGAGATGTTCCAAAGAATGAATTGATAACTGAAGAAAGTGTTCTCGCATTGATCAAATCAACAGGAGTAAATACTTCGTTATCTCTAACGTTCATTCTTTCACGAATCGTTCTGGCCATACGAGCCAGACCTACACCAAACTGAGCGTATAACTGCTCACCCACTGTACGAACACGACGGTTGCTCAGGTGATCAATATCATCGATCTCTGCTTTACCATTGGTTAATTTCACCAGGTATTTAATGATCAGGATGATATCTTCTCTTGTTAATACTTTTTTCTCCAGCGGCTGATTGATATTCAGTTTACGGTTGATCTTGTAACGACCCACTTCACCGAGATCATAACGCTTATCGCTGAAAAATAATTTATCAATGATACCACGGGCTGTTTCGTTATCAGGTGCATCAGCGCCACGCAATTGGCGATAGATGAACTGAACGGCCTCGAGTTCGCTGTTGGAAGTATCTTTATTTAATGTGTTATAGATGATCGCATAATCACCACCTACGTCTTCACGCTGGATGAATACACTTTTCACATCCATTTCAGAAATGGTTTCCACCGCTTCTTCATCCAACACGGTGTCACGTTCCATAACGATTTCGTTTCTTTCAATAGAAACTACCTCGCCGGTATCTTCATCTACAAAATCTTCAACCCAGGTTCTCAATACACGGGCAGCAAGACGCTTGCCCAGGTATTTTGTTAAGGTCTTTTTATCGGTCTTTACTTCATCAGCCATACCAAACAATTCAAGGATGTCCTTGTCTGTTTCGTAGCCGATAGAACGCAATAACGTCGTTACAGGGAATTTTTTCTTACGGTCGATATAAGCATACATGACATTGTTGATGTCTGTTGCAAACTCCATCCAGGCTCCTTTGAAAGGAATTACCCGGGCAGAATAAATCTTGGTTCCGTTCGGGTGAACAGACTGACCAAAGAATACTCCGGGAGAACGATGTAACTGAGAAACCACTACACGTTCAGCGCCATTGATCACAAACGTACCACGGGGAGTCATGTACGGAATGTTTCCAAGGAACACATCCTGAACGATGGTCTGGAAGTCCACATGTTCCTCATCATTACAGCTCAAACGGAGTTTGGCTTTGAGGGGAACAGCGTAGGTCAATCCACGCTCCATACACTCTTCGATGGTATAACGGGGCGGATCGATAAAGTAATCCAGGAACTCAAGCACAAAGATGTTTCTCGTGTCAGTGATCGGGAAGTTTTCCTTGAACACACGGAACAATCCTTCGATATTCCGTTTGTCGGGTGTTGTTTCCAACTGGAAAAACTCTTTGAACGACTGGATCTGTACTTCAAGAAGGTCAGGTGTGTCGGCCAGATGC
>DASVOE010000012.1:0-1887 GCA_036383515.1 Chitinophagaceae bacterium | reverse complement strand
TTGTAATAATAAAGATGTAGTTGTTTCTGTACCATGTATTTTGGCGACTCAGAATGGGTGTTGTATACCTATTTTGGGGGCGTCACAGTTGGTATCATAGCTTAGGGATATAATCTCTGGCGGAGATCGGAGAATAGAACTAGGAAGGGAGAGACGAGTAAATCTTTCGCTAGTATGTCCTACCTAAGCTTATTTGATGGTCGGTCATAATATAGGGATATTATGTGATATGTTAATTTGTTTAATTAACCCTTGTTTTATGACAGTATTTGAGAATGGCAACTGAGAACGTTAACAATAGAGTAAATGAGACCGTGGAGACACCGGTGCTTACCAACGAGGAGAACGTGCAACAGGCTGGAAATGTTCCTCCTGTGAACAACACCAATGAGCAGATGATGAACGATGGAATGTTTAGAAGTTTTTTTCAATTCATGCAAAACCAGACGAGGGAGTCTCGTGTTCAAAATACAGGAGGAAATGATAGCAATTCACGGTTTGTCACAGCCAAACAGTTCAAAGAATTGGGACCACCAGAATTTAAGGAAAAGCCAGATCCGATCATGGCGGAAACGTGGGTCAAGCAAATTACCAAGATATTCGATGTCTTGGGATGCACGGAGGAACAGAAGGTTCCATTCGCCACCTTTATGTTCCGTGGCGAGGCAGACTACTGGTGGGAGTCTGTAAAGCGTACCCATCCAGCCGCACTCAGCATGTCTTGGGAGACATTTCAGAAACTGTTCAATGATAAGTATTTTTCTGAAAGTATTCGTCATATGAAGGAGGTAGAGTTTATTAGACTGGAGCATAATAACATGACGGTGTCCCATTACGAGGCGAAGTTTGCAGAGTTGTCCAGGTTTGCACCTCATTTGGTGGAGAATGAGGAACGTATGACGCAGATGTTTCTGAGAGGTTTGAAACCCGGCATACGTCAATATCTCATTTCTCATAAATTTTCTCTCTATTCAGATGTTGTCAACACTGCTCAATTATTAGAGCGAGATAACGAGTACGGTCAATCGAGGGACCACAACCAGGATCATACTGGTGACAGCAGTCATCAGAACAATGATAACCAGTGGAGAAAGAAGAATACGGACAAGAGCGGCAACCACTCTGGTGGTAATCATGGCCATGAATATAGAAGAAGCGAGTCGGGAGGAGATTTTAAAAAGAGGAGATTCAACAATGATAATACGAAGACGTCAGCACCAGCAGCAACTGGTTCCAAGGGAGGAGAACGACCACCGGTCATATGCTATAAGTGCGAAAAAGGACATATCAGCCCAAACTGCCCACAACAGTTTAAGGTATGTTATAACTGTGGAAAGGAAGGACATATCGCTCGAGATTGCACTGTAGCGAAACCAAGTCCAACGGGGGTGGTGACTCAAAAAGTTATCCCAGAAAAGTCAAAGTCAACGGTTCCTAGAAGAGCGTTTTTCGTGACTGGTCAGAATACGAGGAACCCGAACGAAGTTAGCACGGGTTAGTTAATTATAAATTTTTGCGAAGTTTATACCTTATTAGATACCGGTTCTACCCATTCTTTTATCTCTCTTGCTTGCGTTCAACGTTTAAAATTGACTCCGGAGAAAATTAGACTTTGACTTATCTGTTGAAACTCCGTTAGGAGAAACTTTCGTTGCATCCACTGTTTATAAATCTTGTTTGATCCAAGTTGGCACCATCACATTACCTGTTGACCTTATCTCCTTAAAGATACTTGCTTTTGATGTGATTTTAGGAATTGATTGGTTAACTACTCATCATGTCAAAATTGATTGCTTTCGTAAGGTTGTTAGTTTTCATATTCCTAAGGAACCTGTTATTCAAATTCAAGCAATCAAACCATTGAAGTCAAACTCTTTCACATCAAGT
>DASVOE010000011.1:0-10661 GCA_036383515.1 Chitinophagaceae bacterium | reverse complement strand
CTGGTTAGAAGTTGAGCTTACATTTTCCCAACGCATAAAGAAAAATTTTAGGTTTGTGATGGCTTAAACAATGGAGAAATTACGAACCTTTATTCCAGGTAAGAACCACTTAACTTAAAATTAATATTAACTTCATATAAGGCCCGAAAAAGTGCATAAACTGTGGAGAACCAGAAACTATTCCACATTTTTAATGCGCCCATTTTTAGGGGTGTAAGCCATAAATTTGAAACTATGCTGTCTAAACAAGAGTTGACTTTTCTGGAAAAGGCCATTGAATTATCGGGGCAGGGTATGCAAAGCGGTCACGGCGGTCCGTTTGGTTGTGTTATTGTAAAAAATGGAGAAATAGTCGGGGAGGGTTGTAACCAGGTTACTTCTACCAACGATCCTACTGCTCATGCCGAGGTGGTTGCCATCCGGGAAGCATGCAAAAAACTCGGCACTTATCAGCTCACGGGTTGTGATGTATATACCAGTTGTGAACCATGCCCCATGTGTCTCGGTGCTATCTACTGGGCAAGACCACAACGGGTAATCTATGCTAACACCAAGGAAGAAGCAGCGGCTATCGAATTTGACGATGATTTTATTTATGATGAGATCAATACCACCAAGAAGGACCGGCAGATACCGTTTATTCATGAGCCACATGCTATGGCAAAAGAGGTGTTTGAGCGATGGAAAAACTGGCGGGGCAAAGCAAAATACTAGAAGCTATCTCAAAAGTATTTTTTCACGCAGCGACGCCACGTCGCAAGGTTGAAAGCTCTTTATAATCAATACCCGTTGCGTCGCTGCGCCGTTGCGAGATATCCATATGGGACTTTTGAGATAAGTTCTAACCATTGCTATTTATCATCCTGTGCAGAATGAAATAACTCAGGATGATCAGTAATAAAAAAATAAGGATAGAAATATATAACCAGGGCTGGTCTTTCAGTTTCATTTTCTGAAGTCGTTGCTTTTTCTTTTCTGTTTTCTTTTTCAGATCCCGGTTCAGCAGTTCTACCATAAAAGCGATCTGCTGTTTATCCTTTACATCCTGCAAACCTTCAAGGGCATCGCTGGCAAATTCATTATCGAGCAATTGCTTTTCTATTTCATGCTTTTTTTCCTGTGATAGCTGGCCCTGCAGGTAAAGCATTAATGTTTCCTGGTCGATGTCGGTGGACAAATGAGATAATATGTCTTTCAGGTTATGAGCCATGAATTATCGCTTCGTTTCTTCGCTTAGTTTTTTTTCGATCCATATCTTCAGGTTACGTTTGCCATTCTGAATATAACTTTTTACCTGAAGCATGCTGTAGCCGGTTTGTTCCGTTATTTCCTGGTAGCTTTTCTTTTGCAGGTAAAACAAAGTTACACATTGCTGTTGCTCGGCATTCAGTTCTTTCAACCCGGTTTCCACCAGGTCCAATGTATGATCATTTTGCAATAAAGCCTGCCGGTCTGTTTCCTCTTCCGGCGTTGCAGCCATGCGATCGGTCAACTCAGCTGGTATCTTCCCCTGCCTGTCACGCAGTTTCATCAGGCAATGATTCTTGGCTACCATGTACAACCACGATTTGAAATACTCCACTTTATATTTATGCAATTCCTGGATCACTTTTAAAAATACCTGTTGCACACTATCCTTAGCGTCTTCTTCATTTTTTAAATATTTCATGCATACACCCAGCAATAAAAGTGTATAGCGCTGCAGCAGTATGCCCAACCATTCATTATTATGGTCGGCATAAAATTTTTCGAGCAGTTGCTGGTCGGTAATATGGTTATATTTATCGCCGTTCACAAACGGAAAATAGCTAATTTGTTTTACTTAGATGCAACAGGAGTTTATTTGCACAGAAATGAGCTATTCATTTTTGACTATTGGTAAAAACCTGTGATTCCATTCATCGAGGTATCCGATCAGCATTTATGTTTTACTTTCGCCAAAATTTTTATATGGAGTATGCAATAGTAAAGGTGCCGGCTGCACCGGTAAGAAGAAAGCCAAATCATCGCCGGGAGATGGTCAATCAATTATTATTTGGCGAAGCGGTGCAAATACTCAAAGAAAAAGGAAGTTTATGGGTAAAGGTCAGGAGCCTGTTTGATAAATATGAAGGGTGGATGACGAATACTTTGTTAGAAGAAGTGACAGAAGAGGAAGCTAAAGCTGATAGTCAATTTTTAACGGCCGAAATGCTGAACCTTGCTAACGTCAATACAATTCAAACTATTTTACCCATTGGCGCCAGCTTGCCCGGCTACCAGGATAATAAGGGTGCAATAGGAAGACTTGCGTATGAATTTTATGGCCAATCAAAAAAAAGAACAGAACAGCAACCTGATGCTGCTTTATTAATAGCATTAACCCAGCAGTGGCTCAATGCTCCTTATTTATGGGGCGGCCGCACCATTTTTGGAGTGGATTGCAGTGGTTTCGTCCAGGTAAATTATAAAATGCTGGGAGTTGACCTGCCCCGTGATGCATGGCAGCAAGCACAGGAAGGTAAATCGGTTAAAAAAATAAATGATGCAGCTGCCGGTGATCTCGCTTTTTTCGATGACAAAGAAGAAATCGTTCATGTAGGCATACTGCTGGATGCATCGCATATTATTCACGCATCCGGCAAAGTAAGAATTGATATAATTGATAAAAAGGGGATCATCAATAGTGATACGGGTCAACGTACACATTCGCTAAAAGCCATCCGGCGATTCTGGTAAATAAGCAATATTATTAATGACCTTGAAACGGATCGTGATGGTGAATAAATTATTGTTGTGATTCGAATATGTAGCCCAGGCAACTGTAAGCGGGAAAAAGTTGAGGTACTTAAATGAATAGTCTCTGACCTCACCGGTCTCCTTCTCATCTTTATTCAATTCATGATACTTGCTGTCAAAATATCCTTTTTTGTAATGGCGGCAGAATTTTTCAAACTCGTTTTTTACCTCTTTCATACCTTCTTCACCCGGAGGTGCATAGCCTATTAGCTGGTAAGCATAAACGGTGTGCAGAAATTTTATCGAATCCTGCTCCACTATTTCTTCTCTTTCGGCCAGTATCACGTCTGTACGTATAGATTTAAAGAAAAAAGGGTTGTGCGTAGTATAAGAGCCCTTGAGATAAAAAAGAGTCGAGTCTGTACGTTTTAAAACCTTCTTATTAATAATCGTCGGATCATTCATCAGGTGATTCAGGAATTTGCTGAATTCCCTGTCGAAAGGAACAGAACGATAATAGTTCTCTGAAATTTTTTTATAATTAGATTGGGAATAGCCGGAAAGTGCAGCAAGCAATAAAAGCAGTAAGTAAACTTTTTTCATACGCAAAAAAATTAGCTGCAATCAAAGTAATTAATTAAAACAAGCAGGGAAATAATTCGGCTGTTAAAAAATACCTTTTATCCATTTCACGATGGCAGCATCCCAGCCCAGCATTTTAAATGCCGTATAAAAAAGGATTACAGCAAATATTTTTTTTAAGGACTCTGTATTGATCATTAAAGCAATCTTGCTACCAAAGAAAGCGCCGACAATAAAGCCAACTCCCAGCAGACCTACAATATTGAGACTTATCGGTGTGCCAAGCTTTTCACATTGCTGGTAGTAGTAAAATGAAGCAAGGATCACTACCGGCAATGTAAGCACAGCCAGCGATGTGCCCTGTGCCTGGTGCTGGGTATAGCTCATAAAGAATACAAGGGCGGGCACCATAATGATACCACCGCCTACACCTACCAACCCACTCAGCATGCCCGCAGCCAATCCAATGGTGATCACCATCAGCACCAGTTGTGTTGTCATAGTATTTTGTTGAGGGTGATCCATCTTTATTTTTTAAAACTTTCTTTATAAAAGTCAATCGCTTCCTGGATGATCTTGCAACCGGTATCCTTATCCTGGAAATTATCTATCTCCACTTTTTTATTCTCCAGCACTTTGTATTGTTCAAAAAAGTTTCGCAGTTCCAGTAAAAAATGCTGGGGAAGATCTTCCATCTTATGAAAGTGATTAACGGAGGGATCTTTGGATGCCACGGCAATGATCTTATCATCCACCTGCCCGCTATCGATCATTTGCATATTACCGATCACCGTTGCTTCTACCAGGCATAATGATTGTATCGGTTGCGAGCAAAGCACCAGCACATCCAACGGATCGCCATCCTGTCCCAATGTTTGCGGAATAAAACCGTAGTTAACGGGATAATGGAAAGAAGAATAGATCACACGATCTAATCGCAGCAAACCGGTTGCTTTATCCACTTCATATTTCGATCTTGATCCCTGTGGTATTTCGATCAGTGCGTTGATGGTTTGTGGTGCTTTATCACCGAAGTGTGCACCATGCCAGGGATGATTAACTGTAAGCATAAGATTTGTTTTAATCAACGGGACATTTTCATTCCCAGGTATGTAGCCAGCAGACCAACGAGGACACTACCTGCAATGTACAGGAAAAATAAACCGATCCTGTTTTCACGGAGTAAGTTATTGCCTTCTAAAGTAAAAGCAGAAAAAGTAGTGAAGCCTCCGCACAGGCCGGTCATCAGGAATAATTTCCAGTGTTCGTTTTCGGTAAAAGACTTGAAAGTTAATCCCCAGAAAATGCCGATCAGTAAACAACCGGTAATATTCACAGCAAAAGTGCCCCAGGGATATTGATGCGGGTAAAAATAAGCTACCCATCGCTGGCACAGGTAACGGAATATACTGCCAATGCTACCGCCCAATCCTACCAGCAGGATATTTTTTATCATGGCAGCGAATCAGTTTGTTGTTTAAAAACGAATTTGAGATCCACCAGCCATTTACCATTCATCTTAATCACTTTCAATGAATCAACTTCTTTCTTATAGGAGTTGGAATAATTTATAATACTCGTAAGGCTATCAACTTTCCGGGCTTCATGGATAACGATGGAAGCTCCCCGGTATTTAGTTTTTTCTTCGGCAGGAGTCCGTTCTTTATATAATCTTTCATACACATCCATGTCCTGCATATTAAGCGAATCATTCACGAGCAGGCTTCTTGCTTTTGTATAATCCTCATCCAGTGTCGCCCGGAGAAAGGTAGTAGCGGTATTAATATCATCTTCTGTGCTTTCTGTAAGCTGGCGATCAGTTTCGTTGCAGGCAATAAAACAATTCACTAAAACGATGGCAACCAGTAGTTTTTTCATTGCTGCAAAATACGAAAGTTTAGAAATACATATTTGTTCAGTTCCTGTTTTAATCCTCTTCATAGGTTTAGTTGGCTACAAAAAATAGGCTGTATTGTCGAATACAGCCTATTTCTTTTTATTAAAATATTATTGCTGTTCCTTCATTTTTTCCATGGCCTTCATCATCTCTTTCATTTTTTCAGGATCCATATTTTTCCTAATACTATCTGCCATCTTTAGCCCTTTTTCCATATCTTCTGCACTGATATTTTGGCGTAATGTATCCATGCCTTCCTGCTGTCTTGCATCTTTTGCCATCTTCATCATTGTTTGCATGGTAAAATCAACTTTCCATCCGCCGCCTTCTTTTTTCAGCGGAATTTCCAGTTCAAAGCCTTTCTTTTTATTTTTTACAGGCACCACCGCGGTTTCACCGGTGATAGTAGCGCTGCCGATTTCCATGTCCTTGAATTCATCCATCTTCTCTGTTTCTTCTTTACTGTCTTTATTCTTTTCGGCCATTGCCAATCCCATTTTCATCATACTAAACATAGACTGACTTTCTTCGGTAGCTAATTTAGCAGCGCCATCAATATCTTTTTTGATCATGCGTTCAATAAATTGGGTCAGTACTACTTTAGGGTCGGAACTGGTTGCTTTATCACAACTGGTTACGATTACTGATACTACTGCAAAGAAGGCAAGACATCTCATACTTTTTTTCATATATAAGTTTTTAGTTCAACAAATGTAAAACCTTACCGGCATAAAAAAGAGGCAAACTGTTCAGCTGCCTCTTACTATTTATGGGATTAGGTTAGTTTACTTGTTTTCCTGTGGCCCCTGCTCTTTATTATAGGCTTTGATGATAGCTTTTACCAGGCGGTGGCGAACCACATCTTCTTCATCCAGTTCGATATGTCCGATGCCATCTACATCCTTTAATATGCGGACAGCTGTAAATAAACCACTCCGTTGATTCCTGGGCAGATCCACCTGCGTTACGTCGCCGGTAATGATCGCTTTCGCATTTGGGCCAATGCGGGTCAGGAACATTTTCAATTGCAGATCGGTTGCATTCTGTGCTTCATCCAATAGAATAAAGGCGTTGTCGAGTGTTCGGCCACGCATATACGCTAATGGTGCGATCTCAATCGTTCTCGTTGTCATATAATACCCGAGCTTATCAGCGGGTATCATATCATCAAGCGCATCATATAAAGGGCGCAGGTAAGGATCGATCTTTTCTTTGAGATCGCCGGGAAGGAAACCGAGATTTTCTCCCGCTTCCACTGCAGGTCTTGTCAATACAATTTTCTTTACCTGTTTATTCTTCAGTGCCCTTACGGCGAGTGCAACGGCTGTATATGTTTTGCCCGTACCAGCTGGACCGATAGCAAACACGATATCATTTTTTTCGGCCAGCTGCACCATTTTTTTCTGGTTGGCTGTTCGTGCCCGTACCGATTTGCCATTAGGCCCGAAAACAAGGACATCATTGGGATTTCTTTCTACAAAATTGTCAATGGCTTCGGCGTCGTCACCGCCGAGTATCTGCTCAAAATAATTTTCACTCATGTGACCATTTCGTTCGAGATAGGTTACAATAAGAGAAATTTTTTCCCTGGCGGATTCTACCTGTTCAGGTGCACCACTAAGTTTTAGCTGAGTGCCGCGGGATAAAATTTTCAGCAGGGGAAATTTCTTTTTGAGAAGATCGAGTTTACCATTGTTGACTCCAAAGAACTCGATAGGGTTGACGGTTTCAAGGTTGATGATTGTGTCTGTCAATTCGCTTCAATTTAATTGGTTCAGTTTGCAGGTACGTTAAAAGCAATAAAGAACCATTTCACAAAATGCCGGCAGGGGTGGCACCGGATTATTTCACGTCTTTTGTTATATATACAAAAGCATCACCCAACTGTTATCAAATATAACTGATGAAAATAGTTATATCCTAAAGTTACTTATTCACAAGTGTGAATAGAAATAATCCTGCCAAAATTTTTGATATTTATTTTTCACTTATTGCAAAACTGTGTTTTATGAATATATAAACAATAAATGCGACGTAATATTACCCATCTCATCTGAAGATTTGTTACCTGTATTATCCTTCTATCCCTTCGGAAGGAGTAAAAAAATTTGATAATCGAAGTATTTAATGATAGGTATAAAATATTTTAAGGTTGTAGTTGTTAGGATTAACAAAAAATATCATTCCCTCCGCAAGATGACCGGAGAAATATTTTGTAAAGAATCTTTGGAAGAGGTTTAAATTTAAAAAACCAACCAGCATTCATCATAATAACGTTATCCTAACTTTGAATCATCATGGAAAAGAAACCGATCAAACGCAGCCCTCAACTGGCACCGCTCAGCCGTGAGCATCATGAAGCCTTATTGTTTGTATGGAAGATCAGGCAGGGATTGAAGTTTGAAGTTTCCTGTGATAAACTAAGAGAATTCACCCTCTGGTTCTGGAAAGGACATATCAAGCAGCATTTCTTCCAGGAAGAAAAAATATTATTGCCTTACTTACCGGTTGATCATCCTATGGCAGAGAAAATGAGAACTGAACATGCACAGGTTCGTGAGCTGGTGCTTAGTTTGGATAAAGAAGCTGAAAAAGAAACATTCATTCAATTAACTGATCTTGCTGAGAAACATATACGCTGGGAAGAAAGAAAATTATTTATCCATCTTGAAGAAGTATTAACTACCCCGCAATTGGATACCATTTATAAAGCATTAGAAGCGCATCCTGTGGTTTGCGGGGAATGGGATGATGTGTTTTGGGTGAAGAAATAACCCTCTTTAAGTATAAATCCTAATAGGAGAGAATTGAAAAATTCTCTATTATTGTTATTCACCAAAACCAACACTCTTATGTACGAAAATGAAATCTCTCCGGCATTAATTATTATCTGGCTGTGTGTTATTGTTTTTTTGATTGCAGCTATGTGGAAAGTATTCGTAAAAGCTGGCCAGCCCGGCTGGGCCGCCATCATTCCTATTTACAATCTTTATATCATGACAAAAATCGGTGGTAAACCGGGTTGGTGGGTGTTGCTGATGTTAATTCCAATTGTGAACATCATATTTATGATCTGGACTTACAATATGGTTTCCAAAAGTTTTGGAAAGGATGAGGGGTTTACAGCCGGTCTTGTTATTCTTGGATTTATTTTCTGGCCGATTCTGGGCTTTGGCAGTGCCAAATATCTCGGCCCTTTCGGAAATCCTGAAGCTTTCAAGACTTACCAGGGGAAAGATAAATTCGATTTTGAACAGCCTCAATAAATAGAAAACTTGTTGTCAAAACAAAAAGCCACAGTTTTATTGTGGCTTTTTTGTTTAATCAGGTTAATGCTTTTCGAATCGTCATTATGTATTTGCATTAATCCAATCACCATCTACCCACAATCTTAAAATTCACCAGCCGTGGCGTCAACCGATTGGGAAGTGCATACGTAGTATTGGAAAAATCTTTGATCAATAAAAAAGAAATAGTGTTGGCCCGGTCAATGATATTAAATACTTCGAGACTGGCCCAGATGCTTTCAAACCCGAGGAAAGGACTATGACTGCGCCGATTACTCCTGTCACTATCCAGTAGCAAAGCACTGAAGCCGATATCGGCTCTTATATAAGGATCAATAAAAAGACCGTTGCGGTATTTGGTGCTGCCCGGAATATTATATGGCAGGTTGCTGCCATATAAAAAATTCAGGTACATCTTGAAGTTTTTATTGGTGGCAAGATAATCCTGGAAGAACATGCCGAAAGTGATGAGACGGTCTGTAGGCCGTCTTACCCAACCCTTTTCTTTGGTCACACTATCTATCGGTTCATTGTTATTATTGAGTGTATAATCTTTGTACGTATCGCCTTCAATATCTTCTTTGGTTCGCATAAAGCCCAGGCTGATCCAGCTCTCTGCATCTTTTACCAGTTCGCCAAATAACCGCATTTCCAAACCGGCAGCATAAGCTTTGGCATTGTTCTCCCCAAAATAACGAATGCGAACGTTGTCGATATCATAAGGCACTACATCGGTCATGTGTTTATAATAGGCTTCCGTAGTCCAGCGCATCGGCCGCCCTGCGAGACCAATAAAATTGTAATCAAATCCAACTACTCCCTGCCAGCTTTTCTGTGCTTTGAGATTTGTATTCACGGTGCCATCATATCTTCTTAACTCCCTGTAAAAGGGTGGCTGATGATAAGCGCCTGCAGCAGCCCGGAAGATGATATTCTTTTTCCAGTTGGGTTTCCAACTGGCGCCGATACGTGGAGCGATCAGCAATTCTTTATTCAACGAATTATAATTGAAACGAACACCTACGGTAAGTGTAGTAGAATGTGTCGAGTCGCCCATGAGAATATTATCCTGTAGATAGCCTGAATATTTATCGATGTCAAGATTAGAAATTGATTTCAATACTTTATTTAACTGGAGCAGGTTGGGTTGATAAGGCAATGAATAACCGGCTGAGTCCTGGTACTCCCATTCATTGAGTTTGTCAGCAATAGCGGTTTTGTCATAACTCAATCCCCACTGGTAAGAATGTTTGCCCTGGTCGTAAAAACCTTTGTGCGATACATTCCAGTTTTCAATGTTAAGTTTATTACGGGCAAAATTCTGGTATACACCAGCGCCGAGTGGATTAACGATCAAACCATAGGTAGGCTTGCTCTTATCAAAATCCCTTTCACCAAACAAGTAAGCGCCGGTAATATCTATATTTTCTCTTTCATCATTTTCAAAACGGCTGGCCATCCATTTCAGTTTCAGTTTGCGATTCACCTGGTTGATAAGTGAAAGACCGAGCATGTTGGTAGTATATTCATCTTTTTCCTGTCCTTCAAAGAAAATATCAACACCGAGGTTGACACTTAAGTAAGGAGAGAAAACAGAAGAAGTAAGCTGGCTATATTGTGGTATGAGACCGAATTTTGTTTTGGAAATATTGCCCAGGAACTCTGCCTGCCATTTATTGCTGAATTGATAATTGATCAATGCCTGGAAATCCGTAGAGGAAGGAACGTAGTTGCCAGTGGTCTCCTGCCGGCTCAATAAATTTTTATTGCTGCGGTTACGTACACCCACCAGGTAACTCAGCTTATCATTTTTTGTGCTGCCCTCGAGATGAACACCCTGTTCAAGAATACTCACATAGGCAGAACCACCAAAACGTTTTGGTTTTTTATATTGAATATCGAGCACACTGCTCATCTTGTCGCCATATTTGGCCTGGAAACCGCCGTTGTAAAAATTAATGTTACGCACCATCTCCGGGTTGATAAAACTCAAACCTTCCTGCTGGCCATTGCGAACGAGGTAAGGACGGAACACTTCAAAGTCGTTGACATAAATAAGATTCTCATCATAGCTGCCCCCACGAACAGAATATTGAGAAGTCAATTCATTATTCGAACCTACAATTATCTTGATCATACTTTCAACACCGATATTAGCAGACGGCAGGTTCAATATA
>DASVOE010000010.1:0-11054 GCA_036383515.1 Chitinophagaceae bacterium | reverse complement strand
CCTTTAAAACGGAATTCCCAGTCAATCGTATCAAAGTCATCTTCTTTATTACTGAATTTAACTTTGATATCCTCGCTGAGAATATCGGCTACCTGGTAAAAGCGTTTTAATCCGCCGTCATCGGCAATGATGGCTTCGGTGCAACCCATATTGGTTCGTAGGGTAAGACTCATAGTATAGGTTTTGTGGTTTGTTCATAAGACTGAATTGAAAGGTGGTTAGCTGCACGAAATAATAAAATTAACTCCTGAATTTTTTAGCCTTGCGGGCTTCCTTTTCTGCCTTGGGGTCACCACTGGCCAGTTTCTCGGCTCCAATGTTCTTGCCATTTGTCGGGCATCCGTATTTGGGCTTAAAGACCTTACTCCAAAGACCACAGGATGATAACAACATCAGCATGGAAAAGGCGATCGAAAAAAATCTAAGGTTTTTCATTATTTACTGCTTACGTTACGCTGATAACGAAATTAAAAAGAATTAATTGCTTGTCCTATCGGAAACATACGAGACAAGTTCACCACTTTCATTTGTCAATTCATTGAGTACAAACATTCTGCCATAAGCTGGCCATGAATAGTGGGATTGTTCAAACAGTGAAGGCTTATTTTTCCCTGAACCAATCCGCATACCGCACATAATTAGCGGCGATCCGGTTAATCTCTCCGCTGATCAGTTCCTGAGAAATATTCTTCACTTTTTTGGCCGGCACACCGGCATAAATGCTACCGGCTTCACAAATGGTATTTTCCAACACCACGGCCCCGGCAGCGATGATCGTATTACTGTTGACGACGGCATTATCCATTACGATGGCGCCCATACCGATCAATACATTATCATGTACTGTACAGCCATGAACGATCGCATGATGACCTATTGAAACATTGTTACCGATCGTAGTGCCATATTTCTGGTAGGTACAATGAATGCAGGCTCCATCCTGCACATTTACTTTATTTCCCATCCGGATAAAATTTACATCACCCCGGAGCACTCCATTGAACCAGACACTGCAATCATCACCCATCACTACATCGCCTACGATGGTAGCATTGGGAGCGATAAAACAATTGTTGCCGAACTGTGGGTATTTATCTTCTACGGGAAGTATTACAGGCATGTGTTTAATTTATAGTTTGCGGGTTTATCGTTTTTTGTTACCAGCGACAGAGCTACTGTCATTGTCGCTTGCACCTGCCCCGACGAGGAGCAATGCGACGGAACTCGGGTCGCACACTTCAACTTCAGGTAATTCTATTCAGCAAGATATTGAGTCTGTTAACACTTGCAAATTAGAGAATTTCTTTGCGCCGTTGCGCCTTGTTTGCGTTCTTTGCGTGAAATATTTCTTTGATGAATCAACGGGAGCTCTTCCTTAAGCACATTGCTCAAACTTCGTCAGCACCGCTGGCACTGGAAATCGTAAAAGCAGACTGCTCCACTTTATATGATGCAAACGGAAAAGAATACATTGACCTGATCGGTGGTATCAGTGTTGCCAATATAGGGCATCGTCATCCCAAAGTAATCAAAGCGATACAACAACAACTGGATGCTTACCTCCACATCATGGTGTATGGAGAATTTGTGGAAGCTCCGCAGGTAAAGTATGCCAAACTATTAACCGATCATCTTCCCTCTTCGCTAAACTCCGTATACTTTACTAATTCTGGTGCAGAAGCCGTAGAAGGAGCCATGAAACTGGCCAAACGTGTTACCAACAGGTCACAGATCATTGCCTTTAAAAATTCTTATCACGGATCTACGCAGGGCGCCTTAAGTATAATAGGCGATGAATACTGGCGCAATGCATTCCGGCCGCTATTACCAGATGTATTACACCTGGATTACAACTCGGTTGAGTCAATAGATGAAATAACGGAAGCAACAGCCTGTATTATTTTAGAAACAGTGCAGGCCGAAGCAGGCATCATTGTTCCATCAGCTGAATGGATGCAGGCTTTACGCAAAAAATGTTCAGCAACCGGAACACTTTTAATCCTGGATGAGATACAGGCTGGCTTTGGAAGAACCGGGAAGTTATGGGGCTTTGAGCATTTCAATCTCATTCCTGATGTTTTATTATTGGGCAAAGCATTGGGCGGCGGCATGCCATTAGGAGCGTTTATAGCCGATAAGAAACTAATGGATGCGTTTACAGAAAACCCGGTACTGGGTCATATCACTACATTCGGTGGCCACCCGGTTTGTTGCGCTGCAGGCATGGCCGCAATGCAGGCATTGCTGGAAGAAGGTTGGATAGATCGTGTAAAAGAAAAAGAACAATTATTCAGATCGCTTTTGATTCACCCCAAAATAAAAACTATTCGTTCGTCCGGTCTATGGATGGCTGTTGAGTTCGATTCCTTTGAAAGTAATAAGAAGGTTATCGACGCCTGTATTGCGGAAGGCTTATTGACCGATTGGTTTTTATTCGCCCCTGATTGTATGCGTATTTCACCGCCATTGATTATTTCGGAAGAACAAATAAAAATCGCATGCAGGTTGATATTGAAATGTTGTGAATGATAGAGTGACATAAGAGGCAGGCGTTGTTGTTTTAATTGCCCTTTACCACTGAAGGCTCATAAAACATATAAAATTATTAGGGATAGATAAATTTTGTATTTTAAACTGTATTATTCATCAACCAAAACTCTAGTTATGAAAAAGATCTTTCTACTGGTTCTTTCAGTTAGTATGTTGACTGCAATTTTTGCTGCTGAAGCACCCGTTAAGCCCCTATTAAAAGCATCAGAGATTTTTTTACCCGTTGGAAATACTGGTAAGACCATTTCGCTGTTAGAATTGTCCTCTATCAAGATCAAAGATTTTGAAGAGCTCACAGGTACGAAGATGAAATTTATGGATAGGCTTACTTTTAAAGCAGCACAGCGTCAATTAAGGAATAATATTGACTATGATGGCACTTTTAATTCAAAAAAGATTGAAAGGTATTTGAAAAAGAATGCCGGTGAAGGCGGAGGTTTCCAGGCAGGTGGTTTCTTCCTTGGTTTTTTATTGGGATTAATAGGTGTTCTTATCGCTTACCTGATCAATGATGATCAAAAAAGAAACCGTGTCAAATGGGCATGGATCGGTTTTGCAGCATGGATCGGTATTTTATTAATCATCATAGCTGCTGGCGGTGTCGCATATTATTAATTATCTGTAATGATAAAAGGGTTACTGAAATTTCAGTAACCCTTTTGTATTGTAATAAAAAATAAGAAAGTTATTACTCCACCTCTACGACCACTTCCACTTCCACCGCTATGCCCATCGGCAATGAATTGGTACCAACAGCCGATCTCGCATGTTTGCCTTTATCACCAAAGATGGCTACCATCATATCGCTATACCCATTCATCACTTTGGGCTGATCCTGGAAATCAGCGTGACAGTTGACCAGGCCTAATACTTTTACGATCCTTTTCACCTTACTTAAATCGCCCAGCTCAGCTTTTAGTACAGAAATATGATTGATAGCACAAAGACTTGCAGCTTCATAACCCTGTTCTATGGTCAGGTCTTTGCCTACTTTACCAGTAATATTTGTTCCATCCGCTTTAGTGGGTCCTTTACCTGCAAGAAATAATAAATTACCTACCCTTACCACATTTACATAATTAGCAATGGGCTTAGAAGGAGCAACCAGGGTGATGCCTTTTTCCTGGAGTCGTTGCTCGGGTGTTTGTGCCTGCATGGTAACGTTTATTAAAAAGAGGAAACATAGAAGCAAACAATATTTTTTCATAACTGGAAGTTTACAGCAAGGTAAAAACTTTGGCAGCAATCAATGCACCGATGATCGGTCCTACCACTGGTATCCATGCATAACTCCAGTCGCTATCTCTTTTTCCCGGTATCGGTAATATAAAATGTGCAATACGGGGACCCAGGTCCCTGGCAGGATTGATAGCATATCCTGTTGGTCCGCCTAATGATAAACCAATTCCTAATAAAAGTAAGGCAACAGGCAATGCATCTATCGTAATAAAAGGAGCAGCCGGCTGCGACATGGCCAATACACCCAGCATTAATATAAATGTCCCGATGATCTCAGTCAGTAAATTGTGACCTGTGCTGCGGATGGCCGGTGCAGTACAAAAAACCGCCAGCTTAAGGCTCTTATCTTCTGTTGCTCCAAAATGTTGTTTATAGGCGAGCCATACAATGATAGCACCTGTGATGGCTCCGGCAAACTGAGCACCTATATAAGTAAGAAGTAATGAAGGATCAAAATCACCAAATGTTGCCAGGGCAATAGTAACCGCCGGATTGAGATGACCGCTTCCTCCAAATTTTGTAGAGGCATATACGCCTAAGAATACAGCCATCGCCCATCCGAATGCAATAACGATCCATCCGCTGTTTTGCCCTTTTGTTTTATTTAAAACAACATTTGCTACAACACCATCACCGAGGATGATAAGTAATGCAGTGCCGATAAATTCTCCGATAAATGCAGACATAAATAGTAGTTTATAGTTTTTGTTTGGGGTTTATTATTATTATTCACTCTTCGGTCCAGGCCTGTGCTGCTTTCACTGCTTTCTTCCAATACTTCTGCAGCTCCTTTCTTTTATCATCAGGCATAGCAGGTGTAAAGGCTTTATCTTTTTGCCAGTATTGTTGCAATTCATCAATGCTTTTCCAGTAACCGACTGCTAAACCTGCAAGATAAGCTGCGCCCAGCGCTGTTGTCTCTGTTATCATCGGTCGTATGACCTGCGTATTTAAAATATCTGCCTGGAATTGCATCAATTGATTATTAACAGTAGCGCCACCATCCACTCTTACTTCTTTAATGGGTAAACCTGCATCTGCTTCCATCGCTTTTAAAAGATCCATCGATTGAAAAGCTATACTTTCCACGGCAGCCCGGGCAATATGCGCATTACTGCTTCCCCTGGTAATACCCACAATCGTTCCTTTTGCATGCTGGTTCCAATAGGGAGCACCTAACCCAGTGAAAGCAGGAACAAGATAAACACCACCGTTATCTTCTACTTTTGAAGCCAGCGCTTCTACGTCCGCAGAAGTTTGAATGATCTTTAATCCATCTCTCAACCATTGCACCACTGCTCCTCCAATGAACACACTCCCTTCCAATGCATACTGCACTTCACCATTTACTTTCCATGCAATAGTAGTTAATAAATTGTTTTTGGAAGCAACAGGTTTTGTACCCGTATTCATCAGCATAAAACAACCGGTGCCATAAGTGTTTTTTACCATACCGGGTTGTGTGCACATTTGTCCGAACAAGGCTGATTGCTGATCACCGGCGATACCGCTCACCGGGATACTGGCAGCAGTAAATATATGCTGCGTATGTCCGTATATTTCACTGCTTGATCTTACTTCCGGCAACATGCTTTCCGGAATACCGAATAATTTCAACAGGTCCTTATCCCATTGCAGTGTATGAATATTATACAACAACGTTCTTGATGCATTGGATACATCCGTAGCATGCACTTTACCATTAGTGAGTTTCCATAGTAACCAACTGTCAATGGTGCCGAAACACAATTCACCTTTTTGTGCTTTATCTCTTGCACCTGCTACATTATCCAGTATCCATTTTACTTTGGTACCAGAAAAATACGCATCGGTTACCAATCCTGTCTTTTCTTTTATCTTTTCAGCATGTCCTTCTTTTTTTAAGGTGTCGCAATAATCAGCCGTTCTCCTGTCCTGCCACACAATGGCATTGCAAATAGGCAGCTGTGTATTCCTATCCCAAACCACAGTTGTTTCCCGCTGGTTGGTGATACCTATCGCAGCAATATCTTTAACGGTTAAACCAGCTTTTAATATAGCTTCTGTAGCTACACCCAGTTGGGTGCTCCATATTTCATTGGCATTATGTTCTACCCAACCCGGTTGTGGAAATATCTGTGTGAATTCTTTCTGAGCAGTTGCAATCATAGCTCCCTTCCTGTCAAAAATAATTGCCCTTGAGCTGGTTGTTCCCTGGTCAAGAGACAGAATATAGTTGGGCATAGCAATTGGTTAGCATTTGATGTTAAATATATAGATATCCGCCAGTAATAAAAAAATGTTCAATCTTCACAGTTGTCAATTTTCAATGTTGCAGTATGGCCAAAAACTATTTTAATGTATACTGCTCAGCCAGCTGATCAAATTTTTTCAGCTGGTCATTGATCCATTGTTCATCTTTATTTAAAACTTCTGCCATTATCGCTGCTACCTGTGGAGCAATGCGACGGCTTTCCCTTGCATTCAGTAATAATGCTCTTGTTCTTCTTGATAAAACATCTTCTACTGTTCTTGCCATTTCATGTTCTACGGCCCATATCACCTGCATTTTATGGATATTCAATTCTTCACTCAGCCATTCGTTATCGGTTCCACTCATTTGCTGACGTAAGAAGCTGGCATCACTTCCATAGAAATAAAAAGGGTCTTCCCAATTTTCATTTTTTTGATAACCATGAATAGGCAAGGATGCTGTTGTTGCTTGCCGGTGTTTCCATTTCATATCTTTTTCTACCCGGTTTACCATATCCTCACCCATTTTACGATAGGTAGTCCACTTGCCACCGAGTATGGTGAAGAGGTGAGACGTTGAAACAACTATTTTATGGCTGCGTGAAATTTCTTTGGTCTTTTGCCCGCTTTTTTGTGGAGCTGCTAATGGTCGCAACCCCGCAAATACACTTAATACATCACTTCGCTTCGGTTGTTTAGTGAAATAGGCGCCAGCTGTTTGCAATATAAAATCAATTTCTTTTTCCAATGCTATTGGTTCAAGCGATGCCTGATCCACCGGCGTATCGGTAGTTCCTATAACCACTTTATTATGCCAGGGCACAGCAAATAATACACGGCCATCACTGGTTTTTGGTATCATGAGTGCATCTGCCGAAGGATAAAAATGTTTGTCCAATACAATATGAACTCCCTGGCTTACGCAAATGCTTTTTATGCTGCCAGGGTTATCCATTTGCAAAAGATCATCTACAAAAACGCCGGTAGCATTTACAACAGCTTTTGCTTTAATGTCGTAAGCATGTTGTGTTTCTATATCTATCACTGAAGCCCCGGATATATGCCCGTTCGAATTTTTTAAAAGGCCTGTTACCTGCACATAGTTAAGAGCAACGCCACCGTTTTCCCATATACTTTGTGCCAGGTTGATGGCCAATCGTGAATCATCAAACTGCCCATCATGATATAATACACCTCCCCGTAATGCTTTTGTCGTGATACCGGGTAACTTCTCTATCGTTTCTTTCTTTGAAATAAAAACGGATGGACCTAATCGCAACTTACCGGCAATGCGATCATATAACTTTAGACCTATGGTATATTTTAACCGATCCCATACCGTATAAACCGGAATGATAAAAGTTTGATCTTTTACAAGGTGTGGCGCATTGCGATGCAGCAAACCCCTTTCAATACTGGCTTCCCGCACCAACCGTATATTACCTTGTGCTAAATAACGAACTCCGCCATGTACTAATTTGGTACTACGACTGGAAGTGCCTTTGGCAAAATCTGATTGTTCAACTAATAAAGTAGAGTAGCCGCGGGTAGTGGCATCTAATGCTATTCCCAGTCCGGTAGCACCACCACCCACCACTACAAGATCCCATTCTTTGGCTGGATTAATTAGTTGTTCGAGTTGGGTAGTTCTATTGATTAGCAACATGGAGTTCATTTTGGTTTGTTTCGATAGATTATTTATCCAAAATGAAAGAAAAATGAGTGAATTGAAAGTAAGTAAAATTTATTGTTAGCTGAATAAAATATTTTGAAATTTGATTTTGATTGAAGATGTTGAACCGGTGATCACAGACTATAGCATTTCTGATCATACAGTTGAAACGTAGAAAGGAATGGCGATTGAAGTGACGATTGTTTAGGTTCTGATTTCCCTGTGTTCCGGCGGAACACTTCGGGGATAAAAATAAACCGGAGTTATAGGGACGTTCCATAGGAACGCCTGGTGATTACTATTCTATCCGGAATGACTGTCAGACTGCGGCCAACAGTGGGTTTAGATTTTTCTAAAAACAAAAAAAGTTTAGTGAGACCAGTCTGACTAAGCTTCCTCAAATTCTTACCCGGCATTTACGAACTGTTTTTGTATGACTGCACGAGACGTTCCGATGGAACGTTAATAACACTTCATTGTTCTTATATTATCTATGAAATGTCTTTACGGGACAAAACAGGGTGGACGAAAGTGCTCATGCTTCGGCCAGCTCAATAGTAGCCGGGCGATAAGGTTTGGTCAACAAATAAATCCATTTATAAAGCTCCGGTTTAAAACGCCAACCGGAAACTTCCAAACACGCCAAATGTTTTATCTCCCGTCTTCGGAAGGGTAGAGGGCAATACTCGCCAAATAAAATCAATACGGAACACTTTGAAAATATTATCTACACCCGTACCTAACTCTAAATAAGTTCTTCCATCCAGCGTTTGAAAACTATGGCCCTGTTTGAAATTAAAAGCTTTATTGGCATCTGATAAACTTCCCCACAAAGTTTTAGCCGTCCAGAACTGCCGCCAGCGGAGTTTGGGTAGTAATCTGAAAATGCCGTTACCAATATTGTGTTCGATATTGACGCCGGCATATTTATCATGCACAAATTCCCAGCGGTTCATCATGTTGAATGCATACTTATTGTAATAGTAAAGTTCATTACCCGGGGCAATATCGAGTAGCATATACGGAAGGGTGCCAAATGTTTTTCCACCATACAGGTAAAAAGAGATGCTGCCAAAAGGTGGGATCTTGAAATAATCAGATACGCTGGCTGACACTTTTGTATAATCGTAATTGCTTTTTAAAACGCCGGATATACCGCGGCTGATATAAATTTCACCAATAGGATAGGGGCTTCCTAAACTTGTCCGGAAGAATTGATTTTCTAAAAAACGTTCGAGGTAAGCAAAACGAAGACGAAGTGAGACTTCAAAACTTGTTAATGGCTCCCTGCCGGATGTAGCGTAAAAAGAATCTGCAGGAATCAAATTCCTCAGCGGTAAATAGGATTTATGTGTGCTTGCAAAAAAAGTAGAGAACCCGGATCTTGTTTCATTAAAAAACTCAAACCGTTTTTCCCTGACCTTGATATATTTTACGGGCACATTATTTTTACGGATGGCTAAAGCAAAAATGTTATCAGAACTTACTTCTCCGTAATAACTCTGTCCCCAATCTATATCATTCGTGTAAGAACCATAGAGAAATAACCTCGGATGTTTTTTGGGGAGATAAAACAATTCAGCTTTTCCTTTTAGTTTTTTATCACCAAAACCATAAGCCAGGTAACCATGCCACCACCAGCGTTTATCAAAATTTTTATTGGTACCCAGGTCAAATCGCATTCTAAAACCTTCCCATGAATTAGAAGTGATCCAGTTAAACCACGGGCCGAGCTGGAAATTACCTACATTCAAATAACCGGTACCAATAAATGCAGCTGTTTTAGTGAACCGTTGAAATACGGGAGCATTGGTGAGTGTATCGATCATTTTAATGATACCGGCTTCCGTCTTCGAGAGTTCTTCATGTCTTGATTCATTCCAGAATGCTTTATTTTTCTCTTCAGCACCGGGAATAGTGATAATTTCTTCCAGGATTTTATTTTTATTCAGTTCATTAATGACAGAAGTATCATTGACCACTACATCTTTATAAGTAGTGGTTTTTCTGCCAATGAATCCGGGTCTGTCTTTTCCCAATGGAGAAAGATCAACTACAAATTTATCTTTAGATAAAAACCATACTGAATCATTGATGAGTTTATATTCCTGGATAAGGCTGAGGTTGTCTACAAAATTTACATTGGCTTCTTTACCCAGGCGCAGGTTCATTTTTTGAATGGCAAAACTGGTATCATGCACCCAGCAATCACCTTCAAACGTATCACCACCCTTTCTTTTGGGTGTGAAAACGAGGTGGTAAAATCTTTTTTTATTGACAAATTGAGTGTCCACCACCCTGTAGTTATAATAATAATCTCCATTATCACTGATGGGGCTTACAAATTGTTTATCCATTACAGGAATGAAATTGTTGTAAACATTGATAACCTGGTCCATACCACCTAGTAATTTCGTCACACTTTCATTTTTGATACCATTGGTATTGGCGGCCTTGATGACTTCTCTCCTGCGTTTCGGATTTTTTTGATAATAATAATCAGAGAGTGCTTCTGTAAGATAGGAGGGTAAATATTTCAATCCTTCAGTCGTATCAATATTTTGGTTAATCAGGTCGCTGATAGGTTTTAATGGCTTGAACTTGCCGAATTTTTCAAAGTTGATATTCTTCAGGTCAAGTTCCAGCTTGTTATAGAGTTCATAGGAGAAATTATCAAACCGATAACGGTCATTATCGGGTTTGTTCTTTACGATCTTACGCCACAACAATAACCCTTTATTTACTTTCACTCTCACTCTTACACCTTCATTAAAAGTCCCTCTTTCCATCTGTATATTAACCAGGATGGAATCTTTCTTTCGGTCAATAACTAAAATAAAGGGTTGGTAACCGACTGAAGTTATCTGCAATGTATCCGATGGCCAACTGTTCAGATAAAAAGAAAAAGAGCCGGAAGAATCTGTCAGCTTGCCGACCGTTGAGTTTTTAAAACTTACGGATGCGAAAGGAACTCTCTCATCACTGTGAGAGTCTTTGACAGTACCCGAGATGATTTTTTTTTGAGCTGCACCCAAGTGTGCAATGCCTGTCGCAACGATAAGTAAGAACAGGGATTTATTACGTTTCAAAGGATTCATTATCCGGTAAATTTACAGATGGACGGCCGATTTCAGGTTGTTAATCTGGCAATAACAGGGCTCAACTAATAAAATAATATTTGGAAATATGGGATTCGGATATTTACTTTGTATTTCAAAGTGCTTTTTATGAGCGAACTAAACCAACAACACGATTCTCTTAAAGACATTCATGATATCCGGCAGATCATGGAAAGATCCTCCCGGTTTATATCTCTTAGCGGATTAAGTGGGATAGCTGCGGGGATTTGCGCCCTGGCTGC
>DASVOE010000009.1:0-8061 GCA_036383515.1 Chitinophagaceae bacterium | reverse complement strand
AGAATTTTATTCATGCCCCTAACCCCAATTGGGATATTTAAATTTTAAAAATATTTTAAAGCTCATACAGCACAGCTTCGTATGGTTTCAACTTTCCGTCAACTGATGCAGTAGTATAATTATTAATTAAAACTTTTGCTTTGCTTATATCAATTCCGGTATTAGCAGTTGCAGGTTTGCTGGTAAAATTCAGCAGCACCAATACTTTTTTTTCGTTGAGTTCTCTTGTGTAGGCAAATACTGCCGGGTTGTTTTTATCAACCAGTTCATATTTCCCGTAAATCAATACTTCATTCTCTTTACGCAGCTTTTGCATCTTACGGAAATAGTTGAGGCAACTATTCGGATCATTATCCTGTACGGCTACGTTGATGGCTTTATAATTATTATTTACAGGCAACCAGGGCCTGCTATTTCCAAATCCTGCATTGATGGTGGTATCCCATTGCATAGGTGTACGACCATTATCACGTGAAGAAATTTTCATGCCTTCTAAAAATCTTTTCAAATCGCCACCTTTTGCTTTTACCTGCGCATAATTGGTCAGCAGTTCTACATCATTATATTGTTCCACATTGTCAAACTTGATATTGTTCATACCGATCTCATCGCCGTAATAATAAAAAGGAGTCGCCCGCATACTGAGAATAAAAGTCGCCAGCAGCTTAGCCGAATGATCCCTGAATTCCGGTGTGTCATTTCCCCAGCGGGTCAGCATTCTTGGCTGATCATGATTAGCCAGGTACATAGTACCCCAGCCTTTGTCGATAAAAGCACTATCCCATTTGGCATAGATGTGTTTCCATTTTACAAAATCATATCCTTTCGGATCAGGCATCTTGTATTCCCCGGGTATATATCCAAAATCGATTGCTTCAAAATTGTATGCCATATTAAGTTCTTTCCGGTCTTCATCCACAAACATTTTTACCCTTGGAATATCACCGACGGCTTCGGCGACCGTTGCCAGGTTATACTTGCTTAGCACTTCCCGGTTCATTTCCTGTATATACTCATGAAGGTGAGGGCCACTGGCATAATATAATCCCCAGTTACCATTATACCCGGCAGGCAAGGCCGGCCATGTGGTGTCTTTACTGATAAATGCGAGTGCATCCATTCTAAAGCCATCTACACCTTTATCACACCAATACCGCATCATCTTATAAATATCCTGCCGTAGTTGTGGATTTTCCCAATTAAGATCAGGCTGAAAGTCGGCGAAGTAATGCAGGTAATACGAATTCGTTACCTTATTGAATTCCCAGCCATAGGCCTTTTCATCAAAAATACTCCAGCGATAAGGCGGTTCTCCTTTTTCAGCCGGCCACCAATGAAAGTAATGATAGTAAGGATTGTTCCTTGACTTTTTTGCTTCCTGGAACCATTGATGCTGATCGCTGCAGTGATTGAGCACCATATCCATCATTACCCTGATACCCCTGTCATGAAAACCTTTTAGCAATGTATCAAAATCATTCATGGTTCCAAACTGCTTCATGATGTTCTGGTAATCGCTGATATCATACCCATTGTCTTTATTGGGAGATTCATATACAGGATTCAGCCATACTGCATCAATACCGAGGCTTTTGATATAATCCAACCTGGCTATCATTCCTTTCAAATCACCGACTCCATCCCCGTCACTGTCCTGGAAACTACGGGGATAAATCTGGTAAACGGTGGCTTCTTTCCACCATGCTTTATTCCTTATTTCCTCTGAGTCAACAGTCTTTTCTTTTTGCTTGCAACTGCTGATCATACTAAAAATGATAACCAACCAGAGAATGATATATAACTGTTTCATAAAAAATATTTAGTGGCCGGGAGGTGGCGCCGGTAAGATAATATCACCGGCAGGCTTCTTGTATTTAATTAATGTCGTACACAAAGCGGCGATCAATAAAAGAACTCCGGCAAAAAGAATAGCCTTTCGTGGATCATTATCAAAAAAATGTTTGAGCACATAACCAAAGGTTATTGTTTGCAGCAACATGGGGATAACGATCATCATATTAATGATGCCCATGTAAACGCCATATCTTTCTTTGGGAATTTCACTTACTACCATTAAATAGGGTATTCCCATCATACTGGCCCAGCCGATACCAAACCCGGTGATAGCGACAAACAGCAATTCTTTTTGCGCAATGAATGGAAAAGCAAGGAAGCCCAGCCCCGCCATTAAAAGGCAAAAAAAGTGTACCCACTTTGGACTGTATTTTTTAGCAAAGCCAACTAATGCAAATGCTACAGCGAATGTGACAATATTATACCAGCCGTTTACAAGACCAGCCATGCTCACTGCTTTTTCATACTGTTCTTTATTTTCCGGCGTGGCACTGTATAAGGACAAGGCAATACTTTTGGAACTGTTCTGCCAATAACAAAATAAAGCATACCATTGAAACAGATACACCAAGGCTAATTGCCACATGATACGAGGCATATCTTTAATGGCACTGAATACATCCACAAAAGGACTGAACAAGTTTAATGGTTTAGCTCTCATTTCCTGTAGTTCTTCTGGTGTAGGGGGTATCTCAGGTGTAGTTCGCATACTCCACCATACTGACCCGATAGAACAAACTGATCCCAAAATGAAGGAAGCAAAAACCCAGTCAGGAATTTTACCTGAATGACCGACTATGATTATAGGAAAAACGAACAACGAAATATTTGCCAGTGTCTGGCCAAACCCTGTAAAAAAACTTTGTGTTTGAAAACCCATAGGTTGCTGGCTCGCATCCAATTTATCAGCGACGAAAGCCCGGTACGGTTCCATGGCTGTATTATTACCGGCATCTAAGATCCATAGTAAACCAGCCGCCATCCATAATTCAGAACTGAACGGAAACAGGAATAAAGCAATGCTGCACATGATGGCCCCGATAAAAAAGTAAGGCTTTCTTCTTCCGAATTTCGGATGCCATGTCTTATCACTCAATGCACCGATGATGGGCTGAATTAATAAGCCTGTAAGTGGTCCTGCTAAATTTAACCAGGGAATCTCATCCGGTTTGGCTCCTAAAAAATCGTAAATAGGGTTGACTGCACTTTGCTGTAAGCCGAAACTATACTGAATGCCAAAAAAACCGACATTCATATTAATGATCTGCCAGAAACTGAGCCTCGGCTTGGAGATAGACATAAGCAATCGTTTGAAAGAGTAAAATAGCATTAAATGCAGTCCGGTGTTTCGTTGCAAACGTTTGATGTTGGAAAAATAAACGCTCAACGAACCACACACGATATTATTAGCCTCAGTGCTGACTTCAAAGCCTGCTACCTGTCCTTATAAATCGGTTTCCACTCGTTAACTTTAGTTCCTGCTTTCAATTAAAACATTTAACCGATTTAGTTACTTATGAAAAAAGTATTGGTCCTGCTCATCCTTTTACTGGTAGCAGTAATAGCAGCTATTTATATACTGATTCCAAACAGGATCAGGATCAGTCAATCCATGAGAATGGAAGTCAATAAAGATGCGCTGTACAGGAAACTCAGTACTGCTGCTGCATGGAGTGAGTGGTGGCCCGGTAAAAAAACAGGCCCCGACTCTGTATATATAATGAATGAAATAAAATTTAAACCTGGCCCTGCATTAATTGTTTCCTTACCGGTGTATATATCTTCAGACGGACTAAAAGCGCTTTCAGAGTTTACATTTATTCAACCAACGATTGATTCAACCCAGCTGCAAACAGAAACAGTCGTTCCCACTTCTTATAATCCTTTTAAAAGAGCTGCTATATATTTCAAATCAAAAAAACTGGAAAGTAGTTTGTCAGCTATGTTGCAATCCATAAAAACCACCTATGTTTCAACTGCACAATTATATGGTTATACTATTCAAAAAGAAAAAGTAGTTGACTCCACCCTGATCTTCATCGTTACGGAAGTGAAGGGGTACCCGTCTGTTACTATCATTTACAACCAGGTTGATAAATTAAAAGAGTATATCCGGAAAAATAATGCCGTAGAAACCGGTTTTCCCATGTTGAACATCTATACGGCTGACAGTATTCTTTATCACTTAAAGGTGGCTATACCGGTAGACAAAAAATTGCCTTCCGCTGGTAACATTAGTTATAAATGGATGCTGGGTGGAGGTAATATATTAATTACCGAAGTGAAAGGAGGGCCGTATGAAATCAACAAGGCTTACGAACAGATTTTAAATTATATCAGTGATCATCGCCGGGTAGCACCTGCTATTCCTTTTGAATCATTGGTTACAGACAGAAGAATGGAACCTGATAGCAGTAAGTGGATCACCCGGATATATTATCCTGTAATGTAGCAGGTCAGTAACATCATTTCTTAAACGTAATAATTCTTGCTGCATCGTTATTAATGGCGAGGATAAATGCATTACTATTACCGATAGTGACAGGACGTATATGCCTGACCTGGCCTTTTATAGCGAGGCTATTCAAATCTTGTGCATTAAATTTACCACCGCCTTTATTAACAAGTACTGTTCCATAATCAGCATCATACCTTCCCATTTCAATATTGTTTTCATAATAGTTGCCCATTATTAAAACATCCGGGAGGTTATCATTGTTTGCATCAATTATCTCAGCACATTTCATCTCAGTAAGCTGGGCCTGCCAGGGCAATTCCATTACCTCGAATGTAAGATTGCCTTTATTGATAAATATTGAATTGGAGAAGTAATCAGCTGTCAGGTGATTGGCATTTTGCAACTTCTCTTTTTCAAACAGATCTGTCAGCGTAGCCTTCGCAAAATCCTCTGCATATAAAAATTTCTTTTTCAACGCTGGCATTTGTTTTTCCAATTCTGATTTATTTGCAAAAGGTATTTCTTTTCCCTCCAGGTAATAAGTAAGCACCTGTTCTTTTTTCCCATTATTATCAAAATCGTTATAGTACAGTTGCACCGGTTCTGCCGCTGAAGCTTTTAAACGGGAGTTTTTGCCAAGGTTACCTGCAATAAAATCAAAGTCCCCATCTTTATCAATATCACATGGTAATAAAAAATTCCACCATCCCTTCTTATTACTCATTTCATGTTTTTCAAATTTTCCCTTTTTATTTATAAAAATGCAAGGGGGGCTCCAATCAAATGAACAGACAAGATCTTTGATATTGTCGCCATTCATATCCATCCAGGCAGCAGAAGTAATAAAACCAGCGTTACTTAATTCCTTACCATACTGCGCAGTTACATCCCGGAAATGACCCGTACCATCATTTGCTAATAAATAAGAAGTTGGCGTAATACCATAATCCCAGGGAACTGTTTTAGCACCAATAAAAAGATCCACAAATCCATCTCCTGTAAAATCATACGCAGCAACAGTGGAAGCTGTGAGGTATAAACTGTCAAAGGCATTTACTTTTTTTTCAAACCTTAGATTTTTATTGTTCAGGTACACTCTTGGTGTATTATGTATTTCAGGTCCATAAAATTCGTTACCGCCGCTGGCTGCAACCAGGTCAATATAGCCGTCATTATTTACATCAGCCCAGATAGCATCCGTCGTTTCATAACTGCTGTCGGCTTCTATTACTGGCTGCACTGATTTTATAAATTTACCGGAAGGTTGTTGTATGAATAATGCAGCAGGTTGATTTCTTGCAGATCCCATATATATATCATCCAATCCATCTTTATTTATATCTGCGACAGCTACGGCGGGGCCTTCAGTTGAGAACATGTGAGGAATAAGACCTTCCCTGTCAAATTCAACAAAAGAGTTTTCTTTATGGATATAATTAAAGCCTGTGGAATCTGTAATATCAGCAGCAACAGCGATATCACTTTTATAAAAATTTTTTATGCGATCGAAATTAAACAGGGGTAGTTTCGCCTTATACGTGTAGCTTATTTCTTTTGAGGAACTATCCAGTATTATTTTTTGAAACGTATTATCCGGCCAGATCAAAAATGCAGAATCAATTTTTGTGTTCTTCGTTCCAATAAGCAAGGGTATCTCCATACTTGAAATAAATCCCCGAACCGGAAACTTTTCGTATGTCCTGATCTCCTGGCCTGAAAAAAATATGATCCGGGAACCAATAGCATTGACATTCTTTTCAGAGCCCTGCAATCTTATTGTTATTGATTCCTGTTTTCCTGCTACTGATGTTTTGTTTTCATAAATAAGTGCAGCCGCATCAATATTATTTACCACGATATCCAGGTCGCCATCATTATCCAGGTCTGCATAAGCGGCGCCATTGGAGTAGGTATCCTCTTTGCCTTCTATATTTTTTTCCTCATCTATAAAAGAAAGCTCCCGTTTGTTCAGGTAGAATTTATTAGGAAGCTTGATCTGTGGAAATTTATTTATTAACGCAAGGTTTTTTTCTTCCAGGGAGTTGGTAGTGATCCGCTGTTGCACCTCAGCATTGGATATGAAGTTGATATAATCAATGTCATTCATTCTTTTGGGTATCCCATTTGAAATAAAAAGATCTTTCAATCCATCATTATCAAAATCAACCCAAAGAGGAGCCCAACTCCAGTCAGTTGCAGCCACACCGCTATATAATCCCGTTTCACTAAAAAGTCCATTCCGCCTGTTATACTGCAGGTTATTCCTGGTGAATTGATATCCATAACCTGACCTGATCTTAAAACTAAAAATATCATAGGCATCTTCACCCAGTGATCTTTTTAAAATGTACGGATCAGAAGGTAACATGTCAGCAGAAATAATTTCAGGCCATCCATCATTATTGATATCCGCTGCATCCACTCCCATGGAGTACTGGCTTGTATGCATCATCCGGTCCGTACATTCGTCTTTATACGTTCCATTTTTCTGGTTAATGTACAGGTAATCGTTTTCATGAAAATCATTACCAATATAGATATCAGGATAACCGTCGAGGTCAACATCAGTGGTTACTATTCCTAATCCATATCCTATGGCGGAACTATTGATCCCGGTTTGCCTGGTAATATCTGTAAATTTTCCATTATCGTTTCTATAGATCCTGTCTCCGGACAGCGGGTGATAAGTATTTAAAAATTCTTTCCTGGGTTTAAATGTTCCATTCTGGTGTACGGAGTGATTTAATAAAAACATATCGAGATCACCATCCAGGTCATAGTCAAAAAAAGAAGCCTGGGTGCTGAAGCCGGAGAAGTCGAGACCATAAGCTGTTGCTTCGTCAGTAAAAGAAGGGACACCATTCTTATTAATGCCTTTATTGATCAATAATAAATTTTTGCCTTGCAGGGTTTCAAATTTTCCCACCCGGCATACATAAACATCCAGGAGGCCATCATTATTTATATCTACCACCGAGATGCCCGTTGTCCATCCTCCGTCATCCGGCAGATTGGCTTCCGTTGTAACATCATTAAATTTCATTTGACCTTTATTGAGGTATAGTTTGTTTCTTCCCTGGTTGGAACCAAAAAACAAATCAATTTTACCATCGTTATTAAAGTCACCTGCTCCTACGCCACTACCATTATAAAAATAGATGTACTTGAAAAGATTAAATTCATTATTGTAGGTAAGGTTATTTTGAAAATCAATGCCTGTACTCTTACTGTCTAATACTTTAAAAAGAGGAGAACTGTTCTTTATTTCAGTTTTATGGTTGCAGCCAATAAAGCAACATACTATCAGTATTGAAAAAAGATAAGTCAGGGCGTGCTTACTCTTTCGTATATTATTTTGATTTATGTTCATGCTTTTTTTCAAATGACGATAAGGTTACTTCTATCTTTTCAATCTATACACAACAGGTCTTTCATTATTAACAGTAGCTATGATGTATTGGCCCTGTTGAGTATGGATGTTTTTGATGTCCTTGATTTCACCACGGATACTCATCCCTGATTCCCGGTTGCCTATGTATTTCCACTTGCCCCCTCCCTCATTTAATAACACATGACCATAGCTCGCATCTAACCTCCCAAATTGAGGCGGAAACACAAACTTATTGCCACCCAGCATAAGATCCTCCTTTTTGTCTCCATTTATGTCTACGATCTCCACCGCATTCACACTTGACAACTGCACCCACAATGGCAATACTTCTATCCTGAATTTACCATCTCCCTCATTG
>DASVOE010000008.1:0-95489 GCA_036383515.1 Chitinophagaceae bacterium | reverse complement strand
CATTTGGTAAGCATTTGGTGGAGGTGATGAAATCGTTTGGTGTAGCTACCAAATGGATGATACAGGATGAAACTAATTTTACAACGTTTGCATTTGTTTCATTGATGGAAAATGGCGAACGGGATTTTTATTTTAACCGTGGTGCCGATGGACAACTGAACCTCCAGGAAGTAGAGCATATTGATCTCGACGAATTTTCGATCATCCATTTTGGATCGGCTACTGGTTTTTTACCCGGACCTTTACAGGCCGCTTACCAGGGACTGCTGCAAAAAGCATTGCAGCGAAATATCTTTATAAGTTTTGATCCGAATTACCGGCACCTGCTTTTTAAAAATGATAGACAGTCATTCATTGATCAATCATGGAATTTTTTAGAACGTTGTCATTTCTTTAAAGTAAGTGATGAAGAAGCGATGCTGATCACCGGGGCCCCCACGTTAAATGAGGCAGCTGCTATACTTCTAGAAAAAACAACGGCAATATTTGCGATCACATTGGGAAAAGAAGGAACGATGCTGGGTCTAAAGGGCAAAACAATGATCATTGATAGCATTCCGGTGAAGCCGGTAGATACCACGGGTGCAGGCGATGCATTTGTAGGAGCTATACTTTACCAGTTGCAGGTATTAGCTGATCATCGGCATATGACCATGTTTACAGAGCTGGATGAAAAGGATTGGCACACTATTATCAGGAATGCTAATAAAGCAGGAGCCCGAACCTGTGAATACCTTGGCGCCATGGAAGCATTTAAGCACCTGAGCAGTGATATCTTTAAATAAATGAAACTTGTATAATCACCAGTTACATCAGCAGCTCAATTCAATTCTGCAGAAACAGGATATTGATATGGCCGGTAAGGATAATTTATTCTTTACCCGGTTTGTTGCGAATGCTGCTGCTATCAATGCCTTATTTCATGAAATATATGGGCAACATCCCGGTAGTGACGATTTCTTTCAGCAATTGCTGGGTATGGTCACTTCTTCCTATATCGACAGACCACCCAGCCTGAAACAACGGGACGAGGATAAAGAACAAAAAGGTCATTGGTTCCTGAGTAATGAAATAACGGGTATGAGTTTGTATGTGGATCGTTTTTGCGACAACCTGCAAAACCTGGAAAGCAAATTGGGTTATTTTAAAAAACTTGGCGTCAACTTCCTTCACCTGATGCCGGTATTTGAAAGCCCCGAAGGAGAAAGTGATGGAGGCTATGCAGTATCTGATTTCAGGAAAGTAGATAAACGTTTTGGTCAATTGAAAGATCTTGAAAGCCTGCAGCAAAAAATGCAACAGGAGAATATGTACCTGATGCTGGACATTGTATTGAATCATACATCCCGTCATCATGAATGGGCCCTGAAAGCAAAACAAGGTGACAGCAAGTACCAGGATTATTTTTATATGTTCAACGATCGGATACTTCCTGATCAATACGACAGAACTATGCCGGAAATATTTCCTGAAAGCTCGCCGGGAAATTTTACCTACGATGAAGAAATACAGAAATGGGTGATGACAGTTTTTCATCATTACCAATGGGACCTTAATTACAGCAACCCGCAGGTGTTTTTAGAAATGCTTTCTACTATTTTCTTCTATGCTAACCAGGGCGTGGATGTATTGCGTATCGACGCACCGGCTTTTATCTGGAAACAATTAGGAACTACCTGCCAGAATTTACCACAGGCACATACATTACTGCGTTTAATAAAACAATGTGTACAGGTAGCTGCACCGGGTATGGCTTTGCTGGGTGAGGCGATCGTGGCTCCCAGGGAAATTATGAAATATTTTGGAACGGGATTGTATACAGCTAAAGAATGTGACTTTGCCTATAATGCTACGCAGATGGCTTTACAATGGGATGCACTTGCTACAGGTGATACAAGGGTGATGCTGGCTGCACAGCATGAGCTGTTACAAAAACCCTATGGTTCATCCTGGATCACTTACACCCGGTGCCACGATGATATTGGCCTGGGTTATGATGATTATATGATACAACAGGCCGGTTATGATCCGGTGGAACACCGGCGATTTCTGAAAGATTATTTTTCAGGAACCAGGGCTGATTCACCGGCGAAAGGTGCATTGTTCTCTGTCAATCCCAAAACAAACGATGCTCGTATCAGCGGTTCTTTGGCATCCTTATGTGGATTAGAAAAGGCGATCGAACAAAAAAATAAAAAAGCAATAGATCATTCCACCAGGAAAATATTGCTGATGCAGGCGCATAGTTTTTTCCTGGGTGGTGTTCCCATGATTTTTTATGGAGATGAACAGGGATACACTAACGATTATTCTTATGTGAAAGATAGCGGGAAGAGTTATGATAACCGGTGGATGCACCGGCCGGTCATTGATTGGGAAAAAAATAAAAAGATAGATGAAGAAGGGACGGTAGAGCATGCAATTTTTTCAGCTACGCAAAAACTGATCAGTATCCGGAAAACATTGGTAGCGGTGGCAGATTATAAAAACCTGGTCTGGCTTACGCCGCATAATATTCATATAGCAGGATACCTGAGAACTTTTGAGGAACAAAAACTCTATTGTCTTTTTAATTTCAGGGATCATCCTTCTTATCTTACCTGGTTTGCTTTTAAGGAACATGGCCCGGCTTCTTCTACCTTATTTGATCACTGGCAGGAAAAAGAGTATAGTGTAGGTAATGACAGGGAATACCTGGTAATAGAACCTTACCAGTTTTTATTACTGGAAGCGAGATAAATCTTAACCAGGAGTGCCATATTTTTTTATCAACGCCAGTAATACCCCATTGGTCCAGCCAAACCCATCCTGGCCTTCATACTCACCACCACCCGCTTCGAGGTGTGTATCCACTACGTTATATTTCTCCATTAACTTACCCGTGCGTTTGAAAACGTCGGTATTTAATTTGATCCATCGTTGCGCAATGATGGTTGCTAACTCATGATGACCATAATTTTCCAGTCCCATAATGGTGATCCAGTGCAGCGGTGCCCAACCATTGGGAGCATCCCATTGCTGCCCGGTTGTTTTCAACGTACAGGTAACACCACCGTCACAAAGAAATTTTTCCCGGATGATGGTAGTTACACGGTTTGCCTGTTCATCAGTTGCCATTTGAAAAAATAAAGGAAACATACCAGCCAGTGTATAAGCTTTTTTTTGTTGGTTGGTACGAAGATCATAATCAAAATAAAATCCTATACTCTCATTCCAGCAATATCGTTGAATAGCCATTTTTCTTTTTTCTGCTAATGAAAAATAATGGCGTGATTTTTCCGGGTCGCCATGTATGGCGTATGCTTCAGCAATTATTTTTTCCAAATGCCCAATCAGGCAGTTCAGATCAACAGGAATAATATCTGTAGTGTGAATGGTAGCGAATGCATCCTCATCCCGGAACCAGCGGCAACTATAATCCCAACCAGACTCAGCGCCGGCTCTAAGGTTACGGAATAATTGCGGCAGGTTTTGTTGCGATTGATGGGCGAGTTCTACATCCTGCCGGTATGATTCAGGTCTCGGTATATCCTTTTCATCCCAATAGCGGTTCATGATCTCCCCTCCCGGCATTTTTACAACATGATACAACGTATCGCCGGGTTCTTTTAATTGTTCCGCAGCTTTCATCCAAAATAGATATTCCTTTTCAAGCTGGGGAAGGTATTGCTGTAAGATGGCATCACCTTTTACATCGGCCAGCATTTTTATCATCAATGAATAAAAAGGAGGTTGTGAGCGGCTGAGAAAATAAGTACGGTTGCCGTTGGGTATATGACCTATTGTATCAAGCAGGTAAGAAAAATTATTGATCATATTGATCAGCATATTCGTTTTGCCGGATGCTTTCAATCCCAGCATGGTGAAGTAACTATCCCAGTAGTAGATCTCACCAAAGCGACCACCGGGCACAATGTAAGGATAAGGAAGAGGTATCAGCGAACCGGCTTTCTTATCGGGTTGATGCGTGAGCACATCCCATAATGTTTCAATGTTTTGTTCTGTTGTTTTGGAAAGATCGCTCTGGTAACCGGTTGAATGAGGTATCGGGAAATCGAAATGTTTTTCAACAAAATCTTTTAAATGAAAGAAAGGTTTGTCTTTCTGGTTAAAATAATCAGCAAGAATTTCTTCGAAGGGATATTTTGGTAAACAGTCCACGAATGTTTTGGCATCAGGAAAAACAGCATTCATCTGTACTACTTCAAAAACAGGATGGAGATCGTATATTTCTATTTGAGACATGTCTTAAAAAAAATTAATGCTCCTGTTCAATAATTTTAGTGGATTTTTTTTGAATCCTGTAAAAGAAAAATAAACAAAGCATCAAAATCGTCATCGGTATCAACGAAAAATAAAATGCTTTTTGTCCGCCAATATTTTTAAAAAGATAACCAACCAACCGTGAACCAAGGGTACCCCCGATGGCTGAAAAGAAAACGAGCAGGGAAGCCATGGGGCTATGAAATATTTTTTCTGTAGCGCTAAGGACAAATGAATTTACAAGAGGGTAAATAGGCGCAAAAAATAAACCAATAAGCGGAAACACATAAGCTATTACGGGAACATCTTTCAACGACTCAATTTTTCTCGGTTGAATATGCTGTGTCTGCGGAAGCACAAATAATACCATGCAGGCTGCACCGATCAGGCAAAAAGTAAGAATAGCATACCAGGAGACCCTTTTCACAAGCCTGGCAGAAATATATCTTCCAAGTGCTACTGATAAAAATAGTATCACCGTCATGAGGATACTGATCTTCTCAGGAAGAAGAAGCACTTTTTGATTAAAGGTTGGCATCCAGCTCATGATCCCTTGTTCTGTCATCACATACATAAATGCGGAAACGGCAAACACAAGCACCAATGGCCGCTTCAGCAATTTTATCATCTCCTTAAAATCCGCAGCAATATTGGCTCCGGGATTATCATATTTTATGTTGAATGCGGAGAACAATAAAACAAAGAATGAAAGAGCAATTACAGCAGCCAGCACCAGGTATATCCGCAACCACGCATCCGGATCCGTATCACTGTAGAAAAGCGGGAAAGCAATAAACCCGATAGCAATGCCAATCATAAAAAGGCTTTCTATAGAACTCAACAGGCTCTCGTGCTGTTTTTCGGTAGTTGTTATCAGCCCGATCATAGAATAAACTGAAACCTTTACGATTGCAAAAGAAATACCTACACAGGCAAATAGAATTCTTACCGATGTAAAAGAATTGCCCCAGTACATTCCCAGGCATCCGGCAAATACAAGAGCAAGGGCGATCAGCATCCCCTTTTTATAGCCAAGTCGTGGTAAAAAAGCGCCTACCAGGAATGATACGATTGCTATAGAGAGATCTTTAAAAGCTTCCAGGGAACTTGCTGTTACTTCATCAACGTGGTAAGTGTTGATGGATTTTTGAATCAGTATGCCAACACTATTCAGCAAGATCGCAAACACAAAGTAGTTGAGATAAAGACAAAGCTTGATTTTAAAGTTTGACATAGTGGCAATCGTTTGATAGTAAAATAAGCCACCCTTGATGAAGCGCAAGTAGATAAATAAAACTATAACGTTTGCGGTGTAAAAAATCGCAATAGCATACTAAAGAGCAGTCATGTTCTTTACAAAGAACCACCTTCCACCAATGATGATTCAAGAAATACCTGCTGTGGAGGTATATTATTACGCAGCGAAGAAAACATTTGTGCAAAGGCCAGTTTGCCCAGCTTATACCCGCTGGTTTCTACATAAGTGATCTTTGGATCATACATGGTAGGAATAAATCCATTGCTGATACTGATGATCGAAATATCTTCCGGCACTTTCAACTTAAGTTTATGAATAGCGGACATCACACCAATCAATATCAGGTCGCCCATGCAAAAAATAGTATCCGGTCGTTGTCCTTCTTTCAGGGCTTCGAGGGCTACCCGTTTTGATTCAGCAATTCCTTCAGGGTAAGCAATCGTGAGCTTAGTTTGAGGAGACTTTTTTTCAAATGTTTCTTTAAAAGAAACACACCGGGCTCTTGAAATACTTAAATGAGGATGACCAAATAAGGCCAGTACATTTTTTTTATTCTTTTCAATAATGGCTTCTGCTGCTATGCGGGCAGCAACTTCATCTGCAAGACATACTTTATGATAATCTCCCGTTTCGGGAACACGATCAAAGAACACAACGGGAATCTTCATTTCTTCCAATTTCCGGAAAGGGGTTAAATCATCTGTTTCAATCGACACAGAAGCAAATAAACCCATCACCATATTTTTTCTGAATAAATGAAGATTGGAGGTTTCTATCTGCACATTGTCTCTTGATTGCATGATCATCACCGAATAGCCATGCAACCGGGCATCTTCTTCCACTGCTGCAATAAAAGAATCGTAAAAAAAATTATCAATAGAAGGCACCAGTAAACCCAGCACATTACTCTGGCGGGTTCTTAATTGCACCGCATAATTGTTGGGTTCATATTCCAGCGCTGTAGCCAGTTCCTTTACCTTGGTTTTGGTGTGTTCAGAAATATCAGGATGATCTTTTAAGGCACGGGATACAGTAGATATACTGATACCTAAAACCTCGGAAAGTTTTTTTAATGTGCTTTGTTGCATACAGCAATTTAATAAATCGGCAGCTATCGTGTAGTGACAGTTGTAACTAAAGATAATTTTTTTATACTGTAAAAAAATAAGTAAAACCGGCATGGAAGCGCCGGTTTTATACTACAACATGATGATAACTGTGTTTAGAAACGGAAAGAGAGCCCCGCATTGATCGAATAATCAGCAAAAGCGGCATCGCCCTGTACTTTCGTTCCTGTTGCTGCTGTTCTTAATTTGTCTGAATAACTCTGTGTTCTGTTTCTCTGAAGTGCAACCGGAACAGAAACATACACATTGATTTTTTTGGCCTGGTAAGCTATCACAGGTTCTGCAGCGATAACAATACCCGGTCTTCTGAAACCTTTATCGCCACCAACCAGGTCACTGCTGGGAATACCTTCTATACGGATACCACCGGAGAAGGTGAATTTGTTAGCCATGTAATTAACGCCACCTCTCGCCATGTATTGATCAGGCACACTCATGGTGCTGGTGAAGTATTGTATCGCTGTGGTATTCGGTGTTCCTCCTCTTGCGGTGGATACACCATTTTGTTCCCGGGGATTAACTAAATAAAATAAATTGCCATATGCACCTACTTTATGACTGATATTATAATAACCATTTATTTCAGCAGTAAAACCTGTTCCTCCATCGCCTAATTGAATAGATTGATCCACTGGTCCCATTACCGTTGTGCCATCTGCTTTATAAAAATAATCCTGGTAGCGATAATCGCCGGTAGGAAGCTTGATGCCCAAACCAGCCTGTATATTTCCCTTATGATGTTTGGCCGGATCCATTAACCAACGATAAGCGCTGACACGAATGTCGCCGATACCAAATGACCGGGTACTATGCCGGCCACTTGCACCGGCAGCATTACCTGCATGTTCATACAAAGAAGAACGGGTATTGGAAAGAATAGGAACTGTCATTGCCATTGACCAGCGGGTATTGAAATAACGGGTGGCTGTAATATCCAGCGAATAGCTATGATTGATAACTTCCGTATGATTTTCTTCTCTTTCTTTTTGTTCAACAGTGCCTACAAAATGTTTATAGGATTTGAAATAACGGTTATTGAAATTGAGTTGCCACCCCTTAGCCATTGCAGGATTACCCATGCTGCAGGTATTACCATTGCTGCGGATAGCAACACAACCCTGTGCAGTTGCTTTATTGGTTACTGCAGCAACCAACAGGAGGCAAATAAGAGGAATGAGTTTCATAATTTTTTATTTTTTAGTTAGTTGATTTGTTTTCATTTCCAGCCGGCTTACAATATATTCTCCGAGTTTGCGACCGGCTTCAGTACCATGTTCGTTGTCAAAACGGTAGTGGATGCCACCATACAATCTTGACATAGCAGCTTCTTTTGCTGCTTCACGAAACGAAACGATAGTTCTGCTTTTAATTCCAAATTCAAGTGAGGATGTATCGGTAAAGGATAGGTTATCTCCCAGCCAATAGGTCATGGCTTCAGCCGCCGCTGCTGAAATAGTAGCATGCCCGCTGGTATGTGATGGGAAAGGCGGTGTCTGGATATAAGGCTGCCATTCACTGTTTATATATTTATTGATCACACTTTCTGGTCTTACAAAATTGCTCCTGAATTTTTCATCCCAGCAACTGATGAATGCATCGTATAAAGCAATAGCCGTTTCAGCATAGGCAGCTACCGTAGTTGAAAAATCTGCATTTGCTTTTTTAGCGGCAATGCCAATTATATTCATCCAGTGACCCGGCGGTGAAAATTTCTTGGTTGCAAACATTACATGTCCTGAAACATTCATCTTAAAAGGGTTGTCATCCCAGAAATCGGCTATGTCTTTTTGTTCCTGCGTTAAACTATCACAGGTATTTTTCACTTCCATCAGGGCTTTGTAGTATACACTGTTTTTATTGCTGATATCGAAATGGGGTGGTGGCAAAGGTTTAAACTGCGAACAGCTATCCATTATCATGCAACGCATTTCTTTCCAATGAGGCTCTACGGCCTGTCCATACATAGGCGGCGTAGGCACCCATCTCCCTTCTTCAGTGGTGACAGTATATTTTGGCGCTGTTCTTAACTGTAAATAATTATCGCCTTTGCTCCATTTTAAAATATGACCACCCACACTATCTGCCAAACGTTGTGAAGCAATAATGACTTCACCGGGAACACCCACGCTGTCTGCTTCATGTTTTACCCGGGCCACATATTGCTGCAGGCTTCCTTCAGGAAAAGTAACCGCTTCTCCCACTTTACAAAAAGCCAGTAATGCTGCTATATGAAAATCCACTCCTGTTGTATCAAACGCTGGTAAAGCCGGCAAGTGTTTGATCTGGCCGGCCAGCGATTGAAAGCGATGGTCGAATAACGCTACAACTTCATAAGCAGCAATGGTAGCATACGCATAATTGCGGCTGGCGATCATGGGAGGAAAATTATTTTCCAACACCACATTGTTTAGTTGCTTCACTGTTTTGCAATACAATATAGGGTCGCTGGTATACGACTCATAATCGGTGATACTTTTGTTTTTGCAGGATGCAAAAAGAACCACAGCCAATGCAGCTGTATATATATATTTATACATAGTTGTGATAATATTGATGCAGTCAAAAGTCTTTCTGCACAAACGGATAATTGCTGCAGAAATAAAGAAATAGAAATCAGGATAGAACCATAACAGCTTCTGGCGGCTGATGAGGAGTTGTTACCGATGGTGAAGGTAGCGTAAAAGAATAGTTATGAAATAAATTGTTGAGAGAAGAAGTTAAAGCAATATCAGACCACAGCATAAGCTGGTCGTCATATTCACTCCAGAAATTTTTTGCAAAAGAAGTTTGTTGTTTTTGCTGACCCGGATGATCCATATCTGTATTGCTATTGGCCCTGGCCAGGTCATTTTGAATGGATTTGAATTGTTGCCTTGCTTCGTTGGCAATACATTTAAAAGTAACGGTATCACCGTCAATCTTTCGTTTCACATAAGTGTAAGCAATGCCATCTATTTCAATTTCTCCGTAATGTCTTTCGTATTCGGTGAATCGTTGCTGGTACGGCATATTCATCGTCACTTTTATCTCAATGAGTTGCGTCTCATCATACTCGCTGTTATCCAGCAATGCTTCCAGTTTATGATCGGCCTTATCTTGAATGAGAGGAATAACAATACGGTAACCACCGATATTGAATAGGAGAATGAGCATTAATAATATAGCAGCAATCTTTCTCAAGTCAGTTTTCGTTAGTCAAAATCACTTCACAATATAAGTCTTTTTTTCAGGCCCAACACCAGTAATGGTCAGCGATTTCCAGTTTTTGGGCAGCACAGATTTGATTTGAATAAGCCCTTTGGGTGTGATCTCTAATCCCCCAAAACCCATCAGCACACTTTGTAAAACACCACCGGCCCCCGTTCCAAAATAGGGATTGGTACCTCCTTTGGTTTCAGCGATTACCCTGAAAGGCGGATTGAGATTAGGGAGGTAAGCATCTTTGAACCAATGATAAGCTTTATCAGCATCACCCAATCTTGCATACAGGGTAGTGAAGACAGCCTGTGTCATGGCAGGAGTACCTTCCTGGGGTACTCTTGATTCATAATACTCCAGGTCTTTCCGTATTTGTTTGAGGTCGGTAATTTCTTTTAAAGGATAAGATAAAAGATTTACGTCTGCCTGTTTAATGCCTTCACCGTTATAAGAAGCATGTTCTTTTGTAACACCATTATCCAATTTTAATATGGGGATATTATTAGCCACCATTATCCAGTCGGCATTGGCTTGCACTCCAAGAATCTTTGCCGCTTCTGTTGCAAACTGCAGGTTAGCTTTTGCAGCAGCATTGGTAAATGCATTATTATCTACATTCTCCGCCCACTCATCAGCAGCTACTACATTTTTAATATCATAATGACCCGCCCCGTTGCGTTCTACACGGCTTGCCCAAAAATCAGCAGTGGCTGAAAGAATAGGCCACCCTTTTTCTCTCAACCAGTTTTTATCCTGTGTTACACAGTAATAATTCCATGCTGCAATAGCCACGCATCCTGTAATATGATGTTCGAACGGACCACTGAGCGCCCAAACCGGGGTTTCTTCAACTCCTGTTTCTGCGCTTTCCCAGGGATACATAGCTCCTTTATATCCTTTACTGAATGCATTTCGTTTGGCTGCCTCCAATCGCTGGAAGCGATACTCCACCATACTCTTTGCCAATTCAGGATGTAATACCAGCAAGCCCGGGTACATCCATAATTCTGTATCCCAGAATACATGACCATTGTATCCAAGCCCGCTTAAGCCCATAGGCGAAGGGGATAAAGCCGTTCCTTCTCGTGTAAAAGAATATAAATGATACAGCATGTTGTGCACATCCTGTTGTGCTTGTGCATCACCTTCAATGGTTATATCGCTTTTCCATAATTCCTCCCATGCTTTTTTATGAAAACTGATCAGTCGTTCTCTTCCTTCCAGTTTGGCAAAAATGGCGGAACGTTCTGCTTCGTTCAAGGGATCATCATGATGAGCGGATGTAATGGACGCACCTGCAATGGAAAAACTATACGATTCACCTGCTTTTATTTTTTTAGCAAATTTCATCAGGTGCATATTGTTATCCCACATTTCATGTATCACTCTTGGTTCTTCACCATGTTTTTCGCTGAATAAAAAAGTATTGGAAGCACACATCAATAATTTCCCGGTTGGACTTTTTGCAGTGGACGTCAATAAGCTAATGACGACATGCGGTCTGTCAATTTCATTATAGTAATTCTGAACATCTTTCAACGCATCGGGGGCTTCCATTACACTGGCCCCGGTAATAGAAATGTCTTTCTTAGCTGTAATGGTAACATCCATTAAAACGGTGAAAGGAAGATGACGCAATGAATAGTAGGTATAGCGCACAGAGGCTTTATCACCATGATCAAACCGGGTAGTAAAACTTGCCTGCTGCATATCCAGTTCCTGGGTCATGTTTTGTGCATCCTTATTACCGATGCGTCGGCCATCAATTTCCAGGTACATATTGAGCAGGTTGAAGCTGCGAAGAAAATTGCTCACCCTTCCTCTTCCATACAGATCGTATGCACCGGCGAGCACTACATCTTTTACCTTAAAGGGTTCAGGAGAAGAAACAATTCCGATCATTCCATTGGCAACTGTTACTCCATAATAATTGGAGGGATTGACAACACCTGAACTGATCTTCCAGGGATCCTGGGCAACTGTGCGGGACGAAAGCAGAACAAAAATGGCTATAACAATATTCCGGCATTGCATAGGGGCAAGTTTCGTTAGTATTGATATTAAAGATGGGGTATTTAAATTTACCAACCTTTTCCCAAACGATTGCAGTTGATAATTTATAGACCTGGCACTACTTGCTTTTCCTAAAACAGGTATTGTTTTTAGTAAGGGAGGACTTCAATTGAAACGCTTCAGCAGCAATTCGCCTGGTTGAATGAAAAAAATAAAAGCCGCTTTATCTCTCCTGATAAAAACGGCTTTGTTTGCTAGCCCCAACGTAAAAAAGCTTACAGTTTTATAAATATCGCACTGGCTAGCTGGTTGGGCGATTGCACCACCATGGAGTATACACCGGGTGATAGAGTGCTGACCTCAAATTCCCAGTTATTAGTACCCGCTACTGCATTGCGGGTAACAGATCGTATTACAACTCCGTTGGCATTGAGTAATTTGATAGTTACCACCTCTGTATGTGTTGAAAGGAATAAGGCATGTAATATACTGCTCACCGGGTTGGGCATCAGGATCAATGCAGGCTGATTATTTCCCGGCACTCTTACTTTTTTGCAGATCCTGGTTTCGCAACCTGATCCCAATTTAATATAAAGGCACACTTCAAAATCACCGGCAGTGGCATAGGTATGAGAAACCTCACGACCCAAAGCGGTAGTGCCATCACCAAAACTCCAGCGATAACTTAGTACCTGGTCATTAGGATCATGAATAGCAAAACCTTTGAATTGAATGGTGCGTGATGCCGTTATCGAATCGGTCATAAACCCGCCACACAAATTATTATTGGAACGTATCACTACTTCGTTACAATCATAAGCGCTGCAGCCATTGGCAAATAAAACTTTTACACAAACCTTGTAAACACCCGGCCCCGGGTAACTATGACGGATAACCAGGTCTGCAAAAACAGTTGCGGAAGCAGTTATACAGGTATCTGTGCCATCACCAAAGTTCCAGCAAATACTTACCGGCGGACTGGGTGGTACGGCTGCAACAGTAGCATGGAAACCACGAACCAGGCTGGTAACAGAAGAAGTGATCTCATGGATGTTTACTTCACATCGTTCTCCTGCTATGGCGATGATCTTACATTTTTTGGCTTCACATCCTTCATAGTACAGGATACTTACGCATACTTCATATTGCCCGGAATGTTCATACCGATGGCTGGCTATGTAGGGGCCTGTATAATCAGCGCCATACTGAACACAGGTATCACGACCATCTCCAAACTTCCAACAAATGGTTTTTGGTTTTCTATTATTGTTATGCCAGGGCAATGCACGCAAGGCAACGGACAATGGTGTATTAGCTGTTGCTACGGGTATTCTTTCAAAATCGGCGGCACAGCTATCGGGACGGCTAATTGGTATGACCTTACATTTTTTGGCTTCACATCCTTCGTAATAAAGGATACTTACACAGGCTTCGTAATTGCCGGGCTCACGATAAGTGTGAGCAACAGTATACGGGCCATTAAAAGTGTTTTCATAATTGATGCAGGTGTCACGGCCATCGCCAAACTTCCAGCAAATGGTTTTTGGCTTTCTATTATTGCTATGCCAGGGCAATGCCTTGTAAACAACGGTGAGCGGATTATTACTTGTTGTAACGGACAATCTTTCAAAATCGGCTCTGCAAATAGTTTCGATAGAAACCATTTTACAAATATGGGCGGATAATACCGAGTCATTCAATGCACTGCGATACCGGTATATCTTTAAACAAACCTCGTAGGTGCCGGCATTTGCATAATCATGTGCAGTGCCTGCCAGCGGTAATGTCCATTGATGAGTGCCATCGCCAAAACTCCAGAAGGCTTTTCGTGTACCGGGTTCACTTCCGATCACTGAAGTATTGGTAAACACTACATGATTATTGAGCGCATCAATAGTAAAACTGAAATTGGCAACATCGTTGGTTGATTGCTGTGCAGCAGTGGGAAAGGAGGTAAGAACAAAACATAGCCCTGCAAGCAAAGCGTAAAGCTTTCTCATAATTTACATTTTGGTGACTGAATGTTCTTACGATAAGGGCTAACAACAGGCAGCGATGTGACCTGCCCGGATAAAGTAAGTTTAAAGGGATCGCTAACTTTTTTTCAAAAGGGAAACTACGATACGTTCCTTTGATGATCGATAATGAACTGGATAAGCTCTTCCAACTGCACATCGGCGCGGGACAGGGCATCTGTTATATCATTACGATTTACCTGTGCGGCAAAGGAAGGGGTCTTTAATCTTTTCACCACGCTTTTTACTTCAAGACCTTCATAAAGTGTGGGTCGTATTAAAGCAACAGCATGTATAAAGCCCGATAATTCATCAATGGCATAGATCATTTTATCCATTTTATTAGCCGGCTCCACGCCAAAGTAGGATGGCCCATGTGATGCAATACAATGGATTACTTCAGGATCAATATTCCTTCGCTCCAACTCTTCAATAATAATGCGGCAATGATCATCGGGATATTTCTCCCAGTCGGCATCATGCAATAAACCGGCAAGTTCCCATTTCAGGGATGTTAATGCATCTGCTCCTTCTTTTTCAATAGCCCAGGCTTTCATATTGGCAGCTACCTGTTTCATGTGCAAACGAAGCCGTTCATTCGGCACCCATTCGTTTAAAAGTGCATGAGCCTCTTCGATGGTCATCAGGTTGCCTGTGTTGCCGGGATCGCCGAATTGAGTGCGTCCAAGATGCTGTATTGCCATAAAAGTAATTATAGAATAAATATAGGACCGTAAACGCAAAGCTTATATATAATACGTAAAGAATTTATCATCTGCCAGTTCTGCTGCACATAACTTTGTATCGTTTATAAAAAGCATATCATGACTGAACCGATATATAAAGGCACCGTTTCGTTTGTTAACTACGAAAAAAATTTTGCTACGATTGAATATGAGCAAGGAGCAAAGAAAAAATCAGTAAACTGCAAAACAGATGCTTTGACAACTGGAAGAAAGCCTCATTATTTCAGGGTAGGGGATGAAGTGAGTTTTATGCTGAAATTATCTGACAGGGGCGATAAGATGACTGGCTTCAATGTAAAGTTTCTTTATAACACAGCATTAGATGTGATGATTCAGAAAGCAGCCATAGAAAACAGGTTTTCAGGTTACCTGAAAAAAGTAGAGGATAGTTATTTTGTAAAGGAATGGGATAGTTATATTTTCTTTCCGCTGATCATTTCACCCTGGGAAAAACCACCGGCTGACACTGCGGATAATGAAGCGATCAGTTTCCGGTTGATCAACCTGGATAAACTCAATAGCATTGCTGCCGAATTGTTCTCCCATAGTTATATACCTGAATACAAAAAAGCTGTACAGCATTTTAATAACCGTATCATCATCGAAGCTGAAATTTACAAGATCACACCGCATGCTATCTTCTTAAACCTGTTTGATGATAAAGTGCAGGCACGTCTTGCCATAACAGCAACAGAAAGAGAAAAGATGAAAGAAGGTGATATAGTACCGGTACTGATCACTCATTTAACGCATACAAGGATTGTGGTGGAACGGGTAAAGGAGAAGGCGGAGTAAAAGGCCAATCAACTTACTGGTTTGACCTGGTTGGATAGCTGGTTCCAGCATTCGCTTATTATTTCTTTATTACGAAGCGAAATTTTTTTTGATTTTAATTCTTCATCCCCTCATATAAACAGCCCCTGCTTCACAAATCTTAAAAGGAAGTTTATCAATTAAGATCGTAGATCCACTAAGCAATTGGTCGCAAATTCTTATGCGAATGCCAATCATGGTAAAATCAACTCCCGGTTTGCTAAAATCATTGAATAAAAAGCAAGGGCAATGCGATTTTTAATGGAAGAATATGAGTTAGTTAGAACCTGCAAACCCGATACAGTTTATGTGAGAAAAGGATAACGCCATACAACACACATTTCCTGTATTTGTCTTTTAACGATTCTTAAAATTTGCTAATGAAAAAATTTTTTACTCTTCACCAGTCAATGGATGATCCTTACAAAAAATTCATCGCAACAGCTTTTTATTTTTTTATTCTGCTGTATGCAAACGTGGTTGCAGCCCAGGCTCCTCTTGTGTCCCTGCAAAATGGGCATCTTGTTTATAACAAATATGCCAACCGGGGGCAACAAAATGCAGTGAACCAGGTCCCCGATTTTTCAAATGCAGGTTATAAAGGAGGGGGTGTTAGCCTTCCTGTTGTGGCGGTCAAAGAAACTGTTCAGCCAATAACAGGAGATTGCCGGGCATTGATACAAGCCGCGATTGACAGGGTATCTGTTTTGCCACCTGATGCAAACGGTCAGCGTGGAGCTGTGTTATTAAAGGCAGGTGTCTATCCTGTGGAAGGGAGTTTATACATCAAAGCAAGCGGTGTGGTTTTGCGTGGAGAAGGTAATGGCCTCACCGGAACGGGATTGATCGCTACTCAAAAAACCCAGCATGATTTTATCATTATACAGGGAAGTGGCAGTGGCTATAGTGAAGTAAGTGGCAGCCGTGTAAAAATTACGACGACGTATGTGCCCACAGGAACAAAAACTTTTGAAGTGGCGGCTAACCACAGTTTTGTTGCAGGAGATAATATTGTGATACAAAGAACACCTAACCAGGCCTGGATCGATGCTTTAGATATGGCCCAATACGGATGGACACCTTCTGCTTATAGAAATACTTTTGAACGGAAGGTCGTATCGGTGCAGGGAACTATATTGACGATCGATATCCCGATCGTTGACCCGGTAGACCAGTTGTATGGGGGAGGCGATGTTTTCAAATCCAATATAACCGGGCGTATCAGTGAATGTGGTGTAGAGAACATGCGCCTGGAATCTTATTTCGCTACCAATGATGATGAGAGTCATGGATGGAATGCAGTGGTGTTGAAAAGAGCTCAAAACTCCTGGGTTAAAAATGTTATTGCAAAATTTTTTGGTTATGCTGCTGTAAGCGTTTCAACAATGTCGCGGTTCAATACGGTGGAAGATTGCGGTATGGTCGATCCGAAGTCAGTTACAACGGGCGGAAGAAAATATTCTTTCAATCTTGAAAGCGATGCGACCTCTAATCTGTTTCAACGCTGCATGACCTGGGGTGGTCGCCATGATTACGTAAGCGGATCAAGAGTCCCGGGCCCCAATGTGTTTTTGGATTGCATTGCTGAAAATACTTTTGCCGATATTGGTCCTCACCATCGTTGGGCAACAGGAGAACTGTTTGATAATATTTATGGCGGACAGATCCGCGTTCAAAATCGTGGCGCTTCAGGTAGTGGTCATGGTTGGGCCGGTGCGCAGATCTTATTCTGGAATCTTGATTCTTATAAAAGCGATATCGAAGTAGAAAGCCCGCCCGCTGCAAGAAACTGGGGTATTGGGTGCATTGGTGTAAAACAAACCAATACCGGTTATTGGGAAAGCTGGGGCGCTCATGTTTTACCCCGTAGTATTTACCTGCAGCAATTGGAAGACAGGCTGGGTGCACAGGCCGTACTGAATATTACTACTCCTGAACAAATTCAAAACACATTGCGTGCAATATTGAAAGCAAGGGTTGCGCAAATCGCAGCAGAGCCAAAACTGACCTATGGTACAGGTGGCGGTGGCGGCAGCAGCGCTTCTTTTGATATAACCGATAATGGCGGAACGATAACCGCACAATATTCCAACACATCAAAACCTTCTGAAAATTATCCGAGTGTTATCGATAATAATACATCTACTAAATATTACCAGAGCGGAAGAAGGGCTTTGTGGATCCAATACCAATCTAAGGTGCCTGCTATTGTGGTAAGATATACGATCACTTCTGCCAATGATGTTCCTAATCGTGATCCGAGGGATTGGAATTTGCAGGGTTCTAATAATGGCAGCAGCTGGACGACTCTCGATACACGAACAGGGCAAACTTTTGCATCCCGGTTTCTTACAAAGTCCTATTCGTTCACCAATACTGCTTCCTATATTTATTACCGTTTGAACATTACGAATAATAATGGGGAAACAGGCACACAGCTGGCAGAATGGGAGTTGTATGAACGAAGACTACAAACCATTTCGTTTGCTGAAATACCAGACCAAACCTACGGCGATGATCCTTTTGAGTTGATCGCCAGTTCAAGTTCCGGCTTGCCTGTTACATTTGAAATCGTTTCGGGACCGGCCAGTTTAGAAGATGGTTTTCTAACCATCACAGGAGCGGGAACGATTATTGTCCGGGCCAGCCAGGCTGGTGATGAAAAATATTTTCCAGCTTCTATCGAGCAAACATTTATCGTAAACAAAGCAGCCCAAACTATTTCTTTCGGAACTCTTTCACCAACGAGTGAGAATGAAACAATACAACTTTCAGCAACTTCCTCGGCAGGATTACCGGTAGGTTTTTCAGTCGTTTCGGGGCCTGGTACAATTACAGGAAACAACTTAAGTTTTACCGGTGCAGGCCAGGTCACGGTTCGGGCCAGCCAGCCGGGAAATGAAAATTATCTTGCTGCCGACCCTGTTGACCAAACTATTCTTGTATATGGGACAGATGAAAAGAAAGACGGAATAAAGATTTTCGTTTATCCCAATCCAACACATGGCCAGGTAAGAGTAAAACTTGACAATAAAAAAGACAAAAAATATACGATCACGATTTATAACGACAGGGGCATCCCGGTTGCAACAACAATAGTAGAGAAGAGTTTTAAAGTGTTTGAAGTGGATTTCAATATCAACCAAACAAATGGATTATACTATTTGCATGTAACAGATGGCACTGAAGTTTTTGTAGTACGAATTTTTAAGTATTAATAATTAATTATGACCGGCCGGTGAAGTCACCGGCCGATTTTAAATCTCAATATAGAGTTCCGGATTTGTGAAACTAAAGCCATAATTCTTTAGCTGCTTTTCTAATACCTGGTATAGGTATGAACTATTAACGTAATGATTTAGTGTTCTTTTCAAAAACAAACGCTATACTTCTCTTCGTGATTTTAGGAATTTAACTAGTTGCTGTATCCAATCATCAGAATGTCTACAGATTTTAAGGCGAGATTACAAATTATTAATTCTTTTAAAATTACGTAACATGAAAAAATCCGTATTACCATCAAGATTAATGATTATGCCCAATTTTATTTTTAATAAGTGTTACCCCTAGTTAATTGGTATCATGAAGGACCCCGTTTTTTATTTTCGTACCCTTTACTTCTATTGTTTTTTTTCATAAACTGTTATGAGCAGGCGAGAAACATCACAACGGAACTGAACGCCATTGCCCATAGTTACAACAAGCTCAGTTTCCCGGATTGTAAAGATTTCTTTGCTATAGGGCGTCTGTCATTTTAAGACGCTACAGGCTACTCCTATCCGAAAATTTCCAGTGAATATGAAATACCTGGATGACTTTATTTCGCAGGCGTGTAAAGTTCCCGGTTAGTGTCGGGCCCTCAAACTATTTTCCATGTTCTCAATAGTTCCTTCATGACAAAATATATTCTATCGGGATTAATGCTATTGTTAATCCATATCGCCAACGCCCAAAAGATTACCATTAGAGGCTATGTGAAGGACGCTGCATCTGGGGAAGCGCTGATTGGGGCTACTGTAGTAAATGCTAATGATAAAACGGGGACTTCAACCAACCAGTATGGGTATTTTTCACTTACAGCAAATGCTGCCGATACAGTTGAATTGATTATTACATACCAGGGATACAAGTTGCAGGCAAAGAAAGTTATTGCCAAAGAAAATATACAATTAAATGTATTGTTGGATAACATATCTGCCAGCCTGGGTGAAGTAGTAGTAAGCTCAGCCCGTAACAACCGAAATATTCAAAAAGCACAGATGGGTGTGATAGACATACCCATAAAAGCAATTAAAAATTTGCCGGTGCTGATGGGAGAAAGAGATGTACTTAAAATTATTCAACTATTGCCGGGTGTACAATCGGGCCAGGAAGGAACAGCGGGGTTTTATGTAAGAGGTGGCAACCTTGATCAAAATCTTGTGCAACTGGATGAAGCGACGGTTTATAATCCCAACCATCTTTTTGGATTGTTTAGCACATTTAATGTAAACTCTATTAATCATGTGCAGCTAATTAAAGGCGGCTTCCCGGCAGAATATGGAGGAAGGTTAAGCTCTATACTTAACATTACCATGAAAGAAGGCAATAAAACAAAGTATCAAACAGAAGGAGGCATTGGATTATTGTCTGCAAATCTCACATTTCAGGGCCCGATTCAAAAAAATAAATCTTCTTTTATTGTATCAGCAAGAAAGAGCTACATCAACCTGTTGTTGAAACCAGCTACTTCAAAAACTACCAGTTATTCCTTTTATGATATAAATGCTAAAATGAATTATGAATTAGGAAACAGGGATCATATCTTTTTAAGCTTTTTCAAAGGCAACGATAATGCAGGATATACCGGGGCCAACAGCTTAAATTATAAAACTGATTTTGGTAATACCACCGGAACATTTCGATGGAACCATTTATTCGGCAACAAAATATTTTCCAATACATCGCTTATTTATAACGACTATCATTTAGGACTGGGATCCACACAAAGCAATTATTACGAGGTTTTATATACAGGTATTAAAGATCTGAATGCAAAAACAGATTTCACTTTTACACCCAACAATAAGCATAAAATAAAAACCGGGTTTACTTATACTTATCATACACTATATCCTTCCTCAGTTTCTTCAAAAGTGCCAAAAAGGGGCAACCAGGTTACCATTAACAAGGATAGTGTGGCTAAACGCCAGTCAGGCGAATTTGCTTTTTACGTAGCGGATGAGTATGATGTTTCAAAGGTTCTTTCATTAAACTACGGCATCCGGGTTCCTTATTTTTCAGGCGGGGGTGCATCGTATGCCGGTATTGAACCAAGATTGATTACAAAACTATCCCTTAACCCAACAACATCCTTAAAGGCTTCATGGACATTGATGAACCAGTTTCTTCATGCTGTTCCCAATAGCACTGCATCGTTACCAACTGATACATGGCTGAGCAGTAGCCAGCTTATTAAACCACAAAGAAGTTCACAAATAGGGCTGGGATTATTTAAAAACCTTAATGAGAATGGCATTGAACTAAGTGCGGAAGCATATTACAAAACAATGAACAACCAGGTGTTATTTAAGGAGGGAGCGCAAGTGTTGTTGAATACAAATTTAGACAGTATACTCACTTTCGGAAAAGGCAAATCTTACGGCATTGAATTATTCGTGAAAAAGAACGTAGGCCGTTTAACCGGATGGCTTAGCTATACATGGAGCAGGACAACACAGCAGTTTCCTGAACTCAACCGGGGAGTTGAATTTCCGGCATCCTTTGACAGAAGACATAATTTTTCACTCGCCGGAACGTATGAGTTAAATAAACGCTGGTCGGTATCTGCCGATTTTGTTTTTTACACGGGCAGGGCGTTTACATTACCAACCGGTAGAATTACTGTGCCTGTTAATGGGTCTTTATATGATGGAGTCTATTATGATTACACCAGTCGCAATAATTCGAGACTCAAAAATTATAACAGGCTCGATGTAAGTTTTTCAAACAGGAAGATCGTAAAGTTGTGGGGCAAAAAATATGAACGGGAGTGGGTACTTGGAGCATACAATCTTTACAGCAGGCTCAATCCCTATTTTGTTTACCTCACCACTAACGCAGATACTAAACAGCCGGAGGCAAGACAGGTTTCGCTACTGCCGATTGTTCCAAGCGTAAGCTTCAATTTCAAGTTTTAATCATAAAGACAATGAGGAAATATATTTATAGTGCTATTATCCTGGTAACGGCAACAGGTTTATTTACTTCTTGTGAAAAGACGATTACTATTACAGCACCCGCTTATACAGGTAAGCCAGGTATTCAAAGTATGCTGGAAGTGGATAGTGTGCCTATCGTTTATTTTAACAAGACAGTACCCTATTTTGATCCGAAAATCAGTTTTGCCGACCTGGTAATACGAAATGCCATAGTTAAAATCAGTAATGGGATATCCGTTGATTTATTACAGTTGGATAGTGTATACGACAGAATTTACTGTGAGTACAATTATTATTATAAAGGAAAGATCCCTGTACAGCTCAATAAAACCTACACCCTTACGATTATTAATAATGCTGATAGTTATACTGCGTCCGCAAGCACAACTGGTTTATCCAGATCAACTATTGACAGCACTTCTTACACGTCCACATATAATGATCTGTATGGAGAACATGAAGGAGTGATTGTATATTTTAAAGATGTGCCATCGCAAACCAACTATTACCGGTATGAAATGGACCGTTATATAGATACCACCACCAAAAAAGCAGAAGTGCGCATTGTAAGCCCATGTCTTGGCCGGGATAGTGTGGCAGTACAGGAATTAGGACGTTCTGTTTACAGCGATGTGGGACAGGATGGACGCCAATTGAAAATTGTTATTGAACCAGCATATTCACACAAGGCCGGCACAAGGGGACTGATTCGTATTCAAACAATAGATAAAAATGCTTTTGATTTTTTTGACCAATTGGATAAACAAAAACAGGCACAGTTTAACCCATTTGTAGAGCCGGTGTTTTTAAGAGATGGACAGTTTGGATCGAGGGCGATTGGGTATTTTTCTGCAATGATAAAAAGTGGACCGGTTACCTATATATATCCCGAATAACAATACGATTAAACTATTTGTGCATGAAAAGCGTACTACTATCCTTATCTGTCATTTTTTTACTGATCAATAATGCAATTGGGCAAATAACAGACAGTGTGGCGTTGGCATCAACTACCATGGAATTATCTCCCAATCATAATTTAGCGGGAGCCTTATTTAAGATGAATGAAGAGCGGAAAAATTTAAAGTCTTTAATTCTTCCAGCTAGCCTCATTACATACGGCTTCATCTCATTGGAAAGTGATGGGTTGAAAGCATTGGATAATCATATTAAGGAAGAGATATGGACTGATCACCCGCATAAGCCAATTAAAGTTGACAACTATTTGCAATATGCTCCCGCAGCCGCAGTGTATGGATTAAACGCAATAGGCATAAAAGGGAAAAATAATTTTAGGGACAGAACGATGATCTACCTGATGTCGAATGCAATAATGGGGATAGCCGTTCAACCTATCAAAAAAATTACACACATACAACGGCCTGATGGATTTGGCAGCAATGCGTTCCCTTCCGGACATACAGCGACGGCATTTGTTGCTGCAGAATTTCTTCACCAGGAATATAAAGATGCATCCCCCTGGTATGGAGTAGCGGGATATGCTATGGCAACTACTACAGCCTATCTTAGGATGTATAATAACCGCCATTGGTTTAGAGATTTGCTTCCGGGTGCAGGAATTGGAATACTATCAACAAAGCTGGCGTACTGGATTTATCCCACTGTCAAAAGAAAACTATTCAAGGGCAAATCAGTAAATACTTCCATAATGCCGTATTACCAGGATAAAACAGCAGGACTTGCCCTGGTACATAATTTTTAGCTATTCACCGTCCTTAATAGATTCATTCCACTTGTTTAATAAATTATTCTCCGGATGTACAACAGGACAGGTTTCTGATTTTAACCTGGCCTTTCTTGAAGCAACACAACCACATGCACTGCATATACGCATATCTGTTTCCTTGCTGAGTTTTACTTTGTAAACTGCCTTACCAGGACTTTCCCGGAGATACTCACAGCCCTCGCAGGCTTTCATTCTCGCCAGGTACACTTCTTCTGTTACCAATCCAAATCCTGATGCTCCCCATTTTAATAATGACTTCGCTCCGTTGATTAATAAAGTAAGATTTGTTTTGTCTTCCTTTATATTCTCAGGAACATTAAATAGTAACTTAAGGTAATCAGGACGGTCTTTTGCAGCAGCAAGATAACAGGCATACTTTTCATCCGTAATTGCTTTATGAAGCACTGCAGATGGAACGGGATGTACAAGACCCAGGTAACTCCCAAATTCAGAACGCATATCATCCCACGATTTATCGCTTTTCAATATCTCATTAATATCAGACATGTTATTAAGGATTAAAATCCCGGGAGCTTGCTTAAAAGGCAGGTTCCCGGGAAAGTTTTGAATTAATCTTTTACAGTAAATGTTACCTGTGAATGGTCTTTATCCAATACATAACCTTTATCAGAAATAACATTCCTCACCTGCAAAATATATTGCTGATCAATATTTGCTGCCGCTGAAAGAATAACACTCGTCAACTTCTGACCCATCTTTGCGTCCAGTATTTCAACATAAGGCGTGATAGAGTAGTTAATGACCGACGTTGCGGTGTTTTCATTCAGCTCAAAATTGAAATCCACTTTAACGGTGCCATCACCTTTTTTACTGGAGGCACCAGTTACTTCAAAAGGAACATAGTTTATATCGGCACATGGAGGGATAGGCTCCATATATGCAGCGGCATTAAACGTATCAATCCTGCATTTAATACCCGGATTCTTGCACTTGCTCTTACCCGGCTCCCGGTTTTCTGGTGAAATATAACTCCACAATAGTTGGATCTGCAACATGCCATCACGGAAAGTCTGGATAAAATTCTTATCACGATAAATATTACCCAGATAAATCACGCTTTGATAATCGGCCTGGCCTGTACATGTTACAGGTTCTGATGTTTCGTCAATATTGCAATAAGACAATCCCTGTGACAGAATGATAGATAACCCTTCTTTATTTAGCGATGATTGCCTTATCAATCCTCCTGTCAGCAGCAGGTATATCTGTCCATACAAGTTCCATGTATACGCATTGGGTAATGAATTATTCCAGTCCATTACATAATTAATACCCGGATAAAACGATTTAAAATATTTCCATAGATATTCTGCCATTTCAATTCCATAATTGCTGTTAAAGGGCCGCTGTTCTGCCTTTTCATTATTCATGATATCCTCCGCCTGTTTGTTGGTGATAAAACTTTTTGCTTCCGGCGGAATTACATAAAGATTATGACGGGAGAAAATCGTAAAACCTTTTGGCCACATATCGGGGCTTGCAATGTATTTAAGCGTCTCATTATCATAATACTTATCCTGGTATTCACGAGAACCCACACGAAGTCTTTTATCCAGGTCCGGAATGAGAAACTTTTTATCAAGTTGTCCGCCGATATATCCTGCCTGAACTGCAAAATCTGCTGACACAACTCCGTTTGAATTTAATAAGTGACCGTCAATTGTTTCCTTGGGTTCACCCGTTGCTATTTGATACACTCCGCCTTTCTGCATCCCGCTTGTGATCCGTGTTATCTTCACAGGAGATCCATCGGGAGCTATAAGCATATCGTTCACGTTCAAAGATCCCGCCGGCGCAAGAAGTTTGCCAGGCAAAAGAAAAAGATGATCTTCTGTAACAACGATCCGGTTAACAGGATTGGTTCCCCATTCAATGTTCACCATAAATGAATCTGTTTCTGCACCGGCAATATTTGTACAGAAATCAACCACAACCTCTTTCCATTGCAGGTCAGCGGTGGCAGCGTATACTTTATCATTATTCCTGAAATCCTGTACCAGTTTAAATACCCTGGGACTGATTTCGATTGGTGTATTCTGGGCAAAACAAGAACAGCAACAGTAACATACGGAACCATCAGGATTGTCGAGCACATAAGGAGAACCCGGTTCCCAATGACGGGAATGACATGCTGCGTCAATTTGATTCTGAATTCTCAGGCAGCGATTGTAATCACACATTTTTTGCGGTGGAATCATTTTTTTGACTTCATCTACGCAGGTGTTGTACCAGCCCATAATTTTAAAGTTTAGTTTGGTTAATAAATTGAGTTAGTGATTATTTTTATTTCCATTTTATTTCTCCCTCATAAAATAGCACAAGTACTGCCCCTTTGATTACATCCGGGTTCAGGTAACCGGGTGTACCCTGAACTTTCAAATCTGGCGGTGCCGTAGCTAGTGTGAATACGAGAGAAAGATCTTTTTTCATTTCCGAGACCTTTATCTTTTGCCCGAAACTGCTGAAGAACATATTATCCTTTTCAAGATTAAAATCAACTGAAGTATTATCGGCTATATTAAACCTGATGTAATTGCCTGTTCCTTTTGTGTCTATTCCTGCTGTGACGTTAAGGAGAAAGTAAAATCCTGTCAGCACTGCATTTTCAATATGCCGGGGAACAAAGTCCTTTACATCAAACAACAATTGTTGCGTCAGATTATCAGAATGAATATTTAAAAACGAATACCATTGTGAAGAATAATTTTCAGCAAGGTTTAGCATCCTGTTTCCACTATACGATTTCATGGTATCCAGGTCAAGAACCTGGTCGCGGAAAGTTGTGCCGCCATTTAAGGCCGTATATTTTAATTGCATTATTACATCGGAAATGGCATTGAAGTCAAAATGATTCGAAGCCTTAGACATCGAAAGACGCCATGATGAAACTGCACCGGTACCTTCAAATGGTAAATAACGCTCATCACTAAAATTTAATTCAAACAAACCTGAATCATCCACACCCCTTGACAATGCCACTTGTTGGTTTATCCACCAGTTTGAACGCATCGTCTTTGCTTCAGGCATTGTGGCATCATTTTCTCCCAGGAGGAAATTAACCGCATTCAGATCGGGAGTTAAAACAACCTGGTTACTGAGCTGCGTTAAGATAGCATTGATGTTTTGATACGGACCCAGTACAGCCGGGATTGAAATGGAAATACTTTTAATTTTCCTGGCATAATGACCCGGGAAATCATCATCAAACAATTTTTCATTTAACTCAAAAATGCAGGATCCTTTACTGATCAGGTCCAATAAAGCAAAAGGATTAAGCGATGCCAGTGAAATATTTTTCTGAATTTCAAATAACCGGACATTCTTATCTATATATGATTTTTGCATTTGTCCCAATGCCAGCATCAGCCCTTCTCCTGAAAGAAGTCCTTTCTTCAAACTATCCCAATAACCGAAGTTGACAAATGTTTGTGTATTGTTCAGCTCAAACTGGTAAGCCCGCTGTGTGACAGTAGCTAGTTCAAAACAAAGAGAATAAGCCTGGAAATAAACTGTGGAAAGTCGGTTCACCATCCATTGATAAAGCTCCTGGTTGGTGAATTTATCCAGTAAAAAACTTTCCATTTTTGCATTTTGACGGATTGTTTCCTCCTGGATTTTATATTCCTGTTCAGCAATCGCAATTTGTATTTTGTTTGCTTCAATCTGGTAATTGATCTGGTTACCGTCAAACTCTGCAATCTTTTTCTGCAAACCCCAGTCCTCGGCTCTTCGTTGATAACCGGCTATCGTCAGGCTAAGTTGTGCAATGAAATTTGATACAGTTCCGGCAGCTTCAAAAACAGAGGACACAGAACTGATCACCGCTCCAATTTGCTGCCCTCCGTAGGTCATTGCAAAGGGAGAACCGATATTTGGAATGGCATAGGCAATAGAAGCTGCGGCTCCGGAAATAGCTGCTGAAGTATTGCAGATCATTGCGGCGGTCATTGCAGCGATATTGATTATTTCTGCCGGAGAGAGATCCTTGTCAATAAGATCCGAATAAAAATTAAATCGTTCCTGTGCCGATAGCAGGCTTTCCCGCAATGAAGCCTTTGTCATTATCAATTCGTCAATCTGTTGCAGTTTTATACTTGAAGTAAGCGCCTGCAATTTTCCTTCCTGTGTCACCTGTAACATAGACAATGCATCTGCATCTTTTTTCTCCAGGGCCGATAAAAGTGAACTTCCAAACTGCGTCAGCATGTTTGTTAATGCCATTGTCTTTTCAATCATATAAGTAAAGCGGTAGTAAGGAACCTGTGGTTCCAGTTGTTGACTTACCATCAATCCATTTCCTGAAGAAGCAGCCCGGATAAGCATATTCGGATCAATGGGAGGAGAAAATAGTTCCAGCGACCTTTCGACGCCTGCAATATTCTGGCAATGCCTGATTTTGAATAGCCGGTCTTCTACATAATCCCAATAAGCAATGAACTCCGGATTTTCTGGAACACAGAAATAAGAGGGTATATCATTAAATGCTAAGGAAGAATAAACCTGTTGTTTGTTGCTGCTGTTTTTAACTACTGCTGAATTCTCCAGCCGAATAAAAAACTGCGGTATTCCCTGTTTGTAAATACGGAATTTTGATCCTGCTGCCGGTTCTGTGCTCCACTTACCATTGATTTTTGCGACATGGTTTTTCCCGTCATAAGCGACTATGTATTGCACTTCTGCTGCAGCAAGTGGACTTTGGATTTCTATATACATTCCCGTGTAAGCATCCTTTTCCGGCGAGGACCCGCTGTCAAGGGTAACCGTATTTTTAGTAGCCAGGATCGTTGTTCCTTCCCGAACAGTTTGATTGTCGTAGCTTTTTCTAATATCATTGAATGACTGCGGCTTTGGAGTAGCGAGGCCTTCAAAAATTTTTGGCCTTGGCCCTAAAAGATCACTGGCCATTATATAAAGATTCGAAGCCTGCGTTATAGATTCTCTTGTACCCTGTGCAAAAAGAAAATCTCCCCATTTGAGCAGGTTATCAATATACTTCATAACCACAGCCTTTGCATAGGCAACAGGGCGTAAGCGGGCAATGGCATCAGGATCGAAAGGGTCGTCATTGTATGCCCTGATCTGTGCCGGATCAGAAAGCGTTTCAATCAAAGATTCAATTGATAGCGATCTGAAGGGTAGAAAACGCCAAAATCGTTCATTCGGGTTGCTCTCTGTTCCATCTGGCTGTTGGGTAGGATTAAAAATATACTGGTACCAGTTCATGGCATCCTCAAACCGTTGATCAGCTTTCAGGGTATCGGCGATCAGGAAAGGAACGTGAAAAAATATTTCCCAGAAATACAAACCATAAGCGCCTTTGAAGTCCAGTACGTTGATAGTGTTCGGATCAGGGATAATTATTCCCTGCGGAGGATTGCTATTCCCGGTTTTATAAAATTGTGTGAGCGGAATTTCTGCGATGCGCTGGGCTTCAAGTGTAAACAATGAATCAATACCACCCAGGAACAGCCGTTCGCTGAATTTTAATACTGTAATTGTAGACAGGCGATACACTTCGAATTTCAGGTTCGCAAAATCAGGTTGGGAAGAGCTATATAATCCGCATCGCAGATCTATTTCATTTGGCAAACCTGAAATACTTTCATTTTGCTCTACCAGGATTTCAGAAATTGTCTTTAATCCTTTATCATTTGCTGTAAATAAAAACTGTACATCCCCATTATTGAACATGAACCATCCCATTTGGTTCTTTACCGTAATAATATTTCCTTTGACGGGTGATACATTGTAAAGGATTTCAATGGGTACAAAAGCATCCTGCTTCTTATTCTTGTTCTTCTTGTGCAGAGTTGGCGAAGCGTTTACTCTTCCTGATGTATCGCGGCTAATATAATCTCCGAAATAGTTATCATAAAGAATATTATTGCTCAGTATAACATTAACCTGCTGATTTTCCAACAGGAGTTCCGGCCGGTAGGGAGGTGGGTCTAAGCTCAATTCACTGTAATCAATCAGCACTACATGAGGATTTAACTCCTGGAGATTAGGCGAGACCAATGTTGCCTGGTTGAGAAATATTTTTCCTGTACGTGTATTGTGATTGTTGACCATCGCATTTACCCTTTCAATAGTTTTGTAAATGGTCATCTCGAAATCGTACAGATCAGGATTATCTTTTTTAAGATTATCGCCAGGCGGCACAGGAAGTGTATATACATACGCAGGTAGATTATAAAGGGCGCCAAGAGAAACAAGTATTCTTTCAGGCTCCACTTTCTCCGGATTGGTGTCAATTATTTTAGACGGGATCTTCAGTGCATATACTTTATTCCAATAGAGGTCTTCAACATTAAACAGGTTGGGATCTATATATAAATGATCGCCATAAGAAGACGGGTAATAATCTTCAATAATAGGTTTCACGGTTGTCTGAGGCTCCCGCCATTTACCGGCCTGATCATAAAACGCATACTTTACCTCGGCCTGTGTTATTTTATGTTTGTTGTCTACTGTTCCTCCATTGATTTCCTGGGTTTCGCTTTGAGATTTCTCAGTCCAGAAAATAAACAGTTTGTCATAAGCATAAACAGGAGAAATATATCTTGAATTAATGGTAAGGTCGATAGGTTTCCATTCCTCCCATTTTCCTGCTTCGGGATAATGGATTCTGTAATAATATTTATGGGGTTGCGTATTGGTGCGTGCAAACAGGAAAAGCTGTGATTCGGTTGCTTCACTTCCCGGAATTTTTTTGCTGCAATTATAGGCATCACAATACTCGAGTCCCCCGAGTGTATAAAATTCATCGAAATAAGAAAGCATTGCCTCTGATACAGTAGTCTTATCAATGTTTGTCTGTAACATTGATTCAGCAAATTTTTTGAATAAGGAAGTCTTGTCCCTGCGCAATGCCGGATCAATATAATTTTCCGGGTAGAGGAATATTTTCCTGTTGGCTTCCCATACACGATATTTCATCATCCACTCCCACCAGGTATCTTTAATTCCGGAAAGATCAGTCACTCCCTCCTCCTGCATCAACCGGCATCGTTGCATATAAAGCTGTACAGATGAAATTCCCTGCGCTATTAATGATACTGAATCACAAGCACTCATTTCAACGTCAATCAGGAAGTACTGATATAAATCAGAAGGCTTTTTAATGAAAAAAGGTTCGCCGGAGAGATGCCAGATACAAAAACCTACCAATGCATCACGCTTTTTTGTATCAAGAATTTTATTCAGCGCTACTGTAAGCGTTGTAAACGCTTCCACACCAGCTTGTGCGCTGACATCACTCAATAAAGCCCGGGCAGCATCCTCATAGTATCGCCAGTTTTCAATATCAATTACCCCATCCTTAGTGCAAATACTTTTGCTGTTTAATTCATACAAACTCAATAAGCGAATTACATCAATACCTGTTTTCTTACCTAAATCAAAACACTGCTTTAACCTGTAGATACCTGAAACCGAATCATATCCTGCATTCTCTTCAGGAATTCCATCAGCAGGCCAGAATTTTCCTATCAGCGTGAACAGTTGTTTACTATCCCACCCCGTGAGCTTCGACAATACATTTATTTTCTGGCCGTCACTTCCGCCATCCATTGGTAGTTTGAAATACTCAATAAGCCGGTTACCCGTGTCATTAAAAGAAGTAATAAGGTTTTTAAACTCGCTGATAGTAACCGTATTTTCTATGGTGAGCGCAGAGAGGTTTAAAATATTAAAACAGGAAGGCTGATTGAAGACAGCATCCGTTTCATCTGCACTCAACCCAATCGTATTAACAAGCATCATTCCGCGTGCGGTATTATCAGTCAGTTTTTCAATCAGCGCAGCACGTTTGCTTAATAATAATATTTTGCGAACCTGCGCCCTTTTAATAGCCGCTTGTGGTTCATTGTCAAAAAGAAAATCCAGCAATGAAGTTTCTGTAAACGTAATGTTTACATAGGCACGTGGTTGTTCACCCGGAAGTACATCTTCGTTTATAAGAAAATGGTTTGTATTCGAGCAAAGTAAATCATAAGCCGTACCGGATGCTGCGCTATCAATTAACCCATCTGTAACGAATGCGTCTTTATAAAGAAAAGCTTTGAAAACATCCTGCAGGTTTGCCGGTACTGGTGAAAGAAGTGTCTGCAGGTAGTCCTTCAAATCTGAGACTGACGCCGTGAATGGGAGCAGCAATGATAGTATCTGTGAACTTGTGCCCAGGTATGCAGAAAGTTCTTCGAGAGCATTTTTGTTCTGCAACTCAAAAAAAGTATGATACACCTGGCTGGTATGCTCAATGCCTTTCTTGTATGTAAGCAGCACTTCCCTTACCTGGCTCCGTTTTAATGCAGCATCAGGATCCTCTGTTATCCGGATTGTCATTCCATCATAAGCATTGTTTACAGCAGAAGCCTCTTTGTCAAGAACAATAGTAGTTTCAGTAGCATTTTGTGCGTAACCCTCATTAACAATTTCAATAACTGAATACATTGAAGTTGAATCAGGAATTTCTTTCCAGTCCTTATCCACAGTAGCAGTTTTGTCAATACCTGTATAACCGGTTATAATTCGTTGCTGACCGATTCCTTTTCCCCCGGTGATACTTACTATCATTCCCTTGTAGTCGCCATCTTTGCCGGATGCATTATTATCAAGAACAATCGTTGAATCGGTACCCTGCTGTGCTTTTCCGCTGTTCACAGTATTTATTACTTCGTACCAGGAATTAGTATCGGGGATCGTAACCCATTTATTCGCTACCGTCGCAGTCCGGCTTACTCCATCGTAAGAAGATACCGGGTCATCCTCCTCTAAAAAAAGAAATTGCAGTGAACTGTATTGTGTAAACACCTCACTTAAATTTCCGGTTGGTTTATTACCTGGTAAAAGAATAATGATCTGATGCGCCGCAGAGCTGAGTGTATTAAATACCCCCACTGATTCATTTTTGCTTACTTCATTCGTTTCAAATACATCCTGCCCGATTGGAAAAAGACTACTGCTGTCTGCGAAATTGATATTGTTAAGAAGCACTATGCCGTTGCTGTCAATCATTTTCTTTTGGATCATCTCTGAATGAACAAAAGCGGATGTTGAGGCATCAATGTCTTCGAAAACAAAAGACTCTTTTTTTAACCTGGAATTTTCTGCAAGCACTTCCAGTTTTTGAATAAAAGCAGGTAATTGAAGCGGATCATACCCCCTGTAAAATTTATGCTGAATGCTGCCTGTAATGATATATTGCAACTGCGGCAATGTAAACCGCGATAGTTTAAGCCAATCTGCAACTGCTGATAACTTAACGAGGATATCCAGTCCCGGCTTTATTGCACCTGCTTTTGGATATATATAATTCGGTTCATCCGGAAAATAAACCAGCGATAGCAGCAGTAAACAATCGTTAACGTTCAGCTTTAAAATAGATGAGAGTTTTGAAAGCCGGTACATCCAGCTCAAGTTGGAGATTGAAAGAAGCAGCGTATCCTTATTAAGGGAGGAAGGGTTTACCAGCCAGCAAACAAATGTGGCAAGAAGACTGAGATCATTATCATTCAAACACAATGCTGATTTCAACCTGCTGCGAATTGCTTCATCGGTTGCTGTTGAACCCTTAATGGTCCAGGGAAATGAAAGCGCCGGGTTGAAAGGAACATACGCTGTAGATGAATACGGACGCTGGTTTCTCAATACCTGCGGATTATTAAATACAAGATCAAAAAAATCTTGTGGCGCTGCTGCGTGTACACGCCCCGAAGTTTTCATATCCGTAATAAAGCTGCCGATTTCCAGCGGCAAAAGTCCGGTTGCTGCCTGCAGACGTTTGATCTCAGACAGGGTAATGATAAGTTGCGGTGTAATTTCATCGTTCCCGGTTATTTTCATTATCCAGTCGAGATCAGCAAAAGACCATTTCAATGCTGATTGAAGCCGGATAAACCGGCACAACCTGTCCAAACGTTTTATGGACAGGTTTATAATTTTTTCATAGGGATTATCGGGATCCTTGTCGTCTGTAATTACCTGTAAGTAATCCGGGTCTCCTGTATTATTGATAAAGAATTTCAGAGCGAGGCCTGCCTGGAGTTCTTCGGTATCGAGATCCTGTACAATAAGTGAAATGAATTGTGCACGTTCTAGTTTTGTACGATACAGGAAATCATCCAATGGGGTGAGAACACTTACAAGTTTATTGATATCGAAGTCTTCGTAACCATAACGGGGAGATATAGACTTGCCATCAATTATGGCCGGGCAAAGCAGCAACTCGTATTCTTCAATGGACAAACCGAGACTCTCCCTGGCTTCAGGCAAAAGATCATAGATATAATACTTCGAAGTATTGTCCGGAATTATTTCCCAATCCTTTGCTACGGTTGCCTGTTTTTTTTCTCCGGCATAATCAGTAATGTCTCTCTTTTGTCCAATGCCTTTTCCCCCCGCAATTTCTATGACCATACTGGTATAGGCATTGTTCTTATCAGAAGCAGCTGAAGAAAGCGTAATGGTATTGTTTGCGGCAGATGCCACCGTACCAAAATTTACAGGTTTCAGAAAATCACCGTAAATGTTTTTCAGGGATGTATTGACCTGGCCAAGATAAAGGCGGATTTGTTCCAATGCCGGATGATAAGGAAGGTTGAACGGGTAAACAGCGCTGGCCAATACTGCATTTACATTTTGATAGATACTATACCCAGATGTTGAATCAGGAATTATTTCCCATTTGTCTGAAAGGGTTGCTTCCTTATTACTTCCATTGTAGGATTGTATCATTCTCTTCTGTCCTTTTCCTGTTCCGGCATTAATTTCGATTTCCATTCCGGCATAGGCATTCAAATCCGGGGAAGCGGCACTGTTCAGCGTGATAGTACTGCTGGTTCCTTCTTTTGCAACGCCATCACTTACACGAAAATCGTTTTGCAGTTTGGATTCGATAATCCTGTTGACGATCTGGAGAAAAGGTATAGCGGTATTGGTATTGTCACAGGTTAACGGAAGATCAAAAAGATCGGGACGGCGATCGGCCAGGCTCATTCCCGGCTGAATAACCCCAGATGGTTTATTTTTATTGGGGTCTGTGATATAATCATCCGTGATGCGCATTATATCCAAAAAATAAGCTGCAGGACTGAAGATGGATTTGCACTGATCGCATTTACAATAGTCCATGCTGCCAAAAAGATCCCTGTAATTAGGTATACCCTGTATGTAATCTGCTAATTCACCGGAAACATGATTAAAAGTTGCATTGCTAAAATGTGGCGAAGCAACCATGCTGTGCACATTTGCGAAAGCGTGCCTGATCTTTGCCGTAACGGCAAGCGCATTTTCATGTACCTGTTTGGTTTTATCCGGTTGTTTTTTTGTATTGAGCTTTGAACCATATAACCTGGTGAATTTTTTCTCCGGGATATTGGAAATATGATGCGCTGAATGCAATCCCAGTGAAATGAGTTTCTCTGCTGTTTTCTCATCGCCGGCTACCCGCTGCAACCGTTGCATCAGCATCAATTTCTCAATCAGCTGTTGTTTGTCGGTTATCTCAGCGGATGGCATTAGCTTTTTTAATTTTGAAATACTTTTAAGATTAAAAAAGTCTATTTCCATTAAATCGAAACCAGGGTTTCTTTTTTTGAAAGCAGCCAGTTCGGTGTTGATTGTTTTAGTGGCCATCGTTTTTCTGTTTATATTAATTTTTACAATCCCGGATGCAATAATGTACTTCTTACGAATCCGGGCGGAATATCTTGTCGCAACAAGTATTTAATCAACGAATCGTTTTCACAGGAAGACACGGGTTAATTGTTTCTTCTATTAGAAATGGTATGTTGGTTTCATTGGGTTAGTAGTCTGTCCCGGTTTGAGTTTAAAAAATCTTGTAGTGCCTCCGGCCTTTTCACGTTTGCGTGCCGCAATGATCTGTAATCGCATGGATGGTGACCGGAAGTCTTTTGTCTTTGCGGCGGTAGATGCCGAATACGTACCACCTTTTCTGGCTTTCAGAAACTTGCGATCCCCGACTTTACTTTTAATTATCCTTTTAAAAAGACCTGAAACCCCTGCCACGGCTGTCTTATATATTGTTGAATCATTACCCGAAGTAATAAGGTGAAAAAGACCTTCATGCGTTCCAACAAAGCCTGAGCCGGCACTTCCTCTTGTTGCCATCGCGAAATTGTAAGCTGTTGTGGCATTTTGAGGATCCATGGCTTTGTAAATAATGTGATGAAGTTCGAAACCTTTTGGGGAGGCTGTAGATGTTGCTACAAAATCAATTTTCGGAAATGCTGCTGCTATACTTGTATTTGATTTTCCTCTTAAATATTTATATGCATTTAGCTGACTGGTCGTTTGTTCATCATCATTAGCCCCTGCAGCTTTTAGAGCATCCTCTAATGTTTGATTAGCAGCCACGAATGCACCGGAGAAAGTATTAATAAAATCTGTCAGATCGGTCTCTAAGGCCGGGCTAAACCTGGCATTTTCATCAGTAAAAAGAGCCGGGTTGGCATATGCCTCATCAAATACCCTGTTGGCAAGCTTTAATGAGGTTTCTAATTCATGGCTTGTCATATACCGGACGCTTTCCACCAATGCATCAGTATCCAACGCTCTCTTTTGCTTTCCGTCCGGGTCAATCATTTTTATCGGGTTATTTCCGACAAACTCATAAAGATTTAATCCATCAACTGTACCCGCCGGATCACAGTTTAGCCAGCGTCCCAGCCAGGATATATAATACCTCGCACCATAATAATAAAGTCCCGTGCTATCGTCACATTCTTTGCCCGAGTAACGATATACTTTAAGCGCTACTTCCACCTGGTTTTCACCGGCAATTATAGCCGTGCCGCCAAATGAAAAATATTCCTCGTAGCTTATCATTAATGCCTGGACGCTCATCTCCAGGGAAACTGATCCGATATTATCATCCATCTGAAACCTTATGCTCTTGGTTTCTGCAGATCCGTTACGTTGTATACCGCTGTTAGTTACTTCATAATTTATTATTGCTACACATGCCGTATTACACATTACCCTTACCGTGTGCCGCTCCGGTTTAATTGTTGTATTTCCTTTTGCAGCAATCGCTTTATCCTGCGTTACTATATAATTGCCGGCATATACCACATCTAAAATTTCAGTGGTTGCCCCACCATTAGCCATACGTTCACTGACTTTGCGGGTACGCATTTCATTACTATCATATACATAGTAATCTGAATCGTCCATTTCATCACGTTCTATGATGGCTGCTTTTACAAGATTTTCGCAACAGTTGAAACCGAGCGATACCACATTATTAATATTTAATTGCCGCTGGTTTCCTGAAGCATCATATTCCAGGTTGAGAAGCCTGTTGCAATAATCTTCTACGGGGGTTTCGGTAGTAAAAGACGCTGATAATGCCGTATGCTGTTTTTCTACAAGGTTGCCCCCATCATCATACGTAAAGGTTTCAAAATAGTTTTCGAGTTTTTCAGCATCATTAATCAATGGCAGCTGACTGAAACGGGATTGTTTAAAACTACCATCCGATTTGTTGTTTTTATAAGTATTACTATTAATACCGGGATGCTGCCTGCCATTTGCATTAATAACCCTGTAAAGAGAATCGTATAGATAATCAGAACAGGGATTTACTTCCTGGTTCCTGTTAAACACAGTTTCAAAACTATAATCCCATTTCCGGGTAATATTTCCTACCGGATCATACGTGTATGATATGTCCTGTATAATATCATTAGCTATTGCATTGGTTGCGGCAATCACCGGTCGTTTACTTAATAATCTTATTAGCCGCGACGTGGTCGTTTCGTAAGTATAAGTTGTAATTATTTCATTGGCATATTCAATACTTATTCTTTGCTTGTTGGCATCATATTCAATACGATTGACAATCGGCTGCACTACCCCATCGGCATAGGTCACGGTTATTTGTTCAGGCAACCCCCTGGGTTCATAGGTATACGAGGTCATAGTGCCATCGGGCGTAGTTTCCGATAACAAACATTTCAAAGCATTGTAGTTGAAAATTGAAAGGAGGGGGTTCTCATCAAGTTCCACCGCTTTATTCCAGTCAATAGCCGTTTTATAATCTGCTGCCATGTACCGGGAAGTAGTAAGCAACTGGCCCTGCATACTATAAGAGGTATTTATAACGACTCCTGAAAGGTCATTTAGTTGGTATAGTTTGCCCCGTAAATTATACTTATCTGCATCGGACCGAGTTTCACCATAGGTAAATATTTCAACCAAGTTAAAATCACCTGGAATAACAACTGCACCGGCTTCAACTTTTTTTACATGTAATGTTTTTTTTCTTTGCAGCCTGTCATAAGTAATAAACTGGCAATAATCGCGGGCACTGTAAGACCAGCACAGGTTACCAAAAATATTACTAAAGTGTAATTGCGTTCCTGCGTCTGCACTGTCCGTATAAAACGGCGTATCGTCGTCCATCATATACCGGTACCTGAAATTATAATAGTTTGTCCCTTTGGTGCAATTAGACAGGTACAGGCGCGGATCAATTATTTCTAATATCCTTCCCTGTATGTCGTTTACCTGGTAACTGGTCAATTCTCTTTTTTCCGGAGGCAACAGATTCCCGGGCAATTCTTTTTTTACCAGGATTTGCCGCGAAAATATTTGGTAGCCTGTATTATCATTGATGGTAGTAACAGGTGTATCATAAAACAATGCAGCTTTATCCAGGGCATCTTTTTCATCCTTCTGCGCCTGTGTTGGATCCGCAGGATAATTTTTCATGAATTCTATATAGTACTCCGCATCTTTTACTGTATCATCTTCATCATACTGCCTTTGTTCCCAGGACAGGTATTCAATTTTGGAGAAGAATTTTTTTGGCGATACTACCCGTATGATTCTGAGTAATGGATCATAATATGTAGTGATGGGAGGAGGCAACAATTTTTCCATTTCCTCCTGCGATTCGTAAAATGGGTTGTTACTGTAGTAAGGGAAATATTCTTCACATGGTTTTCCCTTGTTATTATAAACTGTTCTTCCGGATACAACGAACCTGTCGTTTGTTATTAACTGCTTTACTTCATTAAACGCATCACGCACCAGCTTGCCGTAAGCATCTCTTGTAAAAGCCATCCCCGGACCAACTTTTTGTTTTTTTTCAAGGCAACGACCCAGGCCATCATAGAATTCGATGATCAGCTGGCATTGAAATGGCGTATCCCCTTCTGGTAAATGGTAGTACTGCTCACGCAATAGTGTGATCGTACTCTGCGGCTGGAAATTAGTGCTGCCCTGTCCTTCCTTCCAGGCATTGAGATTGTAATAAAAATAACTAACAGCTCCCTGCAGGTAATATTCAGTATGAGTGATGACATCATTAAAGCTAACAGGCTCGCCTGATGATCCGGTCAAACGCATGATGTATTCAGCCGGTTCACCATCATACTCATACAGTCTCATCCCACCAATCTTAGTATTGTTTTCAATACCAAATAAAGAGCTGACGATTACCTGGCCCATGGGATCAAACAAAACCTGGCTTATGTTTTTGTTGAAATCTAAAGACTGATAGTATTGGTTAGTTTGGTAGTCAACAAAGAATCTTTCTTCATTCACCGTGTTTTCGTCGAGGCAGTCTTTTAATACTACGGGAAGAAAATTATAGGGCTTGTTGTAGGATACTTCGACTTTCCTGTAGAGTGAAGATGATTTGTCCACAAAAGCATTATCTGTGACAGTGGGCATAAAGAAAGCCTCAGGTTCATTGGGCAGAAAATAGTGTTGCACCAATCCTTTATTCCACCAATAACCGGTATCAGTATCAAAAATATATCCGCCTTCTTTACTGATTACATCATCGCTTAACTTTCCCTTAAATGATTTATCTATTACTTCTTTTGTAAAGGAAGCCTGTTCGCTATGATGAAGCAAACCCCTGCAAGCAATATAACTCAATGAAAGAACATCGGTTTGATCCTCGTTCCAGAAATACGTATTATTCCAGGTAAGTTGTCTTGCCTGCAACTTTCCTTCTGTTAAATCACCTTCATATTTTACAATGTTCTGAAATGCTTCAGCTAGTTGTGTCTTAACATCGTTGAATGAAAAATATTTTTCGGTTCCCGCATCGAGGTTAAATATTTCAAACTGCCTGTCCTTATATTCTACGCCCCGCCACCTGTATGGATCTGTATCTTTTGTATCGATATAGTCACTCCATCCGGCATTCGCCTTTATCAATTTTTGTTCCGGGTACACTTTATGCACTATATCCCCAAGCAAACGCCTTGGCAGAAATATGGTACAGGTTTTTTTCGCCAGGCCGCAAAGCAGATCAGTTTCAAGAATGAAATCCTGCTGTACGGTCGGGTCTAATGGATTTCTTTCATAATTATATGTAATACTTTCCCGGGCATGCACCAGGAATACTGCATGCTGTTTTTCGTCAGCGGGTTGTATCAAAACAACTTCCATGTTTGACTCGCTGACAGTATATGGATTGCAGGAGTCTGGTGTATTATCGTCAGCATACACTTCTTTACGAATAAGATTTCCTTTGAGCGCAAAGTATGCCTGCATCAACGTATTGTGATTTGCTCTGTAAACGCCGGAAGAGAAAACACTGTCAGGAAAATCGTAAGCTTCCTTATCTCCTTTAAAATATTCCGACTTGTATTGTTTGGAAATAATGCCCTGGCTTTTATATGACCCTGTATTGTACCAGGTTCTTGTATAAACAGGCGGCACGTAAAGCTCAGGTGAAATCTCAGCTATAGGATAACTGCTTTTTAATTGAAGTTGTTTATATCCCTCAAATGTTTCTGAATCCCAGGATTCAATATATCCAAAACCGCAGAATGTTTTTTCCGTTGTATCATAATAGCCATCATGATATTTAAACTTTCTGACAAATGTTGAGCCTGATATCCTGTCGATCGCTGTTATTTGCTCTACTACCTGTACAGGAAAATGCAATTTGGTAACCCATGGCCTCCCTGTTCTTTTATCTTCGAGGTAAAATCGGGTGGAGCTGCAATAATTAACCCGGGTTAAAGTTCCCAGGTTATTATCAAACTCCGTTAGCAGGTAAGGTTTGATGCTTTGCGTTGTAATACCGTTGTCCAGTAAGGTGCTTCCTGTAAAACAGTAATAATAATGAACGGGTACCTGGGCCATCTTTGAAAAAACAAGGCATGATACACCATTACCCAGGATATCTGAAAAACTGATCTGATCAATATCGCTGTATAGATCCGGGAGATTTATCCGCACAGGATCAGAAAAAGAATTGCCGCTTTGATTAATATAAATCTCCACCCGGTCCGAATACACGTAAGCAAGATCTGCAGTTCCCGAGCCATCAATATCCGCCACAAATAATCGCTTACTGTTAAAATCATCTCCGAAAAAAGGTGCATTGCCAATGGTTACTTTTTTTCCATATTGGCCATACCCGAGGCTTGGCCAGCATTCAACTAAACCATTACTGATCCTTGCCCTGTGAGCAAGGCCATCGCCAAACATATCTGCAAATGTTACCAGTGCGCCGGCGTTGTTCTGTTTTTTTGGAAAACCGTTTTCGTTTGGAATTAGTTTTCCGTTGCTGTATCCTTCCTTTCCTTTAGAGTAATAAATAAGCAGGCTTTGTGAACGGGGCAAAATCAGATCTGTCTTGCCATTGGCATCAAGGTCTGCACTTTCGATATTTGAATTAAATATATCATTAGGGTAGCTCAGGAAACTCCGGAAATTATCCCAGCTTCCGTCATCACGGCTTTGATAATAGCCTGCCTGCCCGGGATTGTTTACAACAAGCTCCAATTGACCATTGCCATCAATATCAGTAAGCAAAACCGCAGCGTTCTGAAGATCCTTATTATTCGGAAATGAGTTGCAGCTATCGGGGTATGTATATCTTCCATCTCCTTCCGGTTCGAGATAGAACGTCACTTCTTTATTGCTGTAAAGAAATCCGGGCAATCCATCACCATGCAGATCCACCGGCAAAAATTGTGATCCGTCAATATACCCGGGAATAGTATCATCCCCCATAGAAAGGATTTTAAACTCCGGTGATACCGGCGGTTTAAATGCAGAATAGCTTAACAGCAGTTCCGGCATCGCCTGTTTACTGATACTGCCATCATCATTTCTTCTGTAACCGGTCACCTGTACAGTGCTCAACAATGATAGGCCCTGCATTGCTACGAGGTTATACTGCTGTATATTATTATACCCGAAAGAAACAGATCTTACCAGGCAGGGATCTCCTAATTCCTTTTCAAAGTGATGATATAAAAGGATGCTTTCACATCTGCGATAAGTCCGGATTTCAAAACCACTTCTGTAGGTCGAAAATGGATCGGGTCTGCATGCCCATTCCTTTTGTATAGAATTTTCGGATACTGGCAAATCATATTCACCATAGTTAAACAAAACTTCAAAAGCAAAAATGTCATTATTTGATGCATCACGGTAGTTACCATATTTTATACTCCGGATATATCGGTTTGCCTTATACAATCTGTCAACTTCGAATACAGCGGGCGGTACATTCTCCAGGTTTTCACATTTGTAATCGTATAGTATCTTATTGCCTTTGGCATCGCAAGTTTCGTCGATAAGCCATTCAAAAACCTGTAATTCGTTTTCGGGATTCGATATGCGTGAATTATCAGTTCGCCCATAATAGCTTGTAATATTATCCCTGGTAATTACTTTCCAGTAGGAAATATTGGTTTCGGTATTAAGCCACTCTTCAATTTTTGAAAACTGGCTTTCCAATCTTTGTAAGTAAACAGTAACAATATAGGTGCCGGCATTTTCATTTTCAATTCGCGGATTCTCCAGGTTATCATCACTTTTCTTTTTCACCAATTCCCCTTCCCCTGATAACATATGAATATCTGAACCTTCGTAACGTGGAATTCCCCTGTCAGTGGTCAGCGAAATTTTATTTAGTGAAAGTGAAAAACCAAGACCGAATTCGCTATTGCCGGAACCGGAACTGTAATCAACCGACAGTTGTGGTTCCAGGCCGCGTGCAGCGGTTAGTGAAATGGGAATTGAAAAATTGCTGGTGCCTGTAAAAAGATCAGGAGAAAATGTATCGCCGATTCCGCGTAATGATCCACCACCTTTGGGTAAGTTAATGGAAGGTACCTGGATAGGAAGATTACCCTTACTTACATCCTTTTTATTCTTTACCATATCCATACCTTATTGATTTCAGGTAATAGCAACTCCTGTTTATAATTTTTGTCAATTCAAAAATTTTAAATAGAGCAGAATTAATGTGAAATCATTAGGAAGATGAATAATGCTAAGATAGTATTTGGGTATTGTCAAAAATTATTTTTAGCGGTATTAATAGTAGTACGTGAAAACACTTAGGACAATTGTCGTATAAATATTCTTATTGAAAAAAAACAACTGATCAGTAAAATTTTTAACTGTTAAGGATGTATCGCCATGGTACGGAATAGATAAGATCAGGTCGATCATTTTCAATGCTTTTTATAACATAAATTAGAAAGCTGGCGACAATAAACAATCTGAAAAAAGAATAGTAGCAGCTATTACAGAATAAAAGTTGGTAACTTGTCAGAACATTGGGATATAATGCAGGATGAAGTTCCGGCAGAACAATCCACAAACAAAAAGCCAACGTTTCCCATAAATTAATAACCATGGAAAAAGTAAGCGCTGAAGTCTACAACAGAATTAACAATGATGTTTACAAGACGCAGGGCGACATCTGGTGGAAACCGGATACTATTTTACACCTGCTGAAAACATCTGTCAACCCCTGGCGGGTGGGTTTTTCAACAGCAATTATTAAAAAGTTGGGTATAAATGCTCAAGGCAAGTCTGCGCTGGAAGTGGGCAGCGGTGGCGGGATATTGACAGAAGAAATTTGTAAAATGGGATTTACCACTACGGGCATTGACCCAGCTGAAGAATCGGTTATCACGGCCACAAATCATGCAAAAACAACAGGGTTGAACATTAAGTATGAGAAAGGCACAGGTGAGAATCTTCCTTATGGTGACGGTTCATTTGATGTTGCCTTTTGCTGTGATGTGCTGGAACATGTGCAGGATCTGCCTAAAGTAATATCCGAAATAGCAAGAGTGCTGAAGCCGGGTGGTATCTTTTTCTATGATACATTGAACCGCACATTCATCAGCAAGCTGGTGGCTATTAAAATATGGCAGGAATGGAAACGCTGGGCATTTATGCCTCCGAACCTGCATGTTTGGGAAATGTTCATTAAGCCGGAGGAACTAAAATCTCTTTTAGCTCAACATGGTTTTGAGTGGAAAGAACACACAGGTTCGCAACCCAATGTTTCTATTCCAAAGATGCTGGGTTATTTGAGAAAAAGAGTAAAAGGCAAATGGACCTATGAAGACCTCGGTAAAAACTTTTGGCTGGTTGAAAGCAAGGATATGAATATTCTTTATGGAGGATATGCAATTAAGAAATAGTTTTTGCTGCCGGTAATCCACCATCCGTTAGTAGAATTGAAGATTTGATTTTCATTGGCACAGCATAATTCGTCAAGAACTTGATAAAATCAGTGAGATTCCTTTACATTATTCCTTCCTGCTAACACGATTTTTTTCGATACCTAGTTTCTTAATTCGAGAATTAAGAGTCGAAACGTTCATGTCAAGCAACTCAGCCGCACCTCCCGGTCCATATACTTTCCAATTGCAACTTTTCAACGTGGCGATGATATGATCTCTTTCATTTTCTATTATACTTTTCACTTTAGTGTCAGAAAAATTAGCTTTTGGTAGTTCGGGCTTAAGAAAAAATTCTGTAACAATCGGTCCTTTGGTAAGTAAAGCGGTGCGCTGCATTAAGTTTTCTAATTCCCTGACATTTCCCGGCCACTCGTAACTCTCCATCTCACGGATAACTTCAGCGGAAAAACCTGAAATGATCTTTCGTTCCATATCGGCAAATTTGCTGATAAAGGAATTAGCGAGTAACAGAATATCTTCTTTTCGTTCTCTTAATGGAGGAATAACAATTGGGAAAACATTCAACCGGTAATAGAGATCGGTTCTAAATCTTCCCGCAGCTACTTCCTCATCAAGATGACGATTGGTGGCGGCTATAATACGTACATTAATCGTTTTGTTCTTGCCGCCGACCGGTTGAATTTCCTTTTGTTGCAACACCCGCAAAAATTTTACTTGTAAGTCGGCGGGAAGTTCCCCGATCTCATCCAGGAAAATTGTTCCGCCGTCCGCTTCCTCGAATTTGCCAATTCTTTTTTCAACTGCTCCGGTGAAAGAACCTTTTTCATGTCCAAATAATTCCGATTCAATAATAGATGGAGGCAGGGCGCCGCAGTTTACAACAACCAACGGTTTCAAATTTCGTTTGGAGCTTTCGTGAAGGGCTTTTGCTACCAATTCCTTTCCCGTTCCGCTTTCACCAAGAATTAAAACAGTAGTTGCTGAAGGTCCTGCCAGTTTGATATGTTCCAGCACATTTTGCATGGACTTACTCTGTGTAATAATCTGGAAACTGTCTTTGTTTTCAATAACGTTCTTACCAGGTCCATCTTCATTCAGCCGTAGCCCGACTTTTTGTATCACGCCATGAAGTTCAGAGGCTACTTCTAATGCAGCAAGTATATCACGTTGACGAAATGGTTTGACCAAAAAACCATACGGTTTTGTTGCCTTGGCGGCCAGGAATACTTTTCGGTTGGAGTTAGCCGATAAATAGATAAACGGCACTTTCCTGGAAGCAAGAACTTTTGCAAAATCAACACCCGTTAATGCCCCATCCAGGTAAATATCCAATAACACCATATCCGGTTTATGCCTGTCAAGCATCTCCATCGCCTCCACAAAAGAAGCCGCAATGGGTAACACGGTATAACCTGCCCGGTCAAGGATGAGCCGGAGATTGTTAGCCTCAATAAACTGATCTTCCACTATAAGGATCTTGTGCTTCATCATCCTATATTTTCTTCTTGTAAAGAAGGAATTTTGTCTGTTAACGGGCCTTGTTTGAATACAATACTCAACCGGGTACCCTGTTTTGACTCAATCAGAACCGTTCCTTTTAATTCTTTACTAAGACCCCTGATCAATTGCATACCCAGGCTTTTTCTTTCATTGTCTTCACTCAATTCAAACCCTCTTCCATTATCTGTTATCATTAGCCTCACTATGCCATCTGTTTCGGTCATTGAAATCCAGATCTTAGCGTCCGCTTCATTTTCAAAAGCATATTTGATGGCATTTGTCACGCCTTCATTAATAATCAGGGCCACCGGGATCGCCTGCTGCAGATTCAATTGAACTGGTTCAACCTTTATGATGAATTCAATATTATCTGTGTCAAAACTATCTTTCAAATAACCAATAAACTCTTCAAGATAAATGGACATATCAATAACCTGCAGGTCTTCATTTTGATAAAGCTTCTGGTGAATCAGCGACATGGCGTAAATGCGATGCTGACTTTTTTCAATGGCTTGCAAAGCATCTTTCTCCAAATACATGGCCTGCGATTCAAGCAAGCAAATAATCGTGTGAAGATTATTCTTTACCCGGTGATGAACTTCCTTCAACCACCATTCTTTTTCGGCAAGCATGTCTTTTAACTGTTCGTTTGCCCTGGCAATCGTATCGCTGTCTTTTCTTTTCCGCTGATAGAGACGATAAAAAACTATTCCCATAGCAAGCAGGACAAGGCTGCCAATTAAAGCAGTGTTTTTTAAAAACCGTATGCGTTTCAGGTCCATGTCTTTGAGCGCTTGCTCTTTTGTCAACAGGTCGATTCGTTGATCCTTCAACTTAAGATCGGCCTCTTTTCTTTCTGTTTCAAACTGGGCCTTATACTTTTCAATGGCTTCCACTTTTGACTGCTTCATCAGTGTATCATCATAGCGTTTGTTTTTGCTTAAATGACGTATAGCAGAAATATAATCTCCTGTTGCCGAGTCAGCAAGGAACAGGCAATAATGCAAGTGACCAAGGGTACGCATCGAATAAGAACTGTCTACCTGCTTTAGTGCATTTTCCAGGTAAGGTTTGGCTTTCGCAAACTGTCCGGCTTCTACGTAGAGCTGTCCCAATCCATAATAATCGGGTTTATCATGGATTCGTTGTTGCAAAGCAATTCTCATTTTATGGTAGGGCTCCGCTTTTGCGTACTCTTTCATTAACCGGTAGACTGATCCTAACGTTCGAAACCATTGAAGGCTGTCTCGTGTGTCAAAAGGAGGGAAGTCATTATAGATCTGGGTTAATACGTTATCTACTTCAACCTGTTTCTTCAGTTTGACCATTGCTTCTGCCAGGAACCTGATAGCAATGGCAATATTACCGTCGCCGTACCGGGTTTTGTATAGTTGAATAGCCTGATTAGCATAAGAAAGACTTTTTTCATGTTGACCAGTTAACCTCGAAATAATTGCATGCGACAGTAACCAATCTGCAGCACCAAGACTATCTCTTGTTTGTCGCATGGAATTTAAAGTCAGTTCGATATAATAAAGCATTTTATCCTCATTACCTTCTAACATAGCAGTACCACTGAGCTCATAATAGGTGTAATGTAAATAGGGATACCCGAGGCCCTGCAATAACCTGATTACATCAAGTAATTCTTTTTCAGAATTGGGTTGCTGCGTATCGGAGTGAATGCAGGCAATTTCCCGCCGTACCATAATTGCCAACAGCGTGTCGTGTATGTTTCGGCTGATACCCTGCGCCTGAAGCGTGAGATCCATCGCTTTTTTCAGCCTGGCCTTGCTGTCCTCGGATTGACTAATCCGGTAAATATGCGACATACCCAGTAAGATTTTAAGACGGGTGCTATCATTTACTCTTAATAAGACTTTTGCTGCACTGTCTGGCCAATATTTCCGGAGGTAAATATTGGCGATTAAGAACTGTGCGTCATTGTAAAATTTTGTAAACCCGGCCGCCGAACTTATTTTACTTGCCTCATTTGCCAGTTGCATTGCTGAATTCAGATTCGGTAAGTGAGGATAAGGATCATGAAAATAAAGCGAGCCCAATCGTATTAAAGCCGTAACCTTTTCATTGGTTGATTTAGTAGTTGCTATAATTCTTTTCAGTGATGGCGCTTCATCCTGGCGAACGTAGGCTATACCCTGGAGCAATTGAGCTTGAGAAGTAAAATGCTGAAGCAACAAGCCGAAACCAACTAAAAGCATAGGTCGTGTTGCCTGGATAAGAACCCGTTTCATGATATGCCATTTTAATACAGATCCGGAGAATTGACTTAAAGGTACAATCCCTTACCAGGGATTGATTCATACAAGTCAACTATCAGAATTAAATCGTCGAATTGGTGAAATATCACTAATCTACCAATAAGTTTATTTATATCTCATTAAACTTCTCCTAGTATTCTGCTGGTGTTCTGCGACAAAATAGTAGGTATCAAATCATTCAAGGTTGTGGCATAGAGGTTGAAAATGCAGGTGACAGATCAAATTGTATTATTAAATCAAAACACAAAATTATGAACAGGCAATTATGTAAACAGAAACTTACGCAAGTACTATCTGTCTTCGGGATCACGATTGTGTTCTTAACTCTTTTACTCACCAATTTAAATGCTCAAACTATGAAAGTAAAAAATGTAGTATTGGTTCACGGCGCCTTCGCCGATGGCTCAGGATGGAAAGGCATCTATGATGTACTTACGAAAAAAGGTTACAATGTAACCATTGTTCAAAACCCTCTATCATCTTTGGAAGACGATGTAGCAGCAACTAATCTTGCACTCGACAAACAGGATGGCCCTGTTATTCTCGTTGGTCATTCATGGGGTGGTGCTGTGATAACACAGGCTGGTGTACATAATAAAGTTGCGGGACTGGTGTATGTCGCAGCTTTTCAACCTGACCTGGGTGAATCTGCTTTTACATGGTTTAGCTCAATGCCGCCAGTGGCTGAAAACGGTGTAATGCCTCCTGATGAAAAAGGGTTTGTGTACTATTCAAAAGAAAAGTATCACGAAGGATTTTGTGCAGACCTTAGCAAAAGTGAATCTGATTTTATGTTTGCATCGCAAGGCGCTTTTGCTGCAAAGTCTTTTGCAACGCCTTTAACTCAAGTTGCATGGAAAACCAAACCCAGCTATGGAATTGTTGCAACCGAAGATAAAAGCATCCGTCCTGAGATCGAAGAAAAGATGTACCTGCGATCAAACACTAAGATCTCAAAGATAAAGGGCAGTCACGCTGTTTATATTTCTCAGCCTGATGCAGTAGCGAAAGTTATTATTGAAGCAGCGGAAACCGCATCAAAAGCTGCAAAATAAAATTTGTTCAGAGAGGGAAAGGGTACAAATCCTTTTCCTCTTTTATTAATTCCAATAATTACAAATGCAACAAAAAGGATTCATATTCATTCCGGATATAAGCGGGTTCACCCATTTTGTAAATAGCGTTGAACTTGAACACAGCCGTCACGTCATCAAAGAATTGCTTGAGATAATCATTGATGCCAATCAAATGGGTTTAAAAATATCTGAAGTGGAGGGTGATGCAGTACTTTTTTATCATTTCGGCGAAACGCCTGATCTTGACATTGTATATGCCCAGGTTGAAAGAATGTTTTTATCTTTTCATAAACACCTTTTGATATATGAAAGCAACCGAACCTGTCATTGCAATGCATGTATCTCTGCGATTAACCTGACACTAAAAATTATATCCCACTATGGTGAGTTTGCCGAATACAAAATCAATGACTTTAATAAACTAATCGGCAAAGACATAATTATTGCTCACCAACTTTTGAAGAATAATATTCCCAATCATGAATATTGGCTACTATCAGGCAGTTTATCGGAAAAACTGCCAAAAGTTTTTAAACCCTGGATGCAATGGGAACACGGAACTAAGAAAACAGATCAACACGAAGTGGTTTTTCATTTCACTCAGCTAAGTCAATTAAAAAAAGAATGAATTAGTAAAACTAAAACCAGAGCTTTGAGACACAGTTGTGCAGTGCTTGCACCACCCTGAATATATATAGTAGGTTTTTATCTGCCCCGGGTTCAACAGGACTTTAACTTAGGTTGAAGTTCATCGGGTTTTATACTGTTTTATTTTTACCAGCATACTTTTTTTTGAGTAGCTTGAAATAGAGCAACGGTACTACAAGTAATGTTAAGAATGTAGAAGTAATGGTTCCCCCCATGAGAGATATTGCGAGGCCCTGGAATATGGGATCAAATAATATGATGACTGCACCAAAGGCTACCGCTCCAGCCGTTAATAAGATCGGTGTAATGCGAACAGCTCCTGCTTCTATAATAGCTTGTTTCAATGGAACACCTTCCTTCAGGCGAATATTGATAAAATCAATCAGCAAAACGGAATTGCGGACCATAACACCTGCCAGCGCAATAAAACCAATCATCGAGGTTGCTGTGAAATAGGCGCCGAGCATCCAATGACCGAGTACAATACCGATCAATGATAATGGAATAGCAGCAAGCATGACGAATGGTACTTTAAAATCCTGGAACCAACCAACGATGAGCATATAAATGATCACGAGCACTACCACAAATGCAATTCCTAGGTCACGAAACATGTCATAAGTGATCTGCCATTCGCCATCCCATTTCAATGTATAGTTATCTTCAAATTCTGGCTGTCCATTATACATTTCGTTAAGCTCATATCCTTTGGGCAATTGAATGTTTTTTAGTTTCCCCGAAATATCCATCATGGCATAAAAGGGTCCTTCCAGTCTTCCGGCCAGGTCGGCCAATACAAATACAACACGTTTTTGATTTTTTCTATAGATGGGTTTGTCTTTAATAATTTTTTTGACCTGGACGAGATCGCCTACCTGGATTGGATTTCCCTGTTGGTTTAACACTTTCAGATTTTTGATCTCGTTGATGCTTCCCTTATCTGCATCTTTTAATTGTAAAACGATATTTACCGGATCAAAAGAAACCGAATCGTGCAATATGCCCACCGGCATATTTGACAAAGCTGCATTTATGATAGCTGTAATTTGAGCAGGAGCAACACCATTACGCATCGCTTTGTCTTTGTCCACTTCAAAGCGGTATTCAGTTTGATCTGATTCTGTCATCCAGTCTATATCCACTGCTCCCGGAGTTTTGGAAAGCAGGTCTTTAAGTTGACTTGCAACTTTAGTCTGTTCATTATAGTCAGGTCCGTAAATCTCAGCTACTATAGTAGAGAGTACCGGGGGACCGGGTGGAATTTCCACCATCTTTATAGTAGCATTGTATTTCTTAGCGAGTGCTTGTATTGCAGGCCGGAGTTGTTTTACTATTTCGTGGCTTTGGATCTTGCGTTCTTTCTTATCCACGAGGTTCACTTGTATGTCGGCAACATTCTCTCCACTCCTTAAATCGTAATGACGCATTAACCCGTTAAAACTGATCGGGCTTGCTGTGCCCACGTATCCCTGGTAATTCTTAACCAATTCCTGTTTGGATAAATACTGTGCTATTTCCTGGGTTACAACATAAGTTCTTTCAAGTGTTGTTCCTTCCGGCATATCAATCACAACCTGGAACTCACTCTTATTATCGAACGGGAGCATTTTTACCGTCACCCATTTTGTGTAGAAAAATAAAAGGGAACCAAACAACAGAACCACTGTTCCCATAATAAAAGCCCAACGTTTCCACCGGGTCTCGAGCAATGGATTAATGACCGCTTTGTATAATTTATAAATTTTTGATTGCTCCAGCGTTGATGACTCCTTTTTTTGATGACCTTCTTTTCCTCTCAAAAAAATATAACCCAGGTAGGGCGTTAAGGTAAGCGCTACAACTAGTGAAAGCATCATTGCGATGGATGCACCGATTGGCATAGGACTCAGGTAAGGTCCAGACATTCCTGACACAAAAGCCATGGGCAATACCGCAGCAATAACTGTAAATGTTGCAAGGATAGTAGGATTGCCAACTTCATTGATGGCGAAGATGGCAGCCTGTAGAAAAGGTAAACGTTTCATTTTAAAATACCGGTGCATGTTCTCTGCAATGACGATCGAATCGTCGACCACTATTCCTGTAATAAATACTAAAGCAAAAAGTGTGATCCGGTTGAGTGTATAATCCAGTAAGTAATAACTGAACAATGTCAGCGCAAAAGTTACCGGCACTGATAAAAAAACAACCAGTCCGCCGCGCCAGCCCATGGCCAGCATAACAAAACCTGTAACCGCAATGATAGCCACCAAGAGATGGAGCAAAAGTTCAGACACTTTTTCAGATGCTGTTTCCCCATAGTTTCGCGTTACTGTGACTTGCACTTCCGAAGGGATTAATTCTTTCTTTAAGTGTTCGATTTTTGCTATGATGCGATTGGAAAGAGTCATCGCATCTGCACCTTTCTTTTTAGCAATTGACAATGTAACGGCAGGATAGTCGGAATTAAATTTTGTTGCTAATTCATTGTGGTGCCCATTGCCATAAAAAACATATTGAGAAGGTTTCTCTGCTCCATCTTCAATAGTGGCCACTTGTTTTAAATAAACAGGTTGTCCCTGGTTGGTCCCGATAATTAAGTTTTCTATCTCATCGCGATTGGTCAAAAAATTTCCTATCTCAATAAAAAAAGCTGTATCGGACTGAACCATGTTCCCTGCCTGCAACTGCGCATTATTACCCTGGATTTGTTTTGCAATAGATAAAAAGTCGACATGGCTTTGTGCCATTTTATCCTTATCCAACTCCACACTTACCTGGCGACTTCTTCCACCAATAATGGAGACAGAAGCTACATCGGGTACTTTTTTAATTTCGTTGGTGAGTACCTGCCCAAGTTGTTTCAGATCGTAGTCGTTGTATTTCTCACTCCATAATGTTAATCCGAGAACTGGTACATCATCAATTGTCCGGGTTTTCAATAATGGCATGGAAACGCCCGGAGGCATCTTGTCCATATTTTTCATCAACTCGTTGTATAGTTTCACGAGTGATCGCTCAACATCTTCACCTACATAAAACTGAACGATGATCATGCCCTGGCCTGTCATTGAAGTGGAGTACACATACTCAACACCCTTCACATTAGAAATGATTTTTTCCAACGGCTGTAAAACCCGTGCTTCTACTTCTTTTGGCGATGCCCCGGGATAGCGAAGAAAAATATCTGCTGTAGGCACATCTATCTGTGGTTCTTCTTCACGCGGGATAAATAGGGCGCTATAACCACCAATCAGGAGAAAAGCGATCATCAATAATAAGGTGAGCTTTGATTTGATGAATGCCTTTGCAATATTTCCCGATAAACCTTTTTCCATAAATCGTTTTTGATAACTATAATTATTAATCTTTAAAAGTCGCCATTGAGATGTCAACGCTTTCTTTCACTACTACCGGGGCCCCATTATATAATTTGCTTTCTGATGAACGAATGAATTTTTCATTTTTGGAAAGACCGGAGATCACTTCCACTTTATCTCCATAAGTTTTTCCCAAACGGATCCATCTCAACAAGGCTGTATTATTAACGCCGACTGTATAAACGCCCGTGAGCTCATCACGATTGATAATAGCAGACAATGGCACCAGCGCTACATCATTTTTTACCTGGGGAGTATCTTTCACAGGAATGCTTACACCCGCAAACATGCCTGCATAGATATCTTTCTTCGCAGTTTCCGGAATGCTGACCTTAACCATGTATTGCCCGCCCGTGAATTGAGAAGAAGGGTTGATCTGAATGATCTTCCCATCAAAATTTTTTCCGGTTGATTTGATCTGTATAGTAGCAACATCTCCCAAATGAATATTGCTGATATCAGATTCTGTAACAGATGCTGACACCTGTAAAATTCCATCCTGTTCAATTGTCAATAGCGGCATACCGGGATTGGCAATGCTTCCCACTTCGGCCAGCTTTTGTGTTACTACTCCTGAGAACGGCGCTGTTAAACTACTGTAAGAAAGATTTGCATTTACTTCGCTTCGCATTTGTTTGGCAGCAGCCACTCTTGCTTTGGCGGAGTTATATTGCAGCGTTACGTTGTCCAGCTCTTTAGCAGTAGCACTTTGCTGTTTGTATAAATTATTGAAGCGGTCATAATCTTTTTGTGCAGTAGCATAGGCTCCTTCAGCTTCAGCGATCATCGCATCAGTCTGCGCTCTTTTTGCTTTGATATCTTCATCCCAGACGCTGGCGAGTAACTGTCCTTTGTTTACCCGATCACCTGTTTTCACAAAAATATTGGTGATACGGCCCATCACTCTTGTACTGATATTAGCTGTTTGGGCAGCTTCTACTACCCCGCTTGCTAAAATTGCTGGTTGAGTGGTTTCAGAAACTGTTGAAAGTGTAACAGCAACAGGTTTATTATTAGCGTCATTCCTCTTTTCGTTTCCTGAACAGGCATTTAATCCGGCAAGTATGATTATTGCCAACGAAGAGTATAAGGTTCTTTTAAATAGATTGTTCATATTTGAAATGATATTATTTGAGTAGTGGATGATTTACGTTTAACACAAAGTAGCAAGTCGCAAAGCGCCTCCTCTGGGGCTTTTTCTCCTGGCGTCTTTGCGTGAAATATTTTTCAGATTTGACCACTGTAATTATTTGCTGGTTGTTAAGAATTGCAGGGATGCTGCTGCAAGATTATAATTGAACACCGCATGCACATAACCGATCTTTTGCTGCGACAACTGTGTTTGCGCCATCAGCACGTCGGTTGTTTTTACCAATCCTTGTGTATAGCGATTCTGCAAAACACGCAAGGCTTCGGAAGCCTGTTCAACAGCCAACTGTTGTTGTTTCATAAAAAAGATCGCATCAGCTAACTGCCGCCTGGCATGGTTGATCTGCAATTGAGCTTCACTTTTTTGTTGATCGAGTTGTTTGGCAATCTTCTCTTTCTCTAATTGTTGTTGTGAAACAGTGTTTCTTGTGCGGTTGCCATTGAAAATATTCCATGATAACTGGATGCCTGCGAAGTAAGCATTAGCATTGGAACCAAACAGGCTTTTATCATTCAATTGCCAGGAGGCGAATGCATTTAGCCGGGGCAGCCAACTCATCTTAGATGATTTGATCATCATGTCATACGATTCCATTCCTTTTTGCAGGGCTTTAAAATCTGATCGTTCGTTGGATGAGGCTGCGCTATCTGTGATTACAGCGTTGGTAATGCTGATGGGATCAGTAGTATAAACTGTGCCGGTTGATTTATCCATCAATATGCTCAGCATGTCTGATGCATCCTGTATACCAGATTGAGAACTTTTTACCTGCGTTTCGATATTCATTACCTGCAGTTCAGCATTCAACAGGTCTGATTTTGGGATCAAGCCCTGGTCGTAATAATCTTTGGAAGTTTTATAAACAGCTTTGGCTGTGGCCAGCGCTTCATTCAATACTTTATTTTCATCATAGACCATCTGCAACTGCAGGTAGGCTTTTTCTGTTTCGAAGCATAAATACTCTTTGGTTCGTTCAGAAAGAAGTTGATACATTTCTACTTGTACGATGGCAGCTTTACGCTGATAGAGCATATCCATATTCAGCAGTGGTTGCTGCAATTCAAACTTTGCGGAGAAGTCTGGAGTAGCAGAAGGTTTGTTCAGCAACTTAGGTTGAAAGTCCGCTTCCGTAATTGATTTCTGTTGCAGTTTGAATCCAAATGCATTCAATGGGTTGTTAGTTGTCAATGCCGAATAAGAAAAATTCGCTTGTGGTAAAAAAATAGCATCCGTCTGTCTAAATTTTGCGCTGGCGATCTGCACATCCAATGCCGACAACTTAATTGCATCGTTATTGGAAATCGATGCGGCAATGGCTTCCTGCAGGCTAAGGTGCTTTGCGCTCTTCTGCGCAAGAGATGCACAGCTGATGAGCGAAACAACAAAAACTAACAACAACTTTTTTTTCTTCATTGCTTTACATTTTGCATGATTAGATTGCTTTGTTTCATTAATAATTGCACCTGCATTTTTTAATTGAGTGATGAAACTATTTTTCAGCAATAAATACCAGGAATTGATTTTGTAAAAAATATAAATCTTCGCTGATGCGGAAGGGGCGAAATGCTTTGGCAATTGCTTCTTCCACCATTTCTTTATCTCTATAATCTGCTGCCGAAGCTGCCGGGCCTGTAGCCATAAAGCTTCTGATAGCATCTTTAATATTATGATATAGAAAGGGACAAGCCACTCTTGTTTTGTACAGCATTTTCAAACCGATGCTATCGCAGATATCTTCAATTTTTCCATCTTCAGACAATGCAAAAGGGCCCGGTGTGCCCGGTGGTGGTGGCGGCATTAATGCACTGATTGCTTTTAACACATATGTTGCATCATTCATTTCGGGTTTATCCCAAATGCCAATCACGAGGCGTCCACCCGGTTTTAATACTCTTTTTGATTCGAGTACTGTATTTTTAAAACTGCCGGCATATTGAAAGGAATTAAAACCCGTAACAACATGAAAACTATTGTCGGCAAATGGCATTGCTTCCAGATCCTCCTCTAAAAAATTGTTTTGCGGATTGCGCTGCCTGGCTACTTCCAGTAATCCCGGTGCAGCATCAATGCCGATTACCTGTGCACCGGTTTCAATAGCCATGCTACTGAAAAGCCCGGAACCACAACCGGCATCCAATAATAAAGTGTCTTCTGATAAATCAAGTTGCTCCACCACTTTTTTGTATAGGGGCAAAAAATAAGGTTCAAAGTATTTTGACCAATACCCGGGAGCAACGCTCCATAATTTCCCCTGGCTGGCTTTTGTGCTACTATTCATAATGATTAATTGCTTAATGAAATAATGAGCACAAAACTATTGACCCCTTAGCCAGGGGATATTGCCGGAGAGTCCAGAGATGTTACTTAAAAGTTCAACCTGAAGTTTGTTGCCTCACGGATGCGGGAGGAACTCCGAAATGCTGGCGAAAGACACGGCTGAAATGGGATGAATTTTCAAAACCACTTTCGTAGGAAGCTTCACTTACCGTTTTGCCGGCATTGGTGAGTAAGTGCATGGCATGATGGAGTCGTTTTTCCAATAACCATTTTCCCGGGGTGGTATTGTATTGTTTTTGAAAATCTCTTTTGAAAGCCGAAAGGCTCCGGTTGCTTAATTGAGCGAATTGTTCCAGCTTTAAATTAAAACAGTAATTGTCTTCCATTGTATTTGTCAGCGATACGGCCTGTGGTGCCTGTAATAACGAACCGAAATAAGATAACAGCTCACTGTTAGCGGGGTTATCTGCAATGGTTAATATCAGTTCTTTGAATTTTAATTCCAGCAACGATTGATCCGGATCCCGGTTGTTGTCAAAATAGGAGATCATAGATTGAAAGAAAGCCTGGACAGTAAAATTGTTATCAATGGTAATTAAGGGTTCATATTTTTTACCCGGCTTGTGAATGGGGGTTGCTTTACTTTTTAAAACATCACAAATAAATTCATCCGGCAGGAAAAACAAGACCATGCAAAAAGTAGCATCATAAAACTGTTCTACAATACATGCCCCTTTTCTTACAAACATGCAACTGCCTTTACGTAAATCATATGAGCCATGTGCCGTGTGCCATATCTTTCTGCCCTCCATTACATAGATAATATAATTATGATGGCTCCATACATCTTCATATTTATTTTCCAACGGGCAATTGTATAATGTAATCAATGAGTCCCTGCAGCTAAACTGCCGGAAAGAATTGGGGTTACCCGATATCTGGCCGTAAAAGTTGAACAAAGGAGTTATTTAAAGGACAAAAATAATGTAGTTGCATTCAGGTAGGTTCATTTATCGGTTATTTACTTCGTACCTCTCCGGGAATGCGAGAACCGCTGCGTTGAATACGAGTGTTTTAATCAATGAATTTCTGTAGAAGGAAATAGTTTGAAGCCACTAACTATTATTAATGGCCTTCAATACCGCCGAAAAATTATTTTTGAAAATAATTCATATCGAACTCCCACTTACAAAGAAGAACTTTCTCTGACACTTAATACTGGCGAGAGTTTCAGCGGAAAAAAGAGGACAAAATCAGAAAAGTTTGATTTTGTCCTCTGGGATGGGCCCAAGGGTCTCAAACTCTGAAATTATTCAGAATATATCGACACGGAAATATTTGGAGGCCGGGTATGCGACCAATTATTTATTGCGCATTCGTAGTTTATGTTTATCTATTTACTGTTTTAAATATGTTAACGGAGGTCCAACTTTTTCAAAACCGTGTGCCTTTCTAAGATTATCTCTTTCAGCTTCCGACATATTAGTGGCGACACCTTCACTGAGTTTCTTAAAATACTCTTCCATTTTACCAGCGGGTTGATGACCTATCATTACTTTCGCTTCTCCTTGTCCAATCTTTGCAAAAGTGTGAGGCACCATCCTTGGGCCAAACACAAGGTCACCGGGTTTCGCATTGTAGGTTTTGTCTCCTACTTTGATAAGAAACTCTCCCTGCAAAACATACCAAAACTCATCTGTGTCGTAGTGAGTATGAAGTATGGGACCACCTTCTTTTAGTCGTGTTGATTCAAAAATAAACATGTCTCCATCAGTATCCCTGGTTGATACCTTACAATAAAAAGTGTCTCCTTCAAAAGGACTAATGCTTTTATCAAACCGGTCTTTTCCGGCATCAACCTTAAACCCTTTATCATCCCTGTACTTGGTTTTAGATCCTGCAAAAACGTTGAAAGAAGTAGTAAAAAGGGAACCAATAGCAAGACCAACCTTTAAAAAAGAATTGCGTTTCATAAGTTTTATTTTAGACTTTATAAAATCGAACTTTTTTTCGTGGAGGATTGTCCGCAAACGACGCAATCTAAATTTACGAAACTTTATAAAACGTATACGACAATATGAGCGGGTTGCTGCATTATTAATAATAAGTGCTTAATTATAAAAAATATTCCTCAGGGCTAATCTTTCCCATTACCTCGGTCGATTTTTTCAGCTTTTTGGAACTTGTTGGGGTTTCAGCGAGAGTGAATAATTAATGCCTTTTAAATACCCGAATGGGTATTTAAAAGGCATTTGTGGATAGTTGTAATCCCGATAGGACAAATATCGAACAAAATAACCTGCTACTTCAAGACATGATACGACCAGTTAAATTGTCAAGCAACATCTTATCAATATTATTTTAGTTAGAATTATTTGCAAGAAGCCGAACGTTTTTCTCAACGATTCGAAGCAGGCAGAAATACAATGTTAGCAGTAGTCCTGACCCGGTTTTATTAAAATATTATTTCGCGGTATAAATTTTATGCAAAGCCAAAAAGGAAAATACAAGACCTGCAAAGATGACAAACGACCTTAACCAATTTATAGTGTTCCACCCCGTCCATGCGTTTTTGAGTGTGTCAATATCAGTTAATGATCCTTTTTCAAACATGATACTATTCCTGGGATAGAAATAGGCGAAAGTGAATAGATCAACGCATACATAGATGGCCAATGCCATTCCTAAATAGATTCGGACAGTGGCAGAAACTTTCCAGAATAAAATCAGCACGAGCAATGCTACAACCTGGTTGGCGGGAGAAACCATTCTGAAAAAGTTTCCAGGATTTACTGTCTTAAAATACTCCCTTGCTGTTTCAATAGATCGGGGAATGTCAGCACCCCATGATCTTGCGTCGACCCACGAAGTGTAAATGTTAGCAAACAGCAGCCCGCTGGCCAGTGCAGTGGAGGCGAATAAAAATAATAGTTTCATTTTCTTTTTTGAATGCAAAAATAAAAACCGGGGAACGAGAAAAATTGTATTTAAGGGACATTCTGAAAAAGATGTCCCGGCAAATTGCTTTTCCGCTGCCTGTATTCGTTAGGCGTGAGTTCGCTTAAGGTCTTAAATGTTTTAATGAAATGAGGCTGGTCGGAAAAATGGCAGCTATAAGCAATTTCAGTGAGTGACATTTGTGAAGTATGCATGAGGTGAACTGCCTGCAAATATTTTTTATACAGCAATGTCTGCTCTGTGTTCATCCCGGTCAGTTCATATAGTTTCCGGGACAGTTGTTTGGATGAGTAACAAAACTGTTTTGCCAGGTGTGAAACGGATAAAGGGGCAGTTATAGGATCATGTAAAAAACTATTAAACGCCTGCTCCCTGCCTGTCAGATATGGAAGCCTGTTTATAAGCCACCTGGTAAAGATAGTTACCCTGTCATCAAAGTTTTTTTGTTCTCCAAGACAATTCCACAGCGAATAAAAATAACTATCTACCAACGTCAGATCAATACAGCAATTTAAAAATTCTACGGGTTGAGTTTTAAGTATATGCCTGGCCGCTGCTGCATGTAATACAACACCAAAATAAGTTTGCTTGCCGCTCAAATGCAATTGAATAGGAACAGTGTTGAACCCCCTTACAAAGCATCTTGGAAGGTTAAAGGTTTGATTGTTTATCCTTGCAAGAATCTGTGGAGTTTCAAAACTGAAAATAAATTCAACAACTCCTTTTGGAAGAATGATCTCTTTTACCGGAGGATTGTTTTGCCTGTGCGTTTGCCAGAAAACACATACAGTGTCTTTGACCCGGGGTGACTGCGGTATTGCGAAATGGTTCTGCATTTATCTATGCGATCAGTAATATCCAACTGGTGCTGCCAACATAAATATACGCCACTTTGTGAAGTTCAAAAGGGATGGTGTTCACCACAGCTCATGCCGCTTTTTCGTATCGGCAAATATTACGTGCAAAGAACCTTTGTAGACCCGAATGGCCTAAGTTCGAACTTTATTATTAAGGATTTAATACCAATTAGTAAATTATAGAGGCAATTCTTCGATCCTGAGTTTCCTTACCAATGCAATGTTAGCAGTAGCTATTGTTGTTGTTTGTATTATTAATACGCAGCCGTAAATCGTTTTTTTTGATGCCTGGAAGTTTCAATTTCGTCTGCAATTACTACCGCCACATCTTCGCCTGATAGAATGCTTCTTCCTTCTTCATTGACAACAGGATAATCGGTTCCTAATCGATACCTGCCTGTTCTACCTGTTGTAATTCCCGGGTGTGTTTCAAGAGCCGGGCTAAAAACAGTCCAATCCAGGTCTTTTTCTTCTTTTATGATATTAAAATAGTCTCTGGCAGCAGTGGCACCCGGTTTTATTTCGGCAGGAAAATTAGCGGTGTCTACTACCTGAATGCCTTCTGCTGCGAACAAGCTTCCGGCTCCACCAATCACAATATATCGTTTCACGCCTGCAAGTTTTACTGCTTTTTGAATGGATTGAGCACCTTTAAGATAATCATTATAAATGTTTGGATTCGTCCATCCGGGATTAAAAGCACTCACCACCACCTCATAATCTTTTATGGCTTTGGCTAATTCATTTACATTTAAAACGTCACTAACAACAAAAGCCAGGTTGTTTTTATCCGATACTTTTGCGTCCCTGGAAATGCCCAACACTTCATGATTTCTACTGGTTAATTCATTCGTAATGTTGTTGCCCATAAATCCTGTGGCCCCGATAACTGCAATTTTCATCTTTTTATTTTTTTTGATTAATAATATCCAAAGTAAAAAGATTAGTAGTTACCAATTGGTATTGATTACCCTTTGGTAACTAATTACTGAATGGTAACTACCTTTGCAAAAAGTGAAAAATGATAAAGAAAAAGCGTCAATTGACAGCGAGTTGTTTACAGTATGTTGTTGGTGTTAAAGATGTACAGGATATTATGAACGGGAAATGGAAATATTCCCTTGTAGCTGCTTTATTCTATAATGGAAAGATGCGATTTTTGGAACTGAAAAAACATATCAATGACATTTCTCCAAAGGTATTGTCCAGTGAATTAAAGGACCTTGAAATGAATCATCTTGTAAAACGAACCGTATGTAATACCAAGCCTATTACGGTGGAATATGAGCTTACCGAATTAGGCAAGAGTTTTAACGGTATCATTGAAGCCATGGGAATATGGGGTATAAAATATCGAAAATCAGTATTAAATAAATAGTTTTTGCCTGTAGAGGAGAATGTGACGGCATTTGAAAACCGTCAGCCTGTAACCGCTGCTAAGTTTATAACTAAAAGTTCATTGTTTATTCTATTGCTCGGCTTTATTCGTCGGCTGGAGCCGAAGCCGAATAGAGAACAAAAAGTTGAAAATATATTCGTGGCCCCGTCATATTGTCAAACCGAATGTTGTGCGCTGGCTTTATGTTTATTTCCGTAACATCAATTTTTTCAAATTAATTCTGCCACAATGAATTTCAGTTTTATTGATTCTATAAAAAATATTTTGGTCTTTAAAAGTAAACCCCGTTCGAAGTGGACCACCCACTCCTTTATTAGAAAGAGTTACGACATAGAAAGCACTTGATTCTTTCGGACTTATAATCCGTTTCAATGAAGATGGTTTAGAAAGACTATTGTCCAAAAAAGATTTTAAACCTGTCAGGCCATAATCATACAGTGGTTCTTTATCAATTGTCATTGTATCGGGAGGACAAAAGAGTCTATAATAAACACCCGGGGCAGACGGCAACTCAGATAATTCTGCAGGAAAATCAATTGTCAATTCGCAAGGATTATCTGTTTCATTAACTATCCGAGTCCAAAATACTGCATAAATGTATCCCTTACCAGTAGGATCAGTGTAATGAGTTCCACTTTTTGGAAAACTGTTCTGTATTATGAGGCTCTTGCCTGTGGAATCAGTATACTCATATTTAGTATCAATATATTTTTCATTATGATTAGTCAATGGTTTTTGTTTTTGGACATTTTCTGTCGAATTCAAAGTTTCTTTATTGACGGTATCTGACGTTGATTTACTGCCTTGCCTACAGGAAAAAAGTCCCGTTGTCGCCATAATCAATATTATTATATTATTTTTCATTATTCTAGCTTGGTTTTGTCGCCTTTCAGAATTGCTGAAGTCAAAAGGCGACAGTTAATTGTTATCATTTTATTTTTTACGCCGTTGGTGACGAGAACTACTGAAGTTATATCCTGAATATCGAACACTAACCTTTAGACTTTATAAGAAGCAATCAATATGACGAACTCTTTTTCAGGTTTGAGTAATAGTAAATAATTCTATCCTTTGATCTTTGCCCTTCAACTCGTTTACCCCTAATGTTTTTATTTGAAATGTTGAACCAAGGGTTAGTTTGTTGATTAAATCATACGATATAAGTACATCTGCATTATACGCATTGCACAGGGATTGTATGCGGGCAGTTGTGTTAAGTGTATCACCCGTGAAAATTATCTCTTTTTTTATATCTCCGATTTCTCCGGTTGTTACCTGACCCAGGTGAACACCTGCTTTAAATTCGGGCACCACGCCAAATTTTTTATTGTACTTATCAGACTGTTTCCTTATTGCAGCTTTCATTTCAAAAAAGCAGTGAATACAGTTATTGTTTTTTAGTCCGGAAGCAGGTGTCCAGGATACTATCACTTCATCTCCGACATATTGATAAATTTCTCCTGAATACTTTATGATTGGCCCGGATAAATCAGAATAATATTCCCGGAGCATTTCAAAATATTTAACGTGTCCTAATTTTTCCGCTATGGTGGAAGAAGATTTCATATCCAGGAACATGAAAATTCTCCTTTCCTCAGTCGGCGAATGATATTTTCCGGTAAAAAAATTGTAAAGCACTCCATGTCCCACGTTCCCGCTTACTTCAGAATAAAATTGTGATACGAGTACAACGGCTGCCATAAAAAAACTTACGCTTAAAAATGAATAGTCCGTAAAAAATGCCAGGGTATTATTCCAAACCTGTTTATTAAATACTCCGGTTCCTAATTGTGCAGCGTTTGCAGTAACGGAAACAATTAAAATAAAAGAAATAATGGTAGCCAGGTAGATAAATGATTTGTATAAAATCTTTTTGGTGAAACTTTTTTGAATGAATAGTTTATTAAAGTAAAAGATTTCAATCGTTCCTATCAATAACCCTGTCAGCAGCGCCACGAGAGGTGTAATAACAATATTCTTACGAAAATCATAAGGGTTTCCCGTAGCGGGATAATAATCTAAATGACCGACAATACCCCTTTCAAGTAGGGTATAAACAATACTGAAAAACAACCATATAATAGCAAAGGGCAAAATCCGGTAAATATTCCTTTTAGTTTTGGGAGAAAGCATGATTTCAAATGTATGGGTTTTTTGTACCTTCTGGTTGTCAACTCAACTCATGCAGCAGTCCAAGGGATATTCTTGAAGAAAGAATTGCAGTGCCCGAAGCATTTTCCGATGTGTTCACCCATTTTTATGTTGCCAAAAATGTTTCAGCGGAAAAAAAAGGACAAAATCAGGAAAACTTGATTTTGTCCTCTGGGATAGAACCGACTTGCGTAAAGTCGAACCTCTTCCTTAATGGCATCAAACTAATTAGTGATCATATCAATCTCAACTCCTTGTCTGCAAAAAAAATGAGCCATCACTGCAACGATCAGCGTGGCTCATTTAATATTGATCAAAACAAATTACCTGACCAGTCTATAAAAATTAATAGTGGGCGGTCCATCTACTCCTGCATCTGTCATCAGTTTTTTCAGTTCTGGAGAACCTACTCTCGCTTTGGCCCTGGCCATATCACTAACAGCAAATAAAATATGCACTACGTTTGGATCATCAACCTCTCTTGCGATACCACGATCGATCAGGCCATAACCAGCCCTGGTTTCCTTTCCCTCGCTATCAAATGCTTTTAACCATGCGTCAAAATCTTTTACATGATGAACTACCGATAGCCTGTCTTTTTGCTCAATGCTGCTGTTATCATCACGAATAACGGTAATGTATGAAATGGCCGGAGGTCCGATAACTCCAGCTTTCTGCATAGCTTCTTTCAAATCCGGTGAATTAGTAAAATCTTTTGCTTTTTGAAGGTCATCAGTCTTAAATGCCACTGTGATCTCGTTGCTGTTATCCAAACCTCTTTCTAAACCAATTTCTGTTAACCCGCTTGCTTTTCTTGCTGAATCATGGGCCTCGTATATGGGAAGCCATTTATCAAAGTCCTTCACTTTTTGACGGATCAAAGTGACGGTGAAAGGTTGAAATGCCGGCTGCTGGGTAACTTTTGCAGAAGAAGCTCTATCCTCATTATTTGTTTTGGTTTCTTCTTTTGCTGGTTCGTTGTTGTTACAGGACACAAAAGTTATCAGCATGACTGCTGACAGGAATGCTAAGATCTGTTTCATTGTTTTGTTTTTTGTTTATTAATTAAGATCGTGGCTGTTTACTATTTCATTCTTTTATTGATTATGCACTTAAACCAACTTTGCTGATTTTTTCACCACATAGGAACATAGGTGCATAGTTTCACATAGAATTCTATGTGTGTCCCTGCTATTGTGTTCTATGTCTCTATGTGGTTCATAAAAAGATTGCGAAATGCGGACAGTCATTCATTCTTTTGTTACCTCTATGATACTGAACATGGGTGAGTGTGTAGGAATGACCTTGGATAATTTTAAACCGGCTTCGGCAAATAAAGACGCAAATTCTTTTTCTGTTCTTTCCTGTCCGCCTGTCATAGCCAGCATATTTATATCCATGAATTTTCCGGGATGCGGTTCATTGCCTTCGGGAATGACTGCATCAAGCACCAGTAATTTGCTGCCGGGTTTCATTGCTTTATAGCAATTCTTTAAGATCTGCAAACATTGTCCATCATTCCAGTCATGCAATACCATTTTCATCAGGTATGCATCTGCATTTTCCGGAATGAATTCAAAAAAACTTCCGGCTGCAGTTTCACACCGGTTATCATAACCTTTTTGCCGTATTGATTTTTTTGTTTCTTCAACAACATATTCTTCGTCAAACACGATCCCCTTTGCCTGCAGGGCTTTATCCAACACAGCCATCAGCAAGGCGCCGTTACCACCGCCAATATCAACGATGGTTTGAAAACCGGAGAAATCATACACGGGTAATACATGCTGTATGACTGCTCCTGTAAGACCTGTCATCGCTTTCATAAAATTCATGCCTTCATCAGGATGCATCTCATAATATTTCCATACAGACATTCCTTCTATATTATCAAAAGCAATATGCCCGGTTTTGATGCTGTACACTAAATTTCCCCATGCATTAAAATGATCACCCAGTTGTGCGATAGCCATGGCTTTCATAGAACCGGGCACATCAGTTTGCAACGTGTTACCAAGCGGGGTCAGCTCAAATTGCCGCTGTTCGTTTTCTTTGAATACTCCCACACTTGATAAAGCTCGCAATACCCTGTACAACGAAGCAGCATCACTATGTGTAGCTTCTGCCAGCTGATCCGCTGTTTGCGGTTTGTCTTTTAAAAGATCTGCGATATTCAATTTAGCGGCGGCATATACACAGCAGGATGTCCAGAAGCCTGTGATCATTTGCATCATTTGTACCGGAGGAGGAGGAGCTTGATTATTCATGTCATTTTTTTGATGACATAAAGATGCGATGAGTGATCGCCTGTTTCCAATCACCCTGGTTAATTAGTGAGTTAACCCAGGTTAAAAAAATTATTTTGAAGTAAGCCTTTTTCGCATGCGGCTGAGTGATTGCGGCTCAATGTCGAGGTACATGGCAATGTATTGAAGCGGGATGCGCTGAAATATTTCAGGATATTTATTGATAAGATTAAGATATCTGTCTTCAGCCGACAAAGTCTTTACTTCCTGCAATCTTTGTATATGGGAGAAAAGCGATTTTTTTTCCTTTTCATCAAAGAGCTGTTTCAGTTTAGGTATTTGCGTTCCTAATCTTTCTAAGTCAGTTTTATGAAGACAAAGTATTTCGCAATCTTCCATGGCCTGTACATTGATGGTAGCTGGCTGCTGATTATAAAAACTTTCCAGATCACCTATCCACCAGTCTTCAAAAGAAAAATATAAAATATGTTCGCCGCCTTTTTCATCTGTCGTGAAATTCCGAACACTTCCTTTATTAATATAGGCTTTATATTTTGCCACCTGCCCGGCTTTCAGGAAAAAAAATTTACGGGGAATATATTCCCGCCTGAAACAGGAAAGTGTCAATGAAAATTCATCTTCGGTCATTTTCATTTTATTCATAAAGAGGTCAATGAATTTTGGTGAGACCTCAGATGGATATAGTTGCATTTTTATAGAGAATATGGGTAATGAAATTAGCGAGTTAAATTGTTAATCGGCTGCTATTTATTAAAAATACTTTTCGCCCTGTTCCTCGTATTTCCTGAAAGGATTTTTTATACCAGGAAAGAAGATGAGTGTCGAACCAGAAACGTAAACGGAGCTTTCCAATACATTGCAGAACAGAAGTGACTTTTAGGAGAATCTAAGAGCCGCAGCCATTTAAAAAAATTAAAGAGTGCGGCTTTGGTAGTAGCCCCGATGTCCATAGACTCGAACCAGGTTATGAAAGATCTGGTGGAAATTGACAAATTATCGTTCGTTAAGAAGAGTAAAGCTTCTAAATCGAAAAGGAACGAGAACAAAAAAAGTTAGAGGTTTTTAGTATCCTTCTAACTACTCTCCAAAGCTACAACGATACCAACGTTGTTCATTTCAAGTAATTTACTTTTTGGCATATTGTTTAGCGGTTAGTTGTTTACTGTCGTATGGGATCGTAATAAAGCACGATTGCACCAGAACCAAGAGTTTTTGTTTTTAAGAGTTTAAAAATTGTCCTGTCTTTTATTTTGTCAAACAATGGCAGGCCTTTTCCAACTATGACAGGATGAACACAAAGCTGAAACTCATCAATCAAATTAAGGTTCATTAGCTGAATAAGTAAACTCCGACTTCCAACTAAAATGTCTTTGCCCGATTGTTGTTTGAGTTCTGAAACTTCTTCTTCAATAGGTTGATTTGACAATTTAGCACTGTCCCATTCCGTATTTTTCAGCGTATGCGAAAAAACAATTTTGGGTACTTTGTCTATTGCCACTGCAAATTCGTCCATTGATTTTTCTCCTGATGGATTTTTTAGCAATGTTTGCCAGAATTGCATAAGTTGGTAGGTCGTCCTTCCATATAGAATTACCCCTGCATTGTCTAACAGTTCAGAGTAATGCTGATGTAATTCTTCATCCGGAATTCCTGCTGTGTGGTCGCAAAACCCGTCAAGTGTCATATTGATTGCTGCAATTACTTTTCTCATATTTTTAAGTTTATGTCAATTATGCTCGTGTGTCGTCCTGCAATGACCGCTAACGTCCAGGGCTTTATGCTGTTGGGATATTTACTTCCGTCCTGCCCACAACCACTGATAAATTTATAATTAAAAGTCCATTGATTTTACAAAAGTTCAAAGATGCTGGTCAAGCCAAAACTGAAGACTGGCTTTGCTTTTAGTTGATGTTTGCTGGTCAGGCCCCAATAGCATAAAGCCCCATGTTATAAGCCGGTTTGCTTAACTGCGACTATTATTAAATCAGTATCATTATTTGGATTGGTAGGAACTGAAACTCGCTTTTCAGAAATTATTTGCAGGTAAGCCTCGGAAAAAATTGTTTGAATATCTGCAAGCTCATAATAGTGCATAAATATTTCATCGCCTGTACTCCCTTTTTTATAACCGGAGTTTTTATGAACGCCTTCTATTGTACTCAGGTATAATTTTCCATCCGGCTGCAGTAAACTAGAAACATCTTTTACAAGGTTCTCTAATTCGGATTTGTTGAGATAAGGAAGGCAAAAGCTAAGAATAATGCCATCGTATTTAGTTTTTAGAGAACTAATGTGTCTGCAATCCATGACTTCAAACTGAGCCTCTGGGCAATTCAACTTAGCCAATTCAATCATTCTTGGAGCAAGATCAATTCCGAGAATATTTAGACTTGGATTTTTACTAAGAATATACTTTGTAATATTTCCAGGGCCGCAAGCGACTTCTAATATATTAGGATTCGGGCTTGCAAAGAGTGCAAGAAAACTATCCAGTTCTGATGCGTAAGCGGAAACATCCATAAATTTTGACTGATATAGCTCTGCTAGTTTGTCAAATATTTCCGATGCTTGTTTTGAATGATCCACGGCTTTAATAAAAAATGGCTTATAACAAAGTAATTGATTAGACTGGATGGAACAAATGCTATAAATCGAACGTTTTTGAAGGAATTAAGAGGCGTTTTCGGGAAAGAAAGAGCGACAAACAAACACTTTCGTTACTTATCGCTCCAAAACGAGAATTTGTAGTCCCGACAGGAATCGAACCTGTATCAAAAGTTTAGGAAACTTCTATTCTATCCATTGAACTACGGGACCGGACGAAGAATCAAGCAGGGGCATAAGGGTTAACGAAAGAGCGAATAACCTTACTATTCCAACCTGTTCTTGATTTTTTAAACCGGGCAGCAAAAATAACTGTTTCCATTTTAAGTACAGCCTTTTAAACCCGGGCGAATTTTCAAGGACGGACAACCGGGCTATTTTTGATCCCCTCCAAAAACTTCATACCAAGGGATTGAGCCACCGCCTTTTTGGGAAAGAAGTTGAATAGTGAATTGCGAATTGTGTTGCTGCCAGCAAAAGCCAAGCAGCACTGATTTGTATATGCGAAGATAAAATAAGGACTTTGGAATATTTGGCTATAAAATTTGCATATTTGTGAATCAACACATCAAAAAACTAGCTTATGAAAACCTGGAGACCCTTATTGGTACTTTTCGTCCTCCTCAATTCTTTTTTCCAACAAGGCCGCACGCAGGAATGGGCATGGCTGAAAAATCATTCCTTGCCATCCGCTCCCGGGATATACGGAACACAGGGAATCAGTAGTCCCTTGAATACGCCCGGCAGCCGCGACCACGGGGCATCCTGGTATTATAATAATGCCCTGTATATTTTCGGTGGATATGGATGGGATGCAAATACGGACGAAGGGTACCTGAACGATCTCTGGAAATTCGATCTCGCCACCGGCAACTGGACATGGATAAAAGGAAGCGCTACGAGAAATATTACTGGTACCTTAAAGACCATGGGCATAGAATCTTCAACCGCTACGCCCGGCTCACGCAGCGATTGCATCAGCTGGATTTATAACGGAGAACTCTATCTTTTTGGCGGCAATGGTTATGATAAGAATGGCTTGCAGGGTGCTCTCAATGATACCTGGAAATACAATCCCGTCACCAATAACTGGACCTGGCTGAACGGTAATGGCGAATTGAATGAAGCTGCCGTGCATGGAACAATCAACATCCCGGCTGTTACCAATACTCCCGGCGGACGTATCGCTTCCACAGGATGGAACCCAGGCAATAAAGTTTATCTCTACGGCGGAAGCGTTGCCCAATCGAAAGTGGAAGGCGCTTCCACTGACAAATACGGTGATGTATGGGAATTTGATATTGACAACCTTACTTGGACATGGATCAAGGGTAGCGATCAGCCTAATCCTGCTTCATTTCATGGAGCACAGGGAGAAGCACTCGCCGCCAATGAACCCGGCACCCGATCTGCTGCCATCCCCGGTGTATTGCAAGGAAAACTATATATGCTTGGCGGGTCCGGCATCTACATGGGAATAGGCGGAATATTCAATGACCTCTGGCAATTCGATCCTCTAACAAAAATGTGGACCTGGGTAAAAGGTGAGGACGGTATTGATATCAACGGCATATACGGACAATTAAACACAGCAACGGCTGCCGGTAAACCCGGTTCCAGATCAGCCACAAGGATGTGGACCCACAATAACGAACTATATCTTTTTGGTGGTTATGGTAACGGCGAAACAGCCAGCGGCTGGCTCTCGGATCTGTGGAAATACAATGCAGGTACTAACAACTGGACCTGGATAGGAGGCACGGGCGAGATTGATCTGCAGTCACAGTACGGGGCACAGGGACATTTTGGTGCAAACAACACTCCCAGCGGCCGTGCCACAACTTTTATCATAAGCCAGCTTGCTGATATATATGTATTCGGTGGAACAGGTATCAGTGATGACCCGCAATCCGGCGCTGTAAGCCTTAACGATCTCTGGCATCTTAACCTGGGACAGACAGGCGGTAATTCCATAATAGAAAATTTCAGGGCCAAAAAAATAAGGGATTCCCATATTGAACTAACCTGGCATGTAGCTTCTTCTTCAGGGATAGCCAGCTTCATTGTTGAACATGGCGCAGACAGTCTGAATCTCGTTCCTGTAGGTTCGGTGGCTTCGGATGGCGGCACGAGTTATTCATTCGATCATCTCAACCCTTTATTTCTGAAGAATTATTACCGAATCAAAATCATTTTTAATGATCAAACAGTTGCCTATAGCCAAGTGCTGGTGATCAATGTAGGCAATTCGAGTTTTGTTCATATCCTGCAAAATCCTGTTTATAGCACGCTGACATTTAAGTGTGACAATATCGCGGGCCGTTCAGTGGTGCAGGTGATCAACATGAACGGGAACGTGATGATCGAAAAGATCATGCTCATCAACCCCGATATCAAATCAATTAACGTGAGCCAGCTAAGCCCCGGTCTGTATTCATTAGTAGTAACGCTTTACGGCCTTCCTACTTCAGAGATGTTTTTAAAAAACTAATGCGCAAATTGCTTATGTGCGGATGATAAGAATCTCATAGAGTTATCGAGATGTAATATCGCAGACTCTCAGTTCGCAAATTTGTACATTTCCTTATCTTTCCTGTATGAAAAAGAGCCGCTATTTTTTATTTGTCCTAACATTTATCTTTTCATTTCAGCAACTCATGGCCCAACCTCAACTATCCAAGGCCACACTCAATCATATCGCATTGTCTGTAATGGATTTGAAAAGAAGTACAGCTTTTTACCAGGACATTATCGGACTGGATACCATTCCCGAACCCTTTCATGATGGCAAACATACCTGGTTCAGCATCGGGGTAAAAAGCCATCTCCATCTTATACAAGGAGCTGCAACTCCCTTATCATATCCTAAAAACACTCATTTGTGTTTTAGTGTAGCTTCTGTTGATGCTTTTACTGTTGTGCTTCAGAAGAATAAGATAAATTATGAGAACTGGGCTGGCGAAGCTTCCACCGTAACGAAAAGAGTAGACGGCGTAAAACAAATCTACTTTAAAGACCCTGATGGCTACTGGATTGAGATCAATGATGCCCGGGAGTAAAAAAGCTTTATACACAACTTCATCGTTTCCTCATTCTAAATTCCTAATTCCCGCTGCCTTATCTTTGCCGTCCTTTAAAACGGTTTACCATGAAATGAGCCATTCCGCCTTTGGCACGACCAACCGCGATGGTTATTTGTGGTGAACCTGCCTGCTGTGCCTTCGCAAAGCTACGGCGAAGCAAGGACGGTAGGCAAGTTCCATTCGGCTAAAAACAATAAAAAGTAAACAAATGAAATTCTATAACCTGATTATAAAATACCGCCTGTGGATAGGGATTATGCTGATAGCCCTGGGTGGATATGTACATTATACCAGCGGTTTCTGGCCAGGTTTCCCTCTCTATTTGATAGGAGTAATATTAGTATTAGGTCATTTTTTCTTTGGACCGTTGCGCCTCATACAGGAATACATGGAAAGCGGTGATATGGATGGTGCGGAAAATGTATTGAACTCTATCCGGTTTCCCAACCTGCTGTATAAACCTATCCGTTCTGTGTATTATACATTGAAAGGCAATATCGCCATGATGAAACAGGATTTTGATGGCGCCGAAAAACACATGAAGAGGGGATTGGATCTTGGCATGCCGATGAAGGAAGCCGAAGGCGCCAGCCTGTTGCAAATGGGAATGCTCTCCATGCAAAAGAATGATCTGAAACAAGCCGAGAGTTATATTCGCCAGGCTATTCGCAAAGGATTACCCGATAAAGAAAATGAATCAGCTGCTTACCTCCAGATGTGCAGTATCATGATGAATAAAAGAGAATTCCGGGCTGCTAAAGATTTTTTTAGAAAAGCAAAAGCGCTAAAACCTACTACACCGCAGATCGTTGACCAGATCAAACAGATCGAAAAATATATTTCGAGAATACCCGGCTAAGAAAAGCGAGAAGCTCAAAAGAGACTGTCCTGAATAAGGGCAGTTTTTTATTTGCCCGGTTATGTTATAAATAGAAAGAGGTCACCGGCATTTTCCTGGTGACCTCTTTCTGTTGAGCGATGTATAAATCTATTTATAAGAGTAGGCTACTCCATTTTTAACGGATTGCTTTACGCCATAATTATCACTTTTATCTGAAGTCATCAGAATAAATGGAGCTCCCATTTCTGCAGCAGCTTCTTTAATTTTTCTAGTAGCTTTTTTATCGGCAGAACCGGCAGTATTGTAAGAAAGTAAACCAGATGTTTTACCTTTTATTTCTTCTCCCTTTTTCAACCCGATGGCTTCGCTGGCATCAGTTAAAATCTGAACATTTTCCCAATCACTTTTTCCCGAAACAACTACTTTCGGAGTAATCGTTTCATTTCTTCCGGAGCTGTAAGTAATACTGGCAACAGCGTATTTACCAATTGTTTGTTCTGCATCCTCACCAGGATATTTATAATTGATGGTGGTTTCTCCTACCTTGATAACTTTTACTTCTAAGGTTTCACCAGAATGTTTTTTAATTTTATCGTTGGTTTGAGAAAAAGCTAATACACTACTGAAGATTAGTGCAGCGAACAATGTAAATCTTTTCATGGATTTTAATTTTTTAGTGGTTAAACTATTTATTTCGCCACAATATTAATACAATCAAGGACAAAATTCCAACATATTCCAGGCTTTTTTAAGCTAATTCAACAATAAAATACCCAACCAATTATGAGAGTGCCCCAATCAATTATGGACGATAAGAGGATCGGTCACAACTAAATATCCAAATACAGTAAATACGCTTAATTTGCCATATGAAAAAGACAATATTATTTATCGCCCTGATCGCTTGTGTATTATTTTCTTATAGCCAGGAAAAACCCCGGCAGATTGCGCTTATTCCCCTGCCGGTTTCTTTGGTACAGGGTACCGGCTTTTTTGAAATGCCCCGGCAGCTAACGATCATTACTGATAATAATGAAGAAGTAAAAAAGATAGCTAATAAGCTCAGCGAAAGGCTAACAACTGCAGCCGGGTTTAAAGTGGATAAGAAAGAAGGGATAGCTGCAGTATCAAACTCAATTCAGCTTTCCCTCACCAATGATAAGTCAATACCGAAGGAAGGATATCGGTTGAAAGTAACAACCAGCGGTATCAGCATTTTGGCTTCACAACCTGCAGGTATTTTTTATGGTGTACAGACATTATACCAGTTAATGCCTCCGGCGATTTTCAGTAAAACAAAAACGATACCGGGTAGCTGGCCCATACCGGTTGTAACTATTGAAGACTATCCCCGGTTTGGCTGGAGAGGTTTAATGCTTGACGTATCCCGTCACTTCTTCACCGTTGCACAGGTAAAAGAATATATTGATGAAATGGTGAAGTATAAATTCAACCTGCTGCATTTACACTTAACCGATGACCAGGGTTGGCGTATTGAAATAAAAAGTTTACCAAAACTGACAGAGGTCGGTGCATGGAGAGTAGATAAAACAGGACAGTTTGGAAGATTTTCTAAACCAGATCCCGATGAGCCTAAAACCTATGGCGGCTTCTATACACACGAAGACATAAAAGAGATCGTGCAATATGCGAAAGACAGGTTTGTAAATATTTTGCCGGAGATAGATGTGCCCGGACATAGTCTCGCTGCCATTGCTTCTTATCCTGAATTGTCCTGTACACCCGGCAAGTACTCGGTTAACTCAGGCGAACAATTTATGATATGGCCCGGAGGCGGTCAGCATTTTTATGGTACACTGGATAATACGATCTGCCCGGCCAATGAGAAAGCGTATGAATTCATGGATAAAGTGTTTACCGAAGTAGCGCAACTATTCCCGTTTGAATACATACACATGGGTGGAGATGAAACAGCCCGCAATTTTTGGGAAAAGAGTGAATCCATCAAAGCCCTTATGAAAAAAGAAAACCTGAAAGACCTCGATGAAGTACAAAGCTATTTTGTAAAACGAATGGAAAAGATCATCAGCAGCAAGGGAAAAAAGATGATCGGCTGGGATGAAATATTACAGGGCGGTTTAGCAGACAATGCTGCGGTGATGAGCTGGAGAGGAATGAAAGGTGGCATTGAAGCAGCAAAGCTGGGGCATGAAGTGGTAATGAGTCCTACTGATTTTGCGTACATAGATTATATGCAGGGTGATGCAGCCATTGAGCCACCTGTCTATTCTACCTTACGTTTAAAAAAAGCCTACCAGTTTGAACCTGTGCCCGAAGGAGTAAATGCTTCACTGATAAAAGGCGGGCAAGCCAACCTATGGACAGAGCAGGTATATAATATGCGGCATGCACAATACATGACATGGCCAAGAGGCTTTGCGATAGCGGAAGCGGTATGGAGTCCGAAAGAAAAAAGAAACTGGAATGATTTTGTGCCAAGAGTAGAAAGTCATTTTGAAAGACTGGATATGGCCCAGGTAAAATATGCTCCCAGTATCTACGATCCTATTATTGAGATCAGTAAAAAAGATACAGCTACGGTAATTGTAAAATTAAGTACCGAAATAGAAGGACTTTCTATTCATTACAGTTTTGATAACTCATTTCCCGATAACTTTTATCCAACATATAGCACACCGCTTACCGTGCCCAAAGATGCAGCTGCGATGAAACTAATTACCTATCGAAACAATAAACCTATCGGAAGAATGATGGTATTACCTATTGCTGAGTTACGCAAAAGAGCCGGTATTAAATAAAAAAGGATTCCCGGTTTTCTGCTATTAATCCATAGAAAGAGTTGAGATGTCAATGCATCTCAACTCTTTCTATTTGCCCAGTAGTAGTGATACGATCTCAAATCCCATATTAACCGGGTTGATCTTTTGTAAATTTGCGGGACTGGAAAAAACCCCACATTACCTTCAATGAAACAGGAATCTTCTGAATAGTCATTGTTGAATTTGGGGTAACTTGTTCTAATAACTGCCAGCGTATAAAAAGTTTGAAATCAAATGTCATTTAATAAAGAAAGACTGGAAAAAAAATTCAGGGAAGAATATGAACGGCTGAATGAACAGCAACGAAAAGCAGTGGATGCGATCGATGGCCCTGTAATGGTAATTGCCGGACCCGGCACGGGCAAGACACAGATCCTTGCCAGCCGTATCGGCAAGATATTACTGGACACAGATGCCTCACCAGAAAACATTCTTTGTCTTACCTATACGGATGCCGGCGTAGTGGCCATGCGCAAAAGATTACTGCAATTCATCGGGCCTGATGCTTATAAAGTGAACATCTATACCTTTCATGCTTTCTGTAACGATGTGATACAGGAAAACCTTTCGCTGTTTGAAAAAACAGCGATGGATCCTATTTCAGATCTTGAAAAAATAGAACTCTATAAACAACTCATTGATTCATTTCCTAAGAACCATTTGTTGAAAAGATACCGCGGCGATGTGTATTTTGAAGTGAACAACCTGCAATCTCTTTTCAGTACGATGAAAAAGGAAGGATGGACGCCTGCTTTCATCAGTCAGAAGATCGACGAATACCTCGCTGACCTGCTTACCCGTGATGAATTTATTTATAAAAGAAAATATAAAGAATTCAATGCCGGCGACCTTAAAAAAGAAAAAATAGAAGAAGAAAAAGAACGAATGGAAAAATTGCGGGCAGCCGTAAATGAATTTGATCGTTTTCAGCAACTGATGCGGCAAAAGAACCGCTATGATTTTGATGATATGATCAATTGGGTGATCAAAGCCTTTGAAGAAAATAAAAACCTGCTCGCTAATTACCAGGAACGCTACCAGTATATGCTCGTGGATGAATACCAGGATACCAGCGGTACTCAAAACCGGTTGGTGGAGTTGCTGATCAGTTACTGGGATAAGCCCAATGTGTTTGTAGTGGGAGATGATGACCAGAGCATCTATCGTTTCCAGGGGGCTAACGTAGAAAATATGCTACAGTTCGCCGATAGTTATAAAAATGACCTGCTTACGGTAGTGCTCACCAATAATTATCGTTCTACTCAACCGATTCTCGATATATCCAAAACCCTGATCAGCGAAAACAAAGAAAGACTGGTAAAAAAAATACCGGGACTAAGCAAAGAACTTCTCTCTGCCAATAAGCTAATTAACCAATTAACCAATAAACCGATCATCTATGAATATGAAACGCAGCGGCAGGAAATGATTGGCATCGCCTGGCAGGTGCAGCAATGGGTACAGCAGCAGGTGTCGCCCGGAAAAATCGGTATCATTTATAAGGAAAATAAATATGGAGAAGAGCTGGCACAATATTTCAAATTGCAGCATATCCCGGTTTACAGTAAACGACATCTGAATATTTTAGAATTGCCTCTTGCCCAAAAGATCGTTTTATTGTTGAAATATTTGGCCAGCGAACATGACATACCTTATAGCGGTGATGAAATGTTATTTGAAATACTTCACCTCGACTGGTTTCATATTCCTGCCATAGAAATTGCCAAACTAAGTATTGAAGTGGCGGAGAAAAAATTTGGAGAGCAGAAAACTTCAATAAGACAGTTATTGACAGAAAAAGCAAATGCACCCGCTAAGGATTTGTTTAGCCAAACCATCCATCCCGGGTTAAAAAAGGCATCAGCCATTATTGAAAAATTAATTGCTGAAGTACCTAACGTTACCCTGCAGCAATTATTTGAAAGTATTATTCGTGATGCAGGAGTGCTGAGTCATATCATGCAAAGCAATGACAAACACTGGCTGCTACAGGTGCTTACAGGTTTGTTTGATTTTGTAAAAGATGAAACACACCGGAACCCCCAGCTTAACCTGCAGGCACTGGTCAACCTGGTTGAGCTGATGGAAAAGGAAGATATTATGTTACCACTGGTGCAGGTGAGCGGTAGTGATAAGGGGATTAATTTAATGACAGCACATGGTTCCAAGGGTTTGGAATTTGAATATGTCATACTCGCTGGCTGCAACTCATCTTTCTGGGAAAAGAAAAGAAAACCCGGTGGTGGATATAAAATGCCTGATACAATTTTTAGTTCCAAAACAAAAATTGGAAATCCCGAAGAAGCTGGCGATGTGCGGAAGCAAGTCTCCCCTGCCGGGGGAGATTTAGAGGGGGCTGAAGAGTTAAGGCGCCTGTTCTATGTAGCCCTCACCAGAGCTGAACAACACCTTTATATCTCCTATAGCAAATTCAAAAATGACGGTAAAGAACTCGAACCATCGATGTTTATTGCAGAGATACAGGATGAGCATCTATTACCGGTTGAAAAAGTAATACTGGATAATGAAATCCTGTCTTCGTTTGCTGCCCTGCATTTTGGTGAAGCGGAAGCGCCGGAAATAGAAAAGATAGAAGAAGAATTTATTGGCCGTATACTGGATAAATTCGTCATGAATGTAACGGCACTGAATAACTATTTAAAATGCCCGCTGGAATTTTATTTCAAAAACCTGATTCGTATTCCCTCGCCCAAAAATGAAGCCACCGAATTCGGTTCTGCAGTTCACTATGCACTCGAAAAATTATTTCGCAACATGCAGGATGGAGGGCAAAACAAATTTTCATCCAAAGAAGAATTCATTTCAGATTTTGAATGGTTCATGAACCGGCATCGGGAAAGTTTTACTAAAGAACAATTTGCCCGCAGAATGGAATATGGCCAGGAGGTATTAAGTAATTATTACGATAAATACATCGGCAGTTTTAATAAGATCGTTGCGATCGAAAGAAACATCAGGAATGTGGTGGTGAAAGAAGTACCCTTAAAAGGAAAACTGGATAAGCTGGAGTTTGATGGCAAGTCGGTGAATGTCGTGGATTATAAAACCGGTGATCCCGATAAAGCCCTTCCCAAACTAAAAGGTCCTTCTGAAAAAGATCCGAATGGCGGTGATTACTGGCGGCAGGCTGTGTTTTATAAAATACTAGTTGATAATTACGAATCAAAAGACTGGAAAGTAGTGAGCACCGAGTTTGATTTTATTGAACCCGATAAAAAGAAAAACTACCGCCGGGAAAAAGTTGTGATCAATCCTGCAGATATTACTACGGTAACGCAACAGATCAGCAATACCTGGCAAAAGATACAGAACAGGGAATTTTATATCGGCTGTGGCAAAGAAGACTGTCATTGGTGCCAGTTTGTGAAAACCAATAACCTTGCTATAGCATTACATGAGTTGGAAGAAGAGACAGAACTTCCAGAATAAACGATTGCACACGAAGACACAACGAGCACAAAGTACTATTAGAGAGTTGCAATTTTTCACTTAATGGCTTTCGCGGCTTGGGGGGATATACTTTTTAACTCATTATATGGAAAGCCATCCTCATCAAAAGAAATAAACAGGCTAAGTTTGCAGATACTCAACCAGCGCCAAGATCAATGAAACTATTTTTTTCTTTTTTTCTGCTTATCATTTTAATGTCAGCAATCACCGTTTTTTCAGGCTGCGCTAATATCGTTCCGCCAGCTGGTGGCCCACGTGATTCTACTGCACCTGTATTATTAAAATCAGTCCCTGTTGATTCAACCCGCAATTTTAAAGAAACCCGTATCGCTTTTACGTTTGATGATTATGTAGAAGTGCAGAATATACAACAGGAGTTACTGATGTCTCCTACACCTAAACAAATGCCTGAAGTTAATTTCCGTCTTAATACTGTTACTGTTCGCATCAAAGACACACTGGAAGCAAATACGACTTACACGCTGGATTTTGGAGATGCCATCAAGGATATCAACGAAGGCAATGTGCTCAAAAATTTTACCTATACTTTTTCTACCGGACCTTATATTGATTCATTAACCTTTTCAGGTAATGTATTATTAGCTGAAACAGGCGAAATCGATTCCACTATGATCGTTATGCTGCATAGCAGCAGTGATGATTCATCTGTAGTAAAAGAAAAACCCCGTTATATAACTAAGCTCGATAGCAAAGGGAATTTCACTTTTAAAAATTTACCTCCTCAAACATATTCTGTTTATGCACTGAAAGATGAAGGAGGAGCCCGCCTGTATACCAGCGAGAAACAATTGTTTGCATTTGCCGACTCTCCCGTAGTTATTTCAGCAATGGTGAAACCTGTAACCTTATATGCTTATAATAGTGCAGCGGCAACATCAACTTCCGTATCATCATCTACGGTTCTTACACCCGGCGGTCGTAGAGGTGGAGGCGGCCCAACAGCAGCCGATCGTCGCTTACGTTTCAGCACCAATCTTACCAATAATCAACAGGATCTTTTGGGCGATTTTATTATATCATTTGAGCAGTCCTTAAAAACATTTGACTCTTCAAAACTTACATTATTCACCGATTCTACGTTTACACCAGTCGCCAATTATCGGTTTATAAAGGACAGTACGAATAAAAAAATAAGGTTAGTGCAAACACCACCTGCCGGACAGCCAGTATGGAAAGAAAACACTCTCTATCATCTTATCCTTGATAAAGATTTTGCTGAAGATTCTACGGGTAAAAAATTATTACGTACCGATACCCTTTCTTTCAAGACCAAAAATCTGGCAGACTATGGTAAGTTGAGGATCAGGTTCCGCAACCTCGATCTTTCAAAGAACCCTGTATTGCTTTTCATACAGGGCAATAATGTCACCCAATCCTATCCACTCAATGCCGTAGAATTTGTCCGGGATCTTTTCTTACCCGGCGATTATGGCTTGCGCATTCTATATGATAATAATAAAAATGGCAAATGGGATCCGGGTGAATTCTTTGGCAAACACCAGCAACCCGAACTCGTCAAACCCATCGACCGGAAATTTATCATAAAACCGGGATGGGAAAATGAGTTTGAGATAGCATTATAATGAATGGTGACTAATCACCTTTTGGATAAATAGCTTCCATTTTCAGGTGGGCCGATTGATCATTTACTATCTTTGCCTCCATGCAATTCTCTTCCTCTTTATTGGAAAATGCTGTCAATGAATTTGCCAAACTACCGGGTATTGGTAAGAAAACGGCATTGCGGTTGGTGCTGCATTTAGTAAAACAGGATACGGAAGTAGTAGACCAGTTCAGTGAAGTGATTGCCAGGATGCGGGGCGAAATAAAATTTTGCCAGCGTTGCTATAACGTGGCCGATGGCGATATCTGTTCTATCTGTGCTAATTCAATGCGCAAACAGGAGATCATTTGCGTGGTAGAAAGTATCAGGGACGTAATCGCCATTGAAAGTACGCAACAGTTTAATGGCACTTATCATGTGCTGGGTGGTGTTATCTCACCTCTCGATGGCATTGGCCCCGACCAGTTACATATCGAATCGTTGACGCATCGCATACAAAAAGAGCAAACCGCCGAACTCATCTTTGCCCTCAACCCTAATATCCAGGGCGATACCACCATTTATTATATACAAAAAAAACTACAGGGTACCGATGTCCGGATCACTACCATAGCCAGGGGCATCGCTTTTGGCGGTGAGCTGGAATATGCCGATGAAATGACCCTGGCCCGCAGCCTTCAAAACAGGTTACCGGTCGATAAGTATGTAAGTGGTTAAATACAAGTTCATAAAGGGAAAAAAATACCACACTATAACCCTCTTTCCATTCACTATCAATGATGATCGCTGAACCTCTTTAAACCCCTTTGTTTTTAAAGATACTTTACTGTAGATTTGTGTCCTATTACAGGCGGATTTGTTTATTGTTCGGCCTGCAAAAAACTGAACTAATAAACGTCCAAGAAACTTCACGTACAGTTTCCCAACGTTTATCATTCAGAAAGCAATTATGAAGCCAGCGACAATGCTACTATTATCGTCTGTTGCGTCGCACACTTCAAGGTTCAGTATCCCGATATCTATCGGAACTACTGGGCTTACCGAAGCAGGAGCTTTTAATAAATAATTTCTCGTAGCGTCGCTGCGAGAAACAAAAAAGAAAGAATATGGACATCAGGCAAGAATTAGAAAAAAGAATTCTCATCATTGATGGCGCTATGGGCACCATGATTCAACGGCATAAACTGACCGAAGCAGATTATCGTGGCGAACGGTTCAAAGACTGGCATTGTGATGTAAAAGGTAACAATGACCTGCTTTGCATTACGCAACCTCAAATTATTACCGGCATACACAAACAATACTTAGATGCCGGTGCAGACATCATTGAGACAAATACATTCAGCAGTACTATTATTGCCATGGCCGATTATGGAATGCAGTCGCTAGCGTATGAATTGAATGTTGCTGCTGCAAAATGTGCAAAAGAAGCAATTCAGCAATCAGGTAAACAAGCCTGGGTGGCTGGAGCTATTGGCCCATTAAATAAAACATTGTCGCTTTCACCCGACGTAAACAACCCCGGGTTTCGGGCGGTTACTTTTGATGAAGTAGTAGAGGCTTATTACGAACAGGTGAAAGGATTGGTAGATGGCGGTGTTGATATTTTACTGATCGAAACCATCTTTGATACCTTAAATGCAAAGGCAGCTATCTTCGCTATCAAAAAATATTTCCGTGACACACAGCAGCCCTCTCTTCCTGTAATGATAAGTGGCACTATCACAGATGCTTCCGGCAGAACATTAAGCGGACAAACTCTCGAAGCATTCTATACTTCTGTCATGCACGCAAAACCTTTGAGTGTAGGCCTGAACTGTGCATTGGGTGCAAAAGAAATGCGTCCGCATATTGAAGAGTTGTCACAGATAGCTTCCTGTTATGTATCTGCATATCCCAATGCAGGTTTACCTAATGCGATGGGTGAGTATGATGAAAACCCGGAAGATACCGGGCATTACCTGGAAGAATGGGCCAAAGAAGGATTTGTAAATATTGTTGGTGGTTGTTGTGGCACTACACCTGATCATATACGGCACATCGCAGAGCATGTAAAAGGAGTTAAACCAAGACAATTACCTATTGTCGAAAAAGAACTTGTATGACAACTCCGCAACTACTTATTATTATATCATTACTTATTCTCGTCATCAATAACTTTTCGTTTATCAAAAAGTTATTTGTAAAAAAGAATTCATAAATGCAGGATACAGTTATCAGGCCTTATCTCCGGTTAGCAGGCCTCGAACCATTGGTGGTTCGTCCCGAAACAAATTTTGTGAACGTTGGTGAACGAACCAATGTGACCGGTTCCAAAAAATTTGCACGACTGGTCAGAGAAAACAAATACGAAGAAGCGTTAAGTGTGGCCAGGCAGCAGGTAGAAAATGGCGCACAGGTATTGGATGTAAATATGGATGATGCGCTGCTTGATGGCATATTGGCCATGACCACTTTTTTAAACCTTGTTCAAAGCGAACCCGACATTGCGAAGATCCCGATCATGATCGACAGCTCTAAGTTTGAGATCATCGAAGCAGGATTAAAATGTGTGCAGGGTAAATGTATTGTGAACTCCATCTCTATGAAAGAAGGAGAAGCAAAATTCATTGAACAAGCTATTATCTGCCAGAGCTATGGTGCTTCTGTTATTGTCATGGCGTTTGATGAAAAAGGCCAGGCGGATACCAAACAAAGAAAAGTAGAGATCTGTCACCGTGCCTATAAAATATTAATGGAGCAGGTTGGCTATGATCCGCAGGACATCATCTTTGACCCCAACATTTTTGCTCTTGCTACAGGAATGGAAGAGCATAACAATTATGGAGTAGATTTTATTGAGGCTACCAAAGAAATAAAACAACTGATGCCGCTGACCAAAATAAGTGGCGGTGTCAGCAATCTTTCGTTTTCTTTTCGTGGTAATGATCATGTGAGGGAAGCCATGCATTCCGTTTTTCTCTATTATGCTATCAAAGCAGGTATGGATATGGGCATTGTGAATGCGGGTCAGCTCGTAGTATATGATGAAATAGAACCGGGGCTTAGAAAATTATGTGAAGATGTAATTCTCAACCACCATAACGACAACAATGAAGCCACAGAAAAACTGATTGCATTTGCTGAAACGGTAAAAGCAAAAGGCAAGGAGAATATAAAAGACGAAAGCTGGCGGAATTCTACGGTAGAAGAGCGATTGAAACACTCTCTTGTAAATGGCATTACTGATTATATTGACCTGGATACTGAAGAAGCCAGATCAAAATATCCTAAACCACTGGATGTAATTGAAGGCCCGTTGATGGCCGGTATGGATGTAGTAGGCGACCTGTTTGGTGCCGGTAAAATGTTTTTACCACAAGTGGTAAAAAGCGCAAGGGTGATGAAAAAAAGTGTTGCTATTCTTACGCCCTATATCGAACAGGAAAAAGAAGACCGCAAACAAGCTCATCTGGCAGCAGGAACGGAAAATATTGAAGCAGCCGGCGCTGCAAAAGTATTATTAGCAACAGTGAAAGGTGATGTGCATGATATCGGAAAGAATATAGTGGGTGTGGTATTGGGATGTAATGGATATGATATCATTGATCTTGGCGTAATGGTTCCGGCCGATAAAATATTAGATACCGCAGAAAAAGAAAAAGCCGATATTATCGGCTTGAGTGGATTGATCACTCCATCATTGGATGAAATGGTGCATGTGGCACATGAAATGAAACGGCGTGGTATGAAGCAACCGCTACTCATCGGGGGCGCTACCACATCCAGAATGCACACTGCAGTAAAAATTGCACCGCAATACGACAATGGGGTGATGCATATTTTAGATGCATCAAGAAGTGTGACAGCGGTGAGTACGCTGTTGAATAAAGAACAAAAGGAAACATTACTCCAACAAACGCAGCAGGAATATGAAGGGTTGCGCAACCAGTTTTTAAACAAAGGGAAGAAAAACCTGATCCCTTACAGCGAAGCAGTGGTTACCAAAGAATATTTTGACTGGAAAAATTATAAACCCACACCACCTGCGATAGACAGCGTGAAAGTCCTGAAGGATCATGATCTTGGTACGATAGCAAGATATATAGACTGGGGACCTTTCTTTATCGCCTGGGAAATGCCGGGTCGCTTTCCCGAAGTATTATCTGATAAAATTTTTGGTGAAGAAGCTACACGTCTTTATAACGATGCGCAAAAAATGGTGGAGAAGATCGTTAAAGAGAAATGGTTTACTGCTGATGGGGTGATTGGTTTCTGGCCTGCGGCCAGTAATAATGCTGACACCGTAACCTTGCAAACGGATAAAGGTGAAGTAAAGTTGGAATCGCTTCGCCAGCAATTGAAAAAGGCGGTGGGTCAACCAAGTTATTCATTGGCAGATTTTATCAAGCCAAGCCCATCCCCTCATACGGATTGGATTGTTGGCGACTCTGCTAAAGCCCCTTCCCGTGAGGAAGGTGAGGTGAAACCCGGATATCAATGGGCAGATCCATCAACCTACGGTTTGTTAAAAGAATATGCTGAATTACACAGAAGCAAACCCACACAAGCAGAAGATATTCTTTGGCAATTAGTAAAAACAAAAAAACTGGAAGGATATAAATTCAGAAGACAGCATATAATAGGTAGTTATATTACCGACCTGGTTTGCCTTGATAAAAGATTAATTGTTGAAATTGATGGATTGATACACCAGCTTCCAGAAAACAAAGAAGCAGATGAAATAAGAACGAGGTGGTTGAATGAACAAGGCTTTAAAGTACTCAGAGTTACGAACGAGCAAGTAATAAATAAAACAACTGAAACACTTGAATTGATCTCTTCAACCTTAAAGGCTCAACCAGGTTTAAAGGAAACTTCAGACCTAAGTTCCCCCATCGGGGGACAGGGGGCTGACTATATGGGCGCATTTGCTGTAACGATACATGGCGCTAAAAAACACATTGACTTGTTTGCAGCCGATAATGATGATTACAATAAAATATTAGTGCAAATACTTGCCGATCGGTTTGTAGAAGCTTTTGCAGAATGCCTGCATGAAAAAGTAAGAAAAGAATATTGGGGCTACGAAAAGAATGAGAACCTTTCCAACGAACAGATGATCCGCGAAGAATACAAAGGTATTCGTCCTGCCCCGGGCTATCCCGCGTGCCCGGACCATACAGAGAAAATAAAATTATTTGAACTGCTGAATGTAACGGATAATATAGGAATCGAACTCACCGAAAGTTTAGCAATGAATCCTCCGGCTTCTGTTTGCGGCTGGTATATTGCGCATCCGCAAAGCCATTATTTTGGGTTGGGTAAAATCCAACGTGACCAGTTGGAAGACTATGCCAAACGAAAAGCAATGAGTATCGAGGACGCCGAACGGTGGTTGAGACCAGTACTGGAGTAATATTACCTTGCTTTTATCACTCTTGTATTCGTCCATTTATCATGCCATGGTCGTCCGCCTAATGCACTGAAAGGTTCAAAAGGTACAAGACGTGACAGGCTGCGCAAAATGGCATCCTTAAAAGTTAAGGGCTCACCGTCTTCACGGATGGCTTTTGTTCCTGAAATCAATTTGCCTAATGTATACCCCTTAAAAGCAGCTTCGCAAATTGTGTAGTAGATAAAATAATTAAAGTAGGCTAATATTAAACTGAATAAGATCACATTTCCACTGCTTTCCCCTCCTTCAGTAATCTTATATAAAAAATCCGGAGCGATAACGGAAAGAAGATAGCCCACAACATAACCTGAACCATAACTGAGCACAAACTGCATAAACAGGTTATCGACCAGGTAATTAATAAACCTGCTCCCTTGTGATGCATCTGTATATTCCTGGTATGATTCAAATAATTCCGATTGGGGTTCCGCTTGTACATTTTCATTCATGGGGTAATTAATTTAAGTAGGTCTAAAGTAACCCGTTTTTCTTCAGCTCCAAACTGAATTGCTCAGAATCTTTAAAATGTATAGAAGTTATCCCTAGTTTCTCCGCTGCCTTCACATTCCGCAAATTATCATCAATAAATAAAGCCTCTTCCGGTTTCACATCATAACGACCCAGTAATCGCTGGTAAAATTCAGAAAAAGGTTTTCTTGTTCCTTCTTCTCCACTTACTACCCTTCCATCAAACCAATGCAAAAAATTATACCGGACGAGTGCAATATGAAAAAGATCAGCCTGCCAATTGGTCAATGCATAAAGTTTATATTTTCCAGATTCTTTTAACTGCTTAAAGATTTCAACTGTTTCATAGATGGGACCCTTCAGCATCTCTGTCCATCTTCCATAAAAATCACGGATAGGTTGTTCCCAGTCGGGGAATTTTGCTACCAGCAGTTGTGTAGCATCCACGATAGAACGGCCCGCATCCTGTTCTTCATTCCAGCCGTTAGTACAGATGTTCTCAAAAAAATAATTTCTTTTTTCATCTGACTCAAAATAATCTTTGTAAACATACATCGGGTTCCAGTCGAGCAGCACACCACCCAGGTCGAAAATGATTGTATTGATCTCAGGCATGAGTATAGCGTAATTTTAACCAGATCATTATTGAAGAAAATATTAATAACACTGAATTCGTAATAATGATTACCCAGCTCACAGGAGTTAATAAAGCACCATAAGCGACCCACATCACTTCATTAATTGCTGCAATAAGAAACATCATTAATGAAACATCCTTTGCTGACTTTTCTTTCCATGTCTTGATAACCTGGGGTAAAAAAGTAAGCGTAGTGACAACACCTGCCACCGTGCCCAGTATATCAACAAATTTTATATCCATGGTCCTTTTTTACAATGTTATCTACCTTTTCTCGAATAGCCATCGATAGCGTTTCCGGGGTTTTACTTTGTAATTGGTGCTGATATAATTCCGGATATGCTCCATGGCTTCATCTATATCATCAGTTATTAGCACAAGGTTCATATCTTCTTTTGAGATCGTACCCTGTTCGGCCATCCATTCAATGTTTTTCAGTAAGGGTTCATGATATGCTTTACCAAACAAAACAATAGGGAACTGGGTGATCGTTTTTGTTTGTACTAATGTAAGGGTTTCAAAAAATTCATCCATCGTACCAAAACCGCCAGGCATGATAATAAAGGCATAAGAATATTTTACCAGCAATACCTTTCGTACAAAAAAATGTTCGAATGTAATAGACTTTTGCATATATGGATTAGGATGCTGTTCGAAAGGCAACTGTACATTACAGCCCACGGATGTTCCGCCACTTTCAAAGGCACCCCTGTTGGCTGCTTCCATAATACCGGGGCCGCCACCCGTCATGGTAGTAAACCCCATTTGTGAAATTCGTTTGCCAAATTCCCTGGCCTGCGTATAATAAGGATGATCATCTTTAAACCGGGCCGAACCAAAAACAGTAATGCAAGGTCCTACAAAATGGAGTGTTCTGAATCCTTTGATGAATTGCCAGAATACACGAAGAGCAAACCCCAGTTCATAGCCCCTGCTTTTGGGTCCATCCAGGAACACATGCTCTTTGGGAGGAATGATCGCTTCGGTCTTTGGTTTTGTTGCTGCTTCCATAGTAAACTGTAAATTGCTTTCCAATTTAAACAATAATACTCCAGCGGCAGGCAAAAAATATTTTATCATTTATTTTGCGGGTTTAAAATCAACTACTCATGCGTATCATATCTTATAATGTTAATGGCATCAGGTCGGCTATCAATAAAGGATTACTTGATTGGTTAAAAACAAATCCGGCGGATGTGATCTGTGTGCAGGAAACAAAAGCTATGAAAGAAAATGTAGATCATACCTTATTTAATGATCTTGGTTACCAGGATTACTGGTTCAGTGCGCAAAAGAAAGGATATAGCGGCGTAGCAGTTTTTACTAAAATAAAACCCGATCATGTTGAATACGGAACAGGACATAAAATAAGCGATGATGAAGGAAGGGTGTTGCAGTTGGATTTTGGTGATACAAGATTGATCAACGCCTATTTTCCTTCCGGCACATCAGGTGATGAAAGACAATCTTTCAAATATGTATGGCTGGATGAATTTTATGTTTATATGAATACGCTCAAAAAGAAATATCCTAAACTTATTTTATGCGGCGATTATAATATTGCGCATAAAGAAATAGACATTCATGATCCAAAAGGAAATAAAAAATCTTCCGGTTTTCTGCCGGAAGAAAGAGAATGGATGACAAAGTACCTGAATAGTGGCTGGATCGATACATTCAGGGAGTTTCATACTGAGTCTCACCGGTATAGCTGGTGGAGCCAGCGTTTTCCCACTGTTCGTTTGCAAAACAAAGGCTGGCGTATTGATTATATAAATGTTACAGAACCTTTAAAGAAGAACCTGGAGGATGCAGAAATTTTTCCTGAAATTAAACACAGTGATCATTGCCCTGTTTATCTTGATATCAAAATTTAAACTTTCATGATCATTTATAATGTAACGACAAAAGTAAGTACGGATATTGCCACTGACTGGCTGAAATGGCTAAAAGAAGAACATATTCCTGACCTGGTTCAAACAGGGTGTTTTACACATGCAGTTATTCTTCATTTAATTGAATCAGATGATGAAGAAGGAATGACCTATGCAGTGCAATATCATACAGAAAGTAAAGCACTTTACAAACGCTACATTGATAATTTTTCGGATGAGATGAGGAAGAAAACAATTGATAAATGGGGAGACAAGTTTATCTCGTTTCGAACACTGATGGAAGTTGTGCATTGAGTGTGCAAAAGAATATTTTATTTGTTTGGCAAATTCACAAACAGTTGTATATCTCTTTAAACCCTTGCCGGGCCTGAATTACAGCCTGAATAAATGAAACCCCTTATAATAAAGGATTTCAGGAGTTACCGGAGATTTATTGTTATATAACTTAAAGTTGTTAATCCTGTATAATCCTTATCCCATGCGGTTTCGGGCTATTTAAAATAAATTTCAAAAAGCAGTAAAAATTTTTTGCCTGTATCAAAAACCGTCTAAATTTGTCCGAGTTACAAATCATTTAAAATTTCAATCATGAACAAAGCTGAATTAATTGCAAAGGTTTCCGAAGACACCGGTATTACAAAAACTGAAGCCAATGCTGCTTTAGATTCTTTTATAGAAGCAGTCACTAAAACATTGAAAGGTGGAGGTAAGGTTACCCTGGTAGGTTTCGGAACTTTTTCCGTATCCAAGAGAGCAGCCCGTAATGGTCGCAACCCACAAACTGGTGAAGTAATTAAGATCAAAGCAAGAAAGGTAGCCAAGTTTAAAGCTGGTAAAGAACTTTCTGCCAAACTCTGATTGCCTCCCGCTAACTGAATTAAAGCTCCCTTCGCCTATGGTGAGAAGGGGCTTTTTAATTATAAACCTTACTTTTGCATCATTATCATTAAATAAAAAAAATTGTATGGGAAGAGGAGATAAAAAAACGGCTAAAGGAAAACGCTTTAAAAGTTCATTTGGTAAAAGCCGCCCGGCCATATCACCTGCCGCAAAGAAAAAAGCAGCTGCAAAGAAAAAAAGTTAACTAGCAGAAGATAGTAGATAATAACTCGTAGTTGATAAGGATATCAATTCGTTGAAAGAGCTATTACCTGTGGAGTATTATCTATTATCCCTATCAGGGAGCCAATCGCTCTATCTTCCATGTTCCGTCGTGCTGCAATGAATACTGTAACCGGTCGTGCAAACGACTCGGTCTGCCCTGCCAGAATTCAATGATCACCGGTTTTACTACAAAACCTCCCCAATAGCCGGGACGCTGGATCATTGTTTCTTTTAACTGCTGTTCCATCTTTTCGTATTGCCCATCCAGCCACTCACGGCTTTCAATTACCTGGCTTTGTGGAGAAATAAGTGCACCGAGACGACTACCTAATGGTCTTGAATCAAAATAGGCCGTATTATCATTGTCATTCAAACGGCTGACAAGTCCTGTGATGCGCACCTGTCTTTCTAATTCTTTCCAGAAAAAAACAAGACAGGCTTTTGGATTTTCCATCAGTTGTTGCCCTTTAAAACTATTGTAATTGGTAAAAAAGGTAAACCCTTCCTGGTTGAATCCTTTTAATAAAACAATTCTTGCTGAAGGAATACCATCGGCAGATGCCGTGGCCAGCGTCATAGCATTTACTTCATCTATTGATGAAGCTACTGCTTCGTTCCACCAGGTTTCAAACTGTTGCAAAGGATCGGTTGCAATATCTTTTTCAGTTAAACTTTTTTGAGAATAATTCTTCCGGATGGCTGCAATATTATTTTCCATACTGCAAAATTAATGTCTTCTGTTGCTCCGGGCATGAGAAAAGCTCCATTCGGAGCTTTTGAATACTATGATTTATACCCGGTCAATGTTTTCAGGGGTTCCGTTTAGCGAGTTGATCTCTTTCTTCCGCAATCATATTGATCATGCTTTCCAGTTCGCCAATTCGTTTGATCTGGCCTTCTAATCTTTTATTGGTTTCTGAAACCACCTGCAGGTCATTATTCAATTCTTCGAGATAGGCCACTCTTTTCTGTAGCTGCTGGCGTTGAAAATTAGCTTCCCGCAGTTTGTCTTCTGTATCTGCCAGCTGCGATTGCAACTCCCTGTTCTCAGCACTATAAGTATTCGATTTTATCTTTTGTTCCTCAAAATCTTTGCGCAGTTTATAGTGTTCTTCTTTTATCTCTTCATACTCCATGTTGATCATCTTCGATGAAGTGACCTGCGATTCCAGTTTTTGTATTTTATCCTGCAACGAGCCAAATTCCGTATAGGCATTATCCAATCGTGAGCTCATTTCTGTAGACAACTGATTTTTTTGACGTATAGCATTTATTTCCTGCTCTTTTTGTGATAGCATATTTCTGAGATCATCCACCTGGCTATACAACTCTTCGTTATCCCGAAGCATTTCTTTTTGCTCCTCTTCTGTTTCCCGGATCACATCAATATTACTCAGCAGCAGGCTAATTTTTTCATGATGTTCTACCAGGCTGGCTTGCGCCTGCCGTAATTGCTCATAATAATCAACCTTATTCCCTGTTGCAGGATGTGGAATATTTTTTCTCGCCGCTTCTAACTCAGCCTGCAGTTTTTTATTTTCCATGCGCATTTCTTCGGCCTCAATAGAAAAAATATTTTTGTTCTCTTCAGCTTCCTGTAATAGCTGGCGAAGTGATGAAAGCTCTTTATCTTTTATTTCAAAATCATTAAAGTATTTCAGTTTCCATTCATTGAGACCCTGGTTATTTTTTTGAGCAGGAAGTTTCAGCGATTCTTTCAGGCTGCGACGGCTTACAATAAAAAAATGGATGGTAATACCCAGCACAATGGCTCCAAGCATTAATACAATGATCTCCACTATAGATAGGGTGAGGGTGGTCATAACAGTACGTCTGGTTCTGAAACTATTAAATAATAGGCAACTTGCTTTTAATAGTTTTTCACAGGCGTGGAAAGCTGATACGGTACTGCAAGATACCAGCTATTACGAATTGTGAAAGAGGAAATATACGATGGATCAGCCTTTTACCAGTGTTCCTACTTTTTCGCCAGTAACCACCCGGCGAAGATTGCCTTCCTTATTCATATCAAAAACGATAATAGGAAGGTTGTTTTCCATACATAAAGTGAAGGCTGTCATATCCATTACCCTAAGATTCTGAGAAAGACATTCCTGAAAGGTGATGACATTGTATTTGGTAGCGGTGGGGTCTTTTTCAGGATCGGCTGTATAAATGCCATCTACCCGTGTACCTTTTAATATGACGTCGGCATTGATCTCAATAGCCCTTAACGAACCAGCTGTATCTGTAGTAAAATAAGGATTACCGGTGCCAGCTCCAAAGATCACCACCCTTCCTTTTTCAACGTGGCGGATAGCCCGGCGGCGGATATAGGGCTCAGCGATCTGCTCCATTTTAATAGCACTTTGCAATCTTGTATAGACGCCTACTCTTTCCAATCCTGCCTGCAAAGCCATACCATTAATAACAGTGGCCAGCATTCCCATATAATCACCATGTGCTCTTTCTATACCTGTCTCGGCTTCATTCATACCACGATAAATGTTGCCACCACCGATCACAATGGCTACCTGCACCCCTAACTCTGTTATTGATTTAATATCCATTGCATATTGGGCAATAACACTTGTATCAAAACCAAAACTCTTATCACCCATCAATGCCTCACCGGAAAGTTTGAGAAGAATTCGTTTATACTTAGGGAGCATGTTTTATTTTTTTCGCTGCGAAGATAGGGGAATTCGGGGGTAGATTTTGGTAGAGCTTGACCAACTTAAGGATGGCCTTTTTAAAAAAATTGTTAGGTTACTCTCTCTAGTTACCGGTAGCTGTAATGATTCGGATCAAAAAATAATTGAGGCATGAAGAATAAAAAATCCCGTCCGGTTATACCAGGACGGGATCGTATAAATTTTATTTTGTCAGCTTATCCTAAAGCCACTCTCTTAAACTCTGTCACTTTCACATCACCACTTTCTTTCAGATAATCGGCTACAGATTTACCGGCATCTTTTACGAAAGCCTGTGCGGTCAATGTTTGCTCCTTAAAGAAAGCACCCATTTTACCTTCGGCGATCTTAGCCAGCATTTCATCTGGTTTGCCTGCCATCTTAGGATCCTGCTTCATCAATTCAACTATGATATCTTTTTCACGGGCAATCACATCAGCCGGTACACTGGCTGCATCCACTGCTACAGGATTTAATGCTGCGATCTGCATCGCAATATCTTTACCTACTTCAGCTGCTTCCTTATTCATACCCACCAATACACCAATGCGGTAAGCTCCGTGAATATAAGATGCAACATAGTCTGCATCAATTCTTGCAAACTTAGTAACGCCGATCTTTTCACCGATAGCCGCCAGTTTATCATTCACCAGTTCAGCTACGGTAGCATTGCCACCCGCTTTGGTGGTTAGTAATTCTTCCAGGCTTTTTACATTGTTGGCAATAGCTGCATCAGCAATACTTTTACCAAATGCAACGAAGTCTGCATTTTTAGAAACAAAATCTGTTTCGCAGCTTACACAAACCACGATACCTGTTTTGTTATCGGCAGTTGTTTGTGCAATTACCACACCCTCTTTTGCTTCACGGTCACTTCTTTTAGCCGCTACTTTCTGGCCTTGCTTACGCAACCAGTCGATCGCTGCTTCAAAATCACCATTGGTTTCTGTCAATGCCTTACGGCAATCCATCATACCTGCACCAGTAGCCTGGCGCAATTTGTTTATCTCTGCTGCACTTATTGTTACTGTGCTCATACTAATTAAGAATTAAAAATTAAGAATTAAAAATCCTCACTTGCAGTTTGATTACCTGGTTTACTCTTCTGAAAAGTTCAATAGAATTACCAAACACTGAAGAGTATGACGCAACTGAAGTATAACAGTAGTAATAGCATTTGGTTCATATTCGTCTATCAACCAAACCGGCTATACGCACTATTATTATCTTCTTGCACCACCCGGACCTCTGCTTGGACCGCCGCCACCTGTCGTGCGACGTCTTTGTCCACCACCAGCACCGGGGCCACCAGGGCCTCTTCCACCACCGGCAGGACCACGGCCACGACCGCCACGACCGCCTTCTGCATTTGCTTCAGCTTCGAGACGTGCTGCTCTTTTTTCTGCATCGTCACCTGTTGTTTCTTCTACATCATCATCTTTAGCAGCTTGTCTTTCAGCAAGCCCTTCAGCAATAGCAGCAGTAAGATAATTAGTGATGATAGCAATTGATTTAGTAGCATCATCATTAGCAGGAATAGCAAAGTCCACTTTATTAGGATCACAATTGGTATCCACTACACCAAATGTAGTAATGCCAAGACGTTTTGCTTCAGCCAACGCAATATGTTCATGTCCGATATCAACGATAAGCAAAGCAGCAGGTACACGGCCCAGTTGAGCAATGCCACCTAATACTTTTTCCATCTTGTCTTTATCACGGCTTAATGTCAAACGTTCTTTCTTGGTTACATTATCAAAGGAACCATCACCCAGCATTTTTTCAATGCTCTGCATTTTCTTTACACTCTTCCGAACTGTGTTGAAGTTAGTTAACATTCCACCCAGCCATCTTTCCGTAACAAAAGGCATGTTTACTCTTTTTGCACTTTCATTCACGATGTCTTTCGCCTGCTTCTTGGTACCTACGAATAAGATCTTCTTACCGCTACGGGCAATCTGTTTCATAGCAGCCGCAGTCTCCTGCAAGCACTCTACCGTTTTATTGAGGTCAATGATGTGGATACCTTTCTTCTCAGCAAAGATGTAAGGTAACATCTTGGGATTCCACTTCTTTTTCAGGTGACCAAAATGAACACCTGCGTCGAGAAGTTGCTGTTGTAGTGAAGTATTATTTTCCATTTTCTGTTGTTATGATATTTTGAATATTGTTAGTTCATAGCTCATGGTTATCGGCCATGAACTATGAACAATAGAGCATTAACGTTTGCTGAACTGGTAGCTTCTTCTTGCTTTCTTATGACCGAATTTCTTACGTTCAACAGATCTTGGATCCCTTTTCAGTAACCCTGCTGCTTTGAGTGCAGGACGAAAATCGGGATTCAATTCAACCAGGATACGGCTGATACCAAGCATCGCTGCTTCGGCCTGTCCTTTTACACCGCCACCGGTAGCATTGATCTTTACATCAAATTTGCCAACAGCGTCAATTGTTTTAAAAGGACGTTCTACCTGGTTTTGCAGGTAAACAAGCGGGAAATATGTTTTGTAGTCTTTGTCGTTGATAGTGATAGCGCCGCTTCCTTTGGAAAGGAATACCCTTGTCACTGCTTCTTTCCGACGTCCTACACCTGTTGTTTGCTTTTCCATTTATATAATGTTTGGTCCCGATAATTACCGGGATTATTAATTAGAATTTTAATTCTTTTGGTTGTTGCGCAGTATGCGGGTGATTGGCACCAACGTACACGAATAACTTCTTGTACATCTTACGGCCCAAACGGTTTTTAGGTAACATGCCTTTTACTGCTCTTTCGATCAGCACTTCAGGACGACGTTTCTGCAGGTTGGATGCTGTTTCTTCTTTACGACCGCCGGGATAACCTGTGAAATGGTCATAAATTTTCTGATCCATTTTGTTGCCGGTCAACACAACTTTTTCGGCATTGATGACCACGATATAATCGCCGGTGTCAACGTGAGGGGTGTAGTATGCCTTGTTCTTACCGCGAAGTATCGCAGCAATACGGGCACACATACGACCAACGGTTTGATTAGTACCATCAACAACATACCAGGTACGTTGTACGGTAGCCTCGTTCGCATGTTTAGTAGTGAAATGTAGTTTGCTCATTT
>DASVOE010000007.1:0-14159 GCA_036383515.1 Chitinophagaceae bacterium | reverse complement strand
ATAATAAGCTCCTTCCTGTTCCGCCACCTGCTTGGCCCATAAAGCCCAGGAATCAGAAGAACGGTTTACTTTGCCGTCCTTCCAGTTATTTCTTGGAACAAGAGAACATATAATAGGTATGGCGCCTTTGGCTTTTGTTTCCCTTACATACTTCCGCATGTACCAGCCGTAAGTATGAACCATCTCTTTTATCTTTCTTATCGGGTTCCATATCTCCGTACTGTCTTCACCAACTCCTTTGATCGTGCCCCTGGCTCTTGCTGTATCATCTAATGGACTTGCATCATTATGACCAAACTGCATGATCACATAATCGTCTTCCTTTAATGTCTCTAAGATTTTATCCCATCTTCCCTCGGTGATAAAGGTGCGGCTGCTACGGCCACCAATGGCATGGTTGCGTACACTGATCTTAGCTGTATCGAAATAAGGATCAATAACAGTACCCCAGCCCATCTGGTTGTTCTTTCCTGTGCCATCGCCATTTTTTACGGTACTGTCGCCAATAATATAAAAAACGGGTTGCTGCTTTTTAAAAAAGATAAATGAAGAACAGGCAATAAACAGAACTAACAGGAGTGCTACTATTTTTTTATTTGAAAACATAGTTCAGCTTTTTTCTTTTATAAATTTATTCAAACCGAGCTCTTTCAACAGTTTTATTCCTTTTACCACCGAAGCTGCATTTATTTTCGCACCTTCTTCATTTGTATGGGTATGATCGCCGGGAAAAAACTTCTTTACCTCTTCAGGCCCCATAGCGTCATATTTGTCTGCTGTTATTTTATTGAGGTCAATAAAAAAAACTCCTTCACTGGCGGCTACTTCTTTAGCCCATTTACCAAAATCATTATCGGCTCTTTTTACTTTATTTTCTACAAACTGGTTGCGGGGAATCATCGAACAAATAATGGGTATAGCTCCTTTAGCTTTGGCATCATTCACAATTTTTTTTAGATACCATCCGTAGGTATGAACTGTTTCCACGGTACTGTCTTTCCAATTCAGGTTTACCGTTTCATCTCCTGTTCCTTTTAACACACCGCGGTAACCGGCCCTTGACGTATCGGGTTTGCTTCCTTCATTGTGCCCGAATTGCATGATCACAAAATCGCCGACTTTTAACGTAGCTAAAATTTTATCCCATCTTTTTTCTTTGATAAATGTTCTTGTACTTCTGCCGGCCATGGCCTGGTTGCTGATACTAATTTGCGTGGTATCAAAAAAGTCCCCGATCATTTCGCCCCAGCCTGCTTGCGGACGATTGGTATTACGAACTGTTGAATCACCGATAATGTATAAAGTTGGTTTTTCTTTGCTGAAAAGAAAAGCCAAACAAAAAAATATCGATAAGCTAAAAAAGTATTTCATAAACGATCGTTGTTTCCAATTTTGCCCGGTAATGAACAGAACCATGAACGGAGCGTCGCAACAGTTGATGATAGTAGTACTGCAGCAGGGCGCATAAAAATTATTTCTTTTTGACGATTACAATATTGGGTTTAGCTGGCATCTTCATTCCTTCACCTATAAAATAGCTGGTATGCGGCGGTTGATTGTACGCCACATTCTGCCACGCAATACTCAACCTGTATTGCGGATTATGCATTAACGTGTACAACCTGATATCAGTAGGGATTGAAGTGGAAAAGATCCGTAATTCCTTGCTGTCTTTTGTCCGGTAAATCAATTCTTCCCGCCAGTCGCCAAAGAGATCAGCACTCAAACAGGGATTAGCTTTGGTTCCATTGTTTGAAACGCAATCAAAATCTCTTGCATCAAACAATTTATCATTGGTGCTATTTGTATAGTTCCATTTGCTCACCATGGTGCCGTTGAGCACTTCACTTAATGCATCTCCATCCCAGAATATACCCATGTTGCAGGGAGGTGATTTATCGGCGATCTTATTTCCTTTTACATCAAACAAACCCGTAATGCCCGCACCGGCCACCCAGCATTCAAAACCCGGGTAGCGGGGATCAATATCGAGTGCTAAACCTCTGCCGGGACCTTCACCATCTTCGCCGGCTTTCACCGATGCTTTTTTCCAGATCACTTCACCTGTCTTTGCATCCCGAAAGTTAGCACCTGCATCATCAAAGCGTTCCTGTATATCGAATACTTCGAGCCCGGGTCGTGAAGGATCAAGATCGGATACATGCAATGCATCGCCATGTCCCAGGCCGGTAGAGTATAAGCCTTTGCCGTTATCATCAATGGTCATGGCGCCAAAAACAATTTCATCTTTACCATCTCCATCTACATCTGCCACAGATAAATTATGATTGCCCTGCCCACGATAATTACGATTGGCTCCACTGGGTTCGTCACTGTCAAACGTCCATATCTTTTCTAATTTTTTATTTTTAAAGTTGTAGGCACTTAATACCGAACGGGTGTAATAACCTCTTGTCATGATAAGACTGGGAGTTTTTCCGTCGAGATAAGCTACAGCACCCAGGAACCTGTCCATCCTGTTCCCATATCCATCACCCCACATATTTTTTAATTCATCTGTTGTTGGATTTAGTTTTCCATGACGGGGTGGAGTGAAGTCAATCGTAGATAAGGCCACACCGGTCAATCCATCAAACATCGTCAGGTATTCGGGACCAGCTAATATATAACCCCTGTCATTGCGATAATCTTTGGTGCTGTCACCAATTACATTTCCTTTTGCATCTATAGATCCATCGGCGGTTTTCATAGCGAGTTCGGCTTTACCATCACCATCAAAATCATACACCATAAATTGAGTGTAATGTGCGCCTTCGCGGATATTTTTACCCAGGTTTATTTGCCATAATAAAGTGCCATCTAATTTATAACATTGAAAAATGGGTGGATCAGTAAGGCCGGCCTGCGAATTATCCCGGCCTCTGCCATTCATGTGAAGTATGATCTCGTATTCGCCATCTCCATCTACATCGCCTACCGAAGCATCGCCTGCATTGTAACCGGGAGGAGTTTTTAATGGAATAGTAAGCCATGGCTGGCTATGGGGTTTTAATGTAAAGCTTTCTTCTTTCTGTTCTTTTCCATTGAGTATAGCTTTTACAGTATAAACATTCGTTTTTAATGTGTCGGCAGTTTCATCTGTAAAATTAGTGCCTTTGATAAGCGGTGTTTTGTTCAACCGGGTTGTTTTACCATCCGTGGTTCTGTAAATAGTAAAAGCAAGATCATTATCTTCTGTTCCCAACAACCGCCAGCTTACGAATATTTTGCCATTGCCGGCGTTAAGAGCATATATGCCACGGGTAAGGTATTCCATATTGTACTGTGCATGAGAAAGGATTGCCAGTAGTAACAAACAAGTGAACAAAGAATATTTTTGATTCATCGTTTCCGGATTAGCAATTATTGTAAACGTTCTTTTTCCTGGATGGCATTCACTTTTTTCTCTTCCTGTTTTTTGGTAAGCTTTATCACCATGTTATCGTACTTCCAGTTTTTTGCAAATTCCATCGTGCCTAATGTGGCGGCGGAGATAGAGGAATTAGTAAAATTGAAGTTGTCAATTTGTGATTCCGGCAACCCGTTTACTTCAAATGCTTTTTGGGCATTGGTAATTTTTACGTTATCGATATAAAAATCTTTGGTATGAGGAATTCCTTTTTCTGCCGGTGTCACTTTTTGTAACATCGCTTTCCAATGTTGCGGAATAGAATCATAGTTGTATCCTTTGGGTAATTCGCTATAACTATACGCAGGATACCAGTTCAGGTTAAACTGGTAAGCGTTACGGATAGAATCCAACACGGAGTTTACAAAATAAACATCTTCTACCATGCCGCCTCTTGTAGTAGCAGATTTGATGCGTAACCCATTGTCAGTATGTTTTGCAAAAAGATCGGTACAATATATATGACGGATGCTGCCGGATGTTTCACTTCCTAAGGTGACTAACCCTGCACCCCGACGGGCGATACATTTACGAATGACAACATATTCAGTTGGTTTATTTACCCGGAGGCCATCCCAGTCCCTGCCAGCTTTTAAACAAAAGTTATCATCGTTGCAATCAATGTCACAGTTCTGTATCAACACCCAGGTAGATGAATCCACATCAACGCCATCAGTGCTGGGGCCGCTGCCATCCTCATTGTTTTTTATAACCACTCCATCCACTGTCAATTTAGTTGAATACAATAATTGAATGGTCCAGAACCCGGCATTTTTAAACGTAAGATCTTTGATAGTGATGTCAGCGGAATTTTGCACCAATAATGTCCTTACTCTTTTAGCATCATAATCCACGATCCAGCGAAGACCTTTGGTATCATATTCCTTGCGCATGGCCCAGTATTTATCCCAGCAAAATTTTCCTCTTGCATTGATTACACCTTTGCCGGTAACGGCTGCATTTTTTACCTCCACTAGGTTGATGAGTGCTGCAGGCCAGCTGGTCTCTATACCGGCGATGCGGGTTTGCATCTCCGGATAATCAGCAAAATTCTGTGAGCCCAATAGCAATACAGCTTTATCAATGGTCAATTGCACATTTGATTTTACAAACAACGAACCGGTTACATACGTTCCGGGTTTGAAACTGACAATACCGCCACCTTTGGCAGCGCAGTCATCAATGGCTTTTTGAATAAAAATTGTATTGATGGTGGTGGTGTCACTTTTAGCACCATAGTCATTCACAAAAAATATTTTTTTTGAAGCCGGAAAGGATTTAGCGCCTGCTTTATCAACCCAGCCAGGTTTAGAGGGTTGTCCGTAAAAAAGGGTTGTGTACAGCAGAAAAAAAGAAAGTAATAAAGAAGTGGAGACACCTTTCCGGGTCATTGGCAAGCATAACATGAAAGCAACAGTTTAGCCAACAAAATACTTGTTTTGAAACGGTCATCCGTCCTGTTGCATCCTGAATTAATGGGAGTTTAAAGCAAGGTCTTTAATTCCTCTTTTGTAATACGGAAAACGCTACCATGACGGATACCTTTTGGCATTACGATCTTGTCAGATATATCGATCCAATTAATGAGGTCTGCAGATACTACTGCTCCATATCTATGATCCCGGTATTTATCAAAATAAACGATCCATTGATTACCTATTTTGATAGCTGTAGGACCTTCGGCCCAGTAATTACCGGTAATAGGAGCGGAGGGGTTACTGAAGTTGCCCGTCAGTTTTTTACTGGTAGCCACCCTGATATTTTTTTGAGGCGGATTACGGGTTTCATCTTTCAGGAACATGATAAATTTATTTCCATCGGAAACGATGCTCGCATCTATTACATTAAAACCTTTGTCATATAAAAGTTTAGTTGGAGTAAAATTTTTGAAATCCCTGGTAGTGATGTAATACATCCGGTGATTGTATCCTTTTTCTACAGAAGTATCTGCCGGGTATTTGCCGGCAATGGTGGTAGCCCAATAGATCATGTATTCTTTTTTCCTGGCGTCATAGGTTATTTCGGGAGCCCAGCAGTTCCTGGCAGAATCTTCCTGTTGCATTACCGGTATATATTTTTGCTCACTCCAGTGAATAAGATCGGGTGAGGAGGCGTATCCAATCCCTCTTTCATTCCAGCTCACCGTCCATACCATGTGAAATGTATTATCAGCACCACGGATTATGCAGGGATCTCTCATCAATGAATCTTTGCTTAATACCGGGCGCAGGTAGGATCTGTCATTATTCAGGGCTGTCCATTTGTAGCCATCATAACTGTAGGCAAGGTGCAAGCCATCTTTGCCGTTATTATTGAAATAAGAAAAAAGAAAAACATCATTTGATGACTGTGCCTGAATGGTGCAGGCAAAAAAGAGGGAGGTGAGTATTGTAATTATTAATTTCATCTTTCTTAAAGACTTAAAACATGTTGCCATATTTTTTCCATAACCGGGATGCCCTGCTCCATATTTCTTTTTCTTGTTTGCAAAACCCGTTCTCCCGGCCATGTTATTTTATCTTCTTCACCGGCAGGAACCGATTTTTTATAATCATCAATAATATTCCCGATCATTTGTGGAATAGCTGAAGAGTGTCTGAGTTTTGAAATATCAATAGCAATAAATACCTGCGATAACCCATGTTCTACTTCCCGCTTACTTATTTCATGTGTAGATAAACCTCCGGATAAAATAGTTGCGAGCAGGTCAAGTAATAATGATAAACCAGCTCCTTTCCAGTAACCAATGGGTAACGGTCTTCCTGAATGGATGATTGCAGATGGATCGTTTGTTAACTGACCTTTGCTATCAAAACCTCCCAGCACGGGCAGGGTTTCATTCTTCAGGACGGATAGTTCCATAGCGCCAAATGAATATTGTGACATGGCCATATCCAATACGATGGCTTCATCCTGGTATGGAATAGCGATAACCAAAGGATTATTTCCAAGTCTTGCATCGGCAGCTCCCCATGCCGGCATATTGGCGATCGTATTTGTCCAGCCAATAAATACATAACCGGCTTTGGCTGCCTGCCATCCGTAAGTGCCACCCCGCATCCAATGGTTAGTATTGCTCAATGCTACACAGCCAATTCCAAATTGCGTTGCCAACTGCATCACTGTTCCTGTTGCATGCATTGCATTTAAAATACCTGGTCCAAGATTTCCATTCCATTGCTCCAATCCATTCACTTTATGTTCAAGAGACGGTTCGGCATCTTTGCTGACACAGCCTTTCTTTATGTATTCAACAAACCGGGGAAAACGGTTTACGCCATGTGTATAAACACCGTCAACACTATTCGCTGTAAATATGTCAGCGCATACCAATGCTTTTTCATTGTTCAATCCACTCCTGGTTAAGACAGATTGAAAAACTTCTTTCATTTCGTTTGCGAAAACTCTTATTTCATTGCTTTCTCTGTTCATCGCTAAAATACTTATACTACTTTCTTATCGTACCAGGGTAACACCCATTAATCCAATTACAACATCATTTGCAATGGCTTTTAAAACCAGGTTCTTCAGTTTTTTTTCATTATTCAATGGCAGATCAAGCACCGTTGCTGCGCCGCCATCTATACCAAAGTTCGAAAACCCACGGATAGAACTGTATTTATAATCTGCAAGAATTTCTTTCCCGGTTTTAAGCGCTATGCGGAGAGGCTTTGGGACATCGGTGGTGAAAGCATAGCCATCCACATAATAATCCTGCTCAATGGGCCACCAGTTCTCCGGGTTTCGCAGCGACATATACTCAGATGTTCCATCAGTGTAATTAATAATGATCTCACCATTTTCTATCCGGCTTTGCATTGGATTAGTTGTACCAGCCATAAGAAAATATGCCTTCGATGCAGTTCCGTTTAATGATATAATAACTGAATCAGGATAATTATCCCATAGGGAAGTGAAGACAATATTTTTTGAGCCGGTTGCGCCGGGAGTTTGGAAAGGCACATTGGTTGAAGTAATGAATTCATTTTTCAAACCTGCCTTTGCCCGCAGACCGCTGTCAGAAATGTTTACCTGTACTGAATTATAAGCCCAGTTACCTATCCCCTGCACGGGTAATTGCAATGTAGGTGAAACAGGTCTTGGTGAGAGGTATTTGTTTTTGAAAATCTGCGTGACTGAATCATTAAAAGATAAAGCAAGATCAATCTTTTCAAATTTTGTTTCCTTGTTAATCTTTTTTATTTCAAGGGCGGAAAATTGTTCAATTATATAAATATTAACCGGCTGCCACCAGGCAAAAACTCCTTGTTTTGTTTTTATAAAAAATGTTTTGTGCCCGCCTCTGGACTTAAACCTTGCTGAGAAAAAACCATTACCTCTTGAAACTTCCTTCAACACTTCTTGCGGGTCATATAATTCATAGCCCGATAAAAGCTTTGTGCCGGCAACGAATCTTTCATAATTGTACAATTGTTTCCGGTAAAACAACTGGTTAATTTTATTTCCTTTCCAGTCTATGGCAACAATATAGTTTTGGACTGCTGGTAATTTAATTTCTACTGCTGGTTTGCCCATGGCATTTGAAACAGCAGCCCATTTAACCGGCTTACCGTTAACCAATATTTGACTGATGTTATCTTTTAATGCAGGGATTATTAACTGCAACGATAGATTTCGATCTGTGTTTTGTTTAATAGTATATGTTTCTTTATCTCCTGATCTCACAAAATCAAAACTAATATCAGGTGTTTGTATAGAAGCACTGCCCCATGCAGAAGGAAACCCTGGCCGTATCACTAATTTTCCTCCTAATGCATCGGGCTGGATACCAAACAAACCTTCCACCAATGTTCTTGCCGTCATACCAATGCCATCTGCAAAATCCCTGTACAGTTCGCCCCTGATAGCATCATAAAAACTTAATTGCTGAAAATTGCCGGGCCCGGAACCCAGGTACATTGTTTCTAACAAAGTGCTTCGCCACAGCTTAAATGCCTCTTCATTTCTATTGCCCTGCCAGTAAGCTAATGCGGTGTGAAGATTTTCTGCAAACACGACATTATTCAAACTCCAGGTGTAAGGCTGCCAGTTGGTTTCGCTGAGCATATACAGGTCTTTTTCATCCCAACCCTTTGCTTTTATTGGTATATGCGGAATATGCTGATCAATATAGCGTAGAGATTGGTAAGCCTGGAATATATCAGGTACTTTACTGTCAATTGCATGATAGATAGTCCACAATGCCGCTGATGGATGCAGGAGTTTATTACCCAACAAATCTTTGTATTCTGCATACCAGCCTTTATCCGCCATCCATAAATTTTTATTGATGGCCTTTAAAATCTTCGTTGCTTCCCGTTCATATACTGTCCCATCTTCACCGATCAATTTTGCTAATCCCGCTGCTTCTTTGTTGGCCCTGTAATTATAGGCACTGGAATGTGTTACTCCACCGCCGCTGTACTGCAGGGCATCGCTTGCCCAAATGGCTGCATAGGCATCAAACAAACCATCGCCATCTGCATCAAAATTTTTCTTCTCCCAGGCAAGATGCCGTTTTAACAAAGGCCACATCTTTTTTACATAACCCGTATCACCTGTATAATTAAAATGATTGAGCAGCTGATCAATGAATACAAGATTCATGTCGTAGTGATGCGCCCCGACATAACCATTTGGGTTACGGGTGATATAGCCGTCGCTGAATAATTGTGTGCCCACTTTTTCAAGGTGTCTTGCAAGATTTAATGCAGTGTCCATTACCACGCCGCTGGTTGCAGCTGTTGTCAATTGTGATTTTGCGTAAGCCTCAAAATGTATTTTTGCCCTGTCATGCCAGCCCAATGGATCCGCTACATAAGCTCCCCGCCATCCGGGCAAACGCATACGCCATGCAATGGCGCCGTGCATATAAGTAGGTTCTTCCCAAATAGCATCTGCCGCAACAGATAACGTACCACCAAGGGTGTTTAAATACTTATCAGGTGTATTGATCTTAATTCTGTTCGCTAGTTTTTTTCTTGCAGTTTCTGCATCATTGAATTCCTGTTCCGTTGTTTTAAAAACGGGTGTAGCCGTATTGTGGAATAAAAAATATTCTTCCTTGTTCTTCAATAAAAGCCTGCCGCTTATACAACGAGTTTTTGTTACTGAGTCAACCGGGTTAAAAGCCTGTTCCAATCCCGAAGCATCAATTATTATTGCTGAAGATGGTGCAGGATAAACGCCGGTAATTTGTTTAGCGTTCTTAGGTATTTCACCAACAAGCTGGCTTCCTGGTTTTGTTTGAATTTCATATCGCTCCTCTTCTGTCAGCACTTTTCCTGTTCCGTAAGTGAGAATAAACTTTTCCTTGAGTAACTGGTAACGATTGTCAACACAATTTTCCGGCTTGAGGTAAAAAGAAGATTCAGGATCAGCACCGACATCTCCATCTCTTGAGAATTTCTTGCCTGATGCACCTCCATATATCCATACAAGCTGCAGATCAGCAGTGATATTCTCCGACCTTATTTTTAATACCATCCCTTCAGCGTTACTCAATGCCAAAACAGCAATAAATAATTTACCGTTTCCAAGTATTCCATCCTCAATTTCATACAACATGCTGCCAGCCCTGTAAATGGCTTTTATTTTTTGTGCTTCTATCAGCCACTTTCGTTTGCCTGCAGTTTGTAATGCAAATCGAAGATTACCTCCCATACCGGGCATATACATCGCAAATTCTGGTAGATCGCCTGCTTCCATTCTGAAAGCTGTATTGGTTCCATACAATGCTCTTGTAAATCGCCGGTCACCATTGGTGATTACAATATCATTCCCTTCGGGCTGGTAGCGAGCTATACGTTCCTTATCGTGCCAGTATTTGTTGTTCTCATTTGTTTGAGAGCATACTGATGAACAGGAAAGAATACCCAGTAGTATATAAAAACCGGTTTTCAATCTCATTTTTTTAAAACTAAAACCTTTATTGGCTGTGCCGGAATAGTTGACTTGCCCTCTGCATCCTGCTGCTCGGTGAATTGAACAAACAGGTTCAACTGCTTTTTGTTCTTCCATAATTCTGTGTCATAAGTTGGCTCCCATGAACCTACTGATGCCAATGTAAGATCGGTTATCTTCCATTTATTGAATTGCCCATTACTGTTCACCGCCACGGATATTTTATTTCCCCGTTCTTCATCTCTGAAAATTACAGCTATCAATTTGTTGTTATTTTCTTGCCAGGATACAACCTGCGGACGGGAAATGGGAATCCGCTTTGTTCCTGCTCCGCTTAAACTAAAGGTTGTTTTCCGAAACCCAAGGTTCTGTACCTGCCATTGTCCATTTACATTATATATAATATGGTATTGGGGAGCAGTATCTCCTGTTTCTTTCCAGTAAGAAGCAATGATTGGGCTGCCATCGTTATCCGCATACATACTGGTTTGATTGATCAGTTCACTTTTTTGTGGAATGCGGCAAACATATTCGGCTGTTGTTGCATTGATTGGCAGTTGGTATTTTTCTCCTTTCGAATTTTCCCATGTCAATCCTCCATCTGTTGACCGGGCATAGCACATATCATGATTACTTGCCACATCCGATGATTCTCTCCATACCCACGAAAGATGAATCGTTCCTTTTGCATCCACACATGCCTGCCAGTAAGCGTTTCGTTCCCTCTCGCCATCAATCAAATTGGTATGTAGCTGGGTCCATTGTTTTTCTTTTGTGTTATAACGGTTGATGACAAGGTTCCCCTGACCCGACTGGCCATCACGATACAGGAACAAAAGATTTCCATCGGGGAAGCAATGAAATTCGGGGTAAGTCACTTTCTGTTCTATGCTACCTGTCATTGGTGACTCATCTTTCATTTCTAAAGAGCCGGGCTTTATGCTTTTATAATAATGAAGTTTATTGCTGTGGTGACTCCAGGCAAGATGCAGGTAACCATCTCCATCAGCCATAATGCTTATGGCATTATGTGCATCGGCCACATTGCCTTTTAAGTTTGTTGTTTTCAGTTCCCATTTGCCGGAAGTCAACTTTCTCTTTCCTACTACAATAAAACCATCGTTGTTGTAATAAGAAATGTATTGTGTGTTGCCGAAACTGCATAAAGAGTTTTTCCGGAAGATGACTGTGTTGATGGAATTGTTTGCCCAGCCCATGCCGGCAGGAATTTCTTTTACAGTTTTTATATTTTGTGAAACTGCAGGCGATGCAAAAAACAACCCAACCACGTAAAGCAATAAAATTCTATGACCCTGTTTTTTCATGCTGGTTCGTTGATTAAAATACATTATCAACTGCTGGCCGGCTATACTGTTCCTTGCTGTTCGTTGTTTTGGGTAATCCAAAATAGAAATACAAGGTTCTTTTCTTACTACCGCTTACATGATTCAGTTCACTCATCGGGCCATACACTCTGGTATTCGTTGTCAACCCTGTTGCCAGCTTGGTGCCAATCGGAGGAATGCAATCCAAAAAAGAAATATTACCTGCTGGAATTTCAGGATGTGGTTTAGCCGCTGCACTCAACGCATAAAAATCAAAAAGCCGTACAAACAACCCGGGATCAGGAGAAGCGATATACATTTTTCCTTCTACCGTACTTAATTCCATCCAGGTGATTTCGCCATAGTAACCTTTAAATTCAGGATACACAACCGGTGAATAACCTGTATGTGTATTGTTATAAATATTCTGCCACACATTTACCGGTGTGCCCGCCAAACGATTTTTCCATTGACGGGACGGACCTTTGCCCAGCCATCTTGCAGCCAGCACATAATTTTCCGGGTAATTAAAACTGATGCCGGTAAAAGGCTGATCACCTTCTATATTATACTCATACTCCAATGTTGTCCATCCACTGCTATTGATCTTCCATTTTGCGTATTTCATGTTACCGCTGTAAGTAAACTCCACCACCGCATCATTACCTTCTTTATAAGATTTTACACCAGTCACACTTGCGGTGCCTTTTACTAACACAGGACCATTGTTGAATGACAGTATATAATCATTCGCCGTGTTTTTTGTTGTAACAAGATTGCCTGATTTTTTATCCAATACAACAGTTACTTCGCCACCCGTAATAGAATATACTGTGTCAGTTTCTTTTATAGAAGTAGAATCTTTTTTAACGGTTACAAAATTGTTCAATTGTGCCTGTTTGTTCTTTACTTCAATAGTCCATTTATAGATTTCTTTACCAAACGGATCCTTAGCAACGATCACTAATGCATCATAGTTTTTGTAATCAGCAGGCAGTTGAACATTTAACGAACCTTGTTTTGTTGCAGCAATATCCGGTGCAGCTATCGTTCCTTTTTGTTTTACCACATAGCCATCAAAACGATCAAAGGGTTTGCTGAAATCAACCAATGCCCAATAGAAACTGCATTGATTAGTGTTGGTAAAATGAAAACGATTGTCCAGTTCAATTTGTCCGTTGAAGTTGGCCGGTAATTGTGATGAAAGGTTTAACCGGATCGGAGAAAATATTTCCCGCAATGCATAGAAGCTTCCTTCTTTTTCCCGGTGGGGACCGAGAATACCATCATTTGCGTTCAGGCCATTTGCATCCAGGGCATTATTCAAATCTGTTCTTACTACTGCTTCATCCACCAGGGCCCAGATAAATACACCGCCGGATTTTTGCGACTTCCAATGGAGGTTCCAGAAATCTTCCATTGCTGCGCCGGCACCCCCATCATCCTGTGCATGCAACATTTCTGTTGGCATATAAATCAACGAGTCGTTGAGTATTTTTTGTGTGCTGTAATAATCTTCGTAGTGATTACAATCAATTCCGTTCATCTGGTTACCGGGGCGATGGTGCGGATGAATGACAGGACGTTTTTGAAAATCCCATTTTACAAAATCATCATCCAGTTCTTTATTGGTGCCGCCTTCATTACCATTGTCCCAGAAAATGATGGAAGGGTGATTCAAATCTCTTAACACTAATTCTTTCACCAATGGCTCCCCGGCTTTTGTTGAATAGAATTTTTGCCAGCCCGCCAACTCATCCAATACATAAATACCAAGACTGTCACAAAGCTGTAAGAAATATTTATCAGGAGGATAGTGGCTGCAGCGAACAGCATTCATGTTCATCTCTTTGATGACCAAAGCATCCATCAACTGCTGTTCCTTGCTTAATGATCTTGCTGTTTCCGGCCACCAGCAATGACGGTTGGCGCCTTTCATTTTTACCTGTGTGCCGTTGATGTAAATTCCCTGCCCGTATTTGACTTCAATGGTACGGAACCCAAATTTCTCATTCAGTTCATAAAGTTTTTTCCCTGTTGCATCCTGCAATACAACATTTGCATTGTAAAGATTGGGTGATTCGGAAGTCCATGTTTTAATGTTTTGTACCTGCGCTGTTGCAATTACATTTTCATCTGTTTTGGTAATAGGAGTTTTTACTGTGCTAACAACTTTTTTATTTATATCGGTGATCGTCGTAACAATCGTTGCATTCTGTGTAAGCCCTTTTGTCCAAACCTGCATGGCAAACTTGCCATCTGCTTTGGCATCAATGCCTACATAGTCAATGAACTGTTTAGGCGTTGCTTCTAAAAACACCGGGCGGAAGATGCCACCAAATACCCAGTAATCAGCCAAACGTTCTGCATTGTTTACACTAGCATCGCTGCTCATCTTGCTTACGGTTACTTCCAATGTATTGGGCTTGTCGTAATTCAATAAGGATGAAATATCATATTTGAAACGATAGAAAGCGCCACGGTGAGTATCGCCTGCACTTTTTCCGTTGATCTTTACTTCC
>DASVOE010000006.1:0-105532 GCA_036383515.1 Chitinophagaceae bacterium | reverse complement strand
GGTGAAGGCACCATCAACAGTTATTATAAAAATGAAGCGGGTTTTATTTTTGGCAAAACAGGCACCCTTTCAGGAGTGGTCGCCTTCAGCGGTTTTTTATATACCAAAAAAGGTAAGCTGTTGATTTTTTCAACCCTTGTCAATAATCACCAGGCATCCGTTACGGATATACGACGGGCGATAGAAAAATTCTTGCTGGGCATCAGGAATACATATTAAGTACGGCATATCTCTTTTTTTTGCATTTTACCCAACCCTTTTGGGGGCAACAGGGTATATAGGTGTGTAATTGGCGTGTTCAGGGGCCTTCAGACATTAACCATAAAAATCTTATGTATGCAAAAATTCATCGTATCCTTGCTTCTTGTCTTTTTTTCGCTGCTATCTTTTCAATGTCAGAAGGAAGCAAGTTATAGCAGGGGAAATGGCAATAACAATAACGATCCTTCACCGGTAACAGCGACTGTGCAGGGAAACATTGTAGATGAAATGGATCAACCCGCCGCAGGTGTTATGATCAAAGCGGGATCGAAGACAGCCATTACAGATGCTGATGGATATTTCAGGATCGTAAATGCTGTCCTCGATAAAAAAACTTCATTGATAACAGCAGAGAAAGCCGGGTATTTTAAAGCCTACCGCAGCTTTATGGCTACTACCGGGGCCAACCACATAAGTATAAAACTTATTGAAAAGGAATTGACAGGCACCATCAGCAACACGGGTGGTGAAGTAGTTTTGACCAACGGAGCCAAAGTATTGTTACCCTCCAATGCGGTAATAAAACAAACAGGAGGAAGTTATAACGGCACTATAAATGTATATGCTGCTTTTATAAACCCTACCGCATCAGATATTGGCCAGTTGGTGCCGGGTTCATTTATGGCCAATGATGCTGCTAATAAAAGAGTGATACTGACTTCCTATGGAATGATGGCAGTGGAATTGGAATCAACAGCCGGTGAAAAATTACAAATAGCAACGGGTAGTACGGCGACACTTACCATGCCTATAGCAGCTTCCATTCAATCCACAGCACCAACCAGTATCAGTTTATGGTATGTAGATGAGCAGACCGGTGTCTGGAAAGAAGAGGGAACAGCTACCAAAACCGGAACACAGTATATAGGCCAGGTAAAACATTTTTCATTCTGGAACTGCGATGTCAGTAGCCAAACCATTAATCTTTCCATGACCTTAAAGAATAATGAAGGATCTCCGTTGGTGCATGTGCCGGTTCGCATTAAAAGAACGGCTGCAGGGTTTGCCTCACAAGGCTATGGCTATACAGATTCATTAGGACAAGTAAATGGATTGGTGCCTGCCAGTGAATCTTTATTGCTGGAAGTATTGGATCCCTGCAACAATGCTGTTTATATGCAGAACATAGGTCCTTATGCTCAAAATACCAGCCTGGGTACAGTTACCATCAATAACATAGGCAATTCGCTGGTCACGATCACTGGCCGTATTGTGAATTGCAGTGGTGCACCGGTAACAAACGGGTATGCTATTATCGCTTATGATGATCGCTCCAGCTATGTTAATGTGAATAACAATGGCCAATTCTCTCTGTCCTTTACCCGGTGTGCTGCAAGCCCGGCAAATTGTGATATAACCGGTGTGGATAATGCAACACAGCAACAGGGAACTATCACTAATATTAACGTTGTATCTCCTGCAACCAATGCCGGAACAATAACTGCCTGTGGTGTTTCAGCAGCACAGTATATCAACTATACATTGAACGGAACAAATTTTAGTTTGTCCAGTAACCTGCAGGCAGATTCATTAATGGCGTATACTAATCCACAGGGGTCATCACCATTTACCACCTGGATCCTGGGTAGCAACTGGTCAACGTCTTCCTATATAAGTTTTGATTTTACGAGCCCGGTTGCAGCAGGAGTTTACCCGATCAATACGTTATCGGTAAATAATTTCCAGCGACCATTTTTAGTACAGCCATTTAATGTAACGATCACTAATTTTCCCCAGGCTGCAGGCCAATTTTATGAAGGAAGTTTCTCAGGTCAGTTCAGGGATTCTTTACCAACGGCGCCCCTTCAAACGATCAGTGGAACGTTCAGGTTAAGAAAATAATAGGATTCCAATGAAGTTGACTTAATAAAATGATCGACTAAAAGTACAAACGGAAGAAACTTGATTGAATAGCGAACAGGAGAACATAGATGGCATCATCAGCGGTTGCCGGAATAAAGACCGCAAAGCCCAGGAGCAGTTATACAGAAGCTACTACAGGGCCATGATGAACCTTTGTCTCCGCTACACCCGGGATGAAACAGCTGCATTGGAAGTATTGAACACAGGGTTTTATAAAGTGTATAAAAACATAGACCGGTATGATAACAAGAAGGCAACATTGTACACCTGGATCCGTACTATCATCGTAAATAGTTGTTTGGATTTTATTAAAGCAAAGAGTGGGCAAATAGTACAGGCAGAATTGGATCAGGCGGCAGTAATCGACTTGCCGCCTGACGTATTTATAAAGATGTCGGCTATGGAAATCCTGAAACTGGTGCGGCAATTACCACCAGCAACGCAAGCCGTTTTCAATTTGTATGTGATGGAAGGATATAATCATAAAGAGATCGCACAACTAATGAGTATCAGCGACGGCACCAGCAAATGGCACCTGAGTGAAGCAAGAAAAATTTTACAACGTTTAATTAGTAAACAGGAAACAGGTTTATGAACGAACGGTTACCATACGAAGAACAGTTACAACAGCAATTGGAAGGATTGCCATTGCTGGATGAGAACATGGCATGGGCAGACATGAAACGCAGGCTGGATGATGATGACGATGATGGAGTCATTGTTTGGTGGAGGCAGGGCTGTATGCTATGGGGATTACTGTTGCTGGTATTGCTGGCAACAGGCTGGTGGTTTTTAAAACCACACGAATGGTTCTATAGTAAAACAATAAAGGGAGAAATAGAAACTGAAAAACAAAATAAGAATAGCGCAGGTAAAATAAATACAGATGATACAGGTGATACAATGGTGATAGGAACAAATGAAACACCCGGACAACAAACACAGCAGGAGCCAATACCTGTTCAGGTAAATAAAGATAGTGTCCGGGGAAATGAAGTTGTAAAGAGAGAAAATAGTAACAGGATAAAAACAACCGAAAAAATAAAAGAACAATTTGAAATAGCCGTAATCCGGCCATCACGGAAAAACGCATCTAAAAAAATTGATAGTCGGCTCATAAAAGACAAAGAGCAACAACAGCCTGTCAAAAAGCAAACAAACAAAATGCAGGATACAAACCTTGTTCAGCAGGTCACGGAGGACAAACATCAGCCTATAGCCAACAAAGCAGATCTGGTAGCAAAGTTGAAGGATAGCTCCTTGTTGAAGAAGATGGATTCGGTAATCACTACTTCAAAGAATGATTCACTCCACAAAACAGAGCCAAAGAAAGATAACGCAATAGTAAACCCAGTTGTAAAAAAAGACACCTCGATAAAAAGATCTATCTTCTTTTCAGCAGGCATTGCCATGCACCAGCAACTTCCTATTGCAGGGCAAGAACTCACTCCTTATAATTCACTGGGGCGGAAAGGAAGTATTGCTGACTATATTCCATCTGTTTATTTCCGGGTAAACAAAAAAGACAGATGGTTTGCGCAAGCGGAATTCCGGTATGGAGCGCCTCAATACATAAAGGAGTTTGAATACAGGCAAAAAATCGTTCCTGATACCGGGCAGAACCCAGCCATTAGCACTGTCACCTCTTCCAAATTGAAAAAGACATATTACCACCAGTTACCACTTACATTTAATTATATCGTACTGTCCAGTTGGTCAGTAGGCGCCGGAATTCAATGGAATAAATTTTTTGGTCTTGTTTCAGAAAAAGCTGTTGCAATAAGAGATAACTTATCGCAGCAGGATACAGTGGTGAGTAAAGTGGTTGTAAGAGAGAGTATTGATTCCGCTACTGAATTTAAAAAATCATATTGGCTGGGAGTTATTGAAACGCAGTATCAATGGAAACGGTTTTCATTGGGTGCCCGGTATACATTTGGTTTGCAACCTTACATTCAATTTACATTACCGGGTGGCAGCCAGCAAAAGGAAAGAAGCCAGTCGGTGCAGGTGTTTCTTCGCTACCAACTATGGAGATCGAAAGAAAAATAAAATCTCCGGGATATTCTACATTTAGAGAAGTCAGAGCGAACCTTTAAACATCCTTTCCAACTGATCCTGCTTAAATTCTAAATAAGTGGGGTTGCCATCGGCCGTGGTGTTGGGTTGTTCGCAGGCAAACAAATCATTTACTAATTGCCGCATTTCTCTTTCGGTAAGGCGGGTGCCGGGTTTAATGGATTGCTGACGGGCAAGTGAACGAATCAATTTTTCCCGTTTTGAAAATTTTACATCCGTATTAAAATGTTTGTATTGTTCAAGCAGTATATCTATTACATGCTTTTCATTGCCCGCTTCCACATCGGCAGGGGTACCCTGTATCACAAAAGTGTTTTTACCAAAAGGTTCTATTATATAACCGAGTTGTTGCAGATCGCTCATTAATTCTTCCAGTAATACAGCATCGCTTGTCGTTAATTCAAGCGTGGAAGGAAACATACTATGTTGCGTAGCCACCGGTTTATCCTTGCTGGCCGCTTTCATGTGATCATACAACACTCGTTCATGCGCTGCCTGCTGATGCACAAGAAGAAAATTATTTTTTGAAGGAATGATGATATAGGTATTGAGAAGTTGGGTAAGTTCGGCATCATCATGAATAGTGAGTGGTGAGCGGTGAGTGGAGAGAGGAACATTCCCGCTATTGGAATTGGACTCCGGGCTTCCGACTTTATTCTCCGGGCTCTCATAAAATTCTCTCCAATGTTTTAACTCCCCTTTCTTATCGGAATCAATAAAATGCGCCTGGTTTTTTTGAGTAAACCCTTTGAAAATAGAACCAGAAGCTGCCGCTGATTTTTTTTCTTCGGTAAATGGCTGTTGAATGGAAGATAATTGTTGAATAGAAGCATCCAGGTCAAAATCCAAGGTGGGTGTTACACTAAATTGTGCCAGTGCATGTTTAATCGCTGCCTGCACAAAAGCATAAATTATTTTTTCGTCTTCAAACTTGATCTCCTGCTTGGTGGGATGCACATTCACATCTACCTGCGTGGGATCAAGATCAATAAACAATACATACATCGGGAAACTATCGGAAGTGATCATTTCCTGGTAGGCATTCATCACTGCATGATTCAGGTAAGCACTTTTGATAAACCGGTTATTGACAAAAAAATATTGATCGCCCCTTGTTTTCTTCGCTGTTTCGGGTTTGCCCACAAAGCCATACACATTCATGTAGTCGGTATCTTCTTTTACCGTTACCAACTTTGCATTGTAATTATTACCGAGCAATTGAACGATGCGTTGCTTTAAACTTCCTGCTTCGAGGTGAAATAATTGTTGGCCATTACTGCTAAGGGTAAAAAGAATTTCAGGGAATGACATGGCCACTCTTGTAAACTCATCGACAATGTGCCGCATTTCGGCCGCATTACTTTTTAAAAAATTCCGACGGGCAGGAACATTGAAGAAAAGATTTTTCATTGCAATGCTGGTGCCGGTTGGTGTAGCAATAGGTTCTTGTTTTTTTACAATGCTGTTTTCTATTTCAAGATAAACACCGGTTTCGTCATCTTGTCTTTTCGTTTTTAATTCCACCTGTGCTACCGCAGCAATAGAAGCCAATGCCTCTCCACGAAACCCCATTGTTTTGATATGAAAAAGGTCATCAATGTTTTTGATCTTGGAGGTGGCATGTCGTTCAAAGCACATGCGGGCATCTGTTTCACTCATGCCGCTGCCATTATCTATTACCTGGATCAGCGATTTGCCCGCATCATTAATGATCAATTTAATCACCGTAGCGCTGGCATCAACCGCATTTTCCAGCAATTCCTTGACGGCACTCGCTGGCCGCTGAATCACTTCACCAGCTGCTATCTGGTTGGCAATATTATCGGGTAGTAGAAGAATCTTATCAGGCACAACAAAAAAAATTAACTACAAATGTAAGACAATAGAGAAGGAAGCCGGAACCCGGCTCAAAAGTGTTTCCTATAGGGTCACAAAGCATTGTTTTTAATGTTCCTGGTAACTATGCCCAGGTTTCGGATTTAATTGTTTTTTGCAGCAAATTGCTGGGCACAATAACATAGCTGAAACAATGATTGTTTTAACTTGTGCTGCATTAATAAATTTTATGAAGAAATACATTTTACTGGTAGTTATATTGTTTATCCAGGAGTCCCTGTTGTTTGCCCAATACAAAAGCAAATTATCGGCACAGCAATGGACAGATAGTGTTTTTAACAGCCTTAGCGAAGATGAAAGAATTGCTCAATTGATGGTAATCAGGGCTCATTCTAATTTAGGTCCTGATCAGGTAGCTAAAGTAGTCAGCGATATTCAAAAATATAATGTGGGTGCGTTGTGTTTTTTCCAGGGCGGCCCGGTAAGACAAGCTAATCTTACCAACTATTATCAAAGTATTGCCAAAACACCGCTGATGATGACGATCGATGGTGAATGGGGATTGGGCATGCGGTTGGACAGCGTCACTAAATTTCCTTACCAGCTTACATTAGGTGCCATGAATGATGAGAACCTGGTGTATAGAATGGGATTAGCAGTAGGAGAACAATGTAAAAGGATCGGTGTGCAGGTGAACTATGCACCTGTAGTGGATGTCAATAACAACCCCAATAATCCTGTTATTGGTTATCGTTCATTTGGAGAAGACAAATACAAAGTGGCTGCATTTGGTGTAGCATATATGAAGGGTATGCAGGATGCAGGCATCATGGCCTGCGCCAAACATTTTCCCGGTCATGGTGATGTGGATGTGGATTCTCATTTGGATTTGCCGGTGATCAATAAAAGCAGGGCCCAACTGGATTCTATGGAGTTGATACCCTTCCGGGCCATCTTTGATGCCGGAGTGGGTAGTGTAATGATTGCTCACCTTTATATTCCGGCTATTGATACTACAGCCAACAAAGCCACTTCTATTTCAAAAAATAATGTTACCAATTTACTGCGAAATGATCTTGGATACAAAGGACTGACATTTACAGATGCATTAGAGATGAAGGGCGTGGCAAAATATTTTCCCGGTGGCACTATTTCCGTAGAAGCATTGATCGCCGGTAATGATATGTTGTGTTTACCGGAAAGTGTCGGCGAATCTATTGAAGCCATTAAAAAAGCGATAGCCGATAAACAACTGAGCTGGGATGATATCAATGCGAAAGTGAAAAAAGTGCTGGCATCAAAATATAAATTGGGTTTGAATCAATGGAAACCAATTGAACTGAACAACCTGCTAGCCGATCTCAATGCAAAGACAGATGCTATCAGAAGAGAAGTGGCGCAAAAAACGATCACCGTCCTTTCACTCGCAAAAAATTCAGCTTCACGTACCGATTATGCAAACTTTCCATTAAAGAAAGAAAACCTATCAGCCGGACAGGCAGGAAAAATCGCTTATATAGGGATAGGCGCTAAAGAACTGAACAGTTTTGGCAAGCGTTTACAGGACGACCTGGGCGCTGACGTATTCTTATTTTCTTATAAGGACAGTACGGATAAAGCGGAGGAAATTTTAAAAGCTGTTCCTAAAGATGGCAAGTATGATGCAATCATTATAGGCATTCATGATTTCAGTAACCGTCCTGCCAATAATTACATGATCAGCCCTGCTGCTATTGATCTGTATAAAAAACTCAACTTTATCAAAACACAGACTTTTGTTTTTGGTAATGTGCTGGCCACGCAAAATTTTTGTGATGCCAATACACTGGTTGCCTGCTACCAGGATGATAACATAACACAGGAAGTGGCCGCTGATATGCTGGAAGGAAAATTAAAAGCTACGGGTACTTTGCCGATCAGGGTATGCAATTTCAAACAGGGAGATGGTATTGTTTACAATAACACAGAACGGCCTTCTGTTGCTTTTAATAAATTGAATGAGATAGATTCTATCGTGAATGATGCGATTGCTCAGAAAGCATTTCCCGGTTGTGTAGTGCTGGCCGTTCATAAGGGTGAGATCATCTATGATAAAGCATTTGGACACTATGAATATGAGCCATCACCTGCGGTAACTTTTGAAAGCATTTTTGACCTGGCTTCTGTTACCAAGGTATCGGCGACTACGGTAGCCGTAATGAAATTATATGAACAGGGTAAGCTCAGTCTTACCAAAAAATTGGGTGATTATTTGCCCTGGGTAAAAGGCACGGATAAAGCGAACCTGGAGATCAGCGAGATTTTATTACACCAGGCAGGGTTGACGCCCTTCATTCCCTTTTATAAAGAAACCATTGATTCGGCCACAGGTATTCCTAACCCTGCTTTTTATAGCAATAAACAAACGCCGGGTTATTCCATTCGTGTAGCAGAGAATATTTATTTGCGTAATGACTGGAATGATACCATGTTCAGCCGCATTTTAAAAAGCCCGCTGGGACCACAAAACAAATATGTGTATAGTGATAATGACTTTATCTTTTTAGGGAAAATCGTAGAGCAGCTATCCGGTATGCCGCTGAATGAGTATGTTCAAAAAACATTTTACAGCCCAATGGGTATGCAAACCACCGGTTTCAAACCCCGTAACCGGTTTGCAGTGGATATGATCGTTCCAACGGAAACAGAAAAACATTTTCGCCGGCAAACCACGCAGGGTGATGTGCATGATGAAGGAGCTTCCATGTTTGGTGGTGTAGCAGGTCATGCGGGATTATTTTCTGATGCTTATGACCTGTCCATGTTATACCAGATGTTATTGAACGGTGGGGAGTTCAACGGCGAACGATATTTAAAAGAAGAAACAATCAACTACTTCACTGCTTATCATAGCAAGGTCAGTCGTCGGGGATATGGTTTTGATAAACCGGAAAAAGATAATAAGATCCGGAAAGATCCTTACCCTTCTGCATTAGCGTCACCTCAAACTTTTGGTCACACTGGTTTTACCGGCACTTGTGTATGGGTTGATCCGAAATATGATATCGTTTATATTTTTCTATCCAACAGGGTGTATCCAACCAGAGATAATCCTAAACTTTCTTCGTTGGGTGTGAGAGGGAAAATACAGGATGCTATCTATAAAGCATTAGGAATTTAGAGGGATTAAATTTTTATTTTTATCAATTTCTAATCCTTCTTCTCCGGTCCCTTCGGTGGTCTTTGCTGATTCCTGTTCGGATTATCAGGTCGTTGCTGATTACCACCCTGACGATCTCTTGGTTGATTAGGGCCTGCCTGCTGGTCAGGGTTTTGTCCCCTGGGTTGATTTCTATTGGGATTATTATTCGGTCGTTGTTGGTTACCACGCCTGTCCTGCTGTCCTCTTTGCTGATTCGGACCTGCCTGCCGGTCCGGGGAATTTTGTCCCTGGTTTCCTTGTTGGCGTTGTTGCGGTCTTGGTCCCTGTTGTCTTTGCTGTTGTTGATTGCGACGTTTCTTATCAGCTTTTTCAAGGCTCTGCAAACTGATTTGTCCAACCAGCTCTACAAACTGTGGTTCTACTTCTTTTGATTTAGTTGCTAACAAGTCTACCGCTTCCAGTTCTTCGGGTATCACGCCTTGCTGGTTCAGTGTTTTAATTTTTCTAACTCTTTCAATGGTTACCGGGTAGTGTTTAGAACTATCGGGCAGTGTATACCACATCAGGTTTTTAAAAATATCTTTTTTGATCAGGAAGGCATTGCCTTTTGCTACCTGCAGCACATCACAGTTTTCCGGGAAATGTTGCAGTGCATCTAAATAAGTATCGAGTTCATAATTCAAACAGCATTTCAAACGGCCACACTGTCCGCTCAATTTTGTTTGATTAATAGAAAGATTCTGGTAACGGGCTGCTGCTGTATTCACCGATTTAAAATCAGTAAGCCAGCTACTGCAACATAATTCACGGCCGCAACTGCCAATGCCACCTACTTTACCGGCTTCCTGCCTGGCACCGATCTGGCGCATTTCCACTTTCACTTTAAATTCCGAAGCATATACTTTTATCAGTTCCCTGAAATCAACACGGCCATCAGCGATATAAAAAAAAGTGGCTTTACGTCCGTCGGCCTGCATCTCCACCTGGCTAATCTTCATATCCAGGTTTAGTTGTTTGGCAATAGCCCGACTGCGAATCACTGCTTCCGGTTCACGGGCTTTGTTTTGTTTCATCATATCTATATCACGGTCTGTCGCCGGCCGTAATATCTTTTTCATCTCCGGGTTGTCTTCTTTCACATTCCGCTTCTTCATCTGCAGGCGAACGATTTCCCCGGTCAGTGAAATTTCACCCACATCAAAACCACTCACCCCTTCCACTGCTATCAGTTCACCTTTTTCAAAAGGTTGTAAGGTGGGGTTGCGAAAAAAATCTTTACGGGTTCCTTTATTAAAGCTCACTTCCACCACTTTGCAGGCGCTGGCAATATCGGCCACCGGCAGGTTGCGCAGCCAGTCGTGGGTGTTCATACGGTTACATCCGCCGGTACTGCATCCGCCATTACTCTTACATCCGCCTGGTTTGCCGCCCGTGGCGGTACCGCAATTACTACAGCCCATGAATTATGGTCATTAAATATTAGTAAATAATAAATAAGAGGTAAATACAGATGAACCCAGTTGCAGGATGTCTATTAAACATTCGTTGCGTCGCACTCTTCAGCGTTCATATCGCTATTCAGCAATAGGAAGTAGTTGCAATGTATTGTATGGATTAACGCAGTCGACATAATTATAATATCATAGACAAACATATCAGGCTCATTCACTCCTCACTTTCCCGGACCAGCCGGGAATCGCTCTGTTTTACCTCAATCTATCAAAAATACGGTTTTCTTCAAATTAAGGGTTGCCAACCTTTAAAAGGTTGGCAACCCCATTATATAAACACAAGCTTATCCTGTATAATATGGTATACCTTAATAGTAAGGGCATGAAACAGGATCTTGGCATTAGCATTCCTTTCTATGTAATAGGAGGCCCGGTCTAGCTCTTCTATCAGTGCCTCTTGCTGGGAAATATCAGTGATCTTTTTATTTAGTTTTTCTGCAAAATCCTTTTCGGCCACAGAAAGCTGCATACTATTTCCCATGATCCGGTACCTGATCGCCTGTTGTAATATATGATTGAAATAACGGAGGAATTGCTTTTGTTTTTCCCGGCCCAGCCGGCTGATCTCTTCCACCCATTTAGTTTGAGCTACCGGGCCTGTTCTTAAAATTGCATTCAGCCAATCTTTCAATAAACTTTGCCAGTCTTCATCGGCATGCTGCACTAATTGCAAAGCTTCACGGTAATTGCCTTCACTTACGCTGGCCACTTGTTTTGCTGTGCTAGGTTCTGTTTTATTCCGGGCAATCAGCGCTTCTTCTATATCTTTTATTTCCAGTGCAGGAATTTTTACCAATTGGCAGCGGCTGAGAATGGTGGGCAATATCTGCGATTCGTTTTCTGCAACTAGGATAAACAACGTATTGGGAGGCGGCTCTTCTATCAGCTTCAGCAGTTTGTTTCCTTCATTGCCCAGGTATTCCGGCAACCACATGATCAGGATCTTATATTCACTTTCAAAACTTTTCAGGTTCAGCTTGCGGATGATATCATTGCATTCATGAGCCGTTATATTCCCTTGTTTATTTTCGGCGCCAATGAATTGTAACCAGTCATAAGCATTTCCATACGGATAACTTTTAATGAACTCTCTCCATTCTGTAATATAATCGGTGCTGATGGGAGGTGTACCGGGTTTTTTAGTTACCACCGGGTAAGAAAAATGAATATCGGGATGCACCAGTTGCTGTGCTTTTAAACAGGCGGGACAAGTGCCGCAGGAATCTGTCGCTGTTGCGGGTTTGGGGTTATGAGTTATGGGATCGTCTCCAAACAGCGAAGGCCCTGCCTGGATCGCAGTATTTTTTCCATTTACTGTTTCGCAAACGATAAACTGTGCAAAGGCCATTGCTAAGGATAAAGAACCACTTCCTTCCTTACCTAAAAACAACAAGGCGTGACTGAGACGATTATGCTGTACCATCTCAGTCAGTTGAATTTTTATTTCCGGTTGGCTTATGATTTCATTGAATTGCATGGAAGGCGAAGATAAAAGCAGTACACTAAAAAAATAAAAGAAATGACAGGCTCTATTTTAGCTGTTTCTTTATAGTGGGATTGTTTTTCAGCAATCTTGATTGATGATGAACTGTAATAATATTTACAGATTGTTCAGAAATTAATTCATAAATGATTCTGTAACGGCTGATCACTATTTCCCTGAACCTTGAATCGTTTACTTCGGGAACAGGCTTGCCAAATGTCGGATGTTTAATGAGTATTTCAGCTCTTTCAAAAAACAAGTGTACAATATTTTCTGCAGCCAAAATAGAATCTTTTGAAATATACCTGGCGATTGTATCAATATCTTTTAATGCAGAAGGAGCCCAAATTAACTGAGCCATTTTTTTAATTTTTTCTTTGCATCTTCCGTTGTAAGCCCTTTACCCTGCCTGATTTCCATCCTTCCTCTTGTCATTTTATGTAGAACAATGAGACGATCTATTGCTTCATCTACCGGGAATTCATCCGGCAAATCTTTTAGACTTTTTAAAACTTCTTTCTTGGATAACATGTCTTTCATTTTCTTAAAATTAGTCAGAATCACGGAAACAACAAAGCAGGGTTGAACCGATTATGCTACACAAATTTTTTAATCAGGGTTTTTATTTCCTGCTGAGTTATGATTTGGAAGAATCGCACGAATGGTGAAACTAAATCTCTTCTATAAGGCGAGCCGCTTTAAAACCGCTCTATCATTAGTTTAAATACTTCAATATTTCCTCACTCATCGGTTGTGTTTTCGGCGAGAAGGTTGCGATAAGATTTCCCTTTTCATCAATCAGGAATTTTCCGAAATTCCATTTCACCGGGTTTTCGTATCCTTTAGCTGTAGCTTCATCTGTAAGATATTTGTAAATAGGAGCAACATCTTCACCCTTTACAGATATTTTATCAGCCATTGGAAAAGTGACGCCGTAGTTCTTCGTGCAAAACTCTTTTATCTCCAGGTTAGATCCGGGTTCCTGCCCGCCGAAGTTATTAGCTGGAAAACCAACAATCACTAATTTGTCTTTATATTTCTCATACAATTTTTCAAGTTCGGCATATTGAGGAGTATTACCGCACTTAGATGCAGTGTTAACGACCATTATCTTTTTACCCTTGTATTTTGAAAAGTCAATTTCATTACCATCAAGCCCCGGCACTTTAAAATCGTAAATAGAACTGCCTGTCAAAGTAAGAGCAAGCAGTAAGGAGATAATTAACGTTTTCATTTTCCTGTATTTTAAATGGATAACAAAGCTACTTCTTTTAAGTTTTACAACAGTGTAAAAGAATTACAAGAATCTGGTAGGTTAATGGCTATTTTTTTTCAAAATAATCAAGATCAAAAAATAAAGGTTATTCCCTTTCAAACAAAAAACCTATGACCTTATAACTTAGGCCCTTAATTTTTTTGAATAATTATCTGTTGTCTTTCCTTCCTTTGACCATTAGAAACCTCAACGTAATATATTCCTGTTTTTAAATCAGAAACATTTATACGCACTTGCCTTGTGCCTGTTCCATAGTTTAATTGCTTTTTCAAATTTCCGACATTATCATAAATTCTTATTTCTGTTATAGTAGCATTTGCCTGATGAGTTATCTTTAGATTTTTATTTTTTTGGTCTTGTGTTACTGTTATAGTAGTTGAGGTAGGGTTAGGAGATAAGATGTAATTATAAGTTCGTTCGCACCCACCTGTTTTAGTAATGGTATTACTCGTAACAGTTCCGCAGAAGTTTGTTATTGTACAATAAACAGCCTTTGATACATTGCATGGGAAATAGGCTTCAAATATATTACTTGGTCCGCTTTGCTGCAAAACTGCTCCGTAATACCAATCGTAGGTAACTCCTTGAATAGAGGTTGCTGTAAAACGATATATTGTTGGTTCGCCACTCCCAGATATTTTTTGAGATGTGATTGTAATTGTTGGTAAAAGGCTATTTATTGTGATATTAGTTCCATTATCACTCCCTGTAATGGCGGGGTTACTGCTAACAACACGTATTCTATAAGCCGATCCACTACTTGTATTCGTTGGTATTGTGGCATTAATGTTGCCACTAGTAGCTGTACTTGTTAGTGTACCAATATCTACAGGGCTCGCAAAGCTTCCACTTGCATTGCTTAATTGTGCTGTAAAAATATTGCCGTTTATAAAATTTACTCCTGAACTAGTGTAAGACACTGTTAAGGCTGAACCGGTACAATAAGAATTTATAACCAATGGACTGGTATATAATAATGAAGGCGTATACTCCCAAAAATCATTTGCAAAAACATTTTGTTGTCCGGTCCAGCCGAGTCCCAAATATCCTTTATAATCAATACCGAAACCAGCAGCATAGTGTCTGGACGTACCGCTATAATTGGCTCTTTGTGTCCATGTATTGGTAGAAGGGTCATACTCCCAGAAATCATTATATAAATTGTTGTTATTATCTAATCCAAGTCCTGCGTATCCTTTTGTACCAATATTAAACCCCACAGCACCCAAAGGTCGCATACCACCACCATAATTAGCTTTTTGTGACCAGGTATTTGAAGAGGGGTCATATTCCCAAAAATCATTTGTTCCATTATTGGAAGCACTTGTATTTCCTAATCCAACATATCCTTTTGTGTTTATACCAAAGCCTATGGCGTCAGAACGGGTTCCTCCACTATAACTGGCTTTCTGTGTCCAAGTATTTGAAGCGGGATTATATTCCCAAAAATCATTAAATGTGCCTCCTTGCCATCCTAATCCTAAATATCCTTTTGAGCCAATGCTAAAACCGGTACAACCCCATCTTCCCTGACCAGGATAATTCGCCTTCTGTGTCCAAGTATTTGAAGAAGGATTATATTCCCAAAATTCATTTGTAAATCCACCTCCCATCGCAGAAGAACCAACTCCAATATATCCTTCTGTACCAATGCTAAACCCCTTAGCGGCATAAACTCCCGAACCACTGAAATTAGCTTTTTGTGACCAGGCATCTGAAGAGGGGTTATATTCCCAAAAATCATTTTTATAATTATTATTTGCATCCCGTCCGAGGCCTACATAACCTTTTGCGCCAATACTGAAACTGACAATTTGTTCACGAGCTACACCGAGAAAATTTGCTTTTTGCACCCATATATTTTGTTGTGCCCAGGAACTAAAGTGAATAAATAAAAAATAAAAAAATAACAATAAGGTGGAGAAAATGGATTTCTTTTTCATTTCTGTTAATTTCAGGTTTAAAATGTATTTATCGGATGGCTTTTAGCTTTTTCAATTCTACAATACTCACCGTTGGAGGTATTTCACCCTTTTTAAGTTTACTAATTACAAATTCTGCAACTCTTTTAGCTCCTTCTTTTGTTTTAAAGCCTTCATTACCATTTAAACCGGGAATGTTGGTTTGATGTATTAATAACTTACCGTTTGAATAAATATCATAACAAAAAGTATTACTGGCAACATCAATTATTTTATAAGTAAGTTTTGTAGAGCTTTGTTGTGTGGCACTCGGAAACCGATTTACGATAGTATCTATCTTTTGTGCAAGAGTAGGTACATTCATTAGTAAGGAAATAATAATTATATAACTTCGGCAATAATTTTTTTTCCTCATACTATTTGTTTTAAAATTAAAGCAAACGTGGTACTAATTGTTTTCATAACATCCAAGATCAGGAATATTAATTCTTTGTTTGTTATCAAGATCATACGAGCCTATAGTTATATTATTCCCTTTATCTATAGCAGGCGAAAGTGGTATGATTTTCAAATGAAAATTGTAATACTCCTTGCTTACATTAATACTATCAAATAAGGGAGGGGTATTATTAATGATTCCGGAACTGATAATATTTGCAGGTGTTGTCTGAACTTTCCAAAGTGCCTGGTCAAACTCAACGTTGAAGAATGTCGTTCCCTTTTTTTCAACCACCACCTCATTATCCACTAATCCATTTTCTCCCCAGAAGATACAATTACGAAATAAAGCATCTAAGTTTCGCTGATTATTGTTCACATCATAATTTGCTACAAAAAGCACAGGCTTCTTGTGCTGAATAAAATTATTGGAAATAGAAACAACCGTACAATGTGTAAAATCATATTTACCGCCTTTTGTCAGGTAAATATTTTTTCCACAATTACTGATCAGGCAATTTTTTGCACGAATGCTTGAATTGACTCCAATAATACCGGCATCAAATGCATTATCAATGATGCATTCATTCAAGGTAAGCTTAGGATTGCCATTAGTAGCTGAATCCTGCACACCTATTGATTGATAACCGTTTTTAATCACGGCGTAATTCAAAACATTACTAATACTGCTACCTAAAAAATAAATGCCCGGCCAGGAAGCAGGAAAATCTTTATAAGGATCATCTAAGCGGTCTCCCTGGAAATAAACCCTGTCCGCGGTATCTTTTGATCCGTTTACCAGTAGCGTTCCATCTACAATGATCGGTGCATCGGCATGCATATAAATCCGGCATCCTTTATTGATCGTCAGCGTTTGATTGGTATCTATATATAAATATCCGAGTATTACATAAGGCAGATCATTATTCCAGGTTTCATTTACCAGCACCTGTTTATTGCGGAGAAAATGGGCATTTCTTCCAAATGCTTCGAGTTGAACAAGCTGTTTGATTCCATTATAGTTAACCTGTATACTGTCTCTTACAATAAAAGGCAGGTTGGCAGCAGTGGGATTAATATTCACCTGTGCAAAAACATAAATGCTGTCATTGGCTTCTATTTCAAGGTTACTTACTTCAGGACCTGTTGTGCCATCTACATTTATTTTATAAGCAGAGCCGGGTCCTCCCATTAATTTCACCGAAGTAAGACGAAGTTTCTGGTTATTCTCATTTACTATTTTAAATGATTGCGTTATAGAACCGGCAGTAGTAAATACAGTATCATATTTCAACGTATCGACCGTAATTCTTACACGAGCATCGGGAGATGTAATAAATGATTCTTTTCTGCAGGAAAGAATAAGTAATGAAGTAAAAACAAACAGGACTACGGTTCTCAATTTTTTCATGGATGATTCGTATCTGTCAAAAATAACAAACTAATCGGGATTAACTAAATGTGTAGCAAAGACAGGCAACACTCAATGTTACATTTCCGGCTTTTAATAACTCTGTCCCGCAGGATTCGAGAGTAGCACCTGTAGTGATAACATCATCCACAAGCAGGATGTGTTTGTTCGTAATAGCTTCAGGATATTTCAATAGAAATTTTCCTTCAATATTTTTCCATCTTTCCACTCTTCCTTTTTTGGTTTGTGTTTCCGTATGTTCCGGCCGGGTAATCACTTCTTTTAAAACCGGAATAGCAAGATGTTTGGCTATTCCTTCGCATAAAACAGTGGCCTGGTTATAACCTCTTCTTTTTTCTTTTACCGGAAATAAAGGCAGGGGTATCAACGCATCAACTTTAAAACGGCCAGATCTCTTCATAGCATCACCCATTAATTGTCCTAATTGCAAACCGAGTTCTTTATTGCCTTTATATTTTAGCTGGTGCACCAGGTGCGCCATCAGTGATTCTTTGCTGAAATAATAAGAAGCCGATGCTTGGTGGACAGGCATTCTTCCATAAAACTTTTTCTCAACCGGATTATGAGGATGTTGTTCGAAGTTTGTTTCTGGTAATGCTTCCATACATCGCAAACAAAGTAATGTACCCTCTCCGGGCAAATCTGTTCCGCATCCCTCACAAATATGAGGAAAGAGGAGATGTATGAAAGAATCTTTTATTTCACGAAAGCTGATCATAATGTTTTAAATCAGATTCGCTACTTCATGCCTTAAAAAAAATACCGGTATACTTCTTCTACATGGCTCATGGTAACTATTTCAATATTGAATTTTTGTTTGGCCAGGCCTTTCTGGTTGTATTTGGAAACAATGATCTTTTCAAATCCCAGTTTCTCTGCTTCTGCTATCCGTTGATCAATACGATTCACCGCTCTAATTTCGCCGCTTAATCCAACTTCGCCGGCAAAACAAATATGCTGGGGTAAAAACACATCCTCGTAGGAAGATAATAAAGCACAGAGTACGGCAAGATCAATCGAAGGGTCTTCTACTTTTATTCCTCCTGCAATATTCAGGAAAACATCTTTGACACCAAAATGAAATCCTCCTCTTTTCTCCAATACAGCTAATAACAATTGTAAACGACGCAGATCAAAACCACTTACTGTTCTCTGCGGTGTGCCATATACCGATTGGGTAACTAAAGCCTGCACTTCTATAAGCAGTGGTCGCATTCCTTCTATTGTAGCAGCTATAGCAACTCCGCTCAGCTGATCTTCTTTTTGCGTAATTAAAATTTCACTGGGGTTAATAACACCTCTCATGCCTGCATCGGTCATTTCATAAATTCCTAATTCTGCTGTACTGCCAAAACGATTTTTCAACGTACGGAGAATGCGATACGCATAATGACGATCACCCTCAAACTGCAAAACGGTATCCACCATGTGTTCAAGTATTTTTGGTCCCGCTATACTCCCGTCTTTGGTGATATGTCCAATCAGGAATACCGGAGTATTGGTTTCTTTAGCAAAACGTTGAAGTTCGGCGGCTGATTCCCTGATCTGTGACACACTACCCGGGGAAGAATCAATAAATGGCGTATGTAATGTTTGAACGGAATCGACAATAACTAATTGAGGTTTCAGTTTTTTTATTTCCTGGAAAATTATTTGCGTGGAAGTTTCAGTTAGTAAATAAAACTGATCGTTCTTTAACTGCAACCGGTCTGCTCTCATTTTGATCTGTTGTTCACTTTCTTCACCACTGATATAAAGAACACTTACGTTTTTTAACCATAATGCATTTTGTAAGAACAACGTTGATTTCCCAATGCCAGGTTCACCGGCAACTAAAACAATACTGCCGGGAACAATACCACCACCCAGCACTCTGTTCAATTCAGCATCGGCTGTTATCAATCTTTTTTCTTCACTGCTTTTTATTTCATCCAGTGTAACTGTTTTGTTGGTTCTCTTTTCATCGTGATAATCACCCCAGCCATTTTTATTTTTTGCTGTTTCTTTTTGAACTAATTCTTCAACGAATGTATTCCATTGACCACAGGAAGGACATTGACCTACCCATTTCACACTTTCATATCCGCAATGCTGACAAAAAAAGCTTGACTTTACTTTACTCATGCGTTAAAGTTAACTGATCAAAAGAAGTTGAATAAAAATTGAAATGTAGTTGCAGCGATAATGAAAGAAATGATATATAAAAATCAGTGAAAAGAGTTTGGTTTTACAACAACGTCAATAAACGTAAAAAGGGCCAATCTTGACGACTGGCCCTCTTACTTACTAACCCATTAAATTCTTTAGCTAAGTTACAAATATGACCCACATTTCAAAATAATTTTTTTGAGCTGTGAATAACTTCCCCTCAATTCTGAGCATAATAAGTGGAAAGTATTAGTAGCGTAAAAATGGCTTTAAATATTTGATTATCAATAATTTAAATTTATGGTGGAAAGGAGCCTGAGACAGACTTAATAACAGAATAATTATTTTTTCAGTGACAAAAAGACTGACTAGGGACCAAAAAATTGAATGGTCACAGATTTGATTATGTTCTTCATCTAAAAACAAAATTTATCAAAAATGACACCTTCAATTATGCTTGTTTCTTTTGTGTTTTTGGGCATCAGTATGCTGATTTCACTGGTCCTGAAAAACAAGTTTAAAAAATACAATAACGTACTCCTTTCTAACGGTATGAGTGGCCGCGAAATAGCCGAAAAAATGCTCCGCGACAATGGCATTTATGATGTAAAAGTAACCTCTGTGGAAGGGTTTCTTTCCGACCACTATAACCCGGCTAATAAAACGGTAAACCTGAGCCCGGAAGTCTATAATGGCACGAGTGTTTCCGCTGCAGCCGTAGCGGCTCATGAATGTGGTCATGCCGTGCAACATGCTACCGCCTATGCCTGGCTAGCATTGCGCAGTAAGCTGGTGCCGGTCGTGCAGTTCAGCTCTATGCTGGTCAACTGGGTCTTATTGATTGGGGTGGTTTTAGCGAGTTCAGGTAATCCAACACTTTTGCTGGTTGGGATCATCATCTTTGCGATAACCGTATTGTTTTCATTGGTCACACTTCCCGTGGAATTTGATGCCAGCCGAAGGGCTTTGGCATGGCTCAATCAAACGAACGTTACCAATAGCCGGGAATATCCCCTGGCAAAAGATGCTCTGAAATGGGCGGCCACTACTTATGTTGTTGCAGCATTAGCTGCTGTAGTTACATTGATACAGTATGTTATGCTTTATTTAGGAGCTCGGGACAGAGGCTAGAAATAATAGTTTAATTTAAAAGACCATGCAGCAAAATGCATGTTTTTTTTGTTTTTTTAAAGAGACAAACTATTTTCACCGATTAACTGTTCACCAAAACTAAATGCAATGAGAAAACTGCGAATCCTCTCGCTGACGGTATTATTATTTTCCGTCCAGCTTGTTTGGGCTCAAACCAAGACTGTAACTGGAAAGGTTACAGAATTAAACGGCACAACTCCTGTACCGGGGGCAACTATAAGTTTTAAGGGTCGAGCTTTGGCAATAGCCAACGTTACCGGAGAATTTTCTGTGGCTATACCCGTTGATGCGAAAACAATTCAGGTATCCGCAATTGGATATAATGACCAGGAAGTTAATATCACCGGCAGTAGCTTGACAATTTCATTATCTCCCGGAGAAAATAAGCTGATTTCCGAGGTGGTCGTAACTGGCTATTCCACCATCCAGCGAAAGAAATTTGCGGGAGCAATTGCCAATGTATCTGCACCCGAGATCAGGAAGCAGCCTTTTGGTTCTTTTGACCAGGCATTGCAGGGACAGGCGGCAGGTGTTTCTGTTCTTGCAAATAGCGGTCAACCAGGGGCAAATGCTGTAGTTCGTATCCGTGGGATTGGTTCAATAAATGGAAGTAATGTACCATTATACATAATGGACGGCATCGAAATATCGGCGGCAGATTTTGCTAGTATTAACCAGGGAGATTTTGAAAGGGTTGAAATATTAAAAGATGCTGTAGCGACTGCTATGTATGGATCCCGCGGAGCCAATGGGGTTATTGTAATCAGTACTCGTAAAGGACGCGTGGGCCAGATTCAGCTAAACTATGATGCTCAGATTGGCTTTAGTAAGCTCCCCGAAGACAGGCTTATTGTAATGAACAGCAAAGAAAAAATAGATTATGAATTGCAACGAGGTAACCCTTATGGATGGACCCCCGCACAGGCAGATAGTCTTCGTAGGGTGAATTTTAACTGGAGAGATGCCTTATTTCAAACAGGTGTGACTCACCAACACCAGATTAGTGCTACAGGCGGATCGACAGCGACCCGTTTTTTTGCATCACTTTCTTACATGAATCAGGACGGCATTGTTAAGACGACAGGGCTAAAGCGTTACACTGCAAGAATCAACGTTGATAATACTATTAAAAACTGGCGGTTTGGTGTCAACCTTCAGGGAGGATATTCTAAAAGAATAAATACAGGTGAGGCTAATACCTTTTTAAGTACTCCATTGAATGCTATCCGCTGGTCAAACCCTTATGAAAGAGATATTGACCCCAGAACTGGCGATTACCAGGAAACGGCAGGGCCTAACACAGGGCAGCTTACTTCTGGTCAGCCGAATGGAGCCATGGAATTATTCCTTAATTATAATAATAATCTCCAGATAAAAGGTATTGCTACAAGCTATCTTGAATTTCATTTTCCTTTTGTAAAAGGTTTATATGCCCGCACCAATTGGGGTATTGATTATACTCAAAATGAAGCAGCAGGTTTTACGAGCCCAAGAACATCGGTTGGGATCGCCAGGCAAGGCATACTGACAAGAACATTTGGCCGAAATCTGCGCTACACAGGAACTACTTCCCTAAATTTCAAAAGAGATTTTGACAAACACGAAATAGAAGCAGGTTTATATTTTGAAGCAGTAAAAAATGACTCACGCAACTTTGGCTTTACGGGATACGGCTTTACAAACGGATTTACGAATGAAACTGGTATTACTGCTGGTAGTGCCACCAATCCCAACTATATCCCTGCAGTAACCGGTGGGGGTACTCAAAATGGTATACAATCTTATTTTGCGATCATCAATTACGGCTATGATAACAGATATTATATTAATCTGGTTGGACGTCGCGATGGATCTTCAAGGTTCGGGTTTAATAACCGTTATGCCAATTTTGGTTCTGTGGGTCTAACATGGGCGGTTACCCAGGAATCATTTATGCAGAGTATCAATTTTCTGGATGATCTGAAATTACGGGCTAGTATCGGTACTAATGGTAATAATGGAGCAGCTGATTATCCTATTCCAATTTTTGGCCGTGTAAGTTATGCTGGTATAAGCGGTTGGGCACCCAGTAGCCCGGGAAACCTTGATTTAAAATGGGAGACAAATCGCACCATAAATTTGGGGATTGATTTTTCAATGCTGAAAAGAAGGTTGTCAGGTACTATCGAACTGTATGATAGGGAAACACGAAATCTTTTCTACGGTATCCCGATTGATAATTCATTAAGTGGATTCGGCTCCATAGACGGGAACATAGGCAAAGTAAAAAATCGTGGTATTGAAATAATGCTAAGAGGCGATGTTATTAAAACAAAAAGCTTTCGCTGGGAATTATCAGGAAATATCACCTATAATCAAAACAGAGTATCACAAATACTGAGAGATTCAACTATTACTGGCATCACTATCTTGGCAAAAGGAAAGCCATTGAATAGTTTCTATCTTGTTGAATATGCAGGTGTAGATCCCGCTAATGGTAATGCAAAGTATGTTAAAAGGGATAAATCAACAACACTTGCTTTTTCGGCTAATGATAAAGTGATCTGGGGTACATCTGATGCTCCATGGTATGGTGGTATTTCTACTTTGGTCGAGTTCATGGGCTTTGATTTGAGTGCTCAGGTAAATTTCTTCCTAAATAGGGAATTGTATAATAACGATAGAAACAACCTTACTAACCCAACTTATTTCTTTGATAATATGCATGTGGAAATTTTGAAAGAATGGAGAAACCCCGGTGATATTACCGATGTACCCCGTCCCAGTAGTGGTGCTACTGCTCTTGGACCAGCCAATGCTTATCAAACTCAAACAACAAGATTTCTGGAAGATGCAAGTTTCTGGCGATTAAGAAATATTACCCTGGGTTATAATTTCCCCGCTAGTATTATTAGCAAGGCTAAAATAAGGTCTGCAAGAATATTTGTACAGGGACAGAACTGGTGGACAGCCACCAAGTACAAAAGCTTCGACCCTGAAGCAACAGGTACATCGCTTGTCGGAGCTCAATATCCTGCATTAGTTCAAACAACTGTGGGGCTTTCTATTGGTTTCTAATTAATAACTCAAAAAGAATTTTATGCTTAAAATATTAATACGATACATCCTCATAGGGTTTACCGGTATCAGCTTATTGTTTCAGTCTTGTTCTAAAAATGACCTGGTTGACCTCACCCCGGAATTCAGCCTTGATGCATTGACCAATCCATCCAGTATGAAACAAGTAGAAGAAGTGCTTTTAGGTGCTTATGCAGGATTTAGAAGTGCTAATTATTATGGTTCTGGCAGCGGTACTGGTGGTGGTTGGGCTATGATGCCTGATGTGATGAGTGATAATTTATATGAAACATTGGAAACATTAGCCAACTCAAGAGCAATGGCTGATTGGCTATATCAAACGAATACAGGTCAGGTAGCCAGCTTTTATTCTTCACCCTATGTTGTAATTGCAAATGCTAATATTGTCTTGAGAGATGTTGATAAATTTACTACGCCTGCTAATCAACTCCAGGCTAATCGTATAAAAGGACAAGCTTTTGCAATCAGGGCACTGGCTCATTTTGACCTGTTCAGGTATTTTGCGGTGAAGTATGATAGAAATAGCACAACAGATTTAGCTTTAGCCTATACAAAAGATTTTACAGTATCTCCATTAGTAAAACCGCCAAGAATTTCCAACAAAGAATATTACGATGCAATGTTTGCCGATATCGCACAAGCTGTGACTTTACTTGCAAATGTTGATAAAGTAATTAACCCTAGTGCGGGTATTACACGTCCATTTATTGATCGGGCGGGAGCTTATGGTATCCAGGCAAGAATTAATTTATACGCAGGTCAATGGGCGGAGGCTGCTACAGCCGCTACGAATGCTATTAATCTTCGCCCGTTACCAGCTATCAATCAAACAGCTTTCTCAGGAATGTATAATCAGACCAGTGTAGGAGATATGATATGGAACGTTCAATTTGAATCAGGGCAAAGCGGCCCCACTTTTCTGGTGTTTTTTGCTACTAATAACCGGAGTTATTTCAGACCTGCCCCTGAAATTGCTACTGTTGCAGGAAATACAGGACTGATTCAAAGTAATGATGTTCGTTATTCTGCTTTTTTTACTAGCATTGGAGGAAGGTTAGCTGTAACAAAATATAAAGGCAAGGGCACTGTGTCTGACGGGAATGCTAATTTTATCGCTATCCGTACCGGGGAAATGTATTTGATTCGTGCCGAAGCAAATGCAAGAATAGGTGGCGCTAATGAAGTGCAGGCCTTAGCTGATTATAATGCATTGCGTACTGCGCGGATTACAGGTTATGTTCCTGAAGTATTAACTGGCACCGCTTTACTTAGTGCTATAGCAGATGAAAGAAGGAGAGAACTTTTTGCGGAGGGGCATCGTTTCTTCGATCTGAAAAGAACTACCCGAACCATAAACCGCGGGATTGCTTGCGGGAATACCGCCCTCTCTGTGTCCGGTGATTGCACACTTAATCCTACAGATAGGGAATGGGCATTACCTATACCGGAAGGTGTAAGAAATGCCAACGAAAATATGGTACAGAATACGGGTTATTAACAGCAGGATATTTCAGCGATTGCTTATACATCAACTCCACAATTTCGTGGAGTTTTTTTATGAAATCAAAACTGTACAGGCCATAACTTTAATCCGGCAATATGCAAAATCCATAAAAAATTGATCAAAGGCAATATTTTTTTTTAAAAGGCAATGCAGCAGGATGTCTGGTTTTATTGACATACCTTAATATCTTATTAACAAATTCTAAAACTCAACTGCACATGAGAAAAACATTTTGCCTGCTGGCAGGCTTATTATTGCTATGCAATAATATATTTGCGCAACGAGAAGTAAAAGGGAAAATTACAGATGAAAGCGGTGCCCCAATCTTCGGGGCTACAGTAAAAATCAAAAATCAACGTGGAGGGACCAGCGCCACATCAGATGGCATATTTAAATTAAGCGTGACTGGTAATCCTGTTTTAGTTATTTCGGCCGTTGGTTATGAGACAAAAGAAATAACCATTACTTCCCAATCCGAGATAAATGTCCAACTAGCTATTGATACCAAAGCGATCAGTGAAGTAGTAGTAACGGGAACTGGTGCTGCTACCAGCAAAAAGAGACTATCGTTTGCGGTAGAGTCTATTACTGCAGATAAATTGCCATCATCATCAACTGCTGATGTAGGTAGCGCTTTAGTAGGAAAAATTCCTGGGGCGCAAATTTCAAGTATCAACGGGAGCCCAGGTTCTCCGACAAATATTCTTTTGAGGGGCATCAATGGAGTAACTACAGGAACTGCTCCACTAATACTTTTGGATGGAGTGGAAGTTAAAGCCACCGGGCTGGAAAGCCTTGATCTGAGTAATGTAGAGAGAATTGAAGTGGTTCAAGGACCTGCTGCTTCTACTATATATGGCGCCCAGGGAGCCAATGGCGTTATACAATTATTTTCAAAAAAAGGGAAGACTGGTAAAACGCAAATTGAAATTTCTTCAAATATAGGCGTAAATGAATTGCTCAATATTGGCAAGCTTCAGAAATCCAGGTTCCACTCTTTCAATGTTAACGCCAATGGAGATGTGGTAGATGGTTCCGGTACTCCGCTTGCATTTGATCCTGTTACTGGTTCGTATCTCACAAATCCGGTTTTTAACCTTATATCTCCAACAAGCATTGCTAACAAAGAGTATAATAAAAACCTGCAATTTTACGACCATTATAAAATGTTTTTTCAAAAGGCTACTACTTACAATAATTCGGTAAGTATCAGTGGGGCAAAAGATAACTTTGATTATAGCTTTGTCCTTTCTGATAACCGCCAGGAAACTGTGTTTAAAAATAATGGTGATTTCCGCAGAACAAATCTTTCAACTAATCTTGGTATTGATTTAGCCAAAGGCTTAAAACTTCGTAGTATTACCCAACTTGCATATACGAGGAACACACAACTCGATCCCGATGGACGCGATATGTTTTATGCCATTAATAACTCTCGTCCATTTGCTAATTATGAACAAAGAGATGCTTTGGGATATCATTCTCCTTATTTTGGGGATGCAGTAGGGGTAAATGGATATAATTTCAATTATAATATTGAAAATGCTAAAGTAAAAGATAAAACAATTGATATTGTTCAGAGCCTGAGCCTTAATTATAAGCTTCCCAAATTTGTTGAATTGGATGTTAAGTATGGTCTTAATCGCAGCACTTTTACCAGCAGGTATGATATAGCAGAACAGAGTCATAGTAAAGGAGCAGCTTATTGGGAATATTGGACAGAATGGTATTCTCCAAGAACTTCCTATGGAGTACCCGCGAGCTCAGATGAATCGGGAGAGATTAACCAAAGGGAAAACATAATTACCTTTCATAATTTTCTGAGCACAGCTACCATTAAATTTGATTTTCAAAAAGATTTCCGTTTAAAAATTCCCATTACATCTGTTACGTATGGCGGATGGGACTATAGAAAACGTGTTACTACAGATTACATAAGTTATGCTACAAATGCACCAAGTTTTTCACCTTACCGGGCATCTGATATGGGTAATTATAAAATAGAAAAAGATTATCTGGAACAACTCTCTACATACGGGTATCTTGTAACCCAGAGATTTGAATATAAAGACTATTTTGGAGTCGGTGGTGGACTCAGAAGTGATTATTCATCCGCTTTTGGCCGTGGTTCCGCTCCTGCAAATATGAAAAGAGTTGATGGTTATGTAAGATTAACCAGCTTTGATTTTTGGAAAAACAGTAAGCTATATAATATTATTAAAGAATGGAGACTTCGCAGTTCTTATGGCGAAGCAGGTGTTCAGCCGGCAAATCCATATGATCGTTATCCTATTTTGGTCCCCGGCGTTTTAGGAACTCAAAGTGTACTGGCAGACCTGGTAACATCAAAAAATCCCGATTTAAAATTGTCAGTGATTTCAGAATTAGAAATAGGTACTGATTTGACATTGAATTTATTTGGAGGAAATTGGCTTAAAAATGCTAACCTTAGTTTTAGCTATTGGAAAAGAAAATCAAAAGACGCATACTTAAATGTTGACGTTGCTCCAAGTTTAGGAGTGGGGAGACAGCTAACTAATGCAGTTGACATGAGTTCCAACGGAATTCAAGCTTCTCTAAATCTTGCTGTATACAGTTCTAAAAATCTCAACTGGAACTTTACTACCAATTTCAGCAAACAAAAATCAATGATTGATAAAGTGCTGGGTAACTCGGAAGTACTTATCCTTTCAGCTGCGGGCAGCTCTCAATATGTAATTAGGGCGGGGGAACAAATTGGGCAGTTATATGGTTATTTATTTCTTACCAGTGTTACTCAGTCAGATGCTAAAGGAACACCATTTATTCCTGTTGCAAATCAGGCAAATTATGAAGTTGCAAGTAATGGTTATGTGGTAAATAAAACAACCAAACAACCTTTTGCAACTCCTTCACGCTATGCGCTCGGCGATCCTAATCCCAAATTCAATATGGCATTTATCAATGATTTTAATTATAAAGGATTTCTGACGTTGGGATTCCAGTTTGACTGGATTTATAAAAGCAACCTGTATAATCAAACTAAAGAATGGATGTACAGGGATGGTATACATAAAGATTATGCAGTACCTGTTACGATCGGTGGTCAAACAGAAGCATGGACTGCTTTTTATCGTGGAGCTTATGCAGTAGTTCAGGCGAATGGTACAAAGAGTTATTTTATGGAGGACGCTAGCTTTGTCAGATTAAGAAATGTAGCCCTGGGTGTAGACCTTGCTCATTTTTTAAAAGTTAAGGGGCTTAACCGGATACAATTATTATTTACAGGACGTAATCTTTTAACGATTACTGATTATACGGGTATGGATCCTGAAGTTAGTTCAGGAAGAGTTAACTCAGCATTTGACAGAGGCGTTGATCATAATACAATTCCCAATCTGAAAACGTATCAAGTGGGTTTAAAACTTGGATTTTAACACATTAAAAAAAGAATTATGAAATATATTAAATTGTCGTATTTAATACTTGTTGCGGGCATTTCGCTTAGCAGCTGTAAAAAGGATCTGACGGTTCAAAATCCTAATAATCCATCTCCTGAATCTATAAATAGCGAAACCGGTATTCTTAGCTATGCTTCCGGCGGAGTTTATATAAATGGGTTTAAAACTGTAAAATATACTGACGGTGTTTTCGGACCATTTTGGAGTGGGGCTACGGGCTTTCATGAATTAATGGCTGACGTTATTGGCGCTGATGCTGCCAATGCATTCATCAATCAAATGGGTTGTCCTGAAAAGGTTACGTTCGATGATTTAACTTCAGTAACTAACCCCAACTCACCGAATAAGCAAATTGCACTTATACGCCAGGCCAATAATAATCAACAGGCAGGTAATAATTTTTTATACTATGAGTGGGCTTATATGTACAATCTGATAAGTACATGTAACCTTTTGATTGAAAAAGCCGATGAAGTAACTTTTGTTGGAGATGCTGCTTCTAAAAAAGCAGCTATTAAAGCATGGGCATACTGGTGGAAAGGTTTTGCTTACAGCCGTATAGGATCATTATATTATGCGGGATTAATTAATAATAGTTATCAGGCAACCAATGGTAATTATGTTACAAAAGAAGCAATAATTACTGAAGCAAACTCAAATCTTGATAAGGCTGTAGTGGCTGCTAATGCAGCACCTAGTGCCACAGAATTTACAGCCACATTAGCAAAAATTATCCCAACTTTCATACAGGTTGGCTTAGGAGGACCTACAACTCCGGCTATGTTGGCGAGGAATGTGAGTACTTTAAAAGCCCGAAACGTACTCGTTAATAAAACTGCTGTCAGTATGACTGCTGGAGATTGGGCCAGTATCATTACACTAACAAATGTAGGAATTACCCAAACTGACAACATCTTTACAATCCGTACTGATGCTCGTGGTGACCTTTTTACCGCATCCCAGTTGGTTATGGGAAGGACGCAATCAAATATCCCTGGCGGTGCTACTTATAAATTAAGTGAAAGATGGGTACAGGAATTTAAGACTGGGGATTTAAGAAAAACTCAAAATTGCGTACAGGGTACTCCTTATTTAGGCCAGGCAGATCGGGGTAATGCACACTTTACCCGCTATGCATTAAAAGATGGAGGAACTGGCTTGCCAGGTGTTGCTATATATGCAAACACAGCTGTCGGAGCGTATGAATTACATTTAGCAGGCGACTATGAGGAAAATCAATTAATGAAAGCGGAAGCCTTAATTAATACAAGCCAAATTGATGCAGGTCTTACCGTTATTGATGCAATAAGAACTCGCCAGGGCGCAGGCCTTGCAGCAGTCTCTGGCACTGGATTGACTCTGGCGCAAGCAAAAGAAGAATTACGTCGTGAGCGTCGGATTGTTTGTGCGTTTAGGGGATTGTCTTTTTATGATGCCCGTCGTTGGAAAGTAATCGATGCTATATCTCAAGGTGGTGGTCGTACCGGTTGTGTAGCTTTAAAGAATACCGGAGCTGTTAGCACTAATGCAACTATCGAGTATAACTATCTCGATTACTGGGATGTACCAGGTAATGAATTAACTTATAACCCAGCTTCAGGCACGAGTGCCCCTGTGGTTAACCCCAAACAATAATGATTAAAAAGATTGCGTAAAAAAAACTCCGGCAAATCACCGGAGTTTTTTTTACATACAATTTTTTATTGGTCAAAGAACGATTATATATTAAAGTTATAGGACACTTTTCTCACTTCCCCATCCACTTCTTAAAGTCAGTTACTTTTTCCCTGCTTACAATAGATTCTTTGTCAACAACAGGTTTTAAATTCAGCATTAACCGGTTGCCAAAATAATCATGTATCTGGTCAATGCTGTTGACAGATACATAGAAAGATCGGCTGATTCGAAAATATTTTTCAGGATCCAGCATCTCTTCCAGTTCATCCATGGTATAGTCCACCACGTATTTTTTATTGTCGGAAGTTTTGAAAAAATTCAAACGTCCATCGCTATAGAAATAAGCGATCTCATCCACTTCCACACTCACCAGTTTCTGTGCATGCTTTACCAAAAACCGTTTACGAAATTCTTTGGGCTGCAATTTTTGTTGTAGTTCTTTTACCAGGCTATCTACATTCAGTGGGGTGCTGTCACTGTTTTTGCCACCATATATATTTTTCAGGTTTTTATATTTATCCAATGCTACCTGCAGATCTTCTTTCTGCACCGGCTTTAATAAATAATCAACGCTGTTCACTTTAAAGGCTTTTAATGCATACTCATCATAAGAAGTGGTGAAGATGACCGTACTTTTTACTTCGGTCTTATCAAAGATCTCAAAGCTTTGTCCATCGGCCAGTTCAATATCCATCAGGATAAGGTCGGGAGTAGGATTAGTTTCGAGCCAATTTACTGATGAACGGATGCTGTCGGCTACACCTACTACTTCAGCAGTTGCATCTACGCTGGCTAAGGTTTTGCGGAGTTTTTTTACGGCCAGTTCTTCGTCTTCAATAATAAGCACTTTCATAAAAAGAGTTTTGAGTGTTGTGTGGTACCAAGATACTATGATTCTATGGCTTCCACTACCGGCTTATTCGCGGTTTGGCAAACCTCCTGTATGAATTGTTATTTTTCTGTATGAACGGGAGCACAGGGATTGGGAATCAGCGGCACCACCACTGCAAATTCTTTACCGTCATCCCTTACCGTTATCTCTTCCTGCTTCATCAGGCGGTATTTGTTGACAATATTGGTAAGACCTACTTTATTGGAAGAAACCATTCTGTCCTTTCGCTGCAGGTTGTTACTTACCACCAGCTTGCCGCTATTAGTGGTCATGATAAGAATTTTCAGGGGATGGTCCTTTAATATCATATTATGCTTCACTGCATTTTCTACCAGCATCTGCAGGGTGAGTGGGGGGATCTGGTAGCAACAATAGCGTTCATCAATGATCGTTTCCAGGTCGAGCCCATCTCCATACCTTGTTTTCAATAAATGAAAATAAGAAGTGATGAATTGAAGCTCCGCTTCCAGTGTGGTTAATCCATCTTCATTGGTGCGTAACAGGTAGCGATAAACCTTACTCATTTCATCCAGGAATTTTTCCGCTTTATCGGGGTCATCGCTGATCAGGGAGGAGAGGGAATTAAGACTATTGAATAAAAAATGCGGGTTCACCTGTCCCTTCAATCCTTCCAGTTGGCTCTGCAGGTTTACTTTTTTTAGCTGCTCTGCTTCGTCTACCAGCTTTCTCCATTTTTCAAAAAAAGAAGCGCCTTCATTCAGGCTTGTGGCCAGCAAATTACATACACCTCCAATTGTCAGCACCCATGGATAGTTATACATTTTTACGGAAAGGCCGGCTACCTGCGAATAATCATATCCATAAAAAAGTATGGTGATTGCTACTGCCATGATCAATACATAAGAAAGCAATCCCAGTCCGATACGCTTAAAAGTTTGACTGTATTTAGGAAAACGATTTAATAATATGGAAGCTACCATGCCACATAACGTATAGACCAATAAAATGACAAGCGAACTAAGGAGAGTGGGGAGCAGGAATTTTATCCAACCAGAGAAATAAGATTGCCCAAACATCACCAGGTTCAATGCCACGGCAACCGGAGGGGTAATTATTAAACCGATCTGTGTTTCCTTACTGCTGTAATTCAGCATTTTTATATTAAATGGTAAACCATTCATCGCGATACCGGCTAAATTATCATTCCACTTTACTTATTCTACACTGGTCGGGATGAATTGAGGTTTGGGTGTATGAATTGTTGATTTATACGTATGAATTGCAGTTCAATTTACAAAATACAGGATGATTCTGGTAGGGGTTATGGCCAGGTTCCTGTTTTTATCATCCTTATACAGGTAGCGGCACCATCTCTACGAGATATCAATTCATCCTCCACATATTTCAATTCATAACCTAACCGCTTTCCTTATTTTATTTCTTATAGCATTTTTACATCATCATTGACCAAACCATTAAACCTTTTTATGACAAACAGATTATTTAACCTGCTACTGATAAAGCTGAAAATAATGCTCATTATTTTCTTATTGGCGCTTATCAGTTTATTTAGCTTCTCTTTTACTTCCAGCCGCCAGCTCGCCGCTGATATCTGGGCACAACTGGGTATGACCAGGGCACAGGGTACCGATGGTATCAAACAAAGTTTTCTCAACGGCTACCTGTATTATTACGGAGCTAAGAATGCAAAGAATGTTGCAGCGGGTAACCGCGGTGCTATTGCTAAAGACCTGCTTACTTATACTAAGCAATATGTGAGCAGTGATGCTTTCAAAAAGGAGTATGAACAATGGAGAAAAGAGGCAAAGCCTGTTGAACCTGAGAACAAAGTGCGCAGCAAAGAAGAAATAAGAAAAGAAAAAATTGCAGAAACTGAAAAATCGATCAGGGATGCAGAAGCCACTATGAAGGTAAGTGCAGATATGGCTAAGATCATGAAGCCCACAGTGGACATGTTAAAGAAAACACTGGAAGATTATAAAAAGTCCGACAACAAAACGATCGAGTCGTATTATCTCTATGAAAAAAATGAAAACACGGACAGGCTCGACTCTTATAAAGAAAAATTAGCTGACTGGGAAAAAGAATACCCGGCTGATTACAGGGAAAAAATAAAACAACGATTGCAAAAATTCATTGACCTGTCAGCTACGGTTGACTTTGCCGCAGAATTAAAGCAGGTAGGGAATAAAAAGAAATTTGTGAACCCGGCGTATGAGGGAAAAGCATATGACTGGAAACAGATCTACCGGGCCGGCAAAGAAGTAATAGAACCTGCCCGGCAATTTGCGGAGCAATGGATCAAAGAATTGAATAATGCCATTCAAAAAACGGAACCGTCAAAGAATGATAATATTTATATCTACGGGAACGGTTAATACCTATTAAGCGAGAATTTTTGATTTTGTTTTACTGGCAACCGACGATCCTCTGACGATCAGTTCTGTTGCCAGTGTTTTTGTTTCAAAATCTGTAACAGGTCTTTTGCTTTCTATCAGTTGCAACAATAAGGTAGTAGCCACTTCACCCATTTCAAATGCAGGTTGTTTGATAACGGTGAGTGGAGGATCAAGTAATTCTGTAAGATCAGTATTGGAAAAACCCACCAGTCCCATTTCATTGGGAACATTGATCCCCTTTTTCTTTAAGGTGCGAAGACAACCGGTAGTCAGTTTATCAGAGATAGCCAGGATGGCATCGGGTTTTTGTGGCGATTCCAGTAGTTGACTCACCGCCTCTTCCACTTCGGCCAGTATCATGCCACCATGATGACAATACTTGATCAGGCTTTCGTTTACGGTAATGCCATTATCATTCATGGCTGCACGGTAGCCCCCGAGTCGTTCTTTTGTAATAGAAAGAAAAGCTGAATTGGCCACGGCAGCAATATTAGTGTGGCCACTCCGTATAAGGTGAGTAGTGGCATCATAAGCCCCTTTGTAACTATCCACTGTTACTTTATGCGTTTGTATCTCATCCACGATACGATCAAAGAAAACGATCGGCATTCCTCTTTCATGCAACTCTTTTAGAAGCGCAAAATCTTTTGTTTCTGTAGAAACGGAGATGATCAGTCCATCGATAGAGCGGGAGGTAAGGTAGTTCAGGTTGATAATTTCCCGGTCCACCGATTCCCGGCTTTGAGCAATGATCACATTATAACCATTATTGTAAGCGATCGATTCAATGCCATTAATAGCCTGGGAAAAAAAGCTATTGGCTATTTCGGCTACAATTACTCCAATAGAACGGCTTCTTCTTTCTTTTAAACTTAATGCAATGGGATTCGGATGATAATTGATCTTTTGAGCATACTCTAATACAGTTTTTTTTGTCTCCGGGCTTATCTCGTAACTGTCACGCAGGGCTCTTGACACAGTGGAAGTAGATAATCCGAGTGTTTTTGCAATATCTTTTATGGTAACGGCTTCAAACTTCATGTGGTAAAATGGATAACAACTGTTTGAAAGAACAGATGCTTATAAAGTTAATCATTTTCAGCTTTTTGAGAAGTATTAACTACCTTATACTCTCATTTTATACAGGATTACTATATTTATATTATTGCTGCTTTTAAAAAAGAGTATTGAAGTAATAAGAGGTGTTGTCAAACCATTCAAAATGACATCATTATCGGGAACGATTGCGTAAATAAAAACTATTTAAATCAGCAATAGAAACAAAGTTATATGTAGACTTGTTAAGGTTTTCAGCCGATGCATTTATTTATATTTATGCTGTGACCCAGATTGCTTACAAAAATGCTTGCCGGAATGAAGAAATATTTATGCTTTATCAGCGAAAAACACAATTTGTTTCGCGGTAGAGTTTCTGCTCTGCACTTTTTCATCCCCTTTTTTGCATTTACTTATGCGACTGGTTCAATGCTGATCATTGGCCAATGATGAGTTGCCTCTGGTATTACTTTTTGGTAAATCAGGCAATCAGTCATTGGTATTCTAATTGGTTTATCAAAGCTTTTTTAAAAACTGCGTTATGACAAAAATTTTGAAAGCAATGGGGGCTGGCCTCTTATTATTATTGGCTTGTCTTTCCAGCAATGAACTTTTAGCACAGACCCGACAGGTAAAAGGACGGGTGACAGATGATACCGGCCTGCCGCTTCAAGGAGCAAATGTGCAGTTGAAAGGAACCCAGACCGTAACGCAAACCAATTCTCTCGGCGATTTTTCTATCCAGGTACCCGCTACAGGAAAACCTGAACTGACGATTACCAATGCAGGTTATAGCGCCATTACTGTTACTGCTACAGAAAGTGAGCTATCCATAAAAATGGAAAAAAATGTTTCTGCACTTGATGATGTGGTGGTAGTTGGCTATACAACCGTAAAGAAAAAAGATCTTACAGGCGCCACCTCATCAATGCCCGGAAGAGATATTGAAAAAATACCTGTTGCAAGTGTAGCAGAAGCTATGACGGGAAGACTCGCAGGAGTTCAGGTTACGACTACGGATGGAGCGCCGGGCGCTGAGATCGTTATTCGTATACGTGGTGGCGGATCTATTACGCAGGATAATTCTCCATTGTATATCGTTGACGGATTTCCTGTATCCAGTATCAATGATATTGCAACTACCGATATTGTCAATATTGATATATTAAAAGATGCTTCTTCTGCAGCTATCTATGGGGCAAGGGGTGCTAACGGCGTTGTGATCATTACTACTAAAAGTGCCAAAGGTGGAAAAACAGTAGTCTCTTTTAATAGTTATTTCCAGGGCAGAACGCTTCCAAAAAAACTAGATATATTGTCGCCCTATGAATTTGTATTGGCACAATATGAATATGCAAGAGTGAGAAGCCAGACTGAAGTAGACAATTTTAGCAAGTATTTCGGAGTGTATGAAGATCTTGAATTATATAAAGCACAGAAGGGAACTGACTGGCAGGAAAAATTATTTGGTGGCGTTGCCATATCGCAGCAACATAACGTCAGCCTGACTGGTGGTACCGATAAGACAAAATTCAGCTTTAGTGTAACTAATAATAAGGATGATGGCATTTTAGTAGGCTCGGGGTATAACAGGACCTATATGAATTTTAAATTGAACCATGAGATATCGAAAAGATTCAAATTTGAATTAGCATCACGTTTTGCCAATACAGTTATTGATGGAGCAGGCACTTCAGGAGGATCAAGTTTAAGGATATCTGATGCCATCAATACACGACCTATCAACGGTATTGCCGACCAGATCATTGTTGATCCTCTTACTCCTGACGATGACTATGAACAATTCTTAAAAAATCTTATCAACCCGATTCAGTTGGCTGCGCAGGATTACCGAAAAAAAATAGATAAGAGCTTTACTAATAATATTGCATTATCTGCGAATATTATAAACGGCCTCGTATACCGATCCGAGTTTACGCTTAACCTTAGCTATGGGGATCAAAAACGCTATTACGGGCCTTTAACAGGCGAATCAAAAAATAACGGTGGGAACTTGCCACTTGGTGAAATAACACAGTATAATAACATGAGTTACCGCTGGGCAAATACACTGAATTACAAGTTTAAACCAGGAACCGATCATGATTTTAATATTATAGTTGGACAAGAAATATTAGCAGGTACTGATAATTCAACTTTTAACAGGTCAGAAGGATTTGATATAAATATTCCTCCGGACAGGATGTTTGCTAATATGGCGCTTGGAGTTCCTGACAGATATGAAACTTTTAAAGGCCCGGGTGATAACCTGATGTCATTTTTTGGGCAGGCATTTTATCAGTATAAAGGAAGATACTTGCTGACAGTTAATACCAGGGCAGATGCATCAAACAAATTTGCTCCCGGCAAACGCTGGGGAATTTTCCCGGGTACGGCTCTTGCCTGGAGAATCTCGGAGGAAGATTTTATGAAAGATGTTTCATTTGTATCTGATCTCAAATTAAGAGTAAGTTATGGGGAAGTAGGTAATAACCGTATTGGGAATGATATGTGGAGAAGAACTTACAGCCCCAGTACAAGCCGCCCCTTTGGTTTTGGAGATGTGCCACAGGCATATTGGAGGGCGGCTTCATCCATTATGCCTAATCCTGATATCAAATGGGAAACTACGATTACTAGAAATGCCGGACTTGACTTCGGGCTTTTGAAAAACAAAATAACTGGTACGCTTGAATTCTATTGGAATACAACCAAAGATTTGCTTGTTCAAAAAGACATTCCCCCTAACACTGGTTATACCAGTCAGATAATAAACATTGGTCAAACATCCAATCGTGGAATAGAGTTATCATTAAATGCCAGCATCATTAATAAGAAGGACTTCCAGCTTACAGGTTTTTTTAATATAGGTATCAACCGTGCAAAGATTGATAATCTTGGTGGCGCACCCGAAAAATCTTTTAATTCCAATTGGGCTGGAACAGACTTGAAAACACAGGACGATTACAGGCTATATGTTGGCCAGACAATAGGGTTAGTTTATGGCTATGTTACAGACGGATTTTATAAAGTAGAAGATTTTGCGTCATACAATCCCACAACAAGAGTATACACGTTAAAACCTGGTGTTCCGAATATCGGTTCTTTTATGGGAGGTATAAGTTTAAGACCTGGAATATTAAAATTAAAAGACCTTAATGGAGATAGTGTGATTACTTCTGCCGATCGACAAGTGATAGGTAAAACTTTACCAAAATATAGCGGAGGTTTTGGAGTAAATGCAACTTATAAAGGATTTGACCTGGCTGCCTTTTTTAACTACGTAGTTGGAAATGATGTGTATAATACTGGTAAGATCGCATTTAATATGTTGTACAGAACCACATACGGTAATATGCTTAACACAATGAATTATGCTGACAGGTTTAAATATATAGACGCAGCGGGTAACCAGGTTACTGATCTTGCAGAACTTGCTAAATTAAATGAAGGTGCCAAATTATGGTCGCCTTTCTCAATGGGCAATGCCTCGCCAGTAATTCATTCATGGGCAATTGAAGATGGTTCTTTTTTACGGCTGAATAATGTTACACTCGGCTATTCATTTCCAGCTAAATGGGTATCAAAATTACGAATGACAAAACTCAGGTTATATGCGACGGTGTATAATGCACTGTTATGGACAAAATATTCCGGTTACGATCCGGAAGTAAGCGCAACAAGAAGTGGTTCTTATTCACAATTAACCCCGGGTGTTGATTATTCTGGTTATCCCAAGAGCCGTACGTATACAATGGGTATTAATGTGACTTTTTAATTCAATTATTTTAATCGACTAATAATGTTTAAAATGAAACGTTCACTTTTTTTTAGCCTGGTTCTTACTTTGCTAATCTTCGTTTCTTGTAAAAAAATACTGGAACCCGATACACCTTCAGCCTTTACTCAACAGTATGTATTCTCCAGTGAATCAGATGCTGCCAAAGCGGTGTCAGGTATCTATGCACTGTTTAACACGGACGCCTTTACTTCCCGGGTATCTAATATTTTCACAGGCAATACCGATATTGAATGTGGGGGGGTAGGTGCTTCGCCGGATAATTCACGTCGCGATATATGGTCGTTTGAATGTTCACCCGGGTTCATTGACCTTGCTACTGTCTGGAACAATGCCTATAGCGCCATCAACAGAGCCAATGAATGTATAGAAGGAATCGATCTTAGTTCCATCGCTGGAAGTAAAAAAATGAAACAGTTAAAAGGCGAAGCACTCACATTGAGAGCTATCTGGTACTACCTGCTGATGAATCATTGGGGTGATGTACCCTTTAGTATAACAGCGAGCAAAGCTGGTGATAATTTTTATTTGCCCCGGACAGGACGGGATACCATTCTCACTCATCTTATTAATGACCTGAAGGAAATCGAACCGGAAATGTATTGGGCTTCAGAACTAGATTTTGGAATTGAAAGAATCAACCGTGAATTTGTCATCGGTATGATAGCTCGTCTTTCATTAATGCGCGGCGGCTACTGGCTTTATCCCAACATGACGATGCAACGCAAATCTGATTATCTGGAATATTACAAAACAGCCAGCGAGTATTGCAAGAAGCTGGTACAATTGAAACCTCATGACCTGATTGATTATGCTACGGTATTTATGAATGAGAACAAATCTGTTAAACCAACAAATGGTGATGTGTTATATGAAATAGCTTTCCAGGTAGGTGCTGGTGATGTAGGCTGGTGCATGGGAATGAGAGTAGATGCAGGAGCCCATATCTATGGAACTGGTTCTGCTTATTTGTGTTTTCCTATTAGTTACTATCATTCTTTTGATACAATGGATGTCCGCCTGCCAGTTACTTGCGGTCTTATTTATTACGACAAAGACTTAAAACAGGTGCCAACCGGTACCGGCGCTATTTCACCCAATAAATGGGATAGGAGGTACGTGCCAAATCCACAAGGCTCTGCTTCTGCAAAAGGGACAGGAATTAACTGGCCCATGATGCGTTACGCAGATGTGTTGCTCATGCTGGCAGAAGCAGATAACGAGATTAATGGTGGCCCAACTCCAGAAGCCATAGAAGCATTGAGAAAAGTAAGAAGGAGAGCTTTTCCTGCTTCAAAGTGGACAGAGAAAGTAGAAACTTATATAGCTGGTGTGGGTGGAAATAAAGATCAGTTCTTTAATGCGATTGTTGATGAAAGAGCATGGGAGTTTGGCGGCGAATGTCTCCGTAAATATGACCTGGAGCGTTGGAACCTGTTTGGCAAAAAAGTGGCTGAAACAAGAAATTCATTAATAGAAATGGGAGCCGCCGGAAATGCGGTTACTCCAACAGGACCATACGCACAACTTCCGGATTATCTCTACTACAAAATAGTTGGTGACAGCGTTATCTATTATAACAAATACAGGAGACCTGCAGTAATTCCGCCTGTTGTTAATGTTCCGAATACCGGAGATAACCCTAGTGGCTATTTACGTATGAACTGGACCCGTGCCATGTATAATACAGCGACAAGTGGCCCGGCCGCTTATATTCTTCAAGAATGGAGAGGGTATACGGATAATGCAGGAACTATGCCACTGAGATATATTTTGCCATTACACAATTCAACTGTGTCAACGAGCTTAGGAACGTTACAACAGCAATACGGTTATTAATAAAACGAACATGAAAGCTAACAACATAATCATGAAAAAGCTCAGCCTTGCGCTATGCCTTCTTGTATTAATACTTGGGGCCTGTAAAAAAACAGAAACATTTGAAGCAGTTCGCTTATTTAGACCCGTGATAAAAGATGCCCTGTTATCAGAGGGTAACTGGATCAAAGCCTCCTGGCAACCAATAAAAGATGCTCAATCATATACTGCCCAATTGAGTCGTGATACTTTCAAAACAATTATCAGATCTATTACAATCGATACCAATGTATATATGTTTGAAAACCTGGAATGGAATAAATTATACCAGGTACAGGTTCGTGCCAATGCCACTGATACAGCATATAATTCCCGTATGTCAAACCTCGGCGGTATAAAGACTCCGAAATTTCCTACCATACTTAATACTCCGGGTATAAGTGATGTAACCGATGAAGCGGTAAAAGTTAGCTGGATCACAGGTGGCGCAACTGTTACATCCATTAAAATTTTGAAAGCATCTGACAGTTCTGTTGTAACGACTGTTACACTTACACCAACAGATGTAACTAATCAATACAGAATTATCAGTAGTTTGTCTTCAGCAACTGCGTACATTATATTTCTTTATAGTGGAACCAGTGTTCGCGGATGGGCTGATTTTTCTACTGCAATTCCTTTAACCGGGAACCTGATTGATTTGAGAGGAATTACAGGTAGACCTTCTGTATTGACTGATACAATTCCTATAATACCATCCGGTAGTATTATTATTTTAAAACGCGGCGAGACTTATGTTGTAGCAAGTGCATTAAGCCTGAGCAAATCTGTTACAATGCTTAGTGGGGCCGACCTTCTTACACCCGGCCAGGCAATTATAAGTATGCCTAGCAATTTTAATATTGTTTCGGGAAGTGTGATCGATTCAATCGTTTTTAATGATGTTACACTGCGGGGAACAGATTATACATCTAAATATGTATTCAATATTAACCAGGCCTGCACGATTGGTAAAATGAGTTTTCTTTCCTGTAAAGCAGAGATTTTCCGTGGTGTAGTAAGAACGCAGAGTCAGCCGGCCATTATCAATAACTTCCTGGTGGATAATTGCATAATTGATAGTGTTAGAGAGTATGCAATACATTCTATAGATGTTACAACAAGCAGAACTGATAATATTATCATCAGGAACAGTACAATATACAAGGCAGAAAAAATAATAGCCAGTAAAAATAATTCTACCTCGGTTACCATTGAAAATTGTACGATCAATGAAGCGCCTAATGGCGGCGGCTCTAACTATTACGTTGATTATGTCAATGGTTCAACTTTATTTAATGTGACTAATGGTATAACTATTACAAATTGCATTTTTGGTATTGGTAAGAATAATGCGGGCAATAGAAGCATCCGGGGAATTAGGGCAAACGCCGGCACTACTATTAATGCATCTAATAATTTCAGAACTTCCGACCAGGTTTCATTAGGTAACGATATACCAAGTATTATAACTGATAGCCGAACAAGCTTACAATTATTCCAGGATCCCTACAATGGTAATTTCAAAATAATTGAAACTTCATTCCCCGGAAAAAGTAATTCAGGTGACCCAAGGTGGCGGCTTTAATTTATAGAGGTATAGCAAAAAGACTATACCTCTTCTTTTAATTATAATAGCAGAAAGCACATCATCTGTTATTCCGGCAGATTGCTTTCCAAAGAGAAAAAATATTTCGTGTCCGCAACAGCGAAGAAGGTATTTAAGTTGAGCTCTATAATCATACATACATGAAGAATTTAGTCACTGTTTTTGGTTTGCTATTATTTGTAAATAGTTTTTTTATTGCTTGCGCACAAACAAAAAGTAATACAGCATCAAAAGACAACGAGTTGGCTATTGCATTTCCGGGTGCAGAAGGATTTGGCAAATACAGCACAGGTGGCCGTGGAGGAAAAGTTTTTATTGTAACCAATCTCAATGATGATGGTGACGGAAGTTTCAGAAAAGCAGCAACAGCCAATGGGCCAAGAATAATTGTGTTTGCTGTTTCAGGAACTATTCATTTAAATTCATCCGTCTCTATAAAAGCAAATGCAACAATTGCAGGACAAACAGCGCCGGGTGATGGGATTTGTATTGCAGATAAATCAGTTCAATTAGGGGGTGATAATATTATTCTCCGTTATATAAGAGTTCGACTTGGCGATAAATGGCAGCGCCAGGCAGGAATGGTAGATGGAAGTGGTGGCGAAGATGCATTCAGCGGCGGCGGCAAAAAAAATATCATCATTGATCATTGCACATTCAGCTGGAGTAATGATGAATGTTTCTCGGTTTATAATGGGGATAGTACAACTTTTCAATGGAATATTATTTCAGAACCGCTTAACTACTCTTATCATTTTGAAACAGGCGATAAGGACTGGGAACATCATGGCTATGGTGGTATCTGGGGTGGCAAACATTTATCAGCTCATCATAATTTATTTGCACATTGCAATAATCGTAACCCACGGTTTAATGGTAACAGGCAGGGTATACAGGAATTTGTTGATTATACGAATAATGTGATCTACAACTGGGGCGGCAATAATATTTATGCCGGTGAAGGCGGCTATTATAATATCATCAACAACTATTTTAAATACGGTCCCTCTACTAATAAAAATGTTCGCTACCGGATTGTAAACCCGGGAAAAACAGAAACAATTGGTTTTGGCAAGTGGTATGTGAACGGGAATTTTGTAGATGAAGCAAAAGATGTTTCAAAAAATAACTGGTTGGGCATACACATGGGTAATGGAGGCACTGATGAAGATAAAAAAAATGCAGTCATTGATAAGCCGCATGCTGCCGATCCTATGAATATACAAACGGCAGAGGCAGCATTTGAGTCTGTTTTGAATCATGCAGGTGCCAGCTATAAAAGAGATACGCTGGATGAAAGAATTATAAATGATGTAAAAAACAGAACGGGATTTATTATTGACGTACAGGGACGGTACCCGCATCATTCACCGTATGAAATGACAGTAAACGCATGGCCTGTTTTAAAGTCCTTACCTGTCCCGGCTGATACTGATAAAGATGGAATGCCGGATGAATGGGAAAAAAAGAATGGATTGAACCCGGGTGATGCCGGTGATGCAGCAACATTTAAAATAAGCAACCGCTATACCAATATCGAAGTATATATAAACAGCCTGGTAAAAGAATGAAGTACAAACTGTTTACCATTTCTTTATTAATGATGATGGTGGGCATGTCACCAACAAAGAGAAACATCAGGATCTGGCTTATCGGTGATTCCACCATGAGTATAAAAGAAACGAAAGCGTATCCCGAAACAGGATGGGGTATGCCATTTGTTTATTTCTGGGATTCAACTGTAACCGTTGATAACCGGGCAAAGAATGGAAGAAGCACCAGTTCATTCCGGAAGGAGGGGCTTTGGAAACCTGTTGCTGATAATTTACAGGAAGGGGATTATGTGTTTATCCAGTTTGGACATAATGATGAAGTAGCGACTAAAAAAACGTATACAACAGAAACAGCATTCAGGAATAACTTAACGCAGTATATCACCGAAACAAAAAACAAGAAAGCAATACCGGTGTTGTTAACACCCGTTGCACGGAGAAAATTTGATACAGCAGGCCAGGTGCAGGGCACTCATGAAGTTTACGCACAGATCGTTCGTGAGGTAGCAGCAAAAGAAAAAATTGTGTTGATAGACCTGGACAGGAAAAGCCAGGTGCTGTTGCAGCATTTTGGTGTTGAAAATTCAAAACTTCTTTTTCTGCAATTACAAAAAGGCGAACATCCAAATTACCCCGATGGCAAAGAAGACAATACACATTTTTCTGAATTGGGAGCAAGATTGGTGGCGCAACTGGTGTTAAAAGATATCAGGGAACAAATACCGGAACTGGCAGAAAGAATTATTGACCACAAATGAATTTTTCATTTTATAAAGAGCGGAATAGTTTCCGATGAAAAAAATAGTAACGATCTTATGCCTGACTATTATCTCCTGCGCAACATGGGGACAGCAACAGACCTATCCATCCGCATTGACTGTTGCCCAGGATGGCAGTGGCAATTATAAAACGATCCAGGAAGCTATAAACCAGGTAAGGGCTTATTCGCCGGTGCCCATCACGATCACAATTAAGAATGGCGTCTATCATGAAAAGGTCATTGTTCCTTCCTGGGTTACTAATATTACATTCGTTGGCGAAAGCAGGGAGCAAACCATCATCACCAATGATGACTACTCGGGTAAATACATAGCTAGAGGGGATGATACCCTGACCAATAAAACAAAGTTCAGCACATTTACTTCTTACACGATGTGGGTACAGGGTAATGATGTAACGATCAGGAACCTTACCATACGCAATACAGCCGGAAGAGTTGGACAGGCCGTGGCCCTGCATGTGGATGGTGACAGGTTTGTTATGAAGGATTGCAACGTGTTGGGTAACCAGGATACATTACTGACGGCGAATGATAGCACCCGCCAGTATTATTACAATTCTTTTATTGAAGGAACGACTGATTTTATATTTGGCCCTGCAACGGCATTGTTTCAAAACTGCACGATCAAAAGTCTTACCAATTCATACATCACAGCGGCATCAACAGGTATTGGAAAAAAATATGGCTATGTGTTTATCAACTGTAAACTCATCGCCAGCGATGAAGCACAAAAAGTTTATTTGGGACGACCGTGGAGGCCTTATGCAAAAACTGTTTTTATTCATTGCGAAATGGGGAATCATATCCGGCCGGAAGGTTGGGATAATTGGAGAAACCCGGAGAATGAGAAGACGGCTTTCTATGCCGAGTACAAAAATTATGGTGAAGGAGCCCGACCAGCTGCCCGGGTAAAATGGTCAAAACAATTATCGTCAAAAGAAGCCCGGCAGTATACATTGAAAAAAATATTGGGAGCTAATGATAACTGGCGCCTGAATGAGAAATGAGGCGCACTCAACAGACCGGCAGAACGGGAAAGTACAGAACAGTTGATAGTTATTTATTTCTTTAATTGCAGCAGGTTGGATAGCTTCCTTTTAAGTGATAAGCCTGAAATAATTGTTGCATTGCCATATATCTTCTCATTTTATCCGGATTTAACCGGGGCAATTTAACTAACGAATATTCATCAGCACATTGTTGGAGGTAAATACAAAAATCCACACAGAACATGTTTTGTGAATGGGTATCTTTAAAACTATGAAAACGGTGGCATTGAAGAATTATAAAGCTATTTTATTCGACCTGAATGGAACGATGATCGACGATATGCCCTATCACATCCAGGCATGGTATCGCATATTGAATGAACTGGGAGCTGGTATCAGCATGGAAAGAACAAAAGAAGAATGTTATGGCAAGAACCATGAATTACTGGAAAGGATCTTCCCGGGCCGGTTTACAACAGAAGAGAAAGATAAACTGAGTTATGAAAAAGAAAAACAATACCAGCAGGAATTCAGGCCGCATCTAAAGCTGATTGATGGCCTTGATGTTTTTTTAGAAAGTTCTTATAAGTCAGGAATAAAGCTGGCCATCGGTTCGGCAGCGATCATGTTCAATATCAATTTTGTGATCGATGGCCTGAACATCCGCCATTATTTCGATGCCATCGTAAGTGCTGATGATGTGGCTGCCAGTAAACCGGACCCCGAAACATGGTTGAAGTGTGCGGAGAAACTGGGAATGGGAAAAAAGGATTGTGTTGTTTTTGAAGATGCGCCCAAAGGTGTGGAGTCGGCATGGAATGCATCTATGGATTCAGTGGTGATCACTACAATGCACCACAAAGAAGAGTTTGAAAAGTATAAAAATGTAGTGAGGTATATTGATAATTACAAAGATGAATGGCTAAAACAGTTGAATTGAATTTCAGAACATGAATGATCAATATGTTATAGGCGTTGATTATGGCACCGACTCAGTTCGCTCGGTAATAATCAATGCTGCTAATGGAAACGAAATTGCTGCTTCGGTCTTTTATTATCCCCGTTGGAAAAAAGGATTGTATTGTGATGCCGCAACAAATTTATTCCGGCAGCATCCGCTTGATTATACGGAAGGGCTGGAAGCGACGATCAAAGATTGCCTGCTAAAAGCGGGAACTGCGATCGCTGCACAGGTAAAAGCAATTTCTATTGATACCACTGGTTCATCACCCGTGCTGGTTGATAAAACAGGAACACCGATGGCATTACTGCCAGGCTTTGAAGAAAACCCCAATGCCATGTTTGTGCTGTGGAAAGATCATACAGCTATTACAGAGGCAGCACAGATCAACGCACATGCTGAAAAATTTGAAATCAACTATCTGCAATATGTGGGTGGTATCTATTCCTCCGAATGGTTTTGGGCAAAATTGCTCCATATATTAAGAGCGGATGAAAAAGTAAGGGACAGCAGTTATTCGTTTGTGGAGCATTGCGACTGGATACCGTTTCTATTAACCGGCGGAAATGATGTGATGCAAATGAAAAGAGGCGTTTGCAGTGCCGGCCATAAAGCCTTATGGGCTGCAGCATTTAATGGCTTTCCGCCCAATGATTTTTTTGCATCCCTCGATCCTTTACTGGATAATTATACTTCCCGGTTATTTACAGAAACATTTACTGCAGACAAAGCAGCAGGCACACTTTGTAAAGAATGGGCTGACAAATTGGGCTTGTCAACGGATGTGATAATAGGAGTTGGTGCATTTGATGCACATATGGGTGCAGTAGGCGGACAAATAGAACCTTATCATCTCAGTAAGGTAATGGGTACTTCCACCTGTGATATGCTGGTAGCACCCGAGGATGAAGTGAGAGGTATTTTAGTAAAAGGTATTTGCGGACAGGTACCCGGTTCTATCATTCCCGGTATGATGGGTATGGAAGCGGGGCAAAGTGCATTTGGTGATGTATATGCCTGGTTTAAAAATTTATTGAGCTGGCCGCTGCAGCAGCTAACAGATGAAAACTTAAAACAGCAGATCAGCGACAATATAATTACTTCTCTTTCCGAAGCCGCCGCCGCACTTCCTTTGCAGGATAAAGATGAACTGGCTATTGATTGGTTGAATGGAAAACGAACACCTGATGCCGACCAATTATTGAAAGGAGGGATCAGCAATCTTAATTTAGGAAGCGATGCTCCCCGTATCTTTAAGGCGCTGGTAGAAGCTACCTGTTTTGGTGCAAAAGCAATTGTAGACCGGTTCAATGAACAGGGAGTTGCCGTAAAAGGATTAATTGGCCTTGGCGGTGTAGCAAAAAAATCAGCTTACATCATGCAGGTGATGGCAGATGTAATAAATATGCCGATCCGTATTCATAAAAGCGAACAAACTTGTGCAGCAGGTGCCGCTATGTTTGCAGCTACAGCAGCCGGCATTTATTCAACTGTGGAAGAAGCTATGCAAGCAATGGGACAGGGTTTTGAAAAAACGTATTTGCCCACTAAAAAGAAAGTAAGCTATTATAAGAAAAGATATAAACACTATAAGCAGTTTGGCAAATTCATAGAATCAAAAACTAAAAACTGATAAGCGAATTGTGAAAAGACGTTTCGTTATTCACCATTGACCATGAACAAATACGAACATATAAAACAGGAAGCTTATGAGGCCAATATGCAACTGCCTCACCTGGGGTTGGTGTTGTTTACATTTGGCAACGTAAGCGCTGCTGACAGAAGTATGGGTGTATTCGCCATTAAACCCAGTGGTGTTCCGTATGATGAACTTTCTGTTAATAAAATGGTGATCGTAGATTTTGATGGTAAAACTGTTGAAGGAGATCTTCGTCCATCTTCCGATACAAAAACACATGCTGTATTATATAAGCATTGGGAAAAGATAGGAGGCATCTCGCATACACATAGCACTTATGCCACGGCGTGGGCACAATCGCAACGGGATATTCCTATTTTCGGCACTACGCATGCCGATCACAACACAGTTGATATACCCTGTGCACCTCCCATGACCAATGAAATGATAAAAGGCGATTATGAATACCAGACGGGTTTCCAGATCATTGATTGTATGAATGAGAAGAGACTGAATTACGAAGAAGTGGAAATGATGTTGGTCGGCAATCATGCTCCCTTTACCTGGGGAAAAGATGCTGCCAGAGCTGTTTACAACAGTGCGGTATTAGAAACGGTAGCAAAGATGGCTTTACTGACCGAGCAGATAAACCCCAATGCTGAACGATTGAAAGAAGCATTGATCAAAAAACATTTTGAACGTAAACACGGCCCTGATTCTTATTACGGCCAATAAACCAACTAACGATGAGATACACGATTGTATTCGCTGCACTATTACTTTTTTGTGTGAGTTGTCATGATGGGGATCATCAAACAGCTACTACAAACGAAACTCCAAAGATCAGTATTACGGAAAAACCATTTGGCAATTTTGAAGGTAAAACGGTGACTGAATACACACTGACGAATACAAAAGGTATGCAGGTGAGCATCATTAATTACGGCGGTACGATTACCAAACTGATTGTGCCGGGTAAGAATGATAGCCTTGCTGATGTGGTCACGGGCTTTGATTCACTCGCTGGGTTTTTACAAAAAGGCGATCCCTATTTCGGTGCATTGATCGGCAGGTATGGCAATCGTATTGCAAAAGGAAAATTTACATTGGACGGGAAAGAGTATACGCTGGCCGGTAATGATCATGGCAATAGTTTGCATGGTGGTAATAAAGGCTATGATAAAGTATATTGGAATATTGAAAAAATGCCGGGAGATACCAGTTTGAAATTAACGTATACAAGTAAAGATGGCGAAGAAGGTTATCCCGGCAATTTGAACGTGCAGGTGATGTATACATTGACACAGGACAATGGATTAAAACTAGAGTACACGGCTACTACAGATAAAGCCACTCCCATTAATTTAACCAACCATGCCTATTTCAATTTATCAGGCGGAAAGGATTCAACTATTCTCGATCATGAACTGATGATCAATGCAGCCCAATACACACCAGTAAATGATCAGCTGATACCTACGGGTAAAATGGAGGCTGTAGCAGGAACACCTATGGATTTTACCACATCAAAAAAAATTGGAAGAGATATCCTACAGGTGACCGGCGGTTATGATCATAACTGGATACTAAATAAAAAAGATTCATCGCTGACCATGGTAGCTACACTTTCGGATACCGGCAGCGGCAGAGTAATGGAAGTATGGACAACAGAACCAGGTCTCCAGTTTTATTCAGGAAATTTTTTAGGTGGCACATTGGCTCATACAAAGGGCGGTAAGAAATATGTGAAGCATGCTGCACTTTGCCTGGAAACGCAACATTATCCTGATAGCCCAAATCAACCAGCGTTTCCCGCTACTATTTTAAAACCAGGGGAAACCTACAGGCAAACGACCGTTTATAAATTTTCAGTGAAGTAAAAACTCCCGTTGATTTATTAATGGAATAGTTCAGCAAGGGACAATACGATGAAGACCCGATAGCTATCGGGTGCAACCAGGATGAGCAAAGAACAAAAAGTTGGTAACATAAAATATTTTAGGAAACATGAAGAATCTGAAAGAGCTGGAAGTGTGGTTTGTAACCGGCAGTCAGCATTTGTATGGTGAGGAAACGCTGAAGAAAGTGGCTGAACATTCACAACAGATCGCCACTTCATTGCATAAGGCGAAAGAAATTTCAGTGAGTGTGATTTTTAAACCCACCGTAAAATCAACTGAAGAGATCTTTGCTGTTTGCCAGGAAGCAAATACTACCAAAAACTGTATTGGTATCATTACCTGGATGCACACGTTTTCCCCTGCTAAAATGTGGATCAACGGGCTGAAGATTTTACAAAAACCCTTATTGCATTTACATACGCAGTTCAACCGTGATATTCCGTGGGCGGATATTGATATGGATTTTATGAATCTCAATCAATCGGCACATGGCGACAGGGAGTTTGGTTTTATGATGAGTCGTATGCGTTCAAGACGAAAAGTAGTGGTAGGCCACTGGCAGGATAGTAACGTGCTAAATAAAATTGATGTGTGGGCAAGGGCTGCTGCGGGCTGGTATGACTGGCAGGGAGCAAAATTTGTTCGCTTTGGCGATAACATGCGGTATGTGGCCGTTACCGATGGTGATAAAGTGGAAGCTGAATTAAAATTTGGTTTCTCTGTCAATACACATGGCATTGGCGACCTGGTAAAAGTGATCAATGAAACAAGTGATGCTGACATAGATAAACAATGTGCAGTCTATGCAGAACAGTATAAACTGGCAGATACCTTAAAGAAAAATGCTTCGCAGCATTCATCACTTCGTGAAGCAGCTAAAATAGAGATCGGGTTACGAAATTTTTTAGAAGCAGGAAATTATAAAGGATTCTCCGATACTTTTGAGGACCTGCATGGCATGGTGCAGTTGCCGGGATTAGCCGTGCAGCGGTTAATGGCAGAAGGATATGGTTTTGCCGGTGAGGGTGATTGGAAAACGGCGGCACTGGTGCGGATGATGAAGTTTATGGCTACCGGGTTAAAAGGCGGTAACTCTTTTATGGAAGATTATACCTATCATTTTGAACCCGGCAATGAAATGGTGTTGGGTTCGCATATGCTGGAGATATGCGAAAGCATTGCAGATGGAAAACCTTCGTGTGAAATTCATCCATTAGGTATTGGTGGAAAAGCTGATCCGGTGCGATCTGTATTTAACGTTGCAGGCGGACAGGCATTGAATGCGTCGGTGGTGGACATGGGCAATCGTTTTCGGTTGCTGGTAAATGAAGTGCAGGCGGTAACACCGCAACACGCATTACCAAAGCTGCCGGTAGCAAGAGTATTATGGAAACCCTATCCTGATATGCAAACGGGTTGTGCCGCGTGGATACTGGCAGGTGGAGCTCATCACACCTGTTACAGCCAGAACCTTACAGCTGAACATCTCGAAGATTTTGCAGACATTGCAGGGATTGAATATGTGCTGATCGGGGAAGATACCAGGCTTTCTTCTTTTAAAAACGAGTTACGCTGGAATGAAATGTATTACCAACTCAATAAATCCTGATAACAAAACAAACGCAGCCACATGAATAATCTCGCAACCAAAGACATCGTAGTATTTATCCTGTACTTTATTTTGATAGCCGGTTATGGTTATTGGATTTACAGGAAAAAAAAGAAAGCCTCTATTACTGCTTCACATGACTATTTTTTGGCCGAGGGATCGCTTACCTGGTGGGCCATCGGTGCTTCGCTGATCGCTTCCAATATTTCTGCCGAACAATTTATCGGTATGAGCGGAAATGGATTTTTTGTAGGTGTTGCAGTAGCGGCGTACGAATGGATCGCTGCGGTGGCGCTGATCATCATTGCTGTATGGTTTATTCCGATCTATCTTAAGAATAAGATATACACGATGCCACAATTTCTGAAGACTCGGTACAACGAAAGTGTATCACTTATCATGGCTATCTTCTGGTTGTTCCTTTACATCTTTGTAAATCTTACTTCTATTTTATTCCTCGGTGCCGTTGCCATCAGCGGCCTGGTGGGGCCCGAGTATTTTCATGTCATCATGATAGGGCTGGCCATCTTCGCCCTCATCATTACACTGGGTGGCATGAAGGTGATCGGCTATACTGACGTTATACAGGTGGCTGTCCTTATTATTGGCGGGTTTGCCACTATTTATTTTGCATTAACGATCGTAAGTGAAAAATTTGGATTGGGCAGAGATGCCATCGCTGGTTTTAATACGTTATTAAAAGAAGCTCCCGATCATTTTCACATGATATTGAGTAAGCCTACTGCCGATTCATCACAGGAGTATATCAATAAGTATTTACTGTTACCGGGTCTTGCTATGTACTTCGCCGGGCAATGGATCGTAAATTTGAATTATTGGGGATGTAATCAATACATTACTCAACGGGCATTGGGCGCCGATCTGCAAACAGCCCGTAAAGGAATTTTATTTGCTGGGTTCCTGAAATTATTTATGCCGGTTATTGTGATGCTGCCCGGTATTGCCGCTTACGTATTGAATAAAAGCGGGCACCTGGAAGTAAACGGAATGGATAGCGCCTACTCATCTATACTTGGATTTTTACCAGGAGGATTAAAAGGATTATCCATTGCAGCATTGACGGCTGCTATTGTTGCCTCATTGGCCGGTAAACTCAACAGCATCTCTACCATTTACACGTATGATATCCATAACAAATATTTTAAAAAGAAAAAAGCAATTGCCACTACAGAGGGCGATGTTTTGAATAAAGTAGAGACGGATATTGCCAATAATGCGGATGAAAAAAAACAGGTATGGACCGGCAGAATAGTTGCTGTTGCTGCTATTTTAATTTCCCTGCTCTTTACATGGGATGACCTTTTAGGTATTGGTGGCGAAGGCGGATTCACCTTCATTCAAAAATATACAGGCTTTATCAGCCCGGGTGTATTTGCAATGTTCATACTGGGTATGTTCTGGAAACGTACCACCGGTGCTGCTGCTGTAGCAGGACTCATCACTGGTTTAGTACTGGCTATCTTCTTTAATAATTATGCCGTATCCGTTTTTGGACATGAAACATGGCTGTATACTTCCTTCCCAACCATAGAAGATGGTAAACAAGTTTGGCAGATACCATTCCTGATTAATATGGGCTGGTCCTTCTTCTTTACTGTATTGATCATGGTAGGCTTTAGCCTGGCCGGGCCAAAAATAAATCCAAAGGCATTTGCACTGGATAAATCAATGTTCAAACTGAGCCCGTCTATCCTGGCGATGATCGTTATCACCCTGCTTATAATAACCGTGTTGTATGCTAAATTCTGGTAACAATATGCTGATATAATGTATAAAAGTCCGGGAGCGATTCCGGACTTTTATACCTCTATTTAATAACTAACATTCTGATCAACGATGGCATTACCAACACAGGCAGCGGATTTATTCACGGGTTCAGCCAAAACAACAAAGGGTAAATTTTTATTCCCTTTTATTTTAGTGACGAGCCTGTTCTTTTTCTGGGGGTTTGTACACAACCTTGACCCGGTGCTGATACCGCATTTACGCAAAACGTTCCAGTTGACATATGTGCAATCTTCGTTAGTGGATTCGGCTGTATTTATTGCTTATTTTTTAATGGCTTTACCGGCAGGTTTTGTAATGCGTAAGTACGGATTCAAAGCCGGCATCATACTGGGCCTGTGTTTATTCGCAATCGGTTGCTTTTTATTTTTACCAGCAGCAGATACCCGCCAGTATATTTTTTTCCTGGGAGCTTTATTTGTGGTAGCCAGCGGACTTACTTTTTTAGAAACTGCAGCCAACCCGTATGCTACTATCTTAGGCGATCCTGCTACTTCAACCCAACGACTCAACTTTGCACAATCATTCAATGGACTGGCAGTATTGATTGCACCGATCATTGGCGGTAAATTGATTTTATCCGGCACCGAACATACCCAGGCGCAAACCAATGCTATGTCTTCAACAGACCTTGCCATTTATTTACAATCAGAGGCCGACAGGGTAAAGACACCTTATCTTGTTTTAGGCATCATCATACTGGTGATAGCAGCTATCTTTTTTTTCAGCAAACTTCCCGATAGTAAGGACACGGATGAAATGGGAAGCGGCTTTGGTAAAATTTTAAAAATGCTGCACCTGCGTGGCGCCGTCATTGCACAATTCTTTTATGTAGGGGCACAGGTATGTGTAGCCAGCTTCTTTATTAATGTGGTAAAAAATGCAGTAGGTATGGATGAAAAAACAGCTTCCGAATACCTGGGCTATGGTTATGGAACTGCATTTGTGGTAGGGCGTTTTGCCGGAACTTTTTTAATGAAATATTTCCCGCCGCAGCGATTACTGGCCGCCTATGCTATTATTAATATAGCTTTATGTGTATTGGTAATCTTTGCATCAGGCATGATTACGGTGTATGCATTGATCGGCATCTCTTTCTTTATGTCAATCATGTTTCCCACCATTTTTGCTTTGGGAATAAAAGACATGAACCCAACTGATACAAAAATGGGATCGAGCCTGATCATTATGGCTATAGTGGGTGGAGCCTTATTGCCGCCACTCCTCGGTGCTATTTCCGATGCAACTAATAATATTCAATATGGCTATATAGTCCCCTTGGTATGTTTTGTTGTAGTTGCCTGGTATGGTTTTATGGGGTATAAAGTAAGAACTGCAGCCTGATAAGAAAATCAATTATGAAAAGATATTGTCTTGCATTGGATTTGAAAAATGATGAAACACTGATAGCTGAATACGAAGCCTATCATCAGCGTGTATGGCCGGAAATTTTGCAAAGCATCCAAACTTCAGGTATTGAAAACCTGGAGATCTACCGCACGGGAAACCGGTTGTTTATGATCATGGAAGTGAATGGGCAGTTTGATTTTGAAAGCAAAGGAAAGGCAGATGCAGCAAATGAAAAAGTGCAGGAATGGGAACAACTGATGTGGAAATACCAGCAGGCAATGCCCGGAAGCAAGCCCGGTGAAAAATGGATATTGATGAATAAAATATTTTCGTTGTAGAATATGTTTAGTTTAAAAAATAAGACAGCTATTGTAACGGGTGCCGGAAGCGGTATCGGTAAAGCGATTGCCAAACTCTTTGCACAACAGGGAGCAGCAGTACACCTGCTGGATTTTGATGAAAAGGCTGCTGCGCAAACAAAAACTGAAATTGAAGAAGACGGAGGAAAAAGTTTTGCAGTTAAATGTGATGTCAGTAACCAGCAGCAGGTAAAAAAGATTGCAGACGATATCATGTCATCTGCAGGTAGCATTGATATTCTTGTCAACAATGCCGGGGTGGCGCATGTAGGTAATGTAGAATCCACTTCAGAAGAAGATTTCAATCGCCTGTTCAATATAAATGTGAAAGGTGTTTATAATTGCCTGCAGGCAGTGATACCACATATGAAACAAAAAGGCGGCAGCATTTTAAATATGGCTTCCATTGCTTCATCAGTGGGTATACCTGACCGGTTCGCCTACTCCATGACCAAAGGTGCCGTAGTAGGAATGACACTATCAACTGCCAAAGATTATCTCAATCATAATATCCGTTGCAACTGTATCTCACCGGCAAGGGTGCATACACCGTTTGTTGATGGGTTTATAAATAAGAATTACCCCGGTAAGGAGAAAGAGATGTTTGAAAAATTATCAAAGAGCCAGCCAATAGGAAGAATGGGAGAGCCCGGAGAAATTGCTTTTTTGGTTTTATATCTCTGTAGCGATGAAGCTTCTTTTATTACCGGTTGTGATTACCCGATTGACGGAGGATTTATTAAACTGAATAATTAAAGTCTTCCCAAACCCCTCCGGAGGAAGGGTAATTTCCTATGATCGGAAAACTTCCCCTCCTCGGGAGGAGCTATAAAGTGAAAATAGAACTTTAAGCCCTGGGGTGGGTTGCTGAATAGAATTACAGGATTAATTAAATATTAATAGAAGAAAGTAAATGTTTCAGTATTATATAAATTAAAAAATAAAAATGATTTTCCTTCTATTAGGGCTGTGCCAGGATGGCCTCCCCCTAACGGGGAAGGTCGGGAGGAGGCTTTATGAAATTAATTCGATTTGGAGAACCCGGTAAAGAAAAACCCGGTGTTTGTATCAACAATGCGTTTTTTGATGTTTCTGGTTTTATCAAAGACTATGATGAATCCTTTTTTGCCAATGGTGGCGTGGCTCACCTGGCATGGATGGTAGAGCAAAATAAAACCATGCTGCCGAAAGTGGCAGCAACGGTAAGATTAGGGGCACCTGTTGCCCGTCCCTCAAAGATCATTTGCATCGGGTTGAACTATGCCGATCATGCTAAAGAAACCAACGCAACACCACCAACAGAACCGGTGATCTTTATGAAAGCGACAACGGCCATTTGCGGACCGTTTGATGAAGTGGTTATTCCAAAGAACTCAGTAAAGACAGACTGGGAAGTGGAGCTGGCTGTAGTGATGGGTGCAAAAGCCAGTTATGTAAGTGAAGCTAATGCTATGGATTATGTGGCGGGCTATTGCTTGCATAATGATATCAGTGAGCGGGAATTTCAATTAGAAAAAGGAGGCACCTGGGATAAAGGAAAAGGTTGTGATACGTTTGCACCATTCGGTCCATGGCTGGTTACTAAAGAAGAGATCGCTGATATACACAATATAAAATTGTGGCTGAAAGTAAATGGCCAGCTAATGCAGAATGGAACTACAGCGAATCTTATTTTCAATATACCTTTTTTAATTGCTTACGTAAGCCAGTTCATGACCTTGCTGCCGGGTGATATTATTTCTACCGGCACACCGGCAGGTGTAGGATTGGGTTTCAATCCGCCGGTATATTTAAAACCGGGAGATGTGATGGAGTTGGGTATTGATGGCCTGGGTGAATCGAAACAAAAATGTGTGAAGTATGCAGGTTGATGCACATGTCCATTTTTGGGAGTATGATAAAGTGCGGGATACATGGATGGACAACATGAAAATTTTGCAGCAGGATTACCTGCCGCAAACCATTTCCGGTACGTTAAAAAGAAATGGTATTGATGGTTGTGTGGCGGTGCAGGCCGATCAGTCAGAATTGGAAACACATTTCCTGGTAGAACTCGCAAAGACACATAGCATCATAAAAGGAGTAGTGGGATGGATCGATCTGCAGAATGAGAACATTGAAGAAAGATTGCAGTATTTTTTACAGTATCCTGTCATTAAGGGGTGGAGACATGTGGTGCAGGGCGAACCGGATGATTTTTTAGTAAGACCCGATTTTCAAAGAGGCATTGCTGCCTTACAGCAGTATAACTATACGTATGATATTCTTATCTATCATCACCAGTTGAAACCGGCGATTGAATTTGTTTCAAAATTTCCGGAGCAAAAATTTGTGATCGATCATTGCGCCAAACCCGATATTGCTAAAAAGAATATTACGCAATGGAAAAACGATATACAGCAAATAGCAAAGCAGCCTAACGTATGCTGTAAACTCTCTGGATTGTTTACGGAGGCAAAGTGGAAGGAGTGGAGTGCAGGTGATTTTTATCCATACTTCGATGTTGTATTTGATGCGTTTGGTGTGGACAGGTTGCTATTTGGAACCGACTGGCCGGTTATACTTGTAGCAGGTATTTATGTGCAATGGAAAAGCTTAGTGGAAAAATATATGGAGAATTATAGTGAAGATGATAGGGAAAAGGTGTTGGGTGGAAATGCGATTCAGTTTTATAGCCTGTAAAATATCTCACAATGCAATGAAGAGTACAAGTTATTATTCTTAACGAACTTTATGTCTTCGTGAAAAAATATACATCATGGATCTCCAATTAAAAGACAAAGTGATCATCGTAAGTGGTGGTGCCAAAGGAATAGGTGAAGGCATTGTAAAAATGCTGGCCGCTGAAGGAGCCATTCCTGTTATTATTGGCAGAAGTGAAGAAGATAACCTGAAAACAATAAAAGCCATTGAAGCAGCAGGTGGCAAAGCTTTCCAGGTGGCGGCTGAACTGACCAGCGCCACCGAATGTGAAAAAGCGATAGGAAAAATTATCAAAGAGTTCAATCGTATTGATGGGTTGGTAAACAATGCTGGTGTAAATGATGGCGTAGGGTTAGAGAACGGTGATTATGAAAAGTTCATGGCCTCCCTGCATAAAAATCTTATTCACTACTATCTGTTGGCTCATCATGCATTGCCTGAATTAAAGAAATCAAAAGGAGCTATCGTCAATATCACTTCCAAAACGGCGGATACCGGGCAGGGCAATACGTCTGCCTATGCAGCAAGTAACGGCGGCCGCAATGCACTGACAAGAGAATGGGCTGTTGAATTATTAAAATACGGCATTCGTGTAAATGCTGTAGTAGTGGCAGAATGTTTTACCCCCTTATATGCCCGCTGGATCGAAACATTGCCTAACCCACAGGAAAAATTGAAAGAAATAGAAGCGAAGATCCCATTAGAGAATCGTATGACAACATCGGAAGAGATCGCCAATACAGTTGCATTTTTGTTATCAGCAAAATCAAGTCATACAACTGGGCAATTAGTATACGTGGATGGAGGGTATGTTCACCTTGACAGGGCTTTGGCCAATGCACAATAAATCGTAATCAAAGCAATGGTAAATCTATAAGTAAAGACCGGCAACGATTGCGTAAATACCTGCTACCAAAACCAGGGCTTACACCGAATCAGTTTAAGTTTGAGGACAGCTATATTCAATTGTCATATACTATGAAATGTATAAGCGTTCTTTTATTCATTGTTTGCCTGGGAACAACATTGTTGGCGCAAAGCGGCAAAGAAATAGCCCTGTATAAAAATGGAGTGCCTAATTCCATTGCAGCGCCCAATAAAGAAAATTCCATCTTCAGGGATAATGTAACACGGATTGCCAAAGTGAGTGTACCCTCCGTTACACTTTATAAACCGGATCATCCTAATGGAAAAGCTGTGATCATTTGTCCCGGTGGTGGTTATTCTATTCTTGCTTTTGATAAAGAAGGAACAAGAGTAGCTGAAGAAATGAACAAATGGGGAATCACTGCATTTGTATTAAAGTATCGTCTTCCTGATGATACTACAATGATAGATAGAAGTATCGCTCCTTTACAGGATGCACAGCAGGCCATCCGTTTAGTAAGGAGCAATGCAGCAGAATGGGGTATCAATAAAGACCAGGTAGGAATCATGGGATTTTCGGCTGGAGGTCATGTAGCAGCCACCGCCGCTACTCATTTTCAAACCAAAGCTGATCTAACCAATACCGATACAACTTCTGTTCGTCCCGATTTTGCAATTCTCATTTATCCTGTTATTAGTTTCGACAGTACGATAGCACATAAGGGATCAAGAAATAATTTAGTGGGAAGTAATGCTGCGGCAGAAAAAATAAAACTTTTCTCGAATGAATTGCAGGTAACAACCAAAACGCCACCCAGTTTTTTAGTGCATGCAGGTGATGATGGGACGGTGCCGGTAGAGAACAGCATCCGCTATTACCAGGCCTGTATTAAAAATAAAGTGCCTGTCGAAATGCATCTCTATCCAAAAGGCGGACATGGATTTGGCATGTTTAATAAAACAACAACAGACAACTGGATGGAGCGATTAAAAAACTGGCTCACCGCCTTGTAATCATAAGCTAATGAAGTTTCTCCTGGCAATACTATTCCTGCTGACTTTTTATGTTATCCCTGCTCAAAACAAATCAACCGTATGGATAGCAGATAATGGCAATGGTACTTATAAAAACCCTGTTATCAATGCAGACTATAGTGATCCTGATGTGGTGCGGGTAGGAGATGATTTTTATTTAGTGTCTTCCAGTTTTAATCATGCTCCGGGATTACCGGTACTTCATTCCAAAGATCTCGTTAACTGGACCATTATCACGCATGTATTAAAAAGACAACCACCGTTTGATCATTTCAGTAAAGTGCAACATGGCAATGGAGTATGGGCTCCTTCCATACGTTATCATGCCGGACAATTTTATATTTATTATCCCGATCCTGATTTTGGCATTTATGTGACCAGTGCAAAAAGTATAATGGGGCCATGGACCGATCCCGTGCTGGTGGAAGCCGGTAAAGGATTGATCGATCCCTGCCCGTTATGGGATACTGATGGAAAAGTTTATCTCGTTCATGCCTATGCAGGCAGCCGTGCCGGTATCAAAAGCCTGATCGTTATAAAAACGATGAATAAAGAAGGAACGAAAACAACCGACGATGGCGTGATTGTTTACGATGGTCATGATGCAGATCCTACCATTGAAGGCCCTAAGTTTTATAAACGCAATGGTTACTATTACATCTTTGCACCCGCGGGTGGCGTAGCCACAGGATGGCAATTGGTTTTACGAAGTAAAAACGTATATGGTCCCTATGAAAGAAAAGTAGTGATGGACCAGGGAACAACAACCGTAAATGGCCCACACCAGGGAGCATGGGTAAATACAAAGACGGGCGAAGATTGGTTCCTGCATTTCCAGGATAAAGATGCTTATGGAAGAGTAGTTCACCTGCAACCGATGAAATGGGTGAATGACTGGCCGGTGATCGGTGCCGATAAGGACGGTGATGGTAAGGGCGAACCGGTACTCGTTTATAAAAAGCCAAACGTTGGGAAAACATTTCCCATAACATCTCCGGCAGAATCAGATGAATTCAATGAAAGAAAACTAAGCCTTCAATGGCAATGGCAGGCGAACCCGCAACCCTACTGGTTTTTTTTGACCGGCGATAAATTGCGGTTGTTCTCTTATCCCCTGCCGGATAGCAGTAAAAACTATTGGGATGTTCCCAACCTTTTAATGCAAAAATTTCCGGCCGATGAATTTATAGCCACTACTAAACTAACTTTCAAACCAAGACTGGAAGGTGAGCGGGCAGGACTGATTGTTTTTGGAACTGATTATGCTTATCTGTCGCTGGTAAAAAAAGCAGATGGTAATTATATTTCTTTCAGCTATTGCAAAAACGCTGATAAAAGAAATATAGAAACAATACAGGATGGTGACAAGATCAGCAGTGCAGCTATTTATTTCAGGGCAAAAGTGAGTAAGGGTGCTGTTTGCGAATTCAGTTATAGTGAAGATGGTGTTACCTTCAAACCAATCGGCGATAAATTAATTGCAAGACCGGGAAGATGGGTAGGTGCAAAGATGGGTTTGTTTTGTACGAGAACGGTAAAAACAAATGATTCGGGTTTTGCAGATGTGGATTGGTTCAGGATAGAAAAACCTTAAAGCCCGGTAAAAATGCTGAATTAATTGATCTTGTGCCGATGGTCAACCAGTTTTAAAATTATATATATGAAGAATAAATTTTTGCTCCCCGTTTTTATGTTACTGCTGACAAGTATCACTACGCTGGCACAAAACAAACACGAAACAAAAGTAGCTGCAGCAGTAGAACAATTGCGAAATGCAATGATCAGTGGTAACAGGACTTCCTTAGAAAATATAGCGGCTGATCAATTGAGTTATGGGCATTCAGGCGGCGGCGTTGAAAACAAAGCCGAGTTTGTCGAAAAAATCGCCAGTGGCAAGTCTGATTTTGTCAGCATTGAGCTGACGGAGCAAACGATCAGCGTTAGCGGAAAGACAGCTGTTGTAAGACATATCCTGAACGCAAGCACCAACGATGATGGTAAACCCGGCACCGTAAAATTGAAGGTATTGCTGGTATGGCAAAAACAAAACGGCAAGTGGAAATTGCTGGCCAGGCAGGCTGTTAAATTAACCTAAGAAGGTGATGCTGAATACGGCAAGATGGCATCGATGCCGGCAACGTTTGCGTAAATAAAGACTTCAGAAACCCTTGAAAACGATAGGCTTTAGGGTAAAATTGCAGTATAAACAGTGTGTTTATTTCAACGATTCTCGTGTGATGATCAAAAAGATTCTCAGCATATTGCTACTGGCATTTTTTTCTTTGCAGGCAAAGGCCCAGTTTACAGGTAAGCTTCCTGTTATTCTTGTTCCGAAGTTTAAAAAAGATACGCTCAGCATAGCAAAGTTTGGCGCTGTTCCAGATGGCTATACGCTGAATACGAAGAGTATCAATGCAGCCATTGAAGCCCAGTATAAAAAAGGTGGGGGTGTTGTATTGGTGCCAGCCGGATTATGGCTAACCGGCCCTGTGGTTATTAAAAGCAATATCAATCTTCATTTGGCGGCGGGAGCTACTTTATTATTTACAAATGATAAAACACAGTATCCGTTGATAAAAGCGCATTGGGAAGGCTTGCCACAGATGAGAAACCAATCCCCGATTTCGGCTACAGATGCAACGAATATTGGCATCACCGGTAAAGGCATCATTGATGGCAATGGTGATGTATGGAGAGCTGTAAAGAGTGAAAAACTCACCGAAAGTCAATGGAAAAAGAAACTGGCTTCAGGTGGTGTACTAAGTGATGATAAAAAGACATGGTATCCTTCTGAACAATTCATGAAAGGGTCTAAGATGACTAACCCGGGCATGATCAGCCCTGAAAAAGATGCTGCCTTTTATGAAAGCATCAAAGATTTTCTTCGTCCTAATTTATTAGTACTGACAGCGTGTAAACTTATCCTGATTGAAAGAGTGACTTTTCAAAACTCACCCGCCTGGTGCCTGCATCCGCTGTTATGCGAAAATTTAACCGTAAGAAATGTTTCGGTAAAAAATCCCTGGTATGCACAGAACGGAGATGGCATTGATGCGGAGAGCTGTAAAAATGTGCTGATTGAAAACTCAGTATTTGATGTGGGTGACGATGCGCTGTGTATGAAAAGCGGCCGGGATGCAGAAGGAAGGAAACGGGGAAGACCCATCGAGAATGTGATCATCCGGGATTGCACTGTATATGCTGCACATGGCGGGTTTGTGATCGGCAGTGAAATGAGTGGTGGTGCCCGGAACATTCATGTCAGCAACTGTACCTTTATTGGCACTGATATCGGGCTTCGTTTTAAAACAACAAGAGGACGTGGCGGCGTAGTAGAGAATATTTTCATTAAAGATATTTACATGAAAGATATTCCGGCAGAAGCGATTTTGTTTGACATGTATTATATGGCAAAGGATCCGGTAGTCCTGGCAGGAGAAAAAAGGGAATTGCCTAAAGTAGAACTATTGCCAGCAGATGAAACGACGCCGGTGTTCAAAAATTTTTATATCAGCAATGTGTATTGCAATGGCGCAGCCAAAGGAATTTTTTTAAGAGGCTTGCCGGAAATGCATGTAAAAGATATTGTGCTGGAGAATATGGTGCTGCAGGTAAAACAAGGAATCGATGTGCAGGAAGCAACAGGCATAACATTTAAAAATATAAAAGTGATCAGTAGTGATACGGACCCGGTGATCGATGTGATGCAAAGTGATAAACTGGTATTTGATAATATTACTTATAAGAGCGGGGCTGCATTACTTTTCAGGATCAGCGGCGGGAAAAGCAGCAATATCACTATAAAAAATACAGATGCTTCGAAGGCGAAAGAAAAAATTACTTATGAACTGGGAGCAGTGTCTAAAAGTGTAACCATCAACTAATGAAAAAAATAACCAGCATATTCCTGTTATTCATTTGTCTTTTTGCAGCGGCACAAACTGTTCCGGCCATACGGGCGGAAAAACCTTTGTCACAGCAAATGGCTGCCACTGTCATGAATAGCTGGAAAGATTCAACTCCTATTGGGGGTTTGAATAAATGGAGCTATGATATGGGCGTAGTGCTGAAAGGCTTTGAGGGCATCTGGGCCAATACCGGGGATGTAAGTTATTTCAATGCCATACAGGCGAAGATGGATTATTTTGTTCAGCCCGACGGGGCCATCAAAGGGTATGAAATGGATGAGTACAATATTGACCATGTAAATAATGGGAAACTGGTTCTGCTGCTTTATCGTGTATTAGGAAAAGACAAGTATAAAAAAGCGGCTGATGCCTTACGCAACCAGTTACGGACACACCCAAGAACAAAGGAAGGTGGCTTCTGGCATAAGAAGATCTATACGAATCAAATGTGGCTCGATGGCTTATATATGGGTGCTCCATTTTATGCAGAGTATGCCATGTTATTTCATGAAGATGCTGCTTTCGATGATATCGCTAACCAGTTCATCTGGATGGAAAAACATGCCCGGGATGCAAAGACCGGATTACTCTATCATGCATGGGATGAAAGCAAACAAATGAAATGGGCGAATAAAGAAACGGGAACATCGCCGCATTTCTGGGCAAGGGCTATGGGTTGGTATGCGGATGCCATCGTAGATGCCTTGGATTATTTCCCGGCCACTCATCCCAAAAGAAAAGCGTTGATCGATATATTGAACCGGTTGGTAATTGCATTAGAAAAACAACAGGATAAACAAACCGGGCTTTGGTATGATGTGATGAATTATAACGGACCCGGGAAAGAAAAAAATTATTTCGAAGCATCAGCTTCCTGTCAATTTGTATACGCTATTGCAAAAGGCGTTAGAAATGGATACCTGCCGGCGGCAAAATTGGCCATTGCTAAAAAAGGGTATGATGGGATTGTGAAAAAATTTATCAAAGTAGAAAACGGACAAACCAACCTGTATGGCACCGTAAAAGTTTCAGGCCTCGGTGGCAATCCTTTTCGTGATGGAAGTTTTGAATATTATATGAGTGAACCGGTAATTGTAAATGACCCCAAAGGTATCGGTGCATTCCTGCTGGCAAGCAATGAAATGGAAATGCTGCCATCCCAGGCACCAGGAAAAGGGAAAACTGTTTTATTAGATCGCTGGTTCAATAGCGAAAAAAGAAAAGATATTACCGGCACCCTGGTATACTGGCATTATGTATGGGAAGAAAGATCACACCCAGGTTTTTCAACATTGGGTGATCTATTCAAAAAAAATGGAGCCAGGCTTGCTTCACTGGATACGGCGCCAACAGTTGCAACACTTAAAAAAGCATCGGTATACATTATCGTAGATCCTGATCATGTAAGAGACAATCCTTCACCCCATTATATGAATGATAAAGATGCAGCAGTCATCAGCAACTGGGTAAAAGAAGGGGGCGTATTATTATTAATGGCCAATGACAGTTTCAATTGTGATCTTACCCATTTCAATATACTGGCTTCAAAATTCGGGATCAGCTTTACGGATAAGAGCCGGAATATGGTAAAGAATGATGAGTTTGAAACAGGCGCAGTTTATACGGATGTCACGCATAAAGTTTTTCCCGGACGAAAAATGTATTTAAAAGAAGTAAGTGTGCTGGATGTAAAAGCGCCGGCTACTGCATTGGTTACTAAAGAGAATGATGTCATCATCGCAACTGCTAAATATGGTAAAGGAGCTGTGTTTGCCGTTGGTGATCCCTGGGTATATAATGAATATATAGATGGCAGAAAGGTGTTACCGGGTTTTAATAATTATGAGGCGGCGAATGACCTGGTGAAATGGTTGCTGAAAAATGCTGTGATAAAGTAGATATGATTTTTTTCATATTGATTGCAGGTTTGCAACCAAATGAAAGATTCTGCCATTTGCAGAGTACAAACTGCCAATATCATTCAATCGGGACATAGGGTTTATTATTATAATTGTCACCGTGAAGGAAGAAGTGGTTTTAACTGGTACAGCAATAACCTGCCGGCTGCTGTAGCTGTAAACGATATAACTGTTAACTGGGTTTTCAATAAACAATGGAAGCCGGAAATGAATTGAGTATGCAATTGTCAAAACAAACATTAAAAAAGATAACGCCGCAAAAGGACTTAAGTATCCCGGAAGAAAAATTACTGGAGCTACCGGAGAAAGTATTGCAGTTTGGCACAGGAGTGTTGCTGCGCGGCCTGCCTGATTACTTTATTGATAAAGCCAACCGCCAGGGAATATTTAATGGAAGGGTAGTGATCGTGAAATCAACTTCCGCTGGTGGCACTGACGAATTTGGCAAACAGGATGGTCTTTTTACGCTGTGTGTAAAAGGAATTGAAAACGGCATACAGGTAGATGAAGTAATTATCAACTCTTCGATCAGCAGGGTGTTATCTGCAAAAGAAGAATGGAAAGACATTCTCGCCTGTGCTCATAATCCGGCAATGCAGGTTGTCATCTCCAATACAACCGAAGTAGGTATTACTTTGGTCAATGAAGATATCCATCAATCACCGCCACAATCTTTTCCCGGTAAGTTGCTGGCATTTTTATATGAACGCTTTAAAGCCTTCAATGGATCGGAAGAAAGTGGCATGGTGATCATTCCTACCGAACTGATCATTGATAATGGCAAAAAATTGAAAGCCATTGTGCTTGAACTGGCAGCTTTCAACAAACTGGATGATTCATTTGTTACCTGGTTAGATAAGACCAACCATTTCTGCAGTTCATTGGTAGATCGTATTGTGCCGGGTAAATTGCCGGAGAAAGATCGTATCAGCACAGAAAATAAACTGGGCTACACAGACGATCTTATGATCTTGTCTGAAGTATTCCGTTTATGGGCCATTGAATCTGGCAGTGAGAAAGTAAAAGAAATACTTTCATTCCATAAAGCAGATGAAGGCGTTGTCATAGCTCCTGATATTGAAAAATTCAGGGAGCTGAAATTAAGATTGCTGAACGGTACACATACATTCAGTTGCGGACTTGCCTATCTCTCTGGTTTTACCACCGTGAAGGAGGCCATGGCCAATGAATTGATGTCGTCGTTTGTGTATAACCTGGCTATGCAGGAACTCGCAACTGCCGTCGCTAACGATATTATTACCTATAATGAAGCTTGTGAATTTGCAGGCAAAGTATTGGATCGTTTCCGTAATCCGTCATTGGATCATCAATGGATCAGCATATCAGTACAGTATACCTCTAAAATGAAAATGAGAAATGTACCACTGCTGTTAAGACATTACAGCAAAACCGACCAGGTGCCTGAATACATGGCGCTGGGTTTTGCCGCTTATTTAGTTTTTATGAAAGCTACTAAGAATGACAAAGGGCAATTTATAGGGCAGCTCAATGGCGCAACGTATGTGATACAGGATGATCATGCAGCACAGCTTGCCGGTAAATGGAATGAAAATACAGAAGAGAATATTGCAGAAGCAGTATTGGCGGATAAAGAGTTGTGGGGAACTGACCTTTCCCGTTTAAATGGATTTGCAGACGCCGTAAAAACAAATATTCAATCATTGATGCAAAACGGTGGGATAGCAGCGTTGCAACAGGTACAATTAAATAAAATAATTGCCTGATCCAACCCAGTGCAGGAGTAAAAACAGAACAGATGAAACAAGTAGTATTGAAAGTGCATCCCGATGATAATGTGCTGGTGGCTTTAACCAATCTTAAAAAAGGAGCGGTTATAAGCTATGAAGGTGAAGAATACACGTTGCAGGACGATATTACCGCCAAGCATAAATTCTTTACACAGGATATGAATACCGGTGACAGCATCATCATGTATGGGGTACTGGTAGGCAAAACCCAAAACCCTGTTCCCCGCGGTAGCCTGATGACAACAGCCAATACAAAACATGCTGCGGCTCCTTATACCTATCGTAAAGTTGATTATAAATGGACGGCACCGGATGTATCCAAATTTAAAAACAAAACTTTCAACGGTTATCATCGCAGTGATGGAAGAGTTGGCACTGCTAACTACTGGTTATTCATTCCCACCGTTTTTTGTGAGAACAGGAATATGGATGTGATCAAAGAAGCCCTGCACAATGAGTTGGGGTATGCGGTTACAGATAAATATAAATCCTACACGAAGCACCTACTTCAATCTTACCAGGAAGGAAAAAGTATTGCAGAGATCGATCTTTCTCCTTCTCTCAAAAAGAATACAGAAAGACCTTTTAAAAATGTAGATGGCATTAAATTTCTTAATCACCAGGGCGGCTGTGGTGGTATAAGACAAGATGCGGAAGTCTTAGGCAGGTTGCTGGCAGCTTATGCCAATCACCCGAACGTAGCAGGTGTTACCGTGCTGAGCCTCGGTTGCCAGAATTTACAGACAAAAGATTTTTTAAAAGACCTGAAAAGGATCAACCCTGGTTTTGATAAACCTTTATACATTTTTGAACAACAGCAATCACAAAGCGAAGAACAACTGATCGCTGATGCGATCAAAAAAACATTTGAAGGTTTAGTAGAAATAAATAAACTGGAAAGAAAACCGGCAACGCTTGATAAACTAACGATTGGTGTAAAATGTGGCGGTAGTGATGGGTTCAGTGGCATCTCTGCTAACCCGGCAGTAGGTTATTGCAGTGATCTGCTGGTAGCATTGGGTGGCACTGTATTGCTTGCCGAGTTTCCGGAGCTATGTGGCGCTGAACAAAATATTATTGACAGAACAAAAGATGAGACTGCTGCCCGTAAATTCATGCACCTCATGAGCACCTATGCCGACCAGGCTGAAAAAGCAGGTTCGGGTTTTCATATGAACCCCTCACCCGGTAATATAAAAGATGGATTGATCACGGATGCGATCAAAAGTACAGGTGCTGCAAAAAAAGGAGGCACTTCACCCGTAGTAGATGTGCTTGATTATACAGAACAGGCCACCAAACATGGATTGAATTTGGTATGTACACCCGGTAATGATGTAGAAGCAACCACCGGTAAAGCAGCAAGCGGTGCTACGCTTATACTATTTACAACCGGCCTGGGAACACCAACGGGTAATCCTGTTTGTCCTACTATTAAAGTATCTACCAACAGTAACCTGACCAAACGGATGAATGATATTATAGATATTGATTGCGGCCCGATCGTGGAAGGAGAGAAAACCATACAGCAGATGGGCGAGGAGATATTGGAGTATTGCATTAAAGCAGCCAGCGGCGATGTGATACCAAAAGCAGTATTGCTGAACCAGGATGATTTTATTCCGTGGAAACGGGGGGTAAGTTTATAAAGACCCTGTCCCTTGCTACCCCGATAGCTATCGGGCTAAAGGGAAACTTAGGCAGAATATTTTTTTAATTGGGTAACAGTGTATAGTTACAATTGAATTCAGCGTTGCTTGATAATTTAAAAATAAAAAATTGAATACAGGTTCATCCCCTCCTGGGAGGGGCGGATTTAGGAACTCTTCAATTATAAACAACTGGGGTGGGTTGTTGACCAAAGCTCCGAACGATGAAGAGTGCGACGCAACAGGCGATGATAGTAGCACAACAGCTCGTTTAAAAAAATAAAACGGTCGTATGAAACAATTTTTAGATGAAAACTTTTTACTGAAAACAAAAACAGCACAGCGTCTTTATCATGAATATGCTAAGGGCATGCCCATCATTGATTACCATTGCCACCTGCCACCACAGCAGATCGCTGAGGATACGCAATTTAAAAACCTGACACAGGCATGGCTGTATGGCGATCACTATAAATGGAGAGCTATGCGCATCAATGGGATCGACGAAAGCTATTGCACCGGTAATAAAACGGACTGGGAAAAATTTCAGCAATGGGCCGCAACGGTTCCTTATACATTAAGAAATCCGTTGTATCACTGGACACATTTGGAACTGCAACGCTATTTTGATATAGATACAATACTCAATGCAGATACAGCTAGGGCAATTTATGATGAATGCACAGCGAAATTGCAAACCCCGGAATATGCTGTCCGCAACCTGCTGCGGAAGATGAATGTGAAAGTGGTGTGCACTACAGATGATCCCATTGATTCACTGGAGTATCATCAGAAAATAAAAGACGATGCTTTCGAAATTCCTATACTGCCGGCTTTTCGCCCTGATAATGCGATGAACGTAAGCAGCGCCATCAAGTTCAATGCGTATGTAAAAAAACTGGAGAGCATTACCAATATCGCCATCTCTTCGTTCGATGACTTTTTGTATGCCCTGCAAAACCGTCATGATTTTTTTGCGGCAATGGGTTGCGGTGTTTCCGATCATGGCCTGGAAGAGATCTATGCCGATGATTTTACCGGTTCTGAAATCGAAACCATATTTACCAAGATACATGGTGGCAAAGAACTGAATGAAGCAGAACAACGCAAATTCAAATCGGCCATGCTCATTCATTTTGCAGAATGGGATTGGGAAAAAGGATGGGTGCAGCAATTTCATCTCGGCGCTTTACGCAATAACAATTCAAGGATGATGCAAACGCTGGGTCCTGATACCGGCTGGGATTCTATCGGCGATTTTTCACAGGGCAGAGCGTTGGCCAAATTCCTCGATAAGCTGGATGCCAACAATAAATTAGCGAAAACAGTTTTATACAATCTCAATCCTGCCGATAATGAACTGATGGCAACCATGATCGGTAATTTCAATGATGGATCATCAGCCGGAAAAATTCAATGGGGGTCATCATGGTGGTTTCTCGATCAGAAAGATGGAATGACCAAACAGATCAATACACTCAGCAATATGGGATTGCTGAGCCGCTTTATCGGTATGCTCACGGACTCAAGAAGTTTTCTTTCTTTTCCCCGTCATGAATATTTCCGCAGGATATTATGCGATCTGTTTGGCGATGAAATAGAAAATGGCGAATTACCGAACGATATCACCTGGATCGGTAAGGTGATACAGGACATTTGCTTCAACAACAATAAAAACTATTTCGACTGGCAACTCAATCCGCAACCAACAGGGAAAACGATATCAGTATAAAAAAGGGATTACAATATTGTAATCCGCAAGCGGTAATGATGCCGGAAAAACAAAACAATAAAACAGCAAACGGGGAAACTGTATTCGCTTCACTTACTGTATCTTTCATCCCCTTAACATATAAAATCAAATAAAAGGACATGTCAAAAAAAGTAGTAACGCTGGGAGAAATTATGTTGCGCTTATCAACTCCCGATTTTAAACGTTTTGTGCAAGCAGATACATTTGATGTTACCTATGGTGGTGGCGAAGCCAATGTAGCGGCAGCGTTGTGTAATTATGGACTGAACGGAACTTTTGTTACCAAAGTGCCTAACAATCCTATTGGCCAGTCAGCTATTAATCACCTTCGCCGCTATGGTGTAGATACACAATTCATCGTAAGGGGTGGCGACAGGCTCGGTATTTATTTCCTGGAAACAGGAGCTTCTATGCGGGCATCACAAGTGGTATATGACCGTGCCGGTGCATCTATTGCTGATGTTGATATTTCGGAATTTGATTTTGAAAAAATATTGGATGGAGCCAGTTGGTTTCATACTACAGGCATCACGCCTGCATTAAGCGACAAAGCCGCTGCACTTACCGAAGCTGCATTAAAAGCTGCTAAAGCAAAAGGCATCACAACCAGTATAGATTTGAACTACCGTAAAAAATTATGGAGTAAAGAAAAAGCAAGAGAGGTGATGACGAAGCTTTGCAAATATGTGGATGTTTGTATCGGTAATGAGGAAGATGCAGATACTACGCTGGGCTTTAAAGCAAAAGATACGGATGTTACCAAGGGTGAATTGAACCTCGAAGGCTTTAAGGATGTGTTCAAACAAATGAAAGAGAAATTCGGATTCAAATACATTGCTTCTTCCCTGAGGGAGAGTCATAGTGCCAGTGATAATGGCTGGAGTGCATTGGTGTATGATGGTTCCGAGTTTTATCATACCAAACAATACAATGTACGTATCGTTGACCGGGTAGGCAGTGGTGATTCATTTGCCAGTGGTTTTATTTATGGATTGGTAACGGGTATGCCCATGCCGGATGCTGCCGAATTTGGTGTAGCCGCATCAGCGATCAAGCATACAATACCCGGTGATCTCAATCATGCTACATTGAATGAAGTGAAAGAGTTGGTGAAGGGAGATGGTAGCGGAAGAGTGCAGCGATAAAGCAGATAATAGTGATTGTGTTACCAGCATTAGTTCCCTGATGAACATCGTTGCGTCGCATCCGATAATTATCGGATCTTGTACTGTATACCGTTATTGAGCAATTATATCAGAAACCGCTGCGTCTTTGCGCCGCTGCGAGAGAAAAAAAACTCAACATGATAATTGATACCATAAAAAACGCATCTAAATACTTCGCTGTTCATCCTTTGTTTGAAAAAGCATTTGCTTATATCAATGCAACGGATCTTAACAATGCAGAAGCAGGCAAGTCAGAAATTGACGGGGATAATTTAAGAGCTATCATTTCCGATAAGAAAGGAGTAACGGCAGCCGAATCCATTGCCAAGTTTGAATGTCATAACAAGCATATCGATATACAGCTTTGTATCAGTGGTGAAGAGCAGATCGGCTGGAAGCCCAGGGAAAAATGTATTACTCCCAATGGCGGTTACAATGAAGAAAAAGATGTGCAGTTATACAGTGATCATCCCGATACTTTTTTTCATTTAACAGATAGCCAGTTCGCTATCTTCTTTCCGGAAGATGTGCATGCCCCGATGATCGGTGATGAATTGATTAAAAAATTAGTGATTAAAGTAAAAATATAAATCCAATGCTATAAGTATAAGCAGAGGAAATAATATCAAACCAGATTCTAAGCCCTCTCCCTTGGAGAGGGTTGGGTGAGGCCAAAAAATAAAAAAATGATCCCAAGCAAACAAGTAGCAGATGCAATTGTACAACAGGGAATGCTCCCTTTGTATTTCAATGCCGATGAAACCGTAACCCTGCAAGTATTAAGAGCCGTGTATAAAGCTGGTGTAAAAGCTATCGAATATACCAACCGTGGTGAAGCTGCCCTGAGTAACTTTAAAAAAATGGTGGAAGTGAGGAACAGTGAGATGGAAGGTTTATTACTCGGTGTGGGAACAATTAAAAATTTACAACAGGCAGAAGACTATCTTGCTGCCGGTGCCGACTTTTTGGTGAGCCCGGGTTTTGTTGCAGAAGTAGCGAAGCATGCAGTAGGTAAAGATATTTTTTATGCACCGGGTTGTATGACACCCAGCGAGATCATTGCAGCGGAAAATGCCGGTATCACGTTTATAAAACTTTTTCCCGGCAACATGCTGGGCCCTGAATTTTTAAGTGGTATCAAAGATATTTTTCCTAAACTATTGTTTATGCCTACTGGCGGGGTGGATACAACGAGGGAGAACATTGAAGGCTGGTACAAAGCCGGTGTATGTGCAGTAGGTATGGGCAGTAAGCTGATCAGCAAAAAGTTGATGGAAGCAAAAGACTATTCAACTATTGAAGTTGAAACAAAAAAGGTTCTCGAGTTAATTCAATCAATAAAAAAATAACCTCTCCATCCCGTAAGGATTTCTTTATTTCCCTTCAGGGAATGGGGGCAAACGATTACCATGCAGCAAGCCATAGGAAAATACAGGTGGACGATCTGTGCACTTTTGTTTTTTGCAACAACAGTTAATTATCTCGACCGCCAGGTATTGAGTTTGCTGGCACCCGATCTTTCCAAAGAGTTTGGTTGGAGTAATACCGATTATGCCAACATCACGGCCGTATTTCAATTTGTCTATGCCATTTCCATGTTATTTGCCGGTCGCATCATTGATAAATTAGGAACCAAAGCTGGCTTTACCTGGGCGATCATCATTTGGTCCATAGGGGCTGTTATGCATGCCGGGGCTATATATATCGGCACTGCTACTTCTGATCTTCTCTCCTGGATTGGTATAGGGGCTGTTCCCGTATCCATTGCAGGTTTTATGGTAGCCAGGGCTGTACTTGGTTTTGGTGAGGCAGGTAATTTTCCGGCAGCGATAAAAGCAACCGCTGAATATTTTCCAAAGAAAGAACGATCCTTTGCAACAGGCATTTTTAATTCGGGCAGTAATATTGGTGCCATCTTAGCGCCATTGACCGTTCCCTGGATAGCTTCACAATGGGGTTGGCAATGGGCATTCATCATCATTGGAGGTGTTGGTTTTTTATGGATATTTTTCTGGCGCCAGTATTATGATACACCACGCAGGCAGAAAAAATTATCAGCAGCAGAACTGGCATATATTGAAAGTGATAAAGACGATAATGCAGCTATTTCTTCAGCAGCAGAAAATGCCAAAACAGATAAAGTATCCTGGATAAAATTGCTGACCTACAAACAAACCTGGGCATTTGCTTTTGGTAAAATGATGACAGACGGCGTATGGTGGTTCTTTCTTTTCTGGTTGCCTAAATACCTGGAAGCACAATATGGCATGGTTAAAACGGAGATCATGATTCCGTTAGCTGTATTGTATAGTATGACGATGTTCGGAAGTATCGGTGGTGGTTGGTTCCCGATGTACTTTATAAAGAAAGGATACCAGCCTTATGATGGCAGGATGAAGGCGATGTTACTGATCGCATTGATACCATTGGTAGTGCTGGCTGCACAACCTTTAGGTTATATCTCCTTCTGGGTACCGGTTATCCTGATTGGTATTGGCGCTTCAGCACACCAGGCATGGAGTGCTAATATCTTCACTACTGTATCTGATATGTTTCCTAAAAAAGCAGTTGGATCGGTGGTGGGCATTGGTGGCATGGCTGGTGGTTTAGGTGGTGTGGCCGTTTCTAAAATTGGTGGTGCTGTTTTCGATCATTATAAAGCATTAGGGCATATCCAGACAGGTTATACCATCATGTTTGCTTTTTGTGCGGTCGCCTATTTAATTGCATGGGGAGTAATGAAAGCATTGGTGCCGAAGTATAAGCCAATTACTGATCTGTAATTGCTGAAAGAAAGTAGTAACTCCCCGGTTGGGGAGTTTTTTAATTGTGGCTTAGGATAGTATATTTATACGCCAGGCAATTAAAAGTCTAACAAATTAGTAAACACGAATGAATATATTTTTTACTCAAAAAAACAAGTACAAAGTAAACGATAGCATAGAGAATGTTCGATCCGAGATAAAATTAATTGTAAACAGGCGATGGTATGATTCTTCAAAAAATATTACAGGAAAAATATACGACGATAATAGCTTCAGGTTGACACACAAATGGAGTTTTGTAATCATAGACTGGATTGAGAGAAGCCCGGCTTATTTAAATGGCACTCTTTCTGCTGACAACAACAAGACAATAATTAATACAACACTTAGACCCAACTCAGGGTTTGTTTTATTCTTTTATTTGTTGACAATTCTATTTCTATGCGAATTGTTTGGTGTTGACACTTTTAGTGAAGGAGATAAGATTTTTAAGTTATTGTTTTTTCCTTTCTTCAATTTGATATTATTTGGGCTAATAAGAATGTATACGACAAGACTGCGAAATAGATTTGAAAAGATGTTGCATGTAAGTCGGGAACAATAACTGTAGAGCATTGATGTCATGCATAAATCCTCTCCACCGCATCTCTATACTTCTCCATAATCACTTTTCGCTTTAATTTCATCGTCGGTGTCATCTCACCGCCATCTACCGTCCATTCATAAGGAAGTAATTCAAACTTCTTTACCTGCAAAATGATATTCTGTATTTTTGATTTATGGGTAACATAAAATTGTTTGAAAGCAAGCAAATAAGAACGGTTTGGAATGAGTTCGATCAAAAATGGTATTTCGCTGTTGCTGATGTAGTACAGATATTGACTGATACTCTCAACCCAACAGATTATATCAAGAAAATGCGTAAGCGGGATGAACTGCTTTCGCAAGGGTGGGGACAAATTGTCACCCCCCTTTTGATTGATACTTCAGGAGGTAAACAAAAACTGAATTGTGCTAATGCACAAGGGCTCTTGCGAATAATTCAATCCATCCCATCACCTAAAGCAGAACCTTTCAAACTATGGCTAGCACAAGTAGGTTCTGACAGGTTAGATGAAATAGAAAACCCCGAGCTCGCAACCCAACGCACCAGGGAATTATACAAGTTGAAAGGGTATCCGGACGACTGGATTGAAAAACGGATGCGTAGTATCGCCATTCGTGAAGAATTGACTGAAGAATGGAAAAACAGGGGTGTAAAGCAACAAAAGGAATATGCTATACTGACTGCTGAAATTTCAAAAGCTACTTTTGGTTTGACACCTGCTGAATATAAAAAAGTAAAAGGATTAAAAAGCCAAAACTTGCGAGACCATATGAACGATCTTGAATTAATATTTTCCATGCTTGGCGAGGCTTCAACAACGGCTATTGTAAAGACGAAAAACCCGAAAGGTTTTATCGAAAACCAAATTGTAGCTAAACAGGGTGGTTCGGTGGCCGGTAAAGCGAGAAGAGATCTTGAAACTAAGACAGGTAAAAAAGTAGTTTCAACTGAAAACTATTTAACTGGATCAAAAAATACTAAACAACTGAATAGTGGAAAAAAGAAATGACAAAAGAATAAGACTCATTCATTGATAAATCCTCTCCACCGCATCTCTATACTTCTCCATAATCACTTTTCGCTTTAATTTCATCGTCGGTGTCATCTCACCACCATCTACCGTCCACTCGTAAGGAAGTAATTCAAACTTCTTTATCTGTTCTACCTGGTTGAAGAATTGATTGTAGCGTTCAACATTGTCTTTGAATAATTCAAGGACTTTGGGATCTTTCACTACGGCATCATTCCCCGGATATTCTTTTCCCTGTTCTGCATACCATTCTTTCAATGCCGGGTAAGAAGGGACAATAAGAGCGCCGGCAAATTTTCTGTCAGCGCCTACAACGATCATCTGTTCTATCCACCGGGACTCTTTCATTTTGTTTTCAATGGGCAATGGCGCCACATATTTACCACCACTGGTTTTGAATATCTCTTTTTTGCGATCCGTGATCTTTAAAAATTTATTATCCACGATGGTGCCGATATCACCGGTACTGAACCAGCCATCTTTCATTACTTCATCCGTCAGGTCAGAACGTTTGTAATAACCCATCATTACATTGGGGCCTTTGCAAAGTATCTCCCCATCTTCAGCCATTTTTACTTCAACATCTTTTATTAATGGACCGACGGTTCCAAACATCCGGCCTTTTTCCAGGAAACGGTTTACACTGATGACCGGTGAGGTTTCTGTGAGACCATAACCTTCCATAATAACTATTTTCGCAGCGGTAAAAATTTTCAACAGCTTCACCTGGCATGCAGCCGAACCGGTAACGATGGCCCGGATATTTCCACCCAATGCTTCCCGCCATTTGCTGAACACAAGTTTATTGGCAATGGCAAGCTGCATAGTATACCAGGCGCCTTTGTTTTTATTGATCTCAAAATTTTTACCCAGTTCCAATGCCCAAAAGAAAAGTTTTTTGCGGATGCCTTTTAAGTCGGCCGCTTTCGCCATGATCTTTTCATAGGTTTTTTCGAGCAGGCGGGGAACGGTAGTGAATAATGCTGGTTTCACCTCCTTAAGATTATCACCGATCGTGTCGAGGCTTTCTGCATAATAAATGCTTACACCGGTAAACAGGTAGATATAAGTAACCATGCGTTCAAAAATATGATTGAGCGGTAAAAAACTTAATGCTCTTTCATTGCGGATGCCTATCTCATCAAAACATTCACGGCTATCCATTACATTACTCAATATGTTGCGGTGTGATAGCATTACTCCTTTTGGTGTGCCGGTAGTGCCCGATGTATAAATGATGGTAGCTAAATCCTCATACTGAATTTTTGCAGCCGCTGCTTTGATCCTTTCCTGGCTGTCGGCTGTCAACTCCTTTAATAACTCTTTCCAGTGACGGGCATTGGGAACATGATCATACGTGAAAATATCTTTTACAGATGGTGTTTTGTCTTTAATGCTAACTACCTTATGATATAGTTCCTGGTCGTTTACAAAAACCATTTTCACCTGGGCATCATTCAAAATAAACTGGAGTTCGTTTACATTGATCGTTGGATAAACCGGAACGAGAACGGCACCGGTTTGTTGTACCGCAAGATCCAGTATCATCCATTCGGGCCGGTTCTTACTTAATACGGCAATCTTATCTCTTCCCTCCACACTCATATCTCCGCCACCGATACCCATAGCCTGCAAACCGGCACTTAGCTGGTTTACGGTCTCCTGCACCTGCTTTGTACTATAACTTTTCCATTCACCTCCTTCTTTTGCAGCAAAAAGAGTTTCCAGTGGAAAATTCTCTAATTGATAGTTGAGACAATCAAATAATCGGCGGGGTTCTGTCATGGGGTGATTGTGTTAATCATATATATAAGTGAGGATGCAACCGGTAAACAAATTAGGTAAAAAAGGATAGATAAAAAAACCTCCCCGTTTTAACCGAGAGGTTCAATAATTTTCATACTAGATTAGCCACTCATGCCTATATCAAAAAATCCTCGATTTCTTTCGCATAATATTTATTTACCAACCTAAATCCAACTAAATAATCAATCGAATATCTTTTATTATCAGTTACAAAGGCCCTGGTATTTCTGAGTTTTTTTCTCTCAGCATTAAGATCGGCTATAAATTTTTTCCTTTCTGAGGGTAAAATTAAAAAGTAGAAATTATCAAACTTAAAAATATCAAATGAGAGGATATGGTCAGATGAATTGAAAATTAGTTTTTTATTGTTTTTAATGAACCATGTGCCACTATCAACTTTAAATCTTGATATACAGTCAAAGTCAATTTTATGAAACGTCATATTTGAGTCAAGCTGAAAACGATAGCCTGTGTGACCATTACTTTTTGAAAAGCTACCACTTATTTCATAAAAATCAATAGAGTCAATAAGAGTTAAACCCCTTATGTTTTGATAAGTTTCTTTTTTTTGCCCGAAGGAAATTACTGAGAGAAATAAAGTTAATAGGATTAAAATTTTTCTCATATCAATTTTTGAACTACTGAAATATCCTTTATTTTACCTGGTAATATTGCCCCGGTGGCACCCTGAACACACGGCTGCGCTGGAAAGTATTAAAAGCAGTGAACTGTTCTCCATGTGTTTTTGTCCAGTTATCATAAGCAGCAAGGTTATCAACAGGACCAAACAACCATTGATTATATGCATCAAACATGCCTTCGCGGATCAGCTGTTGCTGGTAATCAAATAAACGGAAAGGAAATTTAGTGGAGTGACTGTTATACCAATCCAATATGAAACGGGTGCGGATCATGGTCAGCGTTTCAATAGTGATTCCTTTGCTGGTTAAAGAAGATTGTTTGCCCATCACCTCCAAAAACGCTTTTGCAAATTCACTTTTATTTTTTTCTTCTCCCTTCAGCAAATCGGGGTCAGTAAATAATTTTTCTTTATAGGCCTGGAATAATAATTCTTTCATCGCAGCGCCTCTTGCACTCAGGCTTTCCATATTCACAAAGATCTCTCCGTATACCAGGCTCCATACTTTATCTTTTGTATAAAAATAAAAAAGGGCTGCATTGTAATAGTTGCCGCCATAAGCCGGGTCTATCTGTATACCCTTTTCCCATAAATCAATGGCGGAGTAATCTTTTAATGCCCACAATAATTCTCCATACTCACTATATAGAGGACCGCTTTTTGGAAATTTCTTCAGCGCTTTTTTATACATTTTCTCACAATCCTTTACCTCTTCCAGGGCTTTGTATACATTGCCGGCGATCTGGTACGTCATTACATCGGCATCTTCACGATCTACAATGGTCTTGACTCCTTCCAATGCTTTATCAAAATCCTGTTTCAGGTAATAGGTTTGAATAAGATCTTTCTGCAGTTCAAGATTATTTTTATCCTGTTCCAATGCCCTGTTCAATACCACTATCGCATTATTGTAATCACCGGATAGCATAAAAGACTTTGCCGTAGCCTGTAATGTTTTTACATCTTCAGGTTGTGCTATAGCTATACCTGCTATCAGAAAAGAAGCGATCAAAAAAGAAAAATATTTTTTCATCAGTAAAGTTTAAAGAATAAAAAATGCTGTTTGCATTTAATCATTCAAAGTAAAACAAAGAGACGCCAACCTTAACGTCTCTGTTGCAAAATAACAAATATTTGAGCCGGGCTCAGAGCAGGTGGGTAAGCAGACCATCCCTCAACTTAGGTTCAAACCAGGTACTTTTAGGAGGCATTACATTACCGCTGTCTGCTATATCAAACAACTGGTTGAGCGTCACTGGGTGCAAACTGAATGCCAGCTTCATCTCGCCGCTGTTGACTCTTTTTTCGAGTTCGGATAAGCCCCGGATACCGCCTACAAAATCAATTCGTTTATCAGTACGCTGATCCCTGATGCCGAGTAGTTTACTTAAAATATTATCGGATAAAATGGTTACATCGAGCACCCCGATCGGATCGTTTGTAAAAGTGTCTTTGCGGGAAGCTAAAATATACCACTGGCCGTCCATGTACATACCAAATTCATGCAGTGATGCCGGTTTTACAGGTTCAGGGCTGAGGGTCACAGTAAAATCTTCCTGCAGTAATCCAAGAAACTCATCTCTTGAATGACCATTCAGGTCTTTCACCAAACGATTATAATCAAGAATAGCTAATTGACTGGCAGGAAAAATAGTGGTCAAAAAATACCTGGCTTCCTGGCTATCCGGTAAGGCTTTACTTACTTTGGCGGCAGATGCAGCCCGGTGATGTCCATCTGCTATATAGGTAAATGGAACTTTAGTGCTGAATAAATGGGTAATGGAATCAATGACACTGTCATCATTCACCACCCATACTGTATGTCGAATATGATCATCGGCTATAAAATCATAAACAGGTTGATGTTTGGTTTGCCAGTCATTGATCAGTTCATTGATCTCTTTCACATCTCGGTAGGCCATAAACACATTTCCTGTTTGTGCTTTTATGGTTTGCATGTGATCGATGCGGTCCTTCTCTTTTTCTGGTCTTGTGTATTCATGTTTTTTGATCACATCATCAAAATAGTCCTGTACGGAGGAAACACATACCAGGCCTGTTTGTGAACGACCTTCCATCACGAGCTTGTATATATAATAACAGGGCTTGTCTTCGGGTTGCAACACCTGGTTGTGGATCAGGCGGTTTAAATTTTCTTTCGCTTTTTCATACACTTCGGCGCTATGAACATCCACTCCATCTTCAAGGTCTATTTCAGATTTAGTAACGTATAAAAAAGAATTAGGATTGTCCTTTGCTTCTTCTTTTGCTTCTGCACTGTTGAGAACGTCATAAGGCCGCGAAGCTACCTGTTGTGCTAATTGTTGCTGGGGTCGCAGTGCCTGGAATGGTTTAATGATTGCCATTGGTAAACTTGAAACATGTATTTGCCCGTTGGTTTCGTTCGGGGTTATTAAAAAATATTATCCTTTGCGGGTTGCAAAATCTTTCATCAGCTCAGTAATCGCCTGCACACTTTCGATGGTCAATGCATTGTACATTGACACCCGGAATCCTCCCACACTGCGATGACCTTTTACCCCGATCATGCCTTCACTCTTGCACAATTCCAGGAACTCTTTTTCCAATGCAGCATCATCCATAATAAATACTGCATTCATTTTACTCCTGTCTTCTATTGCAATCGGTCCTTTAAAGAGAGGTAAACTATCGAGTGTATCATAAAACAATTTTGCTTTTGCATCATTGGCTTTCTCTATAGCAGCCACACCACCTTTATTTTTTAACCAGCGAAGGGTGAGCATAGCTACATATACTGCAAACACCGGCGGTGTATTCAGCATGCTGCCTTCTTTGATATGATTGCGGTAATCAAGAATCGTAGGTATGGCCCTGGTTACTTTTCCCAGTATATTTTTATTGACAACAACAAGATTCACCCCGGCTGCGCCCATATTTTTTTGTGCACCTGCGTAGATGAGATCAAACTTATTGAAATCAAGTGAGCGACTTAAAATATCGCTGCTCATGTCTGCCACGATGGGCACACCACAATTATACGGCAGGTTATGCCATTGTGTGCCGGCGATTGTTTCATTGGTGGTGATATGCAGGTACGCTGCTGTTTGCGCTACAGAAAGATTAGCGGGGATGCTGGTATAATTATTTTCTTTAGAAGACCCGGCTATTTCTACATGGCCAAATAGTTTCGCTTCTTTGATCGCTTTGACTGCCCAGGTACCTGTGTCCGTATAAGCAGCAATATCATTTTCATTTAATAAATTCATCGGCACCTGCATAAACTGCGTAGTAGCGCCACCATGCAGAAACAAAACCTCATGATCACTGTCGAGGTTCATTAATTCTTTCACCAAACTCCTGGCTTCTTCCATCACCGATTCAAATAATGGGGTGCGATGACCTATTTCTAATATAGAAAGCCCGGTATTTTTAAAATTAAGTACTGCCTCACTGGCCTGTTCAAACACTTCCCGGGGAAGAATGGAAGGGCCTGCATTAAAGTTGTGTAGTGTCTTCACGTTTGCTAACATATAGACGAATAAAAATAATGAGGTGCAAATGTATGAAAAATAACACCCTTCAGGGGCTTAGGGCATTTCATGGTCCCTGCTTTTAATAGCACCTTTTTTCCAGGAATTATTAAGTTCTTCAAAGGCTTTCAGCTCTTCAGCCGAAAATTCTTTGTTTGATAACTTCATGAGATCAGGTTGGCCGGCATTTATCCATGCTGTATACCAAAAACTGGCTACAGCATATACAGATTGCCGCATTCTTCTTTCGATCATGCCTTTGAGCTTTGCATCATAGGCTATTGAAAAAGCAGTAGAGTATTGTCGTATCGTTTGGCCATTTCTTTCTTCAAAAGCAAACTTCTGATCGGCAGGGAAATTAGCGCTCAGCTCTTTCTCCAGTTTCAAAACAGTGTCTGCAGCGGCGGCGCTTTCTAATACGCCGGACCAGATAAAGGAAGCGGGGTTTTTAATATGCTCTGCTTTACCAATAAAAAAATCCCATTGTTTCTCTGCTAATAATTCAGGAATGCGGCTTTCCCAAAAACCATGAATACCTCTTTGCCCGGTATATTGACCGTTATGATTTTTCGTAGCATGAAGCGGAACATGAGCGTCGGCAATATAGTGCCCGATTTCCGCCGAGAGGCGTAATATCTTTGACTGGTTCTTTTCTCTAAAAGCTTCTGTGAGCCGATTGAGCATTGTTTGCAACCACCAGGGCACAATGCCATAAGCATTCAATGAATCTTCAGAATACCTGGCTACGGCATCATCCCATCTCCTCGGTAAGGAGTCATAAGGATAAATACCGTAGTGATCAATATCTATATAATGACGGGCGCCTTCTTCCGGCACGGCATATCTTCTTTTATCAGGATCAACAGCATGCTCCTCTAAAAAGCTGCTATTAGGTTTATACAAAACCATCATCTCAGGTGGTAAAAGAAATACAGCGAGTTGGTTGATCTTGCGATGCGCATAGAAACCCCAGCAGAAACATTGTTGGGAGCAAAAAAGAAAAAGGATAATGACTCCCGTTTTTTTCATTCTTTGCTGATTACTACAGGTATTTTTTCTTCAATCCTTTCTGCATCCAGGTCTACTACACCACCCGTCACCGCATATTTCATAGCTTCACCTGATGTGATGTGTTCTATCTTCCGCACTTTATCTCTTGGTAATATATATAGCTGCCCTGCGAAGTTGTAAGACTGCGGCACATATACCCCCACCATATCGGCTCCCATCTCAAACTTCTGCATTTCTTCATCCGTAAGAAAACCAACGATCCAAACATCATTGCCAAAGACATTGGCCAGCACCGCTTTGTTGAATTTTCTTTTATCCCCGGCAAAAGCTTCAAAGAAATCTTTGGTAGACGTATAAATGAATTTAATACCCGGGGTTTTTTCAAGCCAATGATCCATGATGGTAATGGCACTGCCCATCAGGAAGTTGGAACTGATCCACCCTACCAGAATCACGAATAAAATGATGATCGCAAATCCAAGCCCCGGGATATTCAGGTAAGGGCGCAGTATCCCATCCACTTTTTCAAAAAGCCAATACAATGCATACGCTGTAATAGCGATAGGGGCCAGAATAATTATTCCCTGGATAAAAAAGCGAAAGATCTTTTTAAGCGTGTTGTTCTTTTTAGCAGTAGTCGGTTTGGCATTCATGCACAGGCAATTAAAGAATAAAGGTAACAGAAAATAAAGTTGCTGTGCCGTTTGTCCGGGTGAGCAACAAACAATCGTCAGCAGTGGTCAATTGTTACAAAAGGCAAAAATAAAGGATGGAAACTTTGGTAACGAAAATAGTTTCTATAGTTTTGTGCCTCGAAATTGAAGTATGGAGGCTAAAGAAAGAATATTACTTAAAGCAGAAGAATTGTTCATGCAATACGGTATCCGCTCCGTATCCATGGATGATATTGCCAATAACCTGGGCATGTCAAAAAAGACCTTGTATCAATATTATGCGGATAAGGACGAACTGGTGGATGCCGTGGTGGATGGACATATCAAAATGATACAAACAGATTGTGTGGGTTGCCAGAAAGATGCAACGGATGCTGTGCATGAGATTTTCATTACCATGGAAAGGATCATGCAGGAGTTCAATAATATGAACCCCATGTTACTGTATGACCTGGAAAAATTCCATTTCAGATCTTACCAGCGTTTCAAAGAACATAAGGATAAATTTTTGGCTGAAGTGATCAGGAAAAATATTGAATGGGGCATCAAAGATGAGCTCTATCGTCCCGACCTGAATGTGGATGTGATGTGTAAGTTCAGGCTGGAGAGTATGATGATTCCTTTCAATGTAGCGGTATTCCCGCCGGGTAAGTATAACCTGGCTACAGTATCCGAACATATCATAGAACATTTTGTGTACGGGCTTGCCACTATTAAGGGACATAAACTGACTCAGAAATACAATGACCAACGACAAAAAAAATCAACCGTATGATGAAAAGTGGAAATAATAAGGGAACCGGTTTATTGCTGTTTGCTTTATTCCCCTTCCTTGCCTTTGCGCAACAGGATACAACGAAACAAACAAAACATGAATTTTCGATTCAGCAGGCTGTGGAGTATGCTTCAAAAAATAATGTACAGGTAAAAAATGCACTGCTTGATGTAAAATACCAGGAGCAGGTAAACCGTGAAATAACATCGAAAGCTTATCCGGGTATTAATGGAAGTTTGGGTACTACTTACAACCCGAATGTAGCTACACAGGTGTTGCCGAATTTTATTTCACCGGCTACTTATCAGGTGCTGATAGATGAAGGAGTGAAAGATGGTAGTGGTAATCCTGTTGTGATGCCCAATGATTTTGGTTTTATCTCTGCACAGTTTGGCACAAAATACAGTGCATCGGCAGGCATCAGTCTCAGCCAGATATTATTTGATGGCCAGGTATTCGTAGGCCTGCAGGCAAGGGGAACCATCCTTGACTTCCAGCGAAAAAATGTGGAAGTAACAGAAGAAGTTATCAAAACCAATGTTTACAAAGTTTATTATCAGCTGGTAGTGAGTAAAACTCAAATAGAGTTAATCGATGCTAATATTGCCCTGCTTGAAAAATTGGCTAAGGATACCCGCATCATTTATGAGAATGGTTTTGCAGAAAAGCTGGATGTAGATAAAGTGACAGTGCAACTGACCAACCTGCAAACTGAGAAAATGAAAGTGCTGAATAATGTATCGAATGGATACTATGGATTAAAAGTGTTGATCGGTATGCCTGTTTCTCATGAATTGGTATTGACTGATACACTCAATGAGCAACAGATCAAAGAGGGGATATTGGAAGGCAGTGTTTATAATTATGAAGACAGGAAGGATTACCAGTATGCACAGCTGGGAAAGAAATTGAATGAATACGATATCCGCCGCTACCAGCTAAGCCAGGTGCCCACGATAAGCCTGAACGGGCAGTATGCAAAAAGCGCCCAACGTAACAAATGGAATTTCTTTGGCAAAGGAGATTGGTTTACGGTTTCATCGGTGAATTTGAATGTTGCTGTTCCCATCTTCAACGGGTTTTATACCAAATCAAAAATTCAGCAGGCAAGAATCACACTACAAAAAACCGAGAATCAGATTGAAGCATTGAAGCTTACAATTGATAATGAAGTAGCTACAGCCAAAAATAATTTTCGTTCTGCTATCGCTACGATGGATTTTCAGAAAAGAAATATGGAATTAGCAGAAACGGTATACCAGCAAACTAAAAAGAAGTATGAAACAGGTACCGGTTCTCAAACCGAGATCAATACAGCACAAACCGATCTGAAAACGGCACAAACAAATTATGTAACAGCCTTGTATGATGCCATCATTGCAAAGGTTGATTTTATGAAAGCAACCGGAAAACTATAAACCTTACAAACCAACAGTCATGAAGACGATAAAAATAAATACAATGAGACAATTATTTTCCGTAACGACTATCGCCGCTTTAGTTGTATTGCTGGCAGCATGTAGCAGCGCAGCAAAAGATGAAAAGGGTGGGTTGACCGATAAAAAGACGGAGTTGGAAGGATTGAAAAAACAACAATCTGAGATCAGCAAAAAAATAACCGAGCTCGAAAAATCAATTGCTGTACTTGACCCTGAAGCTGCAGGTGCCAAACCCAAACTGGTTACTTTAACCACGATTGGTATAGACACTTTTACACACTTCATAGACTTGCAGGGAAAGATAGATGCAGAGAATATAGCGTATGTAGCTCCCCGCGGACAAGGCGGGACCGTGAAAGCTATTTTTGTAAAAGAAGGGCAGCATATACAGAAAGGACAGCTGGTACTAAAACTGGATGATGCAGTCGCAAGACAGGGTGTAGCCGCAGCACAGCAACAGATTGCCGGTTTGGAATCGCAGGTAAAACTGGCACAGAGTGTATATGAACGCCAGCAGAATTTATGGAAACAAAATATCGGAACTGAAGTACAGGTGTTGCAGGCAAAAACAAATGCAGAAGCCATACAAAGCCAGTTGAATGCTGCAAGAGCCAATGTAAGATTGGCGCAGGAGCAAGCCGGTTTATCGAATGTATATGCAGAAATGAGTGGGGTAGTAGACCAGGTGAATGTGAAAGTAGGAGAGTTTTTCTCACCACAAAGTGCTGCTTTGACAGGCACTGGTATCCGTGTTGTTAATAATGCAAATCTGAAAGTGCTGGTGCTGGTGCCCGAAAATTACTTAGGTAAAGTAAAAGAAGGCAGTGTACTTGAAGTAACATTACCCGAAGCGGGTAATAAAACGATCACTACTAAAGTATCAGTAGCCGGCCGGTTTATTGATCCTAATACAAGATCATTTTATGTAGAAGGAAGAATTCCTACAGAAAAAGAATTCCGTCCTAACCAGATCGCTATGGTAAGAATAAAAGACTACTCGTCTAATAATGCTATTACGATTCCTGTAAACACCTTGCAAAATGATGAGAAAGGAAAGTATGTGATGGTGGCTGCTAAGGAAACCGGGAAACAGGTTGCCCGCAAAAGAGTTGTTACCGTGGGCGAATTGTATGGCGATAAACTGGAAGTGAAAAGCGGGTTACAAAAAGGAGATGTGTTGATCACCGATGGTTTCCAGAATCTATACGATGGCCAGTTGATCACAACAACTATCCAGTAATTGATAAGAAAGATAATTTTTACAAAACCAGTAATGGTGGTTATGGAGTTGCCAACTATAACTGTTTAAAAAAACTATAACCACTAACTATAATCTTATTATATGAGTGTATTGGAAAATTTTACCGGTAAAATAAAACAGTTCAGACCAACTACCTGGAGTATAAAAAATAAAACATCCATTTACCTGCTGATGTTGTTTGTGAGCTTGGCGGGTATATTCCAGTTTGTAACCTTACCCAAAGAACAGTTTCCTGATATCGTGATACCTACTATTTATGTGCAAACCATTTATGTAGGTAACTCTCCCAAAGACATGGAGAACCTGGTAACACAACCTATCGAAAAGCAGATCAAAGGAATTACCGGCGCCAAGATCAATAAAACAACAAGTACCTCTATCCAGGATTTCTCAGCCATCATGGTTGAATTTAATACGGATGTAAGTACTGATGTCGCCTTGCAAAAAGTAAAAGATGCCGTGGATAAAGCCAAGCAGGATTTACCCACCGATCTTACACAGGAACCAACGGTGCAGGAAGTAAGTTTTTCTGAACAGCCCATCATGTACGTGAATGTGAGTGGAGATTATGATGTGGTAAAGCTGAAAGAGTTTGCTAAAGATTTGCAGGATAAACTGGAAGAGCTGTCACAGATCAACAGGGTAGACCTTGTAGGTGCGCCTGAAAGAGAATTCCAGGTAAACGTTGACAACTACCGCATGAGAGCTTCGGGTATTACGTTTGACGATATTGCCAATGCCATTGCTTACGAGAACATGGATGTTACCGGCGGCTTGCTGGATGTAGGTAATATGAAGCGGAACCTACAGTTAAAAGGCCAGCTTAAAACAGCCTTTGATATTGAAAAAGTTATTGTTCGTAACCAGAGCGGCGATCCGATCTACTTAAAAGATATTGCTACGATAAGAGATACCATAAAAGAAAAGGAAAGTTATGCCCGTCTCGATGGCAAAAATGTGATCACCTTAAATATTATTAAAAGAGCTGGTGAAAACCTGATTGAAACATCGGCCGATGTGCAAAAGGTAACAAAAGAGTTGCAGGAGACAAGATTTCCCAAAGATCTTGATGTAGTGATCACCGGTGACCAGAGTAAAACCACCAAAAGTTCGTTTAATGAATTGGTGAATACCATCGTTATTGGTTTCTTATTGGTATTGATCATCCTGATGTTTTTTATGGGTGTTACCAACGCATTTTTCGTGGCGTTATCAGTGCCGCTGAGTATGTTTGTGGCGTTTTTATTTTTACCGGCAGCTGATCTTATCGTCGGTTCGCATGTAACCCTCAACTTTATTGTTCTGTTTGCCTTATTGTTTGGACTCGGTATTATAGTGGATGATGCCATCGTGGTGATTGAAAATACACACCGCATATTTATACAATCGAAAGGAAAATTAACGGCTGAGAAATCGGCTATCGCGGCCGCCGGTGAAGTATTCATTCCTGTATTAGCAGGTACATTAACGACATTAGCTCCATTTGTTCCTTTATTATTCTGGCCGGGCATCATCGGTAAGTTTATGATTTACCTGCCTACGATGCTCATATTTACCCTAACGGCATCCCTGATCGTTGCCTTTATTATGAACCCGGTTTTTGCCGTTGACTTTATGAATCACCCGGAGAGTGAACATAAACAACCCAAAAGCGCTATGTTCAGAAAGCCTGCTTTCTGGATAGCAATAGGTATAGGTGTACTGTTAGACCTTTCAGGTTTTCTTTTCCTGGGCAACCTTATTTTATTTATCGTTTTAATGGTGATCTTAAATAAATATGTGCTGGAAGGATGGATTCATACTTTTCAGAATAAAGGGTTACCGTGGATCATGGGACATTATGAATCAGCATTACGCTGGGCGCTTAACGGTTGGAGACCTGCATGGTTGCTGACAGCTACATTTGGGTTACTTATATTTTCTTTTATATTTTTTGGAATCCGCAAAGTACCGGTTGTCTTCTTTCCCAGCGGAGACCCCAACCAGGTATATGTGTATATGAAATTACCGGTAGGTACTTCAGTTGAATACACTGACTCCATCACCAGGCAATTAGAGAAACGTGTGTTTAAAGTGCTGGGAATGGAGAATGGAAAAAAGAATCCTTTGGTTGAAAGTGTGATCGCTAACGTAGCTGTAGGAGCCGGTGATCCGCAAAGTGGTGACAGAAGTACAAGACCTGAACTGGGAAGAATACAGGTTTCATTTGTTGAATTTGAAAAACGTCATGGCAAATCATCCAAACCATATCTTGATTCTATCCGTGCTGTTGTAAAAGGAATTCCCGGTGCTGAATTATCTGTTAACCAGGAACAGGGTGGTCCGCCTACAGAACCACCAATCAATATCGAGATAGCCAGTGAAGATTTTGATGATCTTATAAAAACAGCTTCCTCTTTAAAAAATTACCTGGATTCAATTAATACACCCGGGGTAGAAGAATTGAAGATGGATGTAGATCTTACCAACCCGGAAATTACATTAACGGTGGATAGGGAAAGAGCGTTGATTGAAGGAGTTTCAACCGGGCAGATCGGTATGCAAATAAGAACAGCCCTGTTTGGTCGTGAAGTGTCAAAGATCAAAGATGGCGAAGACGAATACAAGATACAATTACGCAATAACGAAATACAACGTAAGAGCCTGGTTGATCTGTTGAATATGAATATCAGCTTCAGGGATATGGCTGCCGGTGGTGCTGTAAAAAATATCCCGATGAGTTCTTTGGTCCGGGTAGATTATACCAGCACATTGGGTAGTGTAAAAAGAAAAGATCAGAAAAGAGTGATCACTCTTACATCGAATGTATTAATATCACAGGGCTATACACCCACTGCTGTGAACGAAGTGCTCAAAGGTCATATTGACCGGTTCACTAAAAAACCAGATAGTGTAACGATAAGGCAAACGGGTGAAGGAGAACAGCAGGCAGAGACAGGCGCTTTCCTTGGTAAAGCATTGGTGATTGCGTTAATGCTGATCCTTTTTATCCTGGTATTGCAGTTTAATTCAATCAGCAAATCTGTGATCATATTGACAGAGATCATATTCAGTGTGATCGGCGTAGTGTTAGGATTTGCTATCACCCGCATGGAAGTATCAGTGGTAATGACAGGTATTGGTATTGTAGGGCTGGCGGGAATTGTGGTAAAGAATGGAATACTTGTAATTGAGTTTGCAGATGAGCTCAGGGCAAGAGGCATGAAAACAAAGGAAGCCATTATTGAAGCAGGAAAGACCCGGATCATACCGGTATTGCTAACCGCCATTGCTGCTATACTTGCACTGATCCCGCTGGCGGTTGGGTTTAATATTGACTTCATCAAAATGTTTGAAAAACTGAACCCGAATATATTTTTCGGCGGTGATAATGCTGTGTTCTGGAAACCACTCAGCTGGACGATCATTTTTGGTTTGATGTTCGCATTCTTTATGACGTTGTTAATTGTGCCGAGTATGTACCTGATCGCTGAAAGATTAAAACGCCCGATGCGCAGGCAGTTTGGTGGTAAATGGATTTCCTTTATGGGCATTCCTCCATTAACAATTATATTCCTGCCGTTGTTATTTGTGACCCTGTTTATTCAACGCAGGATAGTAGCCCGGCGCAGAAGAAAGTTGGCAAATCAAAAAGATAAGGTGAATGAATCTTTTGTAGGCAGTTGGTTTTAATTTTTTGAAAGGGTGCAGTTAAATTTCCCACAACGTCACATACAGCCGGTAGAAAAATCGATAGAGCTTCTCCTGGTTATTATGGCGGCGTTGCGGGATTTTTATTGTCCTGCTTGTATTCATTAATAAAAGCAGGGTGTAATAAAATGAAAAAACCTCCTGAAAAAAATCAAGAGGTTCTAATCAAGGGGATCTTCACAAATCGTATTCACTCCGTTTTTAGTTGTTTATTAAACGGCATGCGTGGTGCTACTTCTCAAAGCAAATTGCTTGTAAAAGGAGATTCCTCCAGTCGGTGCAAAATTTTATAGGGTGATTAGCTTGTAAAAGGGTTTGTTCGGGTGATCCCTGGTTTTCAATAGAATTGGACACTGGACATTGTGATCGGCAAGAGATTTTTCAAAAAATTGTTGAACAGTTGATCCAGGTTTTTTTCACAGGTCTCAATCAGCTATATGTGTCGAGATTATTCTTTTTGCGTTAACAGGATACAAAGAAACGACTTCACAGGGCCCGAAAAAATAGAACAACAGTTCGATCTTCAGTACTATTTTGATTAAGCAGGTTTGTAGTATTTTGTCTACAATACAGGATGAAATAGTATGGCTTGCCGTAAGATTATCCACATTCTTTTTTAAAGGTGCAGCAATCCGGGGAAGGCGGATGTCTATTTACTGCAACCAAATTTTTATAGGTCCTTATACCGTAATAAAAAAGGCGACCTTCAGCAATGAAGACCGCCCTTTTTATTTTAGATGGCTGCCAACAGCCACTATTGTTATCTGTTAAGATTTATCACAACACCCGCCCTGATTTCCAACATGCGCAACGGAGAACTATATAACTGTGCAACGGTATGCTCGTGAATGGATTGCGTGCTGGCATTAATAAAATCTACGCTTACTGGTTTGCTCATGGGGTTATTGGTTTGCACTTCTACCAGGTCTTTGGTATTGATATAATCAATGGTGCCCCCCCGGATTACATTGGCGCCAAGATCCAACACAACACTATTCTTTTTTTTCTTTTTTGAAAAATAGCCGAGATCTATCTGCAATCCGCCACCGGCACTCCAGTACAATGTTTTATCATTAATAATACTTTCATGCTCCAGGGCACGGCAACTAAGCGGATCATCCGGGTCTTCAATATAAATAGAGCTGAAAAAATTATACAGCCCTGCTTTTGCATTGATATAGGGAGTAACTACAAACTTTGTTTCATCCACAAGATTTAACCTGCCCTGCAAATTGGCATTAAATACATTACTGGTATAATTGACCGGTACTACAGCGGAGGTGTTATTGTCAAACTGGAAGGTCTGGTCAATTTGTTTGTTGGCATAACTGCCAATACCCAATTCCAAACCTAAAGACAATCTTTTGACCTGGGGTAATTGATATAAAATACCAAGCTGTAAGCTGTGAGCTGGTTGAATATTTTCCTTCATTTCCTGTTGCATCAGGCCAAGACTATAGGCTGAAGTAAGTTTCCATTGCTGGCTATTGGCCGTAATTGTAAGAATGAAAAAGGAAAAGAGCGTAGAAATAATTTTCATAAACAGGGGTTTAATGATTAACGGTTTACGATCTCCCTTAAAGTTACTTTACAAGGACAGCCGGGAAAAGGAAATCGCTGTTAAAATGGATGAAAATTTCTGCACAGGCTTAGAAATAATAAAAACGGCTCCGATAAGGGAGCCGTTTTACAACCAATAAGAAGTTTTACTATTAAAATGCTTTTTTATCTACTTTCTTTCCATCCACATCCAGTTCAATTATTTCATATCCCAGTTTTTTTACGCCATCATAAATTTTGGCTTTATCGCCTACCAGCAGGATATTCATTTTACCAGGCTGAATATATTTTTTGGTCATCTTATCTATTTCAGCTTTGGTTATGCCATTCAATATCTTATTCTGTTGCTGTGTATAATTGCCGGGTAAATTATAATCCAGTATGCGGCGGATAAACTGGGCTTTTTGTCCCGGTGTTTCATACCGCAATGCATCAAACTGGCCGATCGCACTTTTCATAAACGCCAGTTCATCAGCTTTCACACCGGTTTGGTTATACTCTTTTATTTCACGCATTACCTCGGCCAGCGCACTGTCTGTAGCATCGGTACGGATAGCAGTTCCAAAACGGAATTCACCGGTTATATCATTACCGGAAAAATTGCTACTGGCACCATAAGTCCAGCCTTTATCTTCCCGCAGGTTAAGATTGAGACGGCTGTTAAAATCACCACCCAAAGAATAATTAGCCAGGTTCGATTTGTAATAATCACCTGTTGCATCCCATTTCATACCTGTAGCGTACCCAACCCTGAATTCGGTTTGTGCGCCTTTGGGTATATCCACCATATACACTTTTGTTTTATCTACTACAGGTGCAGGATTCATGGTGGGTAATACGATTTTTTTGTTGGGCAGTTTATTCAGGAAGGAAAGCTTTTGTAAAATCTCAGCCTGTTTCACATCACCCACGATCACAACTTTCACATCCCTTGATGTCATATAATTGTTGTAATAATTTTCGATATCAGCCAGCGTAAGATTATTGGTCGTTTCTTCCGTACCATTCTGGCTAATGCCTAAAATATTATTGGGTCCATAATTCACCCTGGCAAATACAGCTTCTGCCACAGCAGCCGGTTGTGATTTGGCAAGCCTGAAAGACTCCAGTCTTTGTTTTTTGATACGGGTAAAAACATCTTCAGAAAATTTAGGATGGTAGATCCTTTCATCCAACAACGCTAAAACGGCATCCAGGTTTTTCTTCAATGCCTGAACGGTGAAAGTGATACCTGTTAAACCACTGTTTACACTAATCGTGCTTCCTAATTTTTGAAGCTCCAGCGACATCTTTTCTGCTGTATAATTTTTTGTATCCTCATTCATCATTGCTGCAAAAAAACTGGACAATCCCGCTTTCGTCAAATCCGTTGATTGCAGTAAATGACCGCCTGGTATAGTAATCGTGATGGTAACCGCTGGTATCTCGGAACTTTCGGTACCAATGAGTTTAATGCCATTGGGCAAATCTTTTTTCCAGAATACAGGAACTTTTACAACAGGCACTGGTCCGCTCCCCGGTATCTTACTGCGATCTAAATTATCTTTTGGTTTATTATACTTCAAGCCAGCATAACCATAATCAGGAGCTTTGTAATTAGCAGAATCGATCTTGAAATTTTCTGCGGCAGCGATCAGGTGATCCTGCCCCTTGGGAACCACACTTAATACAACGGCTCCTTTTCCTTTGATGTATTGTTTGTACACCCGCATTACATCTTCTTTGGTTACTGCATTATACTCTTTGATCTCTTCGGCTACTTTATTGGGATTGCCGGCAAAAGTTTGGTAAGCTGCCAGCTGGCTTACTTTACCGGCTACACTTTGCAACCCGTTGATAAGGCCTGACTCATAGCTGCCTTTGAATTTTTGGACATCACCATCTGTTACGCCACGGATTTCAAATGAATCCAGTGAAGCACGGAGCAACGCTTCCATTTCTGCCAGTGTTTTACCCTGTAATGGTGCAAGGATAAATATAAACTCACCGGCCAGTTCTGAATTACTGTGAGAAGCATTGGCTACAAGTGCCAGTTGTTTCTTCACTATATTTTGATAGAGGAGCGAAGTTTTGCCCTGTCCCAGAATTTCAGCGAGACAATCCAGCGCCGGCATATCCTTATGATAATTAGGAACAGTAGGATACGAAACATACAAGCGGGGAGAACGGGCATAATTATCAATGAGCGTTATATAGCGATCCGTATCAACTTTAGGAGACGGAACAACTACGGGGCTCACTTCGGGTCCGCGGGGAATAGATCCAAAATATTTTTCAACCAGTTTCACAACCTCTGCTGTTTTTACATCACCGCCAATGGTGAGCGCAGCATTGTTAGGTCCATACCAGCGAAGAAAGAAATTCTTCAGGTCATTTACATCGCTGCGGTTCAGGTCTTCCAGGTAGCCGATCGTTTGCCAGGAGTAAGGATGGCCATAAGGATATAAGTTCTGACAAATTTTTTCAAAGGTCAATCCATAGGGAACATTATCCAGCCGCTGTCCTCTTTCATTCTTTACAGTAGAACGTTGGATCTCGAATTTTTTTTGCGTCACTGCATCCAGCAGGAAACCCATACGGTCAGCTTCAAGCCAGAGCATTTTTTCCAGTTGATTGCTGGGCACTGTTTCATAATAATTGGTACGGTCACGGTTGGTACTACCATTGAGCGTTCCACCCGCATCCGATACAATTTTAAAATGCTGTTCATCCGCCACATGGTCACTGCCCTGGAACATCATATGTTCAAAGAAGTGAGCAAAACCAGATTTGCCTATCTCTTCTCTTGCCGAACCCACATGGTAAGTAACATCTACATGCACTACCGGGTCGCTGTGATCTTCATGTACGATCAGGGTGAGCCCGTTGGGCAATACATATTTTTCGTAAGGAATAACGATCTCGTCGCCCTTGCGGGTTACTTTCTCCACGAGTTTTGTTTGTGCAGTGACAACCATCGTTGTTATCAATGCACCCAACAATAAAAGGCTTTGTTTCATATCTTATTAGTTTTTAGAAGGAGTGAAAGATAACAAAAACAGTCGTTAGGAATTTGCCACTTATCAAAATAATGTTCCCGGCTATTGCATGGTCACAAATCTGTATAAGTTAGGATACCTGGATAAAAAAAAGCAGCCCTGTGGCTGCCGGTAAGGTTAATGGTTATAATGGTCAGAGTGAATCTGCTTTTATCTTGCGAACGGTATCTGCCGGTATGGATACTACCACTATTTTTAAAGAATCGGCAACAACAGGCTGCTGGCGGATGATAGCCGGGTAGCCAGATACCAGTGACAACTCATAGTCTTCTCTTGTTTTTAGTTTTTGAATAAACTCTCTTAGTTGCAATGAATCTGCCGCACTGTGATATACCTGGTCATGGGCCAGTATCACCAGGTTGTCAGGATATTTTGTTTTTCCTTTTTTGAACATACTATCTACCTGCAGCAGCATTTCATCCGCCGTGTTTTTTACCTGCAGGGTTTTAGGATCATAATGCCATTCCAGGTCCCAGCCCATTACAATAAAGCCGGCTTGTTGCAGCGAATCCATCGCCCGTTTACTTTTTTTTATGTCGGTAAAATGCAGGCTGTCGATGCGCCAGCTATTGCGACCGGGGGCTCTTACGATATTATTATCCGGCAGCAACTCTTCTTTGGTGCGTTCCATATCTTTTACTACGGTGCCGGGTTCCTGGTAAAACTTATCATAGCGGTTATGTGCATGGGTATAACTGTGGTTGCATAGTTCAATATTGGCGGCTGCTTTCAGGCTATCCCAAACAGCGGTCTGGCTGGTACTGGCAAATACATGTTCACCAACAATAAAGAAGGTAACCGGGATATTTTCCTGTTGCACAATGTCAAGCACATTTTTGGTACCCTTGTTAGGGCCGTCATCAAACGTGAGATAGATCTTCTTTTTTTGTTTGACGGGCTTTTGAGGTTTTACGTGAACTACTTTTTGCTTTTTTACAATGACAACGGTATCGGTCTTTACAACCGGTGTTGGTTTCTTTGGTTTCGATTGCTGGTGCTGGCAGGAAACAATAAAAACAAAAAGAATAAAAAGGGAAAGCTGCTGAATAAACCGGATAGCTACCGGGTTGCCGGAAGGTTCTGCTTCATCGGCGGGATCTGCGTGGTACATGTTGTTGGGTGTGGTGATTTTAAATTCCACTGTGAATGTAAATAGGAGGAGGGGTGGTTTGCAAATTTTGTTGGTTAAAGATTAGTGAATGGTAAATGGTGAGTGGTGAATAGGGAGGGAGGTGAACTGGCGAACTCATCTCTTTTTATCTTGCAGAAGGCGATCCCTTGCTGTGTAAAGACCCGGTAGAAAAAAACTGCCGGATAAAATATTACAAGGATTGATTGTCGACGAGTCTGACCGCTAACCTCATTGGTGTGTGGAAACTGCTAGCCGAGACATCGTCTGGGAACGTATAGTTTGCGAGACTCGTTTGCAAAAAAGAATCGTTGCTGCCGCCATCATAGTCATCTTTTATACCAACACTGATTCCGGCCAATGGATTTTTTTGTTGTCGGTAACCATTCCTTTAATGATGGTTTGGCCTTTTGCATTAAAAACAAACATCAATGCGAAAGAAGTTGGTATAAGTAATTTGAATTTCATTCCGTCTGTTTTAGTCTTATTTGAATTAGAAGTAACTAAGCGCCACATTTTTTTGTATGTATTGATTATTTGAACATTCTTTTATAATAAAATCTGCCGTGTGGTATCTTGACATGATGGGAAGTACCCGTGGTCTTAAAGGCATTACACATTTGCGGTAGTGAAGGGGAAGCGGGAAAAGAATGAACCCTGCCGGGCGGATAATTGTCCATGCCAACCCCGATTCATGAATCAGTTTTTCCTGCCTTTCTTTATCCCTGAAAACATTCCACAAAAAAGTGGGCAGGTAAATAAGGTTATGAATCAGCCCCAACTGTCCTTTGCTATCACCAACTCCCAGCGAAGACATAAACAGTAGCCTTTTTTTCTCATGCAGCTTCATTGCTGAAATAATATTGGCTACGCCATCTGAAATGATAGTGTTGCTGAATATTCTCAGGTTGCCCAGTGCGGATAGTACAATATCGCTATCCTTTACTGCATCTTCAACAGCTTTGGTGCTTCTTACATCGCCCTGCGAAACGGTAAAATCCGGATGAGATATATGATTTACTTTTCTAAGGTTTCGTACAAATGCCCTTACCTGATAACCCTCTTTTAAAAGCTTTTTGACAATTATCCTTCCTGTTTTTCCACTGGCTCCGAATACCAGTACTCTTATGTCTTTTTTCATCTTATTTTATTTTTCTGCTGCCCAATGCAATTATCTTACAGCTGCAAAATAGTATTGCAGAGCAGCGATTTACAAATTAACGGGGCGGTCAGGAAGGCTTTGGGGACAGGCAGGAAAGAAGGAGGCGAACGGGAAGAATTCTTGGTTTAACAGGAATGTCTTTGTCCGAGTTTCAATTTTATCTCATCATTAACTGAACGGGACACTGGCACTTCTTCCGGGCAATTTTCAAGAGTAAGTTTCAGGCCACGGGCATTACCAGTTACAGATGCCACTTTCTGAAGGTTTACGATATAGGCTCTGTGGCAGCGATAGAATTGCGGATGGTTCTTCAAATCGTTTTCTGTTTTTTTTAGAGAACTTCTGAGCAGTTTCGTTATAATCGCATTTCCCTCTGATAAATAAATTTTTATATAATTATCTGCTGATGAAATAAAAAATACCTGTTCGGGTACAGCTTTTATGGTGGCCGTTTCGCTTTCAGATGTAAAGGTTATGGAAGGTATTGTCGTGCGCCCCCCTGGTTGCGTTTCTTCAGGCCTTGTTTCTACAGTTGTAATTTGTTTTTCCGGATGTAACAGGGGGTCAAAGGTTTTCGCTTCCTCCTTGCTTTGTTTCAGCAGCCTGTTTTCTTTAATCAATGTCCACACCACAATAGGGAACACACCTATGCATATAGATATAAATTCAAAATATAGTAACCTATCAAAAGAAGCATCAGTAATAGAAAGCATTGCAGAAAAAAGATAATTTCCCAAACCAATGAAGGCAATATGAATAAGTGTAATGAATATTTCCCTGCCTACGGTCCAATTTTCTTCCCTGAAAAAGGATGGGAATATTCTATCCAGAATCAACAGGTTGATGAACATGATTGCAAAAGTGACTCCACCAAATCCTAATGCATAAAAAAATATTTGTTTAGCTGTAAATGTTCCGATTCCAAAAGGCTTAAAAAAATAGAGAAACAAAAAGACAAATGCCCCAAAAGCGAATGCAGTGGTGAATTTATTTCGGGCTCCTTCAAGAAGCGGATAAGGTTTTGCCAGTAATATCATGAAACTCATAAGGGTGACATACAACGTCAGTCTGTGAAAAACTATTCACAGCTGTTGAATAAAAATAAACAATTCTGCGCAACACATACAAGAGATGCTATGTCTGAGTGAACATGAAAATCATACAAGACACTTCCCGTTGGCAAATGCAGTTCACCAGCTTGGATGATCTTATTGCCCGGGATAATCCCGTTCGGATCATTGATGCTTTTGTAGGGACAGTCACAGAACTATGCCGTTATCCGTAAAAAGATACATTCCGTTGGCTGGTATTCGATTCCCTTTATAATAATTGTATGTTGTAAAAACATAAAAATCACCCCTTAAATGGGAAATTTTCAAACTACTGTCTGAGTGCTGCCCACAAATTTTTCCTAAAGAAAAAATACAAATGATTGTCGTTGTTATTGCCCGCATAATGTTGTTATAGAATGGTACCTGGTGTGGTTTGTTCGGTTTGTATTTTGCAAATGCATTATCAGCGGTTAGGTATCATCTCCCTAAGTTTAAAAAACCGAATCGTCAAAACAGCCTAAATAAAAGTCTGCTTTTCTACTGTCAGGCATTGTGGTTATAAAAAAATCAAAGCCGTGTCCCATTACAAAGGAATATTCCATTTTGTTTCAAACGTTATCTTGTCTATTTCTTTAACTTGAAAATGTTTTTTAAAATCCTCTAGAAGTAAACTATTGTCTGTCCAATAGCCATAATTGTCTTTATAGGGCATTTTCAAAATTATGTTCCCTTCATCGTCAAGCCAGATTTCTCTTTGTGGAATTCCTGTATCAGTTTCAAGTTCAACAAGCCAACTCTTTACATTTGATTACTTTTTTAAGGGACCTCTTTAAAAGTCCGTCTGCTGAAGTTTGGTTTTCGTTTTTTGGTACTTCAAATTGTATGTAGGTTGTCTCCATAAAATTACCGTCGCTGTATGCCGTTCTTGGTCAAGCTTTGGATAGTGTCAAAAATAATTTTGTCCCAACTAAAACATGCCAAAATGCAAAAAGCTCTAGGAAAAGCATTGCTGGCTCAATTTCAACTTTGAAAATATATTCAATCGGGGGTTTGTCATAAATGTTGTTGAAGGTAAAATACAAGATGTCTGTCAACAGAAAAGCAAGTCCACCAACAATAAATACATAAATCTTATTGTACTTGATTTTCGTAATGAATTTATCTGTCAGTATAAATGTCGCAATAGCTCCAACTCCAGCTGTCACAGGTCCACAGAAAACTACAAACCACGAACTCAACATTGTCAAAAGCCAAACAACGAGATAAGTGAGAAGCATTAAAAAGTAATATTTCAAAAGATTCTTTATTTGAAAATCCCTTTTAGTCAGCAAAAAAATTATAATTGTTGTACTTGTATAAAATATACCAGGAAAATAAACTCCGCCTTTGCCTTGTAGGTTATAATATAAATAGGTTGAAAGTCCCCCGGAAACTAAGAACAGAGTTATGGAAATAAATAGCTTGGAATAATAATGTCTGTCGTGGGGCAATGTTATAGTTTTTGTGCTAAACGGCTGTAGCATTAGAATGGCATACAACGTCCAGCGCTTGGCGATGTGGCGATATTCCGTGTTGCGTCAGCCGGGCTGGTGCTGAGTAAAGATACTGAAGCTGAGAGTCTTTCCGTCAAGCCCCAATTAACCTAAACCAATGTTACCTGACGTTTTTCTCACTTTAATTTTATGTTCCCGTTTTCTTTGAGCATTTGATTGTCTTCACTTCCGCCATAAGTCTTCACGAACCGTAATTTTAAAATATCAAGATTGTTCGCAAGAACTATGCCTTTCACTGAACTTTTGTACAGATCATATTGCAACGGAACCTCTGACCATTCCAATGTGTATTGGTATGCGTCAACAACCTCACCGTCATTTTTAGTTTTGATGATTAGTATGTCGTGAAAATCTTCAATTTTTGGCAGTTGGTCACCGTTATATCCCTTGCCTTTAAAGGTTGCAATGAATTGGTAGTAGTTGTATTGTCCATTGACAGGCTCAAAGATGGGCATAACATTCCTTAAGGTGAGGGTGTCTGTAATAGCTGCTGTTATGTCATCAAGTTTGGGGTAGTCAAAGTCAGCGTTTTCCGCCTGTTTTATGAGCTTGTAAATCTTCGTTTTCTCTAAGCCTGTTGCCGTATCTAATTGGGTTATCTCGAACAAAATCTTTAATGGCTTTGTTTGGCATGAGGCAAATTCTGTCGTAATAATGACAAGTAACGAAAATGAAAGAAGTCGCATTACTTTAAACGGCTGTAGCATTCGTCTTGTATGATTTTAAAATTGCGATATTCCGTGTTACGTAAGCCTGGACTTGGACTGATGCTGAGTAAAGATATGAAGATGATAATATATTCTAAAGATGGGTTTTCTTCGTCAATTGGATATGTCGCTGAGGATATATCCGTTAAGCCGCCATATCACCAAATCCCTTGTTGGCTGCTTGAGCTTCTTTGCTAAATTGTAATTTGCCTGCCTTTTATAGCGCTTTTTTTTGAAAATCTGTTGTAACAATTCTCTGTTAGGTACCCAAACAATGTTTCTGAAACTGCTTCTTTTAGCTGCTTGTCTGCTCGTCTGTTTACTGTCCAAATGTGTATGTTTCCATATTGACAAATAGTTCCGATGATATTCTGTTTAGGGTCAATAAAATGCACATACGGAAGAACAGCATTAGTTCGCACTAACCAAACAAGATGTTTTATAAAAGTTGGCAGTTCGGATGTGTCCACCTGTACAGCACCATTAAATTTCTTTCCTACTTTTTTACTTGCTAGATATTGCAAACCTTCTTTTGCCTGTTTAAAATCATGATTTTGTTGAAGCCAAGGAATATCTATGTCGCCGAGAAATATTAGTTTGTCAGCCCTTAGATGTTTTGTTAAATCTGTTATCTGTATGCTCAACATGTTAACATGCCCTTTGAAAGATTTGGAAGGAAGAGTCAAAACATAACCAGAAAAGGTCTTTGGAAAGGCATAAACAAATTCATCTTCCTTCGGGTGGTAATGCCGCAACGGGAGCTTTGGAAACTTCTTAATAGTATCTTGCCTGTCAATTTTAGTTAGCATATTATCTCAATGTTATGCAGTTGATGTTATATTCTGTTGCTCGGCGTTATTCGTTCAGCCCGGACTGCAGCTAATAAGCGATATGTAGATGAGGACTTATTTTTTAGCCAGCATAGCAGAAAACCTCATGTTGGCAGCTCGGCTTTTGTCGGTTAGTTTCTTTAGTTCATTTTTTGTAATCCAAAGTTCGTGTCCGACTGTATCGCTGGTATTCTTATATCTTATTAGGTTGCCAAGTATCTTGCTATTGTCAAATTTTGTCGGTTTAATAACTGCAAACTTGTAAAATTCATTTTCATGTCTACCAAGCACGACATTGTCAAAGTAAATTGTGTCCTGAACAACTCTGAAAGTCCCTTTTATTTCCGTCACACCAAAGCAGCCAATTCTTTCTCTAAATGTAAAGTCGTCCTTAAATTTTAAGGTTGTTAAGCAGTTTGCTGCACCCTCACGTTCTGCAACCAAAACGTCGTTTCCTTCGAGTCTGTCAAAGTCAATTATTCCCATTGGCTTGAATAATGTCGATAATAATACAGTCGTCAGCAAGACAATTACTATAAATCTCCTCCTTTGCACAAATCTTTCTTTAAATGTCAAATATAATTGTCGTAACAAGGCAATAGTAAGTCCCAAGTAAACTGTTGCCAGTAATAAAAAGGCAGGGACTGCGAACAGCCCGAGTTTTCCCTCCCAGTAATATGATGTATTTACTAAGAGAAAGAAGACAAGCGTCGTTATGATTAGCCCTTTAATTTTCAAAGTCGTGTAGGATGTTGTTTAAGCTGACCGCCAACGTTAGGGTTTTCTGCTGTGCTGATATTCTGTGTTACTTCAGCCCGGAATTGTCGCTAGGTAAAGATAGAAAGCTGAGATTATATTCCAAAGCTCGGTTATGTTCTTTCAGCTGGGACTGCAGCCGAATAGCAATATGTCGATAAGGATATGTTCTGAGGCCAGCATAGCAGAAAAATTCATGTTGTGTGCAACCTTATTCCTTAGTAAGTCTCCACATGCCAAATGGATTTCCAAGTAACTCTTCACCTTTGTAGGGAGGATTAGTTTCTTCAGTGATTCTATAAAGAGGTGAATCAGGTGTCGGAGTAAAAGTCTGACTAGGAAAGATAACAGGTTTGTCTACCAATTGGTAATAACCGAATATCCTGATTAGGTCAACTGCTCCCTGAAAAGGAAGACCAGAAACAATTGTGTCCTTCAGACCTAAGTTCTGCATACCACAGGAAAAGGTAGTGCCGTCCTTTTGATACAAAGAGTCTATGACAAACATTTCATACAAATTTGACTCTTGAAAATTATTAGTTAAGTCAACCCATGTTTCTTTTTCAAATGCTTTCCCTGCTGTCTCTACTTTAATTCCTATCCCACCAGCTTTAAGAACTGCCGCTCCAGCAAAGGCTATATGTTCTGCTTCAAACAGGCTTCCGCTAGGAACAGAAATATATACGACTAAATTGTGGTTCTCAATTTCGTTAAGAAAGTTTTCTGTTACTCCTGTTACTCGTCCTGCAACGGCAAATGACTGTCTCATTCTGTCGTCTCGTTTACATACTTCAAAAGTGAAATGACACTGATTCTTAGCATTCATTAAAACACCACCTGCTGCGATATATTCACCATTGTTCGACCGTACGATGGAAAGTTTAACTTCTTGGTCGCTTGTCCAATGTCCAGGTATGCACAAAACAGATTTAAACTTTACAGGATTGATCTTTGTAACTGGAGTCTTTTTCTTGAATGGCCACATAAATAATCAGGGTGTTCGAGTATGATTGTACACAACGATCAGGGCTTTGTGCAGGCGTGGAATCAGTATTCCATCTGCCTACAACTGCTGCTGATTGAAAATATTTTGATGAAGTTAAAAACTAAAGTTGACTGTTGCTTGTCCCGCCCCAATCACAGCTTATTTCAGGACGAGACAAGCCGAACGATGAAAGATGCTATTCGTCAGCCCAATAGCACAAATGCGATTATTATAGGTCGATTCTATTCTTTGCGTTTTAATGATTCCAATACACTTATTAATGAGTCAATGTCTGAATAACCGTGTCCATAAGCAAACGCTGAAATTTTCTCATAGTCTCCCATTTCTAAAATTGTCTCAGCAGATATGCTGCTTCCATAGTCAAATATTATCCAATCTACTTTTTTGCCTAAGAAATTCCCGACTATTAAGCTATCCTTAATAAGTTTTTTGTCTCCGTCTGGTTGTATACGTTGTGGATGTCCGCCAAAATAAATTCCTCCGTTGCCAAATAATTCTTTTGTCGTGTCGGCGGGATATAGATAATAGACTGTAAAATCAGGACCATTTCTTTCTTCAATACTATAGTTCTCCCAAACTGAAATTTGATACGCTGAATTTGAACCTAAGCTCTTTACGATTTTCTGTTTAGATAAAATTTTGTCTTCGTTGTCATTCGTACTGCTACTACAAGAAAAAAGAAATATCAATAGATACCTTAAAATTTGAGCTCTCATGAGTTGGCGCATAGCACATAAATTTACACCACTATCTCATCCACTCAAGAAAAACGACTATTGATTTCCAAACTTTTATTCTTCGTCATTTCAATTGTTTTGAAACAAATACAGTTTGCCACCCTTTTAAAGCAAGTTGATCCAGTAGTTGTTCAGCAGCGAACCTGCCTACCCCAACGAACGATCATAATAACACAGCGCCCGGCTAATAAAAAAAGCCCATTATTCCTCCAAAACATTCTCAAAATCGAAAAGATTCACCCCGGTTTCAATAAGAACTTGTTTTACATTCGCAGAATAATTTTAAGGATGATGAGAAAGCAGGAAACCCTACAGGATGTTGTGATAAAATTCGCCGGTGATAGTGGCGATGGCATGCAATTGACCGGTACCCAGTTTACCAATAACACCGCCATGCTTGGTATTGATCTTTCTACCTTCCCGGATTTCCCGGCAGAGATCAGGGCCCCGATCGGAACCCTTCCCGGTGTTAGCGGATACCAATTACGTTTCTCCAGCGACCGGATCTTTACCCCCGGCGATGCCTGCGATGTGCTGGTAGCTATGAATGCCGCTGCCTTAAAAACAAACCTGACGGCATTGAAGAAAGGCGGAAAGATCATTGTGAATACGGATGGGTTTGACGGAAAGAATCTTCGCCTTGCTAATTATCCCGATGGAGAAAATCCACTGGAAAATGGCAGCCTTGATAATTACGAGGTCATCAAAATGGATGTGACCAAGATGACAAGAGAGGCGCTGAAGGATTTCACCATGGGAATGAAAGAAAAGGACAGGGCCAAGAACATGTTTGTGCTCGGGTTTTTGTACTGGATGTATAATCGGGACATGGAAAACACCATTGGATTCCTGAAAGAAAAATTTGGAAAGAAGCCCGATATTTTTGACAGCAATGTAAAAGTGCTGCAGGCGGGTTATAACTATGGCGATACAACGGAAACGTTTACTACTACCTATAAGGTAGAGAAGGCAAAGATGATACCCGGCACGTACCGTTCTATCATGGGCAACCAGGCCGTAACATTTGGATTGATCGCCGCTTCACAAAAAAGCGGGTTGCCTTTGTTTCTCGGGTCGTATCCCATCACACCGGCTTCTGATATTTTACATGAGTTAAGTAAGTATAAAAATTTTGGTATAAGAACTTTCCAGGCCGAAGATGAGATCGCTGCTATTACCTCAGCCATTGGTGCGGCGTATGGCGGTTCATTAGGTATAACAACTACATCAGGTCCGGGT
>DASVOE010000005.1:0-2855 GCA_036383515.1 Chitinophagaceae bacterium | reverse complement strand
AATGATATGCGGCTATATAAAGGCACCGTTTCGTCGGCAGCCTCCATCAATACCCGTTGGTTAAAACTGAGCCAGCTTAGATCCCGGTTTAAAAAAGTATATTTTTCTTCTGCCATAAATGATCATTAGGATCCCTAAGATAATTGATTTGTGGAGTAATTGTCCCGGTAAAGTATGCTATAAAAAAACCGTTGCTAAATGCTGCAACGGTTTTCGAAAATTTATACCACCTCGCCTTCCAGGTCATAATCGTAGGCCTTTGTGATTTTTACATTTACAAACTCACCTATCTGCAATTTCTTTTTGGAGTGTATCACTACTTCATTATCCACTTCCACCGAATCAAATTCAGTACGGCCTAAATAACGTCCGGCCTCTTTTTTATCTATCAATACTTTAAACTCCCTGTTTACTTTTTGCTGGTTCAGTTCAAAAGAAATTTCCTGCTGCACTTCCATGATCTCCTGTGCTCTTCTTTCTTTTTCTTCCGCTGTTACATCATCCGTTAAGGCAAAGCCACTGGTTCCTTCTTCATGACTATAGGTGAAAATTCCAACCCTGTCAAACCGCTGGCGCTGCAAAAAATCTTTTAATTCTTCCACATCATCCGGCGTCTCTCCGGGAAAACCAGCAATTAAGGTTGTGCGTAAACAAATGCCAGGTACTTTTTCACGAATGGCTGCAGTGAGGTCTTCCATCTCTTCCCGTGTGATCTGTCGCTTCATCGCCTTCAGCATATTATTAGCTGCGTGCTGCAAGGGCATGTCGAGGTAGTTGCAGATGTTCTCTCTTTCCCGCATTGCATCCAATATCTCTAAGGGAAATTTCGATGGATACGCATAATGTAAACGAATCCACTCCAGGCCTTTTATATCAGCCAGCCGGTGTAAAAGATCCGGCAACATTCTTTTTTTATAAATGTCAAGACCGTAATAAGTAAGTTCCTGTGCGATCAGCATTACTTCCTTCACACCCTTCTTCACCAATCCTTCTGCTTCTTTCACCAGTTCTTCAATCGGTTTACTTATATGCTGACCCCGCATTAAAGGGATGGCACAAAAAGCACAGGTGCGGTTGCAGCCTTCAGAAATTTTCAGGTAAGCATAATGCTGCGGTGTAGCTAATAATCTTTCGCCTATTAATTCCGTTTTATAATCTGCTTCAAATTGTTTTAAGATGAGGGGCAATTCCATCGTGCCGAAATAAGCATCCACCTCAGGTATTTCTGTTTCGAGGTTGTTTTTATACCGTTCGCTTAAACATCCTGTCACATATACTTTATCAATTTTACCCCGTCTTTTTAATTCCACCTGGTTAAGAATGGTATTGATGCTTTCTTCTTTTGCTTTATCAATAAAGCCACAGGTATTTACTACCACAATATTGTGATCCGATTTTTTATTCTCATGCACCACATCAATCTCATTGGCCAGTAATTGACCACTGAGCACCTCGCTGTCCACCATATTCTTACTGCACCCGAGTGTGATGATGTTGACCTTATCTTTTTTAAGTGTTTTCGTTTTCATAAAAAAGGAACGCTGAATTTTAAGATAAAAATGATCTTCGCCAATCATTACGATCTTAATGATTTGCGTTCTATTTATTTTCTAAATTAAATAAACTATCAACAAATTCATGCTTATCAAAAACCAGCAGGTCTTCCATTTTTTCTCCCACACCAATAAACTTGACCGGTATTTTGAATTGATTCGCTATGGCCAATACCACACCACCTTTAGCCGTTCCATCCAGTTTCGTAATGGCCAATGCTGTTACATCTGTAGTTGCTGTAAAGTGTTTGGCCTGCTCCAATGCATTCTGTCCTGTTGAGCCATCTAAAACGAGCAGCACTTCATGTGGTGCATCTGGTATTGTTTTTTGAATTACTCTTTTGATCTTACTCAGCTCTTCCATCAGGTGTGCTTTGTTATGCAACCTTCCTGCCGTATCAATTAATACCACATCAGTTTTTTTAGCGACAGCACTTTGAACGGTATCAAAAGCAACTGCTGCCGGGTCGCTGCCCATATCCTGCTTTACAATCGGCACTCCTACTCTTTCACTCCATATAGTCAGTTGGTCTACTGCAGCAGCACGAAAGGTATCAGCAGCTCCCAATAACACGTTTTTACCGGCCTTCTTAAAATTATAAGCCAGCTTGCCGATTGTTGTTGTTTTCCCTACACCATTTACTCCTACAACTAAAATGATATAGGGATTGGTCGGAAGTTCAGAATCAAATGCATAACTGTTGGCTTCCGGTGCATCAACCAGCATATCCTGTATCTCTTCCTGCAATAGCTTATTCAACTCACCAGCGTTGAGGTATTTATCCTTTGAAACCCTCTTTTCAATCCTGTCAATGATCTTCACCGTCGTTTCAATGCCCACATCAGCACCTACTAATGCTTCTTCGAGGCTGTCCAGCACTTCTTCATCCACAGTGCTTTTGCCAGCGATAGCTTTTGAAATTCTGGCAAAAAACCCCTCCTTGGTTTTTTGCAAACCCTGGTCAAGACTTTCTTTTTCTTTTTTGCCGAAAAGTTTATTGAAGAATCCCATGCTTATCAGAGTAAATAGTGAGTAGTGAAGAGGAATCGAAAAGTTTGAAATGTTGTTTCCTATCCATCATTGACTGTTCACCAAATTAAACAACAAAAGCCATCCGCAGTTACGAATAGCTTTTAAATATCTTAGCTGGCACCAATTACTTTTGTGCTAAAAAATCTTTCACCTTGTCTTTGTGAACGATCTGCTCTTTAAAAGTGTAAGCACCCGTTTTAGGACTGCGAACAGCTTTAATTACTTTAGTATAATTCTTTGCCTCTGCGGCTAATTTCGGATCTTTTTTG
>DASVOE010000004.1:0-65326 GCA_036383515.1 Chitinophagaceae bacterium | reverse complement strand
GATTTTGTTTCGCAGGAAAACAAACTTGCTGCCAGCAATGCAGGAATCAGCACTCGTTTCATCTTCATATTATGATTTTAATTTTTCAAGTAATAATTCATTCGTCACTTTAGGATCTGCCTTTCCTTTGGATTGTTTCATCACTTCTCCAACAAAAAGCGATAGTAACCCTTTTTTCCCTTTTTTATATTCACTTACTTTATCAGCATATTTTTCCAGCACTTTTTCAATAATAGGCGCTATAGATGAAACATCCGATTGCTGAAGAAGGTTTTGTTCAATCGCAATTTGTTCCGGATGTTTTGTGGGGGTTACAAGTAGTTGTGAAAATATCTTTGTTGAAGCCACGGAGAAACTCAGTTTACCCGCATCAATAAGTTGTATTAATGCCGCTAATTGCTCCGCAGCAACAGGAAATTCACTGATCTCTTTGTTATTTTCATTTATCCATGTTTTCACCGGGCCCAGCATCCAGTTGGCAGCCGCCTTATAATTAGGAGTACACTGTATCAATATTTCAAAGTAATCAGAGAATATCCGCTCTTCTGTTAAAATACCGGCATCATACTCAGAAAGCTGGTAAGCGGTCGTATATTTTTGAATCCTTTCTTTTTGCAAAACAGGTATGTTGCTTTTTATGCGATCAATGAATTCGTTCTGTAAATGGAAAGGAGCCAGGTCAGGTTCGGGAAAATAACGATAGTCATCTGCATCTTCTTTTTCCCTCGTGGCAAAAGTTGTCCCGGTATTTGCATCGAAACTTCGTGTTTGCTGAATGATCGTTTCGCCTTTATCCAGCAGATCCATTAACCGTTTTGCTTCGTGATCAATAGCTCTTTTTACATTCCGGATAGAGTTAAGGTTTTTTACCTCTACCTTGGTGCCCAGTTTTGTATCACCTTTTTTGCGGACAGATATATTGGCATCGCAACGCAGGCTTCCTTCTTCCATATTACCATCACATATTTCTAAATAACGGACCAATTTCCTGACCTCTGTTATATAAGCAAAGGCTTCGTCGCTGCTTTTAATACATGGTTCGGTCACAATTTCTATTAATGCAGTGCCGGCACGGTTATAATCAATACAGGTATTTTCTTCATCCAGGTCATGAATACTTTTGCCCGCATCTTCCTCCATGTGGATACGATTGAGAAGGATATTCCTGTCTCCGCTTCCGGTATTTATCGTTACATATCCGCTTTTGCAAATAGGTGTGGTATGTTGGGATACCTGGTAACCTTTTGGAAGATCAGGATAAAAATAATTTTTGCGGGCAAAATAATTATAGCGTTCTATTTCACAATGACAGGCCAGTCCCATTTTAATAGCATACTCAATCGCTTTCTTATTCATTTTAGGTAACGTGCCGGGATGAGCCAGCGTAATAGGACTTACATGGGAATTGGGTTCGGCACCAAAGGCAATACTGTCACCACAAAACAACTTGCTCTCTGTTTGCAACTGGGCATGCACTTCAAGTCCCACCACTATTTCGTATGCATTATAATCTATCATAAAGAGGGGCAAAAATAAGCCAAATCTGCCGGGCGGCCTGTTATAAAAAAAGCAAACCCCCGACGAATTGTCGGGGGCACTACATGCTCGATGTATATTGAATTAAAGATCTGCTGTTTTTAATTTGCGGGGAATTTTCACTTCTACATTCTGTGTTTTACCACTGCGTTGTAGTTTCACCATTACAGAAACTTTATCCTTGCTTTCACGGATGATCTTTGCTACTTCATCAGCGCTGTTCACTGCTTTACCATCTACTTCAGAGATTACATCGTTTTCTTTCAAACCAGCTTTTGCTGCATTGCTTTCTTCATCTACCTCAATAACTTTTACGCCTTTACCATCATCGGTATCCTGAACAGATAAACCTAATTTAGGGTTACCACCTTCGGACCAATTCCAGGTTTGACCATTAATCTTTGCACGGGGCATAGTTTGCAGCCGGGGCATGATCTCATCTAAATGCATATCGCCCATGTCCATTTTGAAATCGTGCCCAGGAATGCCGGTGAATACATTAGCACCCTTCCATTTACCTAATTCGGCAGTTGCTTTTTGTTCTTTTTTATCACGGAGATAAGTAACGGTTACTTTATCACCGGGTTTTTGTGCTTTGATGGCTGCGGATAGCTCATCAGGGTTTTCAATTTTCTTGTCGCCGATCTTTGTGATAATATCACCTTCCTTCAGTCCTGCTTTAGCTGCTGCACTTTCTTTGGTTATTTCCTGCACTTCTACGCCCTGATCAGCTTTTTCGGTTGTTACTCCCAGCATCGCCCGGTTCGAATCCATGTTGTACATTTTGAATGTCTCACCCGGTGCAAATGCTTTTGCATTTAATCCATCGGCATAAGCCCACATATCCCTGATTTTATTGCGGCGAACGGAAACATCACCATCTTTCAGGTCTTCAATCGGCTTTCCGTTGACTGTTATTTTATCACCATTAATTTCTACGACCACTTTCTCATTCTTATCCCCTTTACGGGTAATGATGATCTGTTCAGCTTCTTTTTTGTCTTTGGATTCTTTTTCTTTCTCCTTCTCTTCTTTCTGTGCCAGCAAAGACGCCGGCATCATGAGGGCTACGGCAAAGAATAAGGTGAAAACTTTTTGGCAAACCTGTTTCATACTGTTTGAGTTTTTATATAATTTATCTACGTCGAATTTCGTAGACCAAATATAAGTACATTTTTGGTATTACGAAATGTTTCGGAAATGTTAAATGGTCGTCGCTTTTTAAAGGGTGATTTTAGCGGATGAGTGGATTAAAGAGCTCATAGGTTCGGGCAGGATGATTTTCCACTATTTGAGTACCGATGAATTTCATACCGCATTTCTCCAGCACTTTTACTGATGCAATATTACCGGGTTCAGCTCTTCCTACAATCCTTGCCAGGTTTAATTTTTCAAATCCATAGTTGATGCAGGCAATTGCAGCTTCTGTAGCATAGCCTTTTCCCCAATGGGCTTGTATAAACCGATAGCCCAAATCGATCTCATTTAGTTCTGGCCTGTATTTTAAACCGCACCAACCGATAAAACTAAGATCATTTTTAAGATGCACAGCCCAGCGACCATGGTTATACAGGGCATATTGCGGCAAAATAGTTTTTTCCAACACCTCTGCCGCATTCTCAATAGTATGGATAGGATCATGCGTATAGCGGGTTACTTCAGGATCGAGATTAAGCCCGTAAACCAGTTCAGCATCGTCCATTGTGAACAAACGGAACAGCAAACGATCTGATTCAAAAACAACAGTCATATACTTTAATGCGGTTTTTACGAAGTACTTCTGCGGAATTTGCTACCCCCTAAGTGGTATTGTCCAGTAATCAGGAATATAGATTTTTGATTATTCGTTAATACAAGCATTATGGGTCTACAAGTATTTGCCGGAGTCTGCATTCTTATCTGCCTTGTTGTAATATATTTTGTCTGGAAAATATATAAAGATACCCGTCAGCTCAAAAAGAAAGCAGAGGAAGAAGAAGAAAAAATTGATTTTAGTTAATCAAAGCAATCCTTTTACCGTTTCAATCACTTTCTGGAGATTAGAAATATCCTGTCCGCCTGCTGTTGCCAACGTTTTCTGTCCACCACCACCGCCTTTTATCAACACAGACACTTGCTCTTTAATGATCTTGCCCGCATCTAAGTTCCTGGCTACAGTGACCGTTTCAGCAATGCCGATAGCAACAAACGGCTTACCACCGATATTGGCGCAAAGAACAGCCACATGATCCCGCAAATGATTTTTCAGGTCAAAACAAAGTTTTTTTAATGCTTCCGGGTTGGTCACTTCTACTATGTCGCCGATAAAGTTAACGCCATTGATGATCTCATCTTTTTGCAATAGCTCATTACGAATCCCTACCAACTGTCTTGCTTCCATCACATCAATATGCTTTTTCAATTCCACATTTTCTGTTTGCAGGCTCTCTACCGCTTTTTGAATATCTTTTGGGTTTTTTAATTGTTCACGAAGACCCCGGATCAATTTGAATTGTTCGTTGATATATTGTTCAGCTTGCTGACCACAAATAGCTTCCACTCTTCTTACTCCGGCTGCTACAGCAGATTCGCTGGTGAGCTTAAATAAACCCAGTTCACCAGTAGCGCCAACATGAGTGCCTCCACACAACTCCACCGAATAGGCGGGATCAATGATCACCACTCTTACCACATCACCATATTTTTCGCCAAATAAAGCCATAGCACCCAGTTTCATTGCCTCATCTTTTGGCATTTGTTTAATGATCACAGGAATATTGGCTCTTATCTTTTCGTTTACCAATGCTTCTACGGCGGCGATCTCTTCATCAGTTACTTTAGCAAAATGAGAAAAATCGAAACGGAGATATTCTTCGTTTACCAGTGATCCTTTTTGAGCTACATGATTGCCCAATACTTTCCGTAAAGCAGCATGCAGTAAATGCGTAGCAGAGTGATGCAGTTCGGTATTCTTTCTTTTATCTATATCCACTTTAGCAATCACCTCACCTGAAAGATCAGCAGGAATTGATTCGGTGAAATGGATGATGAGGTCGTTGTCTTTTTTGGTGTCGATGACGGTGAATGGTGAATGGTGAATAGTCAATATACCACGGTCTCCAACCTGTCCACCACTTTCTGCATAGAAGGGCGTAGTATCTAAAACAATTTGATAGGCTTCTTTGCCTTTGGCTTTTACTTTCCTGTATTTTAGAACAGAGGTTTTAGTCTCTAATGAATCGTAGCCGACGAATTTGTTGGAGCCTTCTCTTAAAACGATCCAGTCTTCTGCATCAATAGTACCTGCGGAGCGAGAACGGTCTTTTTGCTGCTGCATTTCTTTAGTATAGCCATCAAAGTCCACAGCAAATTTCTTTTCTTTCGCGATTAATTGAGTTAGGTCTGGGGGGAATCCATAGGTATCATATAATTCAAAAACAAGTTTTCCCGGAACAATATTTTTCCTATGATATTCGAGTGATTCTGCTTTTGAAATCGGGAAAGAATCATGAAAACCGTCTTGGATAAAATATAGCAGCTTCCAAATTCCATCTGACAGTGTTTTAAAAAAACTTGCCTCCTCTTCTTTAATTACTTTCTTGATAAACTCTTTTTGTTGTTTTATTTCCGGAAATGCATCTCCCAATATTAAATCCAAAGTATCAACTAATTCGAAAATGAATGGGCCTTTAGCATCAAGAAAACTATATCCATACCTGACGGCCCTACGAAGAATTCTCCTTATAACATAACCTGCCCCAGTATTGGATGGTAATTGTCCATCTGCAATAGCAAATGAAATTGCACGAACATGATCAGCAATTACCCGCATAGCAATTGAAGCTTTCTCGTTGCTATTGTACTTTTTATTAAAACTTTTTTCAAGAAAATAAATCAATGGCTTGAAAATATCTGTATCATAATTAGAAGTTTTGTTCTGTATCACCCTCACCAATCTTTCCAGTCCCATTCCAGTATCCACATGCTTAGCCGGTAATGGTTCAAGACTTCCATCTTTTAAACGATTGAACTGGATAAATACATTATTCCATATTTCCATTACCATGCCCGTATCATCATTATTAACCAGTACATGTCCGTCATTATTTGCTTCGGGTCTTGTATCATAATGTATCTCTGTACAAGGGCCGCAGGGACCCGTATCACCCATTTCCCAGAAATTATCTTTTTTATTGCCTAACAGTATCCTGTCTTCCGCAATATATTTTTTCCATTCGTTATATGCTTCTTCATCTTTTGGCAATCCTTCTTTTTCATCGCCTTCAAAAATGGTGACATAGAGTTTATCCTTGTCCAGTTTATATACTTCGGTCAATAACTCCCAACTCCATTGTATCGCCTCTTTTTTAAAATAATCACCAAAGCTCCAGTTGCCCAGCATTTCAAACATAGTATGGTGGTAGGTATCCACTCCCACTTCTTCCAGGTCATTGTGTTTACCGCTTACCCGTAAACATTTTTGTGTATCTGCTACTCTTGCGTTTGTTGCTTTTTTATTCCCCAAAAAATAATCTTTGAACTGGTTCATACCGGCGTTGGTGAACATGAGGGTGGGATCATTCTTTACCACAATTGGGGCTGAAGGCACAATTACATGGCCTTTGGAATGAAAGAAATCTAAAAATGCTTTTCGTATATCTGCGCTGGTCATCATAAATGCTCTTACTTCTGGGTTGATTTTTGCTAACGAACGGCCTATATTTGTCAACGCCCATTATTAATGGGGTGGCGGCAAAGGTAAAGATTACACCGCCATTTGCAGCCAGCTATAGCTTTTACCAGGGCTCATGAAGAAGATCAAATACTACTATAATACCAATACCCTCCGCTACGAAAAGCTGGAAACGCCTCTGCGTGTAAAACTGTTGCGGGTCTTTGGTTTTGTGGCTGCTGCCTTTGTTACAGCTGGTCTTATTTCCTATGTCGCTTTCCAGTTTATCGGCTCGCCCAAAGAAAAAATATTGCAACGGCAGAACGCTAACCTGAAAGATAAATACGAGGAGCTGGAAGATAACCTGGGCGTCATTCAGCGACAAATGCAGGAACTGGAAAAAAGAGACAATAATGTTTACCGGGCCATTTTTGAGGCCAATCCCATACCCGATAGTGCAAGGGCCAAAGAACTGGAGATACAAAAAGAAATTGCAACGGTAGCGAAAATGAAAGATAACGAGCTGGTCAATTCAATCATCTCAACGCTTGATAACCTGGAGGCCCGTGTAAATGCGCAAAAAAAATCATACGATGAAATAGATAAGCTGGTACAAAACAAAGAGCAACTGCTATCGCATACACCGGCTATTCAACCGGTGAGTAATAAAGATCTGAACCGGGTGGCTTCCGGTTTTGGTTATCGGGTGGACCCGGTTTATAAAACGGTTAAGTTTCATGCAGGTCTTGATTTTGCTGCTCCACAGGGTATTCCCATTTATGCTACAGCAAATGGAAGAGTAAGTACCGCCGGTAATACCGGAAATGGATATGGCAATCATGTAGTCATCAATCATGGTTATGGTTATGAAACATTATATGGGCACATGGTGAGGGTGAAAGCAAGAAATGGGCAGGAAGTAAAAAGAGGAGAAGTGATAGGATGGGTGGGCAGTACCGGTAAGTCGACAGGACCACATTTACATTATGAAGTACATAAAAATGGCGATAAAATAGACCCGATCTATTTCTTCTATAATGATCTTACACCGGAGCAGTTTGACCTGCTACTGAAAAAAGCTGCAGCATCGAACCAAAGCTTTGATTAAGGCTATAGCGAAGAGTTATGAGTTGCTGACGGTGAGTTAAGACATCTTCATCCACATTGCAAATGCCATTCTTCATCGAAGTCCAACATTCATAGCTTTTCTATTTTTCCACACTAATCGTCCGATGGTTTCCCTCCCAAACATCATCCGTATCTTTATCATGCGATTATGAGCAAACAGCTTTCACAAATTACTTTTGATTTTTCAACGGAGGCGCCTGCTGAAGTTGCTGCAACACCAGTGGTGACAGCAGCTACGGAAGTGAATGAAACACCTGAGGTAGAAGAAGCAGTGGTGGATATAAAGAAAGAAAAAACAAAATCTACCCGTGGCCGCCGCTCCCTGAAAGAAATTGATATCAAGGCTGACCTGATCCAGATACCAGAGGATGAAATATTATTTAAAAAACAATACTACGCTATCGGTGAAGTGGCCCTCATGTTCAGGGAAAATCAATCGCTGATCCGTTACTGGGAAACGGAATTTGATATATTGCAACCCCGCAAGAACCGGAAAGGTGATCGTTTTTTTCGCCCGGTGGATATCAAAAACCTCGTAATGATCTACGATCTGCTCCGTCGCAGAAAGTTCACCATTGAAGGAGCAAAAGAATACCTGAAAAATAATAAGAAGGCAGAAGAAAAATTTGCGATGATACAATCCTTACAGAAGATCAAAGCTTTTTTACTGGAGCTGAAAGCGAATATGTGAGCAGGACGACTTGCTGCGGCCTTCTTCCATGCAACTTTAACAACCCCCGTTTCATCAATTGCCTGCACCCTTTTACTTTTGCCATCTATTTAATTAACACCATGCGGAAATTTGTACCAATCATTGTAATCCTGTTATTGTCGGACAACCACCTGTTTGCCCAAAACCAGTTTGAAGTCCTTACAGAGAGAAAAGGCGAAAAAACGTTCAAAGGCATTATTTCAAGAGAAGCATTGGAAAATGATACCAGCTTTAAATGGTATGCGCAGGGGCAAAAAACTTATACCCCCAATGCGGTGGCTTTAGCAGCACTGAAACAATATGGCGACTCGATACAGATCATCGCTTTTATGGGTACCTGGTGCGAAGATTCTCATTTTATTATTCCCCGTTTTTATTCGTTGCTCGATGCAGCGAATTTTTCTAAAGATAAAATATCACTGATCGGTGTAGACCGCAGTAAAAAAACCCTGAGCCATTTAACCGAAGCATTAGACATTAAAAATGTGCCTACCCTGATGGTAATGAAAAACGGGAAAGAATTAGGTCGTGTGGTAGAATATGGTAAAACAGGTCAATGGGATAAAGAATTCGGTGAGATCATCAATGCTGCGTTTACAAAATGATCAGGGCTGATCTTTAATAATACGAATTTCTCTATTGGCGCCTGCAATTTCGATTTCCAATTCTTCCAGCAATTGCAGGCTTTGCAAATTGATCTCCTGTCTTATTTCATTAAACTCTTTCAGGGTAATGGGCGCTGTATAATAATCTAACACGACTACAGCGGCCTGGCTCGTTATTTCAGTTAAATAAACATTGGCTTCTTCTATTTCTTTGCGATCCGTTATTTTCCGGATACCCTTCACTAATTCTTCCAATTTGGCAACAGGGGTCTGCACACCTGTTTCTAATTTCAGATCGCCTTTTCGTTGTGTCCGCAAGGATAGATTATCGAGTATACTATCTACCATCTGCTTATTAGGTACAGAAACATAGGTTTTCTGATCTGTCCTTATTCTTGTACTTCTCAATCCTATCTTTTCAACGGAACCGGTTACGTTCTGCACTTTCACCATATCGCCGGTAGTAAAAGGTTTATCAAAAAAGATAATGAAAGAAGCGATCAGGTTCTCAAGACTTTCCCGCAACGCTAATGCAATGGCGGCTCCCACGATACTAAGGCCTGTAAGCAGTGTGCCGATGTTTTGATTAAAAGCGAATTTGATCACCAGCATAATACCAATGATGACAAAGATGACTTTGAAAAAATCTTTAAAGAAAATAATAAGCTGGTTATCGGATTGATCGGGGGTGAGGTTGGCTCTTTTCTCCAGTATCAGGGCAACGAAATCAATGATACGTAATAACAAACCGATAAAAGAAACGACAAGGACAAGCGTAGCCAGGGAATGAACGATCTCTTTTACGGTGTATTTGTAAACTTCTGCATTCAGCTCTTCAGGAAAATTAAGCCTGTGCAGTGAAATGATGGACACCAGTATCAGGAGGAAAAAACCAAGGGGTTTTACCACCAGGTTAATGAATGATCTTTTATCAACATCCTTCCATATCCGGTGAACCAACGTAAATAAAAGCCCGGCAAAGTAGCGGGAGATAAATCGTTTTAATAGTAACACAAAAAGAATAACAGCACCAACGGCCAGGTAATTCTTTACGGGATTATCCAACCAGACCTGTTCCAAAAAATCATTCATGCTGTAAAATTATTGAATAAACAGTATGCTTTATTTATTCGTAAGCATACACTTCGATCTTATCTTTTTTTAATGCATATAACCGGGAGGAAGAAAAATTGAACGACCGGCTCTTTGATATCTCTTCCGGCATTTTCCATTCATCAAGCCGGAAACTGCTGATCTCATAACGATGAAGAATATCAGCGTTAGATCCGAAAATATATTTACCTGCTACTTTAAAATTTTGCCAATGGCTGATCAGTATTTTATTCTTTAAAGCGCCGTAATAATCAAACACAAAAATAGCCTGTGCAGAATCATAGAGATAAACATACTGGTCCTGGTCGAATATTTTTTGAGGAACAGGAGCTTGTGAAAATAGCTGGCGAAAATCCGGCGTTTCCTGTAATATTTTTCCATCTTCATCCACTTTCTTTAGTTTATTCTCCAGTTCATCGTACACCCACACCCTGTTATCATACGACTGGGCAATAGCTTTTGCCTGGAAGATGTTTTGCCTCCGCAGATCAATTGTATTCACCACGTTGAGAAACCGGTCGAGAGCAACAATGGTAGTAAAGTCTTTATAATAGAGTAGCACTTTTAAAGGATTGGAAACATCGATCAGTGAAGCCTGTCCGAATTTTTTTACATCATTGAATATCGCTACGGAATCACCATTGGCATTGAGTTTCTTTAACTGGTTGCGGCTATTGAGAATATAAATATTATCCAGGTTGTCAACGGTGAAATCAACAATATCACCACTGATCGTCCTAAGTAATTTAAAAGAAGTATCTGCCTGTGCCCGGATGGTACTGCTCAATACAGTGAACAAAAATAATATGGTGAACAGTTTTTTCATTTATTGCTGATGATCTTATCGTCTTTATCCCTGTATGATTTTAATGTCATGTTGTTACCATCAAATACTGCATACGTGTAATAGCGTATCCAATCGCCCAGGTTGATATAACGGCTAGCCTCATTGAGACGATAATCAATGGGAAGGTGTCTATGCCCAAACACAAAAAAATCAATCTTTTTTTTGTTTAGTATATCCTTACAGTAAATAACGAGCCATTCCTTATCCTCACCCAGGAAAACTTCCTCTGTGGCTCCTGTTTGAGCCCTGCTTCTGCGGCTAAGATAATTGGCGAGACCCATGCCAGCTACGGGTGGTAATATGCCAAAGAGAAATTTGCAGACAGGATTTCTGAATATTTTTTTTAACCGCTTATATCCATGATCACCGGGACCCAATCCATCACCATGACCAATCAAAAACTTTTTCCCGTTTCTTTCAAATTCCTGCGGTTCATAATAAACAGGGATGTTCAATTCTTTTTGAAAATAATCCCGCATCCACATATCATGGTTGCCTACAAAAAAATGCATTGGTATACCTGCGTCTGATAACTCTGCCAGTTTACCTAATAAACGAACATATCCTTTTGGAACCACCTGTCTGTATTCATACCAGAAATCAAACATATCCCCGACCAGGAATATTTCAGCCGCCTTGTTTTTTATTTCCTCCAAAAATTGCACGATGATCTTTTCTCTTTCAAGGCTGCTGGCATAGTCGGGTGCACCGAGATGAAAGTCGGAAAGGAAATAGATATTTTTGAAAGTGGAAACTTGCATTGAATAGAGCCAATTAGACAGGGCTGCTGAATTATAATTCTTATTTAACCGGTTTTTTTTGTTCCATGTATTTTAAGAGATCACCTGATTCAATCATTGGCCTTCCGCTCACCTCTCCGTTAAACCAATAGATCCAGGCCCGGGTGGTTGTATCGTTAACAAAAACTTCAGCAAGCTCACGACGATACAATTGGACTTCGCCTGGCTCTGCATTTATTCCCTCATAGTCATCTAACTGGCCCATCGCCCAGGAAAATTCAGAAATATTTTTGATGGAATATAGTTCACCAACAATAAAAGATTCATCCGTAACAGGAACGCCGGCGGAGTATTCTCCCATATCAAATAATTTGCCCCGCACTTTTGCGTCGCCAACGAACGTGAAGAAGCGGCTGATGTATTCAAACATCTGGTGATGAAAGCCGCTACGCAGGGAGCCGTAAACAAATAACTGGTATATACCTGAATCAGTCATACTCTAAAATTACTAAAGCAAAAGGGAAATCAGGATTCGACAAGAAACAAATAAACTTCTTTGGGTCCATGCACCCCTACTACCAATGTTTTTTCAATATCTGCTGTGCGGCTGGGGCCGGTAGCAAAAGTGATTAATGAAGGAAGATTATTGCCATATTTATCTTTCACTCCCTGCAATGCATCTTTCAGATCATACAGCAACTGGCTTGTAAAGGCAATACAGATATGAATGGGAGCATATACACTTGTTGTTCTTCCACTTTTTTGCCCGGCACTCATCACGATACTTCCCGTTCTTGCTACCAGGCATTCGCATCCGGTGATGGAAACATCACAATCGGCAAGGTCTGTTTTTACCAGCCTCTCGGATAACTGCTCAGCAACTACATCCACCAGTTTATCTTCCACACAGTACACTTTTTTCCAGTCCTGTTTCTTGATAAGACTATTCAATTGAAAAGCCAGCTCCTGTTGGTTAATACAAAAAACAAACCGGCCCTGTAGCTTTGTGAACTGCTCTGCAAACTCCACTTCCATTTCCTGCCTGGATGGATGAAAAACAGAAGTATTGCCTTCGCTTTCAGGAAAAGGAAGAGGCGTTGAATGACTCAACGCCTGACGTATTTTTTTTAAAACATTTTCTTTAGCTGTGGACGCACCCATACTTATTTATTTTGGCAATGCCCGGTTAGTAACATCACTGTCATACGGCGGAACACCTGCTGATATTTCACCTGTATTTTCCGGTATCAGTTCTTCCTTTTTATCTTCTCCCAATGATTTCTTTTCCTCGTAAGGCCTTTTACCGATCAGCGTTTCTACATCGCTTTGGAATAGTACCTCTCTTTCCAAAAGTGCTTCCGCTAATTTTTCAACTTCGGCTTTTCTTTCTTTTAATAAAGCCTTTGTACGTTCATATGCTTCATCAATCAGCTTTCTTACTTCCTGATCAATGATCTTCGATGTTTCTTCGGAGTATGGCTTTGTAAATGTATTTTCCTGCGTAGGATCATAGAAACTTACATTACCAATTTTATCATTCATGCCATATACAGTGACCATCGCATAAGCGATGCGGGTGATCTGCTGCAGGTCATTTTGAGCACCTGTTGAAATTTTGCCAAAGAAAATATCTTCACTGGCTCTTCCACCCAATGTCATACATATCTGGTCGCCCAATTGATCTGTATTATAGAGATATTGTTCTTTTGGTGTGTATTGAGCATAACCTAAAGCGGCAGTTCCCCTGGGAACGATGGTTACTTTCAGTAAAGGATATGCATGTTCCAGGTACCAGCCACAAATAGCATGACCGGCTTCGTGATAAGCGATGATCTTTTTTTCGTCGGGAGAAATGATCTTGTTCTTTTTTTCTAATCCACCGATCACTCTGTCTACTGCATCCTGGAAGTCTTCCATTTCTACAGCTTCTTTACCTTTTCTTGCAGCGATCAATGCAGCTTCATTACATACGTTGGCAATATCAGCACCGGCAAAACCAGGTGTCTGTTCCGCCAGTTTATGAATATCCAGTTTCTTAGAAATTTTGATAGGCTTCAGGTGCACTTTAAAGATCGCTTCACGACCAACAAGGTCTGGTTTATCAATAGATATCTGCCGGTCAAAACGACCCGGGCGAAGTAAGGCTGTATCCAATACATCCGGTCTGTTAGTAGCTGCTAACACGATGATCCCTGTATCAGTACCAAAACCATCCATTTCTACCAGCAACTGGTTCAATGTACTTTCCCTTTCATCATTGCTCATCATGGCATTCTTTCCTCTTGCACGACCGATCGCATCAATTTCATCTATGAAGATGATACAAGGCGCTTTTTCTCTTGCCTGCTTGAACAGGTCTCTTACCCGGCTGGCGCCTACACCTACAAACATCTCTACGAAATCGGAACCACTGAGGCTAAAGAAAGGAACCTGCGCTTCACCCGCCATGGCTTTTGCCAATAATGTTTTACCGGTACCGGGAGGGCCTACCAGCAATGCTCCTTTAGGTATCTTACCTCCAAGTGCTGTATATTTTTTGGGGTTCTTTAAAAACTCAACGATCTCCATCACTTCTACTTTCGCTTCATCCAATCCGGCTACGTCAGCAAAAGTGATATTTACCTTTGTTCCTTTATCAAAAAGAGTAGCCCTTGATTTGCCGATATTAAAAATACCACCCGGGCCACCACCACCGCCGGCACCGCCACCCATCTTTCTCATCAATAATATCCAAAGACCTACAAATAGAAGGATAGGTAATAAAAATTGTAATACACCGCCAAACCAATCGCTTTCCTTGCCGGCAGTACCCACATTTTTTACAGTTGGGTTGTCTGTATAAAATTTCCGCATATCATCCTGGAAAGAATCGCCGGATACGATACTGAAAACCATATGGGGGCCTTCCTTATTCACTTTTCCGCTGATAGCATTCGGTGGCGTTTTCAGTTCTTTTTCATAAGCGGGTATACTTGTTTCCTTTAAAGTAACCTTGACCTTGTTGCGGTTACTGATCACCACATATTTTTGAACATCGCCATTCTTAAGTATTTCGGAAAATCTATCCTGGTCAATCTCCTTCATGTTTGCAGAAAAAGGATTAAAGAGCTGGATACCGATAAGAACAGCAAATATGATGGCATATACCCAATAAATGCTAAAACGGGGACCTTTCTTAGGCGCATTCGGATCATCACCTGGTGGACGGTTAGGCCCGATTCTCGGAGGAGTATTGTTATTGTTTGATTCCTGTGACATATTTTTTTTATAGGTGCTTCTGCTAATTAATAATTATTGTAACAAAAAGTTCGGTTGATTGAGTATTTAACATTAATCATTGTGTTCCTGTACGTCGGCATCGCTCCACATTTCTTCCAGCCTGTAAAATTTCCGGTTTTCTCCGAGCATCACATGAACCACCACGTTTACGTAATCAATAAGCACCCATTGCAGGTTTTGGAAACCTTCATGATGATACGGATCCTCATCGCATTTATGATTAACCTGGTATTCTATATTTTCAGCTATAGCTCTTATCTGCGGTTGGTTTCCTACCTCACAGATGATGAAAAAATCAGCTACAGCTTCGTTGATCTTTCGCAGATCCAGGGAAACAATATTCTCCCCTTTTTTTTCCTGAATAGCGGCAATGATGGTTTTGATGATTTTTGAATTCCTCGTTAACCGTACTGCACTTTTCTTTTTGCGGTTGGTGAGTGATGCCAATTGTTCCAATAATGAAAATGTTTTTCGTTTATAGTTTTGTTTTTGGTTGGAGTTCAGAATTTTGTGAAGGCTCACAAGAATAAACATAAACCCGAAACCCGAAACTGTTTTACTTTGTCAAAAATAGCAATTAATTGCCACAACCACCTGTCCATACCTCGTTAGGCTCGCCATTTATTGAGCTGAAATCAGTCGAAAGTACCAATAACTATGCCCTTACCCGGGTACATGCAGGTTTGGCACAGCATGGTGAAGCTTTTTTTGCATATGAACAACTTGCCGGAAAAGGCCAGCGGGGCAGGGTTTGGGATGCTGAAAAAGAAGCTAATATCATCCTGAGTATAATAGCAAAACCACATCCACTGCTGCTTACTCAACAATTTCATTTAAGTGCCGGTGTAGCTATTGCGGTGCAGGAATTTTTTGCTCATTATGCCGGGGATGAAACAAAAATAAAATGGCCCAACGATCTTTATTGGCAAGACAGAAAGGCAGGAGGCATTTTAATAGAATCGGTAATTGGTGGTTCTGCACCGGCGAAAACAGATGCACTGGCAGAAGCGGAGAATAATAAAACAAAAGGACAATGGCAGTGGGCAGTGATCGGCATTGGAATCAATATCAATCAAACCCTATTTTCACCTGTCTTAAAAAATCCTGTTTCCTTAAAGCAGATCACTGGTAAACATTTTAATACAGTTGAACTGGCAAAAGAACTTTGCCAGCGTATCGATCATCATTTCAAAAAATTGATAGCAGGAGAATTCAATAGTGTTTACCAGCAATACCTTTCTGTGCTTTATAAAAAAGATGAACGGGTAAAATTAAAAAAGGACAACCGGGTATTTGAAGCCACTATCAAAAGTGTTTCTCCGGATGGTAAATTAATAGCAGCACATTCAATGGATGAAGAGTTTGATTTTGGTGAAGTGGAATGGGTTATATAACCGGTAACTATTTATTTTTTTCTCTCCACAATGAAAACTTCCTGGCAATCGTAAAGCCCCAGCGAAACTGGCCCTTGCCCCAACTGGTTGTAGTGCGGGGAATAAAACGGTTTTCCAGTAGTTCGGTAGCGTTAGTAAAGTTCAGGTGAAAAATATGACCGGCTGTGATGATCTCAAAGCCAACACCCAGGGGATCATAAAATTTGACAGGTGTTGATTGTGCAGCAAACGCATCTTTGGTGGCCTGTTTGCGAAACGGATGAAAATAATCAACAATAAAATTCATGTTTCTTGTTAATGGAAACCGGAGAGCGCCACCTAAAGCAAAAAATGTTTTTTGATCATACGAAATGGAATACCCCCGTGTGACCACAGTAGGATTTAATTGCAGACTTACTTTTCCTATTTTTTTTGCAATGATGAGCTGGTAAGTATTACTTAAGCGGTCAGAAAAATCTTTGTAGCTGTCATCCAGGTTCGGTACTGTTGCTGCTTTATCAGAAGCAACCACGGCGTTTGCAAAAAGCGCTACTGATAGTGGGTGGGATGGATCGTTTTCCAATTGCTGCATCAAGAGATATTTTAATCCTAATTCCCATAACTTTTGCTGTCTGCCACCATCAGTTCCTCTTGCACGGGCCAATAGCAGATCCAATTTTTTTCCCAACCCTATTTCAAACGCTATTTTGACATCGGTGGCATTATCAAAACCAAAAAAATTCTTAATCCCACCAAAATCCCCGCCTATGTCGCCAAAATTATGCATCACCTTGAATTCCATTTTCCCTTTGCCTACCATTTCAGTGGTATTGGCATTGATCGCTTTCTGGGAATTAAAGATTGTTACCGGTTTTTTTTCTTCCGCTTTCTCCGGGCTGTTGAATAAAGAGTCCTGTTGAGCAGCCACAGCGATACCCCGGATCATACAAAGACATAGCACTATTTTTTTCATACAAGTAGTTTTGCCGCTGATTAAACGAAAAATAATTGGCAGTGGTTGCCTGTTATGATTAATCAACCGATTGTAAAATATACAAAATGCCTGCTGAAAAACAGCAGGTATTTTTATTGATTTTAACTGCGATGTCCATTCATTTAATTTTTTCTTTTTTCAGCCGGTAAAAAATACCGTTGCCATAGGCCTGCAAGCTGATCCTTTCTTTTATGTTTTCAATAGTCAGCAAATAACTTACGTCAGTTGCTGTACTTAGTTCTTCTATTTTATTTATCCTGAACCCGGGATATTTCCTGGCCATCTTTTCGTTCACACGAAAAGGGAGATTTTCTTTTTCTACAATCCGGGCTGTGGCCAACATAGCACCATCATTATTGATGTAGGCTATCATTCCCCCGCTATTGTAAACAAAGCGTACCAGGTATGTATCTGTGTCCTGCAGTTTTTCCCATTTTGGGGATAAAGCCCCCGGAAATTCTTTTTCAAAAGCTTTTTGAGCTGCCCTGGTTACTTTCTCATCATCAGCTGCCATTACGAGTTGTCCTGCCATACTTATAAACAGGGTTAAGATGATCACGATCTTTTTCATACAATAAATTTTAGGTTTAATGATTAATGTTTTTCTGTATAAACAGTTGCTATTATTTAGCCAGCACATTGCCCTGAACCGTGTTTTCTTTCATCACATCCGGGTATGCCGGTCATATTTATACTAAGGTTTATGAATATCCCTGAACAGCAACATATCTTTTATCCTTGACGAAGCTCCTTTGTAAAAACCTGTTTCCTCAACATACGTGGAAGGATTTTTAAAAGTGCCGAATAAAATATCAAAGAGCGGCAAATCGGAATAATTATATGCATGAATCCCTTTTGCATGATGTACGGCATGGCTTTCGGGTCGCTGAATGATGTAGCCGATCCATCTGGGAGTTTTAATATTTGCATGCTGAAAAATGCTGAAGAAGTTCGTAACCAGTAATACGATTGTGATGGATTGCGGCGGCAGTCCTGTAATAAAAGAAAAACAAACCGTTCCCAGCATTGTCCAGCCGATCATATCAAAAGGACTGAAATAAAACGCTCCGTAAGTGTCTACCCGTTCAGCACTATGGTGCATCTGGTGAAATACTCTCCATAAAATATTACTGTTGTGCATTACCCTATGCCAGACATACATCCCGAACTCGTATAATAATACTCCAATGATCCCTCCCACTATCGGATTGATGGTTGACAGCCCGATCAATTGTGAAGTGGGAAGCCATTGCGCATATAGTAAAGGCAGATAAGTGGACAGGTAAAAAAAGAAAAAGAAAGAAACAATTCCCTTTACCTTCCAATATGGAACGGATGGCAGGCGGCGTGCCGGCAAAAGCGCTTCCCAAAGTATCAGCAATAAGTATATTCCTAAGATGGACAATGAAACAGGATCTAACAAAATTTCTAGTGGCGTAGGCATATAACGATTTTTAAAATTGTTTATAATATGGTTAAATCATAGTGTTATTAGAATCGGGAGCCGGCTCATACGCAAACGGATGAAAACAGCAGTAGAGAGTCTTATACAATAAACCTTACGGGAAGCACAATCAAAGCCATGATGCCTGTCTTTGCATTTTGATAAATTATTACTTCTTAATTTTTTAATGCCTGAAGACAGTTATGAATTTGATAGCCTGCCCGCCACTATTATCTGTGATGATGAGTTTATCCTCATCCAGTCTGAGAATTCTGGCAATGCCAAAAGAAAAATCAAGTTCCGATTCATTGTTTATAAGCTTCCAGGTAAATGGTTGTTCCGCAAGTCCATTTCCACAGGTAAGCGTATTATCAAATTGTTTTCCTGTTCCATCTGTTTCAAACCGACAGGTATTATCTTTCTCGCAATCCTCTATGCTTTCTTCAGATACATCAATTACACCGTTTGTATTATGGTCATATCCATAACCCGACAGTATCCATTCCTGCTGTGTCAATAATTGAGCAGCGGATTTTTCTTGAATATCATTTTCTTTGCTGCAGGCCTGCATAGCCAGCAGCACTATCAATACAAATCTTAAATACATATACCTGGTTTTTAAATCAGTCAACAATAATTTTTTTATTAATAAAACTTACCAGGTCATCGGTAAATTTTTGGGGTTCTTCCCAATGCAATGCGTGTCCGGTTCCCTGGTAAATCATCAACTGCGAGTTTCTGATCTTTTTTACTAACATCTCCTGATCTGTACGGAAACAAAAACTATCCTTATCGCCCCAGAATATCAAAACAGGTTTATCTATTTTTTTAAGTTCATCCAGGTAATCAACTTCCATCAATCCCTGAAATGCGGCCTTAAAAACCCGGGCAGGCACTTTCAATCCTTCAGCTACCAGTGTATCATAGTACACAGGATCAATTGGCTTTGCCAATGTACTTTTCTGAAATTCGTGCATAAATTCTTTGTTTATCGCACCTTCCAGTTTTACTACTTCCTGGTAAAATTCAGGAATCCCGGGATTGTCTTTAAAAGAAGCATCAGAACCTATAATTACCACTCCATTGACAAGTTGCGGATAATCCAATACAAACTTTTGTGCAATCACTCCACCCATAGAATGACCTACAATAAAAACTGATTTGAGATGCTGCATCCTGATAAATGCTGCAACATCGTCGGCAAAGTCCTTTGGACGATAACCGCTAAGAGGACGGTCAGAATCTCCATGGCCTCTTTGTGACAGGGCAAACGCATGAATGTTTGAAGGCAAATAGGGCAACACAGATTCAAACGAATGCCAGGAATCTGTAATACCGTGCAGGAATATTACCGGGATACCCCCGGCATCACCCTGCTCTGCATATTGAAGTTGTACTCCGTTTGGAAGTTTGATTTTATGCAGTTTATACTCAATGTATGCTGGCAGTTTAAATACCAACTGATCCTGTTTCGTATCTTCCAGCTGTGCAAAAGAATTAATATGGCTGCAAGCCAATATCACCAGGCATAGAACAATCCTGCTTTTCATATACTAAAGTTTAATGGTTAACGATACAGCAAATATCTTTTACAGCAGTGATGGAGAAAATAACCAAATGATGGAGAACATATCACTCAAACCGGGGAGATACCGGTGATAAGAGTTGAAGTAAAAATAAACGGAAGCTGTTTGCTAATGCACCTGCTACAAGGAAGAAATGCATTATACTATCCGCTGGTTGATCGCTTTGGCAACTACTTCCGTTAAAGAAGCCACATGCAGTTTCTCATATATTTTCTTTACATGCGAACGAACGGTTTCATAACTGATACTCAATTCAGCTGCGATCATTTTATAACTTAATCCATTAACAAGACAGGATAATACTTCTTTTTCCCTGGCAGTAAGATGATAGTCGGGTGTCTCTTCGGGCCTTATAACAGAAGAAACAGATTGCATTTTATTCAGCACTTTCCTTGCTATAGAAGGACTCATAGGCGATCCGCCATACTGAAGTTCGCGGATCGCATCCACCAGCTTTGTGTTGAGAAAATTTTTAAGCAGGTAGCCTGATGCACCGGCGCAAATGGAATCAAATACCCTGTCGTCGTCTTCAAAAACAGTCTGCATCAGTATCTGTATGTGTGGGAAGTCTTTTTTTATCTTTACAACGGCTTCTATTCCGTTCATACCCGGCATCTCTATATCCATTAATATTATATCCGGCTTGCTTTCTTTAATATCATCTATACAATCTAATACATGACAAAAAGAACCTACCAATTCAAAATCCGGTTCTGTCTGCAATAACATCCCAATGCTTTCCCGGATATTTTTATTATCGTCGAATATGGCAATCCTTAAACCCATGCATGTATTTTAACAAAGTTCTGGTAATTGCTGCGGGTTGCAATCCCCAAATCAGGGGATAGAAAAATGGAGGGTAATCAGTGTGCCCTGTCCAGGGTTGCTTTCAATTGAATATTCACCATTCATCTCTTCTGCTCTCCGTTTCATATTATGCAATCCGTTACCGGCCATCGAGCTGATGCTATCCACTTTCACTTTTGAACTATCAAAACCCTTTCCATCATCCTTAATTGACACTAAGAGAAGCTGATGCCGCTGATCAATCTTCACCCACAGGTTTCTTGCTTCAGAATATTTGATAGTGTTATTTATTGCTTCTTTAAAAATGAGGTAAAAATTTTTTCTTTTTGTCATTCCCAGGTTTATGGTTTTCAGGGAATCCGGGTAAGCTAAATGAAATTGAATTTCTTTGGATGCCAGTAATGGTTTTGCAAACGATTCCATCCGTTGCAGTATCGTATCCATATTATCGTTGCGTGGATTAATGGCCCATACGATATCATTCATCTCCGAGATCATTTCACCAGAAGTGCTGCTGATCTTTTCGAGGGTGTTTTGCAGGTCTTCCTGGCGGTCCTTTGCCTTATATATTTTTGCTACCTGGCTATAGATGGAGATGCTGCTCAATGTAGACCCGACATTATCATGAAGATCCTGTGCAATTTTATTTCGAATAGCCTGTCGTTTTAATAGTTCATTGATACGATAGCGGTAAATGAAATAAATAATAGCTGTGATCAACAGTGCCAGTAAAGTAAAAAACCACCCCCGTGTCCAGAAAGGAGGAATGATGCGTATGCCTATTGAAGTGATCTTTTCGCTCCATGTTCCCGGCGTGGTAGTAGCTCTTACTTTAAAGGTGTATTCGCCGCTGCCCAGGTTGGTATAATGTGCCTGAGGTAAGGAGGTGCCGGCATTGATCCAATCTTTATCAACCCCTTCCAGCATATAAGAGTATTGTACCGGCGCTGAGGCTGTATAAAAAGGAGCTGCAAAATGAAAAGTAAAAAAATTCTGGTTATACTTCAATGCTATCTGGTGGCCGGAAAGTAGCTGTGCAAATGATTTATTAAAAATGCTGAAATCAGTAAAAAAGACTTCTGGTTGCTTTATGTCTTCAATAATTTCTTCCGGGTCAAATGCAAAATAGTAACCCGGCCCGGCTACATACATTGTCCCATCAGTGTCCTTATAGGGATACCCTCTCACTCCACCGGACTTATCAACATCAGGCAAATCAAAATAAGAAAAGGTTTTTGTACGGGGATCAAATTTTTGCAACCCACCATTACTTATACACCATACGTTCCCGTTTTTGTCTGTTGCCAATCCTTCCAGTAAATTATTGATTGAACTAAAGTGTTCAAATTGATGCGTTTTAGTGTCAAGATAATTCAGCCCTCCTCCATAGGTGCTTACCCATAAATTACCTTTATTGTCTTCAATAATATCATATACATTGTTGTTACTGATACTGTTTTTTTGAACAGGATTGTTTATAAACATCGTATTACCCCGGGTATGCTTATTCAATCTTACCAGGCCGGTCTTTGCATTAGCAAACCAGATCCTGCCATCACCACATTTTATAATCTTCCTGATCAGGTTATCGGTGACATTATACCGGTTTAGAATTTTTTTTACACTATCCCTCCTGGAAACCCAACGTTGCTCTGTAAGATCATAATACGTAAAAAAATGCCCATAAGGAGCGGTCCATAATACCGGGTGGCCATCCAGTGTATCTTTTGTTATAGAAACGATCCTCGATTCTATAAGCTTTGCCATTACCTGGTCTTTATCTGTATTGGGCAATGGAGAAACAGCGCCTGTCTTTTCATCGTACCTGAACAATGTATAATCTGTTCCAACATAAAAGGAGCCATCCGGATCTTTATAAAACCGGGTAACGCTTAGCTCCGTTCCTTTGTATGTAACTTTTTTATAGAGATAGTTTCCTTGTCGTGATTTGATATAAATACCTTTATTAGTACCTATCCATAAAGCACCATCATCCCGTTTAAGGAAATCATAGATCACTATTGGCTTTGCATCCTGAGAATTGATCAATGGCAGAAACTGTTGTACAAATTGTTGCCTGGCAGTATTACAAATACTGATACCCCTGTTTGTTCCCAACCATACCATACCCGACGGATCAATAAAAATACAGTTCACTTTATTATCACTCAACGCTCCTTCCTTTGAAGGATCATACCGGTAATTATAAAAATGACCGCTGGCAGGATCATGAACATACAAACCAAAATACTTTCCCCCGATCCATATACGACCCTGTTTATCTTCATTAAATGCAAGCGGCTCATCCATACCAAAAGAAAACGGGTGTGTCTTTTGATTTGTAAAACTTTCTTCTGTATTAGAACTATTGTTATACCGATAAACGGCTTTATCCCATGAACCAAACCAGATATTTTGTTTGCTATCCTTAAATAACCGTGTAACTACTACATGGGGTAACGAGACATACAAATTGCTGTATTTTTCATCCAGCTCCCATTGCAATGTTGCTGGATTTACTTTTAACATGCTGCCGCCTTCCTTACCCGCCCAGATCAATCCTCTTTTATCAAAACATATATCATTTATCGTCCAGTTTCCACTATAATGAAGCTGAATAAAATTTTCTTTGTCTTTATCAAAACCAATAACACCGGCACCGCTGGTAGCCAGCCATAGTTTACCTGTATTGTCTTCTTTTAGAGCATTAACAATATTTACGGGTATACTTTTCTTATCACCCGGATGATGTTTATATTGACGAAATTGTTTATCCGGCGAAAGCTGGTAATCGTAACGGGTAATACCTCCGTCAGTAGTAGCAATCCATAACAAACCATCTTTATCTTCATGCAGATCCGTGATCGTATTACCAGAAACCGAGGATGATTGACCGGGAATATTCTTAAAAACAATAAAATTATTACCATCATACCGGTTCAATCCATCATCCGTACCAATCCAGGTAAAACCTCTTTTATCCTGGAGTATACAGTTTACCTTATTATTGGAAAGGCCATTGGCCTGGCTCAGCCGGTTAAAATATAAAACAGGCTGTTGAGCCTCCGCAGCAAGCAGAGATAATGACAAGGCTCCGACGACCCATATCCTTTGCAGGCTGTAATTCATGATGAAAATTTACGAAAGAGTTTTCTTGTTTAATACAAACAAAAGCCGCTGGCCCGAAGCGGGGCGATCACTAAAAACAACGCTCTATACTATTATTATTTAGTTGCCCTTGGTTTGTCATACAAAAAATCATTTATCATCACCAGGTTCTTATTTCCACCTAATAAATGAGCCGCAAATTTCTTTTTTGCAGCTAATCTTAGCTATCACCGAATATGGGGAGAACAGGTCACCAATTCTTACATTACGGTATTGAAAAATAAAAACCCCGGTTATTCCAGGGTCTTGTTATTGGAGAACAATAAGTAAGTAGGTCTATACTGTTGCGTATGCTTTCAGTATCTCTTCAGCATGTGCTTTGTTCTTTGGTTTTGTAAAAATTTTTCGGATAATTCCCTTTTCATCCAGTACAAAGGTGGTGCGGAGTATGCCCATATATTCCCGACCAAATAGTTTTTTCATATCCCTTACACCATAAGCAGCCGTTATTTTATTTTCTGTATCCGCTACCAGCGGAAAAGGAAGTTTATATTTTATTTCAAATTTTTTTTGTTTCGCTGCATCATCAGGACTTACTCCCACAACTTCAAAACCATTTTTCTTCAGCAACCCATAATTATCCCGCAGGTTGCAGGATTCAATTGTGCAGGTGGGAGATCCTGCTTCTGAATAGAAATACAGAACAAGTTTTTTCCCTTTATACTCGGCTAAAGAAATTTTTTTACCGTCCTGGTCCATGCCAGTGAATAAGGGAGCTTTATCACCTTCTTTAAGTGTTACCATGTTACCGTTTCTTTTTTGTGGAAGTTTTTTGTGTTGTGATTTTCTTTTTACTACTGCTTTTCTTCTTCACCGCTTTTTTCTTTGGTGGAGTATAGGGTCCCCGTTTAAACCACCATGTTTTTGTCGTGGTATTGCCAACCAGGTCTTGCACACTCACTTTTAACTCATGCACACCAAACGGGCATCGCTCATCAAACACATAGATCCAGTTGCGGCTTTTGTCATTGGTAAATCGCAACCATTGTCCATTCAATTCAGCCCGAAAACTTTTAACAGCAAAATTATCAGTAGGTGTAAATAAAATACGACTTGCCGCACTCAGGTTGATAGTGTCTCCCCGTCCCAATGAATTAATACCCGGAGCTGCTATATCTGCGAAAGCCTGGAAAGTGCCAAAATCACCAAAACCTGCTGCCAACCAGTCCTGTTGTATTGCTGCTTTTTTTACACTGTTTCCTCTCCCGCTTCTTTGAATCACTAGTTTATCCTTCCATTCACCAGGAATATTTTTATTGGGTTTGATCCTTACGGTTAATTCATTATGCACCGGCACCGAAGGATCATTCAACTGGTGTGCCAATGAAACTGCATACGCAGAAGAAGTGTTGCTTCGATAATATACTACCGGAACCGTATCATACAAACAGCCTTCAGGCAGATACACTTCAAAATCGGGTTTCTCCATCACATTTACTTCGTTGGGCGCAAAATAGTTTTGTGTTGCTCTTACCGCTTGTTTAGCCAGGCTATCGTTGTATTGAACAAGGAAATTCAATTTTGAAATATTGTTATACGCATCCCTCACATCAATGGTTACTGTATGAATAGTTGTATCTGTTAAAAAAATAACACCATCCGCATTGATGGGATGATATACTCCGCCATGATCACCCGGCAGTCGGGAAAGATGTTGTACGAAAGGTCCGCCATTACTCCTGTATTTATAATCGATCTGCGCATTCATATAGGTAGTTTGGTCATAGTCAATACTATCGATCACAAACATGATCTGCGGCACTTCATCTACTATTAGTTTGGCTGAATATACGCCGTCGGCATTAGCAGAGCCGCTGGTCCTGTCATAAGCCTGGATACCAAAACTAATTTTATTCAAACCGGTTTTTAACAAGGGTAGTTTGGGTATGATGTAACCGCTGTCTGTATTTTTCAACGGAAAAAATTGCGGTGTTTGTTCGTATACCGATTTACTGCGATCGTATAACGCCAGTTTTACGAGGCTTGGTGTTACTTCGTCTTTTAAGGGAAAATCAAATAGCAATGGATTCAACCGCTTTGTTGTTTTGGTATCAAAAATTTCAAAGTGAACATGCGGACCCTGTGAGCCACCTGTATTACCACTTAAAGCAATAAACTGCCCCTTCGTTACCGGAAATTGCTTTTTTGAAAAATCTAACTCAATGGCCCAGCTTTCTTTTTTGTATTGTTCCTGCGTTACATATTGTTCCAATTCAGGAAAAAAATCGTTCAGGTGTGCATACAGCGTTGAAAGACCATTGGGATGATCAATGACAATAAATCTTCCGAAACTCTGGGGACGTATGCCGATATGTGAAATAAAACCTTCAGCGGCCGCATACACCGGCTGATTTTCTTTTTGATCCGTTCTTATATCCAATCCCATGTGCCAGTGATTGGGCCGAAGCTCTCCCATATTTGCCACTATTTCCAATGGCAGGGCCAGGGGGTTTCTGAAATATCCTTTGGGATAATTATTTTTTGGAGGCGTTTGGGCAATCGTTTTTGCAGCAGTGATAGCTACCAGTAATAATATAAGAGTCCTCTTCATCAACAGGAATATCGTTTACAATACTTTATAAAAGGCAAATTTACTCCCTAAAAGCTTAAGCCTTTCTCAAAAAGTAATTCATTAAAAGAGAATGAAATCCTGGTGAGGTCGTATATAAATATATTTTACTAATCAACTTTATTTATAAATACCGGCATAATAATAAACTACTCCTTTTAAGATATTTGCTTTATCGTCAATATTCGTATCTTCTCGCCTTCTCTTAACTGTTATGAAACGGCTTTTACTGATATTACCTGTTGTTGTGCTGCTTTATGCATGTCCTTACGAGGCGCCCCTGGCATTAGAGCCAGCACCAGTAGAACCTGTGGACAGCAGTTTACTGGGCTACTGGTATGGCATTATCAAAGATGGCAGCGATTATTTTGGTATTGAAGCATTAGAAATTACCAGGAAGACCGATTCACTTTATGCCATCACACGATATGGCAAAGCGGTTAAAGGAGATATGGTTTTACCAGACACCGCTTATTTCACCGGGTTTACTTCCCGCATCAACGATCAGTTGTTCATGAACCTGGAAAGTAGCATTGTACTGGTATCTACCAATACCCGGAAGAGTAAACAACCTGAAGTAAAGACGCAGACCATTTTTTATATTTCAGCTTTCGCCGTCCGGCATGATACCATGACAGTCAAAACAATCACTGACAACTTCTCGCCGTTGGCCCGTAAAGGTTTTAAAAATTCAGAGCAACTGAAAAAAGAAGTCCAAACAGCTATTGAACAAAAGAAAAATATCTACGACGATATCTATACTCTTTCTTACCGGAAAATTGAAAAGCCTCAACCACTAAAGCCGATGTGAGCTGAACAAAAAAAATAACCGGAAGGGAGTCCAAAACCCTTCTATTCCCTTACTTTTGCGTCCCGATAGCTATCGGAAATTTAACCTCCCCAACCCCTCCAAAAAGGAGGCATACCTAAAGCAAAAATGCCAAAAGATAATTCTATTCAATCTGTCCTGATCATCGGTTCGGGCCCTATTATTATTGGACAAGCCTGTGAGTTTGACTACTCCGGCACACAAGCTGCCCGCAGCCTCCAGGAAGAAGGTATCAAAGTTTACCTTATCAATAGTAACCCTGCCACTATCATGACCGATCCGATGATGGCAGATAAGGTTTATTTGCTTCCGCTCACTGTAGAAAGTATTGAAACGATACTGGAAGAAAATAAGATCGATGCTGTATTACCTACTATGGGTGGTCAAACTGCATTGAACCTCGCCAAGGAAGCAGAAGACCTCGGCATCTGGGAAAAATATGGTGTAAGATTGATAGGTGTTGATATCAAAGCCATTGATAAAGCAGAAGATCGTGAAAAATTCAGGCAATGGATGATCGCATTGGGAGTGCCGGTGGCCACTGCAAAAACCGCTAACTCCTTTTTAGAAGGAAAAGAATTTGCGCAGGATATAGGCTTCCCGCTGGTGATCCGGCCTTCTTTTACATTGGGAGGAACAGGCGGCGGCTTTGTTCACGATAAAGAAGACCTGGACGAAGCATTGAACCGTGGCTTGCAGGCATCACCCATACATGAAGTGCTGGTAGAAAAAGCGGTACTGGGTTGGAAAGAGTTTGAGCTGGAATTGTTGAGAGATGCAGCTGACAATGTTTGTATCATTTGCACGGTAGAGAACTTTGATCCGATGGGTGTGCACACGGGTGACTCCATTACAGTAGCGCCGGCTATGACACTTAGCGATACCGCTATGCAATTGATGAGAAACACAGCAGTGCGAATGATGAGAGACCTGGGAAATTTTGCCGGTGGATGTAATGTACAGTTTGCACTCAATCCCGATACAGAAGAAATAATAGCGATTGAAATTAACCCGAGGGTAAGCCGCTCATCCGCTTTGGCGAGTAAAGCAACAGGCTATCCTATTGCAAAGATCGCTGCTAAATTAGCCATTGGTTATAACCTGGATGAACTGGAAAACCAGATCACTAAAACTACTTCGGCTTATTTTGAACCGGCACTCGATTATGTGATCGTTAAGATACCAAGATGGAATTTCGACAAATTCAAAGGTGCTAATGATACGCTTGGTTTGCAAATGAAAAGCGTTGGTGAAGTAATGGCGATAGGCAGATGTTTTACCGAAGCTGTTCAGAAAGCCTGCCAGAGTTTGGAAAATAATGCAGTGGGGTTGGGCTATTATGGCAAAAGCCTGATGCATGCTGATGAACTGCTGGAGTATATTAAAACACCAAAATGGGATCGCATCTTTCGAATTAAAGATGCGCTGATGGCCGGTATTTCTGTGAGCACCATTTCAAAAGCTACTAATGGCATTGACCGTTGGTTCCTGTATGAAATTCAGAAGATCTGTAACCTGGAAAAAGAAATGGCAAAATATGATCTTGATAATTTACCGATAGAATTATTGAGAGAAGCCAAAGTGAATGGATTTAGTGATGAACAGATCAGCCGTATTACAGAGCATGGTGATGAAGAAGATGTTTATAAGAAAAGAAAGGAAGCTGGAATAACCAGGGTCTATAAAATGGTGGATACCTGCAGCGCAGAGTTTGAAGCAAAAACTCCTTACTTCTATTCAACGTTTGAAAATAAACCTCATCAGATCTTTTCTGGAGAGAGTTCTGCCAATTCCAACGAATCAAAGGTTTCTGGCAAGAAGAAAATAATTGTATTGGGTTCAGGCCCTAACCGGATTGGACAGGGAATCGAATTTGACTATTGCTGTGTGCATGGTTTATTGGCCATCCGGGAAGCGGGTTTTGAATCCATCATGGTGAATTGCAATCCTGAAACAGTTAGTACCGATTTTGATATTGCAGACAAACTCTATTTCGAACCAGTGTATTGGGAACACCTGTGGGAAATCATTGAACATGAAAAACCGGAAGGTGTTATTGTACAATTAGGCGGACAAACGGCTTTGAAGCTGGCGGAGAAATTACATGAAAAAGGAATTAAGATCATTGGCACTTCCTACGACAGTATGGATATTGCCGAAGATCGTGGCCGGTTCAGCGACAGGCTAAAAGAATTAGATATCCCTTACCCGCAATATGGCACCGCAGAAAATGTGGATGAAGCTATTACCGTTGCGCATAAAGTCGGCTATCCTGTGCTGGTTCGTCCATCTTATGTATTGGGCGGACAACGAATGCGCATTGTTTTGAATGATGAAGAAGTGGAAAAAGCAGTAGTAAGTTTATTAAAACATCTTCCCGGTAATAAAATATTAATTGATCATTTTCTCGACCGCTGCCAGGAAGCAGAAATAGATGCCATTTTCGACGGCGATGACTTTCATGTAATGGGAGTGATGGAGCATATTGAACCGGCAGGTATACATAGCGGTGATAGTAATGCCGTACTACCTGCTTTTAATTTAACCCCGCTCATCGTTCATACCATGGAAGAGTATGCTGAAAAAATTGCGAGGGAATTAAATATTCGGGGACTTATCAATATCCAGTTTGCAATAAAAGATGGCAAGGTATATGTGATCGAAGCTAACCCAAGGGCTTCCCGGACAACTCCGTTCATTGCAAAAGCATACCAGATCCCTTATTTAAATATTGCCACCAAAATAATGATGGGGGTAAACAAGTTGAAAGATTTTACTTACGAGAAAAAACTGACTGGCTTTGCCATTAAGGAACCGGTGTTCAGTTTCAATAAATTTCCGGGTGTCAATAAAGAACTGGGACCTGAAATGAAAAGCACGGGCGAAGCGATCCGCTTTATTAAAGACCTGAGAGATCCATATTTCCGTCAATTGTATAAAGACCGGAGTATGTATTTGAGCAAATAATATCCGACCGTCAGCAAAACTGTAAAGGAATAGCAGTTATTATTAGTGAAGTGATAGGAAGGCGTTGCACTTTTTATATTTCAACGATCCCATTTTTTATCGCATACATCACCAGCCCTACCCGGCTATGCACTTTTAATTTATTAAACAAGGATTGCCGGTAATCATCAACAGTTCTCGGGCTTACGAACATTTTTTCTGCAATATCTTTATACGATAACTCTGAACAGGTCCACCGTAAAAACTCTCTCTCTCTTTCATTCAAGACCGTTTGTCTTTCTGGTTGATCCGCATCCTGGTGCAGGCCACTTACCAGCTTTCCGGAGACGTATTCAGAGAGATACACATTCTTATTGATCAGGGAATCGAGAGCTTCCTTTAATTCTTCCGGATCTGCATTTTTCAACAGGTAACCTTTTGCTCCCAGGCGGAACATTTTTATAATCGTCCGTTCATCACTGAGCATGGATAACGCAAGTATCTTGATCTGGGGATAATTTTTATACAGCCACTGCGTGGTTTCAAATCCATCCATTTCAGGCATGTTTACATCTAAGACTACAATATCAGGAATGCCATGCTCTGTTATTTTATTACGCAGGTCTTTCCCATTATCTGCTTCGAAAACCAGAGAATACCCATCAAACGTATTGATGAGCTTGGCTAATGCATTTCTTAATAAACTATGATCGTCAGCGATAGCGACAGTTGTTCGTCTGCTGGTCTTTGCCATACCTTATGATTCTTGAGGCAAAGGTAACTTTATAGTCACGATAGTTCCACCTCCCGGTTCGCTATTAATCGTCAACTCCGCTCCTATGATACTGGCCCGGTTATAAAGGCTTCTTAAGCCAACCCCGCTACCGGAATTTGTTACTTCCCTTTTTTCTGTAAGGTTGAAACCGGCGCCATTATCTTTGATTTCCATGATGAAAAAATCAGGCATATAGTGTAAGTTGACAATGATAAGAGTTGCCTTAGCGTGTTTGATAGTATTATTTAAAACTTCCTGGAAAATGCGGAACAGGAAAATTGATTTTTGCTCATCAAAAGAAACTTCATCGCCCTGGGGATGAAACTTGACTTCCAGGATACCGGCTCTTCGCAGGGAATATAATTCAAACCGGATGGATTCAATAAGACCAATATCCATAATCCGTTCGGTATGCAGGCTTTTGGTAAGATTAGACAGGTCAATGATCGCCTTGTTCAATATTTCTTTGGAGTTTTGCACTGGCTCAAATGCTGTGTGTTCTTTCTCAATCGGCAGGATAGAAAGTGTCAGTTTTACTACTGAAAGCATCTGTCCAATATTATCATGTAATTCCTGAGCTATGGCTTTAAAAGTGTTTTCCTGTATTTCCAATTGTGAACGCAATGCCTCTTTTTCATACATATCTTTCATCCTTTCCATTTCCTGTTCCTGCCTTCGTTGACGTCTTTGATATAAATAAAGAGTTGCCACAATAAAGCCAACTAAAAGTAATCCAAGTATTATACCTATAATGGTAATAAAGTATATTTCCGGGTTTTTATCCTGCATAAAAAGGCTATCGTGAACAAAGAATATAAAAATACATTTAAGATTGTAACAATTCCATCGAAGCTATCAAGAATAATCTTAGGGATACTCTTATAGAAATTAATAAGGGTATAAAGAGGAAATCCACAACAATAAAAGAATAGTAATCCAGAACAGATCCAAAACACAGGATTAGCTTTGAGATTAATTGATCTGGGAAGTCTAAATAATTCTAAAAAATAATAAATACAAAATGAAACGATTAATAAACATCCCAAAGCATATGTAATGGAATGAAATGACTTCATTTTTTGAATAAAGAAAATATTGATAATTGCAATAATGAAATAAAAGAAAATACTTACTATAAGTGTTTTCTTTACCTTTTTATTTGAAATGACTGTACCAAGAAACCATAGATAGAAACAAAATTCGAGTGTAGTAAAAAAATTATAAATAAATAAATTAGTTTCACCCCGATACCATAAATAAGACCCAATTGCTTCTGCAATAAATGTTGCCAATAAAAAAGGAGGGAAAATCTTTAAATACGAATGAATCCTGTTAGAAGAAGAATAAACTGTTAGGCTAACTATGAAGCTAAGAGCAATAAAATATATGTAGACCGGGAAAAAATTCATTCTTTGGGTTATGAAGTTAAATTTATGAAATATAAAAAATACCTCCCATAAAGGGAGGTATTTAGCTGATAAAATTATTTAGGCTATTATCATCCCTTCTTTTCCTTTGTCTACTATTGTAATTCCTATACCTCCATAATCATCTCCGCTATTGCAATAAGGAGGACAAATTTTGCCTGCGTTATATGCCAATATGTTACTGCCATATGCTGTACTTAGATAAACATCTTTATCGACTGTCCCATTATCTATTTCTTTCGCTTTTGTTGCGACAAGAACAATAGTTTGTCGTCCGGTATATAAAGGATCAGGAGCATGCTGCTCATCATAAGCACCAAAGTACATCTTGATACCATCCCCACCATGCTCTTTAGCCTTAGCCAGGAACTCTTCCAGCTCTTCCACGCTATACCAAACGCTTAGTGAATCTTCTTTGCCCAATCGTTTGGAATTATGAACCCATCTTTCCTTTTTATAATTCCTGATTACACTGTTAACATGTGCAGTGTCTACCAATTTTCCTGCTTTTACTGATTTTTTTGTGAGTTTGAACATAGCCTTAAGTTTTTTAGTGTTTGCGAAATAAGTGAATACCCTAAAGCTATAATTCCGATAAAGCCCTCTTGTCATACAAACAAAAGTTAATCAAGTGATTACAAATTAAGCTTATTTATAACGACAGGATTGTCAAACGATAAGGGTGTAAATATTTAAAAAATACCGTGAAAATGTTAGCTAAAAACGTGAAAAAAATGGTTGTGATAAGGGTGAAATTGCTCTTCCCTTTTGTCGAGAATAATGGTAAATCGATTCGTTATTTCTAATCAGAATTATATGCTCACCTTATCTGTTTAAACTGACCTTATTTTTGCTAAAATGAAATTATCATGAATAATGAAATCCAGTCTATCATCCGCAACCTGGAAATCACTTTAGATGGAGAACCCTGGTTTGGCCGTTCCGTGTACGCCATCCTGCGTGAAATAGATGAATCGCTGGCTTATACAAAACCAAATTCGAATTCACATTCACTCATCGAATTACTCTATCATTCACTCACCTGGGCTGAGTTCACCCTGAAAAGAATTGAAAGAGATAAGATCAATGACCTGGAGGCTTTTGAAAAACTTGATTGGCGGGAAATAGACCCGCAGATCCATGGTTGGGAAGAAGGCCTATCTGCATTTATTGCTGCACACCAGCAGATCATTGCATTGTTACATACGAAACAAGATAGCTTCCTGGAAGAAAAAGTGGATTACCGTAACTATAATTTCCGCTTCCTGCTAAACGGATTGATCCAGCATAATATTTATCACCTGGGGCAGATCGCTTACCTGCACAAATTGCTTTCGTAAACGCATACCCGGAAAGTAGTATTGTTCATGATACAGCCGGAGCGTAACTTTTTAGCGTGGCTGTTCACGTTGTATACTTCTGGAAAAAAGCTCCCTTCATCCGCCTGCTTCTATCATTGATGGCAGGGATAATTTTGCAATGGCATTTGCAAATCAACTTACAATTGCTATGGATCATATTGAGTATAGCGATTATTCTCTCTGCTGCTTTCTTTTTTATTCCCGTTTTTAAACGTTATACATTCAATTCTCTGAATGGAGTAATGATCTGCTTTGTTTTTGCAGGCATCGGCGCTTTGCTTACCTGGCAGAAGGATATCCGACATGACAGAAGCTGGATTGGAAATGCATATAAAGAAACAGATGCACTTCTTGTTACCATTGATGAACCCCTTGTTGAAAAAACAAAATCTATAAAAGCAAATGCGACTGTTTCCTTCCTGCAACGAAACGATTCACTGATTAACACAACAGGAAAGATCATTCTTTATTTTAAAAAAGACTCTTCGCTATTGCGATCATTACAGTATGGCTCACAGATTATTTTCAAAAAAAAATTACAGGAGATCAAAAACTCCGGTAATCCCGGAGGCTTTGATTATAAGCGATATTCGCTTTTCAATGGCATTACGCACCAGGTATATCTTAAGCCGGAAGACTTTCAATTACTTCCTGGAAAAAAGCAAAACGTTATAAGAAAGTTTATCTACAGTTCCCGTGAATGGGTATTAAACAGTCTTCGTAAAAATATAATTGGTGATAAAGAACTTGGCCTTGCAGAAGCGTTACTGATCGGTTATAAGGACGATCTTGATCAAACACTTGTACAATCTTATACCAATACAGGTGTGGTACATGTCATTGCGATATCTGGTCTTCACCTGGGGCTGATCTATTGGTTACTTCTCCTGCTTTTTAAACCTTTACAAAGAAGCAGGGAAGCTAAATGGGTAAATGCGCTTCTTGTAATAACCGGGCTATGGCTATTTACTTTATTAGCCGGCGCCCAACCGTCAGTGCTTCGTTCTGCGGTGATGTTTTCCTGCCTTGTGCTGGGGAAGAATATTGACAAAAAAGCCTCCATTTTTAATACACTTGCATTTTCAGCATTCATACTACTATGCATTAATCCTTACTGGTTGTGGGATGTAGGATTTCAACTTTCCTATACTGCTGTATTAAGCATCGTGATTTTTATGCGCCCTATTTACAACTTGTTCTATACAAAAAATAAGATCATTGATTTTTTCTGGAAATTAAATGCCGTAACATTCGCAGCCCAGGTATTAACTGTACCGGTCAGCATTTATCATTTCCACCAGTTCCCGGTTTATTTTTTCATTACCAACTTCATTGCTGTTCCTCTTTCAAGCATTATTCTTATAGGAGAAATAATAGTATGTGTTATTTCATTTATTCCAACACTTGCATTATTTATTGGTAAAATAGTAAGTTGGTTGATATGGCTGATGAATACCTGTGTAGAAAGAGTAGAAGCAATTCCTCACTCACTATGGGACAATCTGCAGATCAATGTGACGCAGGCATTTTTAATTATTATTGCTGTAGCTGCCGCTAGTTTTTGGTTAATGGAAAAATCAAAACAGGGTTTTATCACAGTACTGGCAGTGTTATTAATATTCTTTACACTCCGCACTTATTCGCTCATTAATACAAACGGCCAACAGAAGCTCATCGTTTATAATATTCCCCAAAAGCAGGCTATTGATATTATTGACGGACAGGATTATATATTTATCGGCGACTCTTCTTTACAGGTCGATGATTTTGCCCGCAATTTTCATCTGAAGCCGGCAAGAATCCGCTATCGACTTTCACCTGCTGAATACATTACAGACCTTTCAATTTGCAAGAATTTTATTTCTTATAAATCGAAGCATATTTTACTATTAAACAAATCCGTCTTTTATTCAACTGCCCCCACAATGCAAACGATTGATCTTCTCATTATTTCACAAAACCCAAAAATTAATATCCCAAAACTATCCAAAGCATTTGAAATTAAGCAGGTGGTCTTTGATGGAACCTTATCACCCTGGAAAGTAAATTCCTGGAAAAAAGATTGCGATAGCCTGCATATTCCGTATTATGATGTAGTGACAGATGGCGCTTTTGTGATGAACCTCCGTTAACTTATCTTTGCCGCACATTAACGAACATGCCATACCTGCAGGTATGGCATCATTATTCAACCACAAATGATGAACAAGAAGATTCAATCTGCACTTATTTCTGTCTTTTATAAAGATGGGCTGGAAAATATTATTCAACTGCTCTCCCAAAACGGTATCACCATTTATTCAACCGGTGGCACACAAACATTTATTGAAGACCTCGGTGTAAAATGTATACCCGTTGAAGACCTTACTACCTATCCTTCTATTTTGGGTGGCCGGGTAAAAACATTACATCCTTCTGTTTTTGGTGGTATACTTGGAAAAAGAGATGATGCGACGCATGTACAGGAAATGAAACAATACAATATTCCTGAAATTGACCTGGTCATCGTTGATCTCTATCCTTTTGAGGAAACAGTAGCCACAACAAGCGAAGAAAAACTCATCATTGAAAAAATTGACATTGGCGGACCTTCCATGATCAGGGGAGCTGCTAAAAATTTTAAAGATGTGGTGGTAATAGCTGCCAAAAAAGATTATGCTGCACTGGAAACGTTGTTACGTGAACAAAAGGGAGAAACCTTTTTAGAACAAAGAAAATCTTTTGCAGCCAGGGCCTTTGAAGTGGTAGCCCATTATGATGTAGCCATCGCTAAATATTTCAATCCTTCCGAAGCCTTATTTTTTTTAGAGTCTGTTACCAATCCCAAGGCCATGCGGTATGGCGAAAACCCTCACCAATCCGGCGTTTTTTATGGTGATCTTTCAAAAATCTTTGATCAGTTAAATGGCAAGGAGCTTTCATACAATAACCTGGTGGATGTTGATGCAGCTGTACAGCTTATAAAAGAATTCGACAACACAGTATTTGCAATTATCAAGCACACCAATGTTTGTGGTGTAGCGCAACGACCGACAATAAAAGAAAGTTGGGATGCAGCATTGGCAGGTGATCCCGAAAGTGCATTTGGCGGTGTACTGGTGAGTAACGGCACGATTGATAAAGCAACTGCTGAAGCTATTAATGAGATTTTCTTTGAAGTATTGATCGCTCCCGCCTTTGATGAGGGTGCATTACGCATACTTAAATCAAAAAAGAACAGGATTTTATTACAGCAAAAAGTTCAACTGCATAACAAAGAACAATACAAATCTGTATTGAATGGCGTGTTGATACAGGGAGTGGATGAAGGAAACTATATGGAATGGAAAGAAGCGGGCGGGAGAGATTCGGGTGCAGCAGAAAAAGAGGATCTGGCTTTCGCCAATTTTATCTGCAAACATTTAAAAAGTAATGCCATTGCCCTGGTAAAAAATAAACAACTTATAGGAAAGGGTTGCGGGCAAACCAGCCGTATTGATTCGTTGCGCCAGGCTATAGAAAAAGCAAATCAATTTAACTTCGATCTGAAGGGTGCGGTAATGGCCAGCGATGCTTTCTTTCCTTTTAATGATTGCGTGAAGATGGGACATGAAGCCGGAATCACCGCCTTCATTCAGCCGGGAGGATCCATAAGAGACAATGATTCGATCGAATATTGTAAAGCAAATAACCTCGCTATGGTTATAACCGGCATGCGGCATTTTAAACACTAATGAATATTTTTGATTTTCATAAAACTATCGTTCAGTCCTCTGCTGATTCTTTAAAAAAATTATCGGTCTTTAATCCTTTGACCATCCACAAAAAAGGAACAAGGAGTAAAGCCATTTTTGCACTGGCACTGGTTTGCTTTTTCTGGGGCACTACCTGGATCGCTTCCAAGGAAGGAGTAAAACATATACCCGATGCATTACAAATGGCCGCTATCCGGCAGTTTCTGGGTGGCTTATGTTACGTAAGCTTTTTTTTATTCAAAGGCGCCTCATTACCCAAAGGCAAAGAATGGATCCCGATATTGGTATTAAGCTTTTTAAATTTCATGATAAGCAATGGCCTCAGCACTTTAGCATTGCAATACCAGATCTCTGCAGGGCTGGGTGCCATCATCGGTGCTATCTTTCCTTTGTGGATCGTGGTGATCGGTTTATTTACATCAAAAGAAAAAATTCCTTCAAAAGCAATCCTGGGTTTATTACTTGGTTTTGGTGGCGTATGTATAATTTTCTACGATCACTTACATGCGTTTCTAAATCCCCAATTCCGATGGGGCATTTTACTTTCTGTTACTGCTACGTGGACGTGGGCTATCGCCACCTTATACACCAAAAAACAGGCGTTGAATTTTAATCCCTACTTCAGTCTCGGGCTGCAAATGGTTATAAGCTCAATTGTTTTGTATTCCTTTTCTTCTGCTACCGGCAGGGCTATTTCTATTACTGCCATACCCTGGCAATCGTGGGCCGTTATTGCTTATCTCGTGAGCTTTGGATCATTGATCGCATTCATTGCTTATTTATATGCATTGCAACATTTACCCACAGAACAAGCTTCTATTTATGCCTATATTAATCCAATGGTAGCAGTGCTGTTAGGTTGGTTATTATTCAGTGAAAGCCTCAGCATCTTTATGGTGGTAGGAGGATTGGTTACTTTATTGGGAGTATACCTCGTTAATAAAGCTTTTAAAGCGATACCACCACCGGAACAACCGGAAGCAGAAGGTATATGATTGGTTATGTAACCAGCGGTACTACTGCTAGCATCGTCTGTTGCGACGCTCCGTTCATCTTTCTGTTCTTTACCCAGCAAATTATTTTCTAAGCCGTTACTTCATTGATGAATTGCTCATAAACCTCTCTCCACCCGGTAAATAATTTATCGGTTCCGAGGAAAGTATTATGCCAGAGAGTGATCATTGTTCCGTTCACCATCTTTACCTGTTTATAATAATATCGCACCTCTTCCAATGCTTGCTGCGACGAATATTTTTGTTCAAAAAAGGAGTTGGCCTCCATAAAACAAAAAGGATACAATTGAAGGCTGGTTGTTTCTTCTTTCTCCAGGTCATACCAGTAAAAAGGTGAAGCTACCGAAGCTCTGAATCCATTAATGCTGCCATAGCCCATCGAAAAATCTTCCTGAATGCCGGCATTAATGAGAATCCGAAAGGTTTGTGGTAATGTAAATCGTATAAAATGCTGTCTTGATGAAGTGATTTTTTTGCCCGTAATGTTTCCAAGGATTTTAATTTCCTTATTCATCAGCGAAGTATCATCACCGCTTTGCCACGAAGGATGAATACCGGTTTCATATTTAGCAGCATGTCGTTTGATCAATTGCTGTAAAGCCGGTTCAGCAGGTAGAATATTCCTGTCATACTTCCCTGTTTTGCTACTAACCAGGAAAAAATATCGTGACTTTAGCTTATACTTTTCATGTAATTGATCCATCCATTCAAACGAATCAAATGGATCAGCCATCAATCCTCTAATCACTTTTTTTCTTTCACTTAATTTTTCCCATCGTCCTTTTAATACTGCTTTGACAATAGCTCCTGCTGTTCTTAGTACCCCTTTGTATTTATAGGAATAAGCCTCGTCAATATCATACGTAGGAATAAATCTGAAAACAGAATTTTGCGCATTGAACATTGCATATTTCTCCCGCAATGTCTTTCTAAATTCCCCGAGCCATATATTTACCAGGGGCAGGTTTAAAAACCCTTGTTTAAAAGCCAGTGAATTTTCATGAGCATACCGGTCGTACATATCTTTTTGATGCGGAAGGTATTCTTCATAACGGCTTAATAAATAAAAGCTGGCAGCAAAAATGTCAAACGGATAATCGCCATCAGTTATAAAAAATGCTTTATTTCTATTTACCTCCATGCATTTCAAGGCTTGAGGATAAATGTTTTTTTCGAATAGAAGAGTGTGAGGTTTGATCCAAAGTTCATCCGGAATAACTCTTTGCTGAGAGTAATTGATCTTAACACCGCTGAAATTTTTAAACACTTCGATATCATCGGTAAGCCGCATTCTTTCACCGGCAATTTCTTTAGCGATAAATCCTGAAATGTATTCAAGCCGGGGTGTTATAGTAGGAGTATATAAAAGCACAAGAGTATCTGAATATTTTTACGACTAAATATAAATGAAAAAGCCGGCGGTTTAATTCGCCGGCTTTCAGTTATAATAATATACTATCTATTACCATATTTCTGCTTCCACTGCTCGTTGAACGATTTTTTAGGGAAATCCAATTTACCCCGGTGCTTTGTCCAGGATGAAGCAATGGAATTGATCAGTCTTCCTTTCATGTTCCCATTGGCCATATTCATCCATCCCCGCCGAAGCATTGCCATCTTCCATATCTTCCACGCCATTTTTTCTGCAAAGGGTGCAAATCCTTCTTCTGCCGCTTCATGCCGGTTCTCTAGTAGCAATTCATGCAGGTTTATTTTCACCGCACATACTTCGGTGCAATTGCCACACAAGGAAGAAGCATGACTCAGGTGTTTCCATTCACCCAATTGTTTCAGGTTAGGTGTGATCACAGCACCGATTGGTCCGCTGTACGTGGAAGCATAAGTATGACCACCGATATTTTTATAAACCGGGCATGCATTTAAACAAGCTCCGCAACGAATACAATACAAGCTCTCTCTTTGTTTTTCGTTGGCAAGAATATTTGTTCGGCCATTGTCTAATAAGATCACATACATTTCATCGGGACCATCTGTTTCGCCTTGTTGCCGCGGACCTGTTACAATGGTATTATAAGAAGTGATGCGCTGACCTGTGCCATAGGTAGCCAGCAAAGGCCAGAACAGTGCAAGGTCATGCATAGATGGGATTACTTTTTCAATCCCTGTAATCACAATATGTGTTTTGGGCATCGAACAACTCAATCGCCCGTTACCTTCATTTTCTGTTACTGCTATGCCGCCAATATCTGAAATAATGAAATTGGCTCCCGTTACTCCTACTTCTGCCAGCCTGTATTTTTCCCTTAATATATCCCGGGCTACTAAGGTCAGTTGTTCCGGAGTCAGGTTAGGATCAGTGCCCAATTTGTCTGCAAAAAGTTTCGCAATATCTTCTTTGCTCTTATGCATGGCAGGTGTAACAATGTGATACGGCGGTTCATTGTCCAGCTGCTGAATGTATTCACCCAGGTCCGTTTCAATACTTTCAATACCATTCTTTTCTAAAAAATCATTGAGATGAATTTCTTCGGTCACCATGCTTTTACTCTTCACCAATGTCTTGCAATTTTTTTCTTCGCAAATTTTCTGCACGGCTTCCAATGCCTGTTGCGCATCTTCGGCCCAAATCACTTTAGCGCCCCGCCTGGTAATGTTCAATTCAAAATCTTCTAACTGTTTGTCCAACGTTCCAATAGCTCTCCATTTAATATTCTTGGCTCTTTCACGGGCCAGGTGCACATCGGCAAACTGTTCTTTACCCTGCGGCACTACCGCATTGTATTTACCAATATTGAAATTGATTTTACGCCGGTGATCCAGGTCGGCGGCTTTCTCAATACTTTTTTCAATAAAATCGACAGACATTTCTTTCATTGTAACCGGGTATTATTAAAATGAATACAAGTCATTCAGGTTGTTCGTTAATTCCGATATCTATCGGATCAATTTCTTCCCATTCTCCTTTGGCTATTGTATCTAATGCATTATAAAATTCTTCACCATACTTTCTTACCAATGGCTCTTTTAAAAACTGGTAAACGGGTACTTTTAATTTTTCACCCAGAGCACAGGCGGGACTACACATTTGTTCGCGGGGTTCATAATTCACTCTTTCATACTCGCCATGCTTTCCCTTTTTAGTAGTGATAGGATAAAGGTGACAACTGATTGGTTTTTTCCAGGGAATCACCTTGTCATTATAAGCTTGCTCAAAGGCACACATAATAATTCCTTTTTCTCCCCTTACTCCATACACACATATCTCATTGTCATTATCCAGTGTAGGAGTTACCCATTCAAATTCCTTATCATAAACATAGTAGCCTTTCTTTTCTACCTCAGCAATGCTATCCTTTGTAAGGTAGGGTCTTACCTTTTCGTACACATCCTTAATGATCTTTAATTCTCCCTTTTCCAGCGGTGCCCCTGCTGCGCCATCCTCACAACAACCGCCTTTGCATTTACCAAGATCACAAACAAATTGCTTGTCCACCACATCTTCACTTACCAATATATTGTCGATTACGATCAAGCTGTTTTCAATTTGGGGCAAAGGTAAGCTTTGCTTCCTCTTCTCCTGTCCTACCCTGTCGGAAAAATGAGTGATGATCAGTCTTTATATCCCGCCAAACCAGAACAGGAATTAGCCTTCGCCCCAGGCCGATAGACCATCGGGAAATCGTAGCAGGCTGGTTATCCAGATCTGGTCATTTTTCCTTTAACAAACATCTAACAGCGTCAAAGTGTGGAGAAGATTTTGGCAGGGCATCTCGTTTATCAAACCACACTGTATGCACAATTCCCGAATGATCATCCTCCAACGATCGGCGCGGGTCTTCTTTCAAATGCTTTTCTGGATTCCTGTAGCCGGTTTCAGTTTACTCCTAATTTATAATACCCTTCCTTATTTTTCCTTTAGCAAAGACTTTGATTTTATTGAAGAAAGAAGCTTTTTATTCAAAAGTAATTTTTATAATACCTGTTTCTATATCCATATCGCTGCCGGCGCTCTTTGTATAGCTACAGCATTAGTACAATTCTCCAGGTATGTTTTGAAAAAAACAAAATGGATCCATCGTATCTCCGGCAAAATATATGTGTTTGTTGTTTTGTTCCTGGGAGCGCCGACGGGTCTTTATATGTCTTTTTTTGCCAAAGGAAGCTTTTGGGAAAGAGCCTTATTCCTCTTTATGGCTACGTGGTGGTTCATTACCACTTTATATGGATTCACTACTATTCATAAAAAGAATGTGCTGGCGCATAAGATATGGATGATGCGCAGCTATGCTATGGCGATGACAGCCGTTACTTTCCGGGTATACCATATTATTTTTTATCTCCTCGATTGGGATCACCTGGAAAATTATGAACTATCGCTCTGGATAAGTGTGATTGGCAATATGCTGTTTGCAGAATGGATCATTTACCGGAAAAGTAAACGATATCTAAACTCATTCATAACATAACCGGCGAAATCGAAACCCGTGAAGACCAGAACAACTCAAATTTCTTAAACCACTTAAATAGTAAACACATGAAATCTATCTTGTACGTTGGGATCACCTTAATGCTCGGCGCCAGCATTTACGGGTTTGTTGACTACAACCAAACCAATCATCGCAAAGAATTCAAAGAAATGTATGAGCCGGCAAAAATGGAGGCCCCGGTTGTAGAAGAAAAAAAATTACCCGTGACTGATGAAAGGGCCGGTATTATGGAAAGTAAAAAAATATCGGCTGAGATTGAAACAAAGAAAGGAGAATCGGTTGCTGTCTCCGTTTCTTCGAAAGAGAAGCAGCCGGTAAAAAAAACAAAGAAGAAGAAATTGGATTACCGTGAGTTCAGCAGGGCTCCGCTCAGAGAGTTCCAGGTAGTAGAAATGAAAGCGGAAGAACCCGTAAAAGTTGAAAAAAAGAAGGCTGAAATAAAAGAGCAGTAAGAATCCGTAATGCTGCTCAATCCCGGCAATACTTACAAAATAGTATGTGCCGGGATCTTTATTTCCATTTCAACGTATTGATGAGGTGATACAAGTCTTGCTTTAAAAAATCATTTACTACTCCTAATGAATCTTCATTTGGTGCTGCATTAAAATATAAAGCACCGCGGAGAAAATGCCGGGTACTATCAGTAAGAAAAAACTGGTTGGCTGTTGCAGTGTTACCTCCTAATGAAAAATACATTCCTTCTACGCCACTGGCAGTTGTAATAGCGCTATCAATAATGCCGGTAGAAATATCAGTATGCTTCCGATACACCATTTTATAAGCATCGTTGACCAGGGAATCAAACTTACTCTTTGTTCCTATTTCTTTATAGCTGATATAAATGCGACCGGCAAGCTGAGGCACATCGATATTGATCCACCAGGGGTTCTCCGTGGCATCCCCAAAAAAAGTAGAATCCTTTACCACGTTGGCATATACAGGATATTCGAATGAATAAGGATAACCCGGTTGGTCGAATAAACGATAGTGTTTTTGAGGAAGTTCTATTTTGAAGTACCCTTTCTTTTTGAATGTATACGTGCTATTGCAACCGGAAAACATAAAACCAGAAACAATAAATAGGAATATGATCAAATTTTTCATGAATACGTATTGCTTATTACTCTTTTGTATTGATGGTAACCTTCACCAGTTTGATACGATTGTTTTCCGTTTCCATTATTGTAAAATCAAAATCACCGGAACTGATAACTGAGTTAGGAGCAGGAAATTCACCGGCCAGTTCCAGCACCAACCCGGCCAATGATTCACTTTCATCTCTTATTTCATCAAACGTATCCATCGGTAAGCGCATTGTCTTACACATATCATGGATCATGGTCTTGCCCTCAAATAAATAATTATTATTATCCAGGCGCTGGTTTCCGCTTTCTTCTTCATCAAACTCATCCCTGATATCTCCTATTACTTCTTCTAAAATATCTTCCATCGTTACAATACCACTTGTACCTCCAAATTCATCCACTACAATGGCAAAGTGTATCCGCTTTTGCTGAAAATCCCTCAATAGATCTTCGATCGCCTTTGCTTCGGGCACAAAATAAGGTTGCCGCATCAATGCATGCCAGTCAAACGCTTCAGATTCATTTAAAAAAGCAATAATATCTTTTGTATTGATGATACCCGCTATATCATCAAGACTTTTTTTATACACCGGCAGCCTGGAGTAATGAAGTTCTTCTACTTTTTTGATAAGATCACCAAACGATGTGTCGTACTCAATGCCGTTTACATCCAACCGGCTCCGCATAATCTGTTTCACCGAAATATTTCCAAACTTGACAATGCCCTTCATGATATTCTTTTCTTCGGGAGATGCTTCTTCATCTGTTTTAATATCGATAGCATCATCCAGCTCCTGTATACTGATAGCTTGTGATTTATTGGCACCCAATTTTTTTCCAATACCATCTGCCAGTGAAACTATCCCACGACTGATACGGCGTAGCACCAGGTGTAAAGCTTCTATTACAAAAGACCAGTCGTAAGCAAACCGTAAATTACTCTGCGTAGCCCAAACCTTTGGCAGCAGTCTTCCAAAAAAGACAAGAACAAAAGCAATCACTAAGGCTTTGATTAAGGTTGTAAGCCATAAATGTGAAATGCCAAAATCAATAAACTGGTTGATCAGGTAATTGGAAAGTATAATGATACAGATATTGATAAACGTTCCTGCAATTAACAAAGAAGCATACACTTCTTTGGGTTCTTCCAGCAAGCTGGTAATTCTTTTAGCCGCAGGGTGCTGTTTTGTTTTCAGCACATTGATGTCTTTATTATTAAGAGAGAATAAAGCCACTTCAGCACCGGAGATACCAAAGGTGAGCAACAACAGCGTTCCTAATAATACAAAAAGAAGTACTGTAGCCTGGGTGTTGACGACCAGCATTGTAAAAGAAAAGCAATGATCCAGGAAAACAATGACCGGGTGACTATCCAATGCAAGGGTTTTTGGTTTGAAAATGAATCCCGACTGTAGCGGGACAAGTCACACAGGCAGATAATCAATACCCCGCCTGCTGATCGCTGCGCAAAAATATGCTTTTCATTTTTTGTTAGAACGGCAGACTTTCAGAAGGGTCACCCATCGGAGCATCCGAGCCACCCATTCCTTCTATACCGCCTTCGCCGGGTGGATGACTGTTGGCGCTATCGGCTCTTTTATCGAGCATAATAAGATTATCACCCACTACTTCAGTAGCAAACTTTCGGTTGCCATCTTTATCTTCCCAACTGCGGGTTCTTAACCTGCCTTCAATATACACCAGGCTGCTTTTATGTAAGTATTTCTGGGCCAGTTCTGCCAAACCTCTCCATAGCACTACGGTGTGCCACTCAGTTTGAGATACCAATTTGCCGGTTCTGTCTTTGAAAGTTTCTGTGGTAGCCAGTGGAAATTTAGCTACTCCAATATTCCCTTCCAGGAATTGTACATCGGGATCTTTCCCCAGGTTGCCAATGAGCATTACTCGATTTACGCCTCTCATACGCTTTCTCTTTACGGTTAATAATTCATCAAGGCCCTAATGCTCTTTAAAGTTAGAATTTTTTAGGGGTAAACAACAAAAAAATACTTACCCTGCTGCGAAAATATTTTCAGAACAAACCTGGTACTATTGATTTTTCCAGTAGAAATTGATTAATAAATTTCGGAAAGGCATACTTTGCCAGCTTCTCTTTTTTCACCCATATCCAATCATTAGGTTGTTTTGATTTTTGCTTCAGTTCTATTTTTATAAACTGACCTGCAATCAACTGGTGCGAAAGTTGTTGCCTGAATAATGGGGAAGAAATAATTTCTCCAACATTTTTCTTTTCCAACCACTGTTTTTGTTCGGCTGTTAGTAATAAACTTTTTTGCGATTGCTCCTCATCTGCTTCAATCAGGGGAAATTCAAACAATTGTTGCCAGATATCTTTTTCTATCCGTTGCCGTATGGCTATTTCATTTTTATACTCCAGCACCATATAAAAAAACCAACGTTTCCTGATGCTGATCTTTTTTTCTTTTACCGGCAAACTATTTATCGTACCGGATAAAAAAGCAATACAATGTTTTTGAAATACACATGCAGAACAAGCTGGTGCAACAGGTTTACAAACTACGGCGCCAAAGTCCATAATAGCCTGGTTATAGATACCCGGCTGCTTCTTATCTAATAACTCCTCTGCCAATGCAGTAAAAAACTTTTTGCCTTCCGTAGAATCAATGGGTTTTTCAATTCCAAATACCCGGGCCAAAACCCTGAACACATTTCCATCAACCACTGCATACGGTAAATTAAAGGCAAAAGAACTGATGGCCGCAGCGGTATAAGGACCGATACCTTTCAAAGCTTTAATATCATCGTATGTTTGAGGAAATACTCCATTGAGATCTTTCGAAATAAATCTTGCCGTGGCGATCAGGTTACGGCATCTTGTATAATATCCGAGGCCTTCCCACAATTTGAAAATCTTATCATCGGGAGCTTTAGCAAGCTTATGGACATCCGGAAATGTTTTAATGAAGTTGTTGTAGTATTTAAGCCCCTGATCTACCCTTGTCTGTTGCAGGATGATCTCACTCAACCAAATTTTATAAGGATCTTTTTCTCCTTTCCACGGCATTGGCCGGTTATTCTTTTCCTTGTTCCATTTAAGTAAAACAAAAGCGAATTTTATTTTTGGTGCTGCTGGATAAACTGTCTTCATACTGGGGTTGAATGGGTCATAATTGCAATAAATATCTCCTATTTTGGGGTGCCGCAAATGTTTGTGTGAAAAATTTTATCCCTATCCTGTTGACAATCATATAATTTTGTCATAAATTAGTTTTTGAAACAATAGGGAAAACCACAAAAACCAGCAACAATGAGAAAAGCCGATCTCGTTAACCAGATTTCTGAAAAAACAGGGATACCCAAAGTTGACGTATTAGTAACGCTTGAAACCATGTTCAAGGAAGTAAAAGATACCCTGGCCGCAGGCGAAAACATCTATATCCGTGGCTTTGGGAGTTTTATTACCAAGAAAAGAGCTGCCAAGATCGGTCGCAATATTAAAAAGAATATTGCTGTTCATATCCCTGAACACTATATCCCTGCTTTTAAACCCGCCAAAGAGTTTGTGGCTGAGGTAAAAAAATTGAAAGAACTCAAGCCTGATCCGGGTCCGGGTGATGATGCATAATACTATCATTTCCGGCTTTCACTTCCTTATTTTCTAAAAGCTTCAAATTATCGTCCAATTATCATTGGCTTTAAGGTACCTTTGCCAACTGAAATTTTTAACTTGAAGAAACCTCAGTGGCTCACTATCGCCTTTGCTATCATACTTGTTTTAGCGATTTACCGGTTTGGCCGTACCACCCCACCTGCAAAAACAATTACTGTTACTGAAACCCAGCATAGTGCTGATGATGGTCATGCTCATGGCACGGAGGAGGATATGTCCATTGATTCTATCCTGGCATTGGCTAAAAAACAACTTTCCACCGAACAGGTAATGAGGATCAACACACTGGAAAACTCTATTTCCCGGGGTGATGTAAAAAATCAGCAGCTTAAAGTGTATGAGCAATTAGCCAGATTCTGGGGGGATTCGGCCCGTATTTTTGAACCTTATGCCTGGTATAAAGCTGAATTAGCCAGATTGGAATATTCGGAAAAATCCCTCACCTTTGCTGCCCACTTATTTTTGGAGAACCTGCAGCAAAATAGCGACCCTCATATGGTGAGATGGAAAGCGATGCAGGCTAAAGATTTGTTTGAAAGGGCGTTAAAGATAAACCCTGACAATGATTCTTCAAAAGTGGGGTTGGGTGCCTGCTACCTGTTTGGAAATATTTCTGCCGCTCCGATGGAAGGCATTAATAAGATCAGGGAAGTGATTAATAAAGACAGTACCAACACTTTTGCTCATATAACATTGGCAAAAGGGGCAATAATCTCGGGACAGTATGATAAAGCGGCAGATCGCTTAAAAATTGTAACGAGGCTGGAACCCGATAACCTGGAAGCCATCTTAATGCTGGCAGATGTATATGAAAGAACAGGTGATAAAGCTGCGGCCGTAGACTGGTACCAGGTAAGTTTGAAATATGTCAGCCGGCCGGAAGCAAGATTGGAGATAGAAAAAAGAATTAACGTGTTGAAAAAATAGCTATTGAATTATTCTGTGAAATCAGGAAACGTATTATAAACAAGAATTTAAAAATTATTTGAGTATGCCTTGTGGTAAAAAAAGGAAGCGTCATAAAATTGCGACGCACAAGCGTAAAAAAAGACTGAGAAAGAACCGTCATAAGAAAAGAAACAAGTAATTTCTTTTCTGTAACGAACTTATCATCCCGATAAAGAGATCGGGATGATAATTCAGTTAACCGGTTTGTTTGCCGTACAAGTTTGCACCCTCACCAAATTTGCTTCAGACATTACTTTACAGGTTACATTTCCGCATTCAGTACGGTACCTGGCATCCGGTGTTTACACAGCAGCACAATGGTGATTCATTTATGTAAGCTGTAATGAACAAAGAACTTATTATTAATGCCGCCCCACAGGGAGTTGAAATAGCCCTGCTGGAAGACAAGAAACTGGTGGAACTGCATAGCGAAAAAAGCGATGCCCGTTTTGCCGTAGGCGATCTTTATCTCGGAAAAGTAAAAAAACTTATCCCGGGATTGAATGCTGCTTTTGTGGATGTTGGATTTGAGAAAGACGCCTTTCTTCACTATACCGACCTGAGTCCCTATGCCAAATCATTACTGAAGTTCACTGGCATGTGTATGAACGACAAGAGTGAACAGGGTCTTGATTTTGGTAAGTTCACCATTGAGCCCGAGATCGTAAAGACCGGCAAGATCAATGAAGTATTGGGTGGCAAGCCCAATATTTTAGTGCAGATCTTAAAAGAACCCATTGCAGCTAAAGGACCAAGACTAAGCTGCGAAATTTCTTTGCCCGGGCGGTTTGTGGTTGTCACTCCTTTTAATGATATCGTAGCCGTTTCAAGAAAGATCCACTCCTCTGAAGAAAGAAAGCGGTTACAGAAAATAGTAGAAGCCATCAAGCCAAAAAATTTTGGGGTCATTGTACGTACTGCCGCTGAAGGAAAAAATACGGCAGAACTGCATGAAGACCTTTCTGCATTGGTGGAAATGTGGAAGAGTATTCAACATAACCTGAAAGGGGCTGTAGCTCCGGCTAAAATATTAAGTGAGCAAACAAAGACCACGAGTATGCTCAGGGATCTGTTGAACGAAGATTTCAATAAGATCGTAGTCAATGATAAAACGATCTTTGCTGATACCAAAACATACATTCAGCGTATTGCACCGGAAAAAGCTGATATCGTTTCTTTTTACCAGAATGGTTCTACATTATTTGATTCATTTGGCATTACTAAACAGGTCAAATCATCTTTTGGCAAAACCGTTAACCTGAACAGTGGCGCTTACCTTATCATTGAACATACTGAAGCACTGCATGTAATTGATATTAACAGCGGTTATAAAAGTGTAAGTAATAACCAGGAGCAAAACGCATTGGAAACAAACCTGGAGGCTGGTGAAGAAGTAGCCCGCCAGCTCCGCCTGCGTGACCTCGGTGGTATTATCGTAGTGGATTTCATTGATATGAAATTTCCGGAAAACAAACGGAAGTTGATGGAGAAGATGGAAGAGTTTATGGCGCCGGACAGGGCCAAGCATGCTGTATTGCCTATTTCCAAGTTTGGGTTGATGCAGATCACCCGCCAACGGATGAAGCCCGAGATGAATATCAATACACAGGAGCTTTGCCCCAGTTGCAATGGCACAGGAAAAATTTCTTCTACCTTATTATTAGAGGATGAGATCGAAAAGAACCTCAGTTACCTGATTACGCATAAGAATGCCGGTCTTACATTAGTTGTTCACCCGATCATGTATGCTTACTTAACCAAAGGCTGGCCCTGGTCTACCAGGATGGCAAAATGGAATAAGAAGTTTGGTCAAAAAACAAAATTAGTGCAGGACACTAATTGTCATCTGACCGAGTATAAGTTTTTTGATCAGCATGCGGAAGAGATTAAACTGTAACTGGTATTATAATCACACCGGCATTTCTACCTTCACTATTGTTCCTGTATTGATCTCTGATTCAATATAAAAAATGGCATTGATACCTGCTGCCCGCCGGCGCATATCACTGATACCCCGGCCCAGCATCGTTGCATCCGTCATCAAAAATCCTTTGCCATCATCCATAATGATCATCAGCAAACGTGACTTATTATAACGAAGGCTCACTTTTATATACCGCCCATCTGAATATTTGGCGGCATTCGTCACAGCTTCTTTATAAATGCAAAGTATCTCGTAGCGATGCTCCATATCCAGTTGCAGCCGGTTCACCGGTTTGTCTACATCAAAATTAATACTGATGGGGTAGGTGTTTTCTATTTCTGTACAAAAACTTTTCATCCGGTCAATGGTATCTGCCATCGTATCATTCTTGGGATCTATACTCCATACCATATCATACATCGCCTGCACCATACGATTACTCGTTTCACTGATCTGACCTATATATTCTTTGGTACGATGTGTATCTATATCAATTTTTGTTTTCGCCAGCTCGCTGGAGATATTGATATTAGATAAGGAGCTGCTCATATCTTCAGTAAGGCTGGTGGCGATACGGGTTCTTACACTTTCCAAGCCTCTTATTTTCTGCATCCGCAATTTATCTAACCAAAAGAGAACAACGGTGGCAGCAAATATCACAAGCCCGAGAAACCACCATGTTCGCCAGAAAGGTGGTCTCACCCTGATGATCATCTTTGTTACATTCTTTGATGCATTGCCTTCTGCATCTTCACTTCTTACCAGGAAGGTAAAAGTGCCCGGAGGCAAATAGGAATAGACGGCTGTATTACTCTTGTCGGCCCTGACCCAATCTTTGTCCAGCTCATCTAATTTATATTTAATAATATAAGTGCCATTATAACTAAGTCCCGAAAATTCGATCGCAATGGAATTATCCTCCGGAGCCAGCTCTATTCTGTTTTGCCCGAGCAATGAGTCAACAAGCAATGATTTATTCATAAGCTTAAAACCAGTGATGCTTATATCCGGAGCTGGATTATTGATCTGTATATTGGATGGATCAAAAGCAACCAGTTGGTTATCGGCTCCAAATACCAATCTCCCATCGGGGAGCGCCGCAGAAGCCGCTGTAATAAAATAATCATTACTGATTCCATCCACCCTGTCAAAATGAATAAATATCCCGTTCTTCGGATTCACCCTGCATATCCCGCTTGTCATGGATACCCAGAGATAACCCTGCCTGTCCTTTTCCATCGAAGCCATATTACCCGCAATGGATTCAGGTATCGGGATCGTTTTGGTAATTTCTTTTGTACGGGTATTGTATAAATGAATACCATTGGCAGCTATAGCGATAGTAGAATCATCATACTCCACAATGTTGACAACACCATCCCACAACAGTTTTCTTTCAGGGGATTCATTCGTTCCAAAATGCAACAATATTTTATCCGTGTCCGGATCTATGACATAAACGCCGTTAGCGGATGTACATATCCATACATAATCACGGCGATCGATAACAATTTTCAGTATATGTGTTACCGGCACTTTGGTAAATGCAGAAACACCTGCATCAAAATTCAATTTCCCTTTTTCTTTGTTCCATTTAAAAAGACCACGGCCATGAGTACCTATCCACAGGTTGCCCAACTTATCTTCCGCTGCCTGCCGCACGGTTAAATCCTTTATCAGTTCAGGATTGTAAAAAGTTTGTGTTCTCTTTGATTGATCTATTTTATATAAACCTGGCTGTGCAGCCAGCCAGATGGTATTACTATCTTTCGATGCAAACATACCCCACACTGATGGTGTTCCTTTTTCACCAAACCCATGGATATTAAGTGGCAGCACATTAAAATTCCGGTCGTAATGATATATACCATCTCCCCAAGTACCGGTCAATAAGGTTCCCTGTCTGGTTACAACAAAAGACATCACACTCCCATCACCCGGTTTATTGCTTTGCCGGTTGACCTGCCGGATATTGGTAAAAAACTGCGAACCGGGATTAAAGCGGTACAAACCATTATTATTGGTGGCAACCCAGATATTTTGTTCTCTGTCTTCAAAAAAATCATTTATCCTGGTAAAAGAAATGCTTTGCTCGTTTTCATATCCATTATATACCAGTTGAAATTGTTTTTCTTTTTCCCGGTATTGAGCCAGTATTCCCAATCCCTTTATCCAGATAGTTCCATCCTTTTGCTGTAGTAAGCCTCCCAGTTCATGATATGCCTGCACCAGCGGCAAAAGGCGATGCTTGTTCAACACCACTTCATTTTTTTTCAGGTCATAGCAATACAGTGCAGGTATCCCATCCCAATTATCAAACCATAAGCGACCCTGTTGATCCAACAGAAAACCTACAGGTGTACTCAATGCACCAAATTCATCTATCAGTTTTTCTTTTCCTGCATTATGTCCTGTATAGCTAAGTTGTTTTGTTTGCCGGTTATAGATAGCCATTCCCAACTTTGAACTGAGGATATATTTTGGAGTGCCGGGTAAGTGAAAAATACCTACCACTTTCCAACCCGGTGGAGAAGAAATAAAATTATGCTCCGGGGAAAACTCATTCGTTTTTTCATTATAGGTCAGCAGCTCATAGTTAGCGATCAATAGTATAATATTTCCTTCTTCATCCTGTACTATTCCCTTAGCCTCCTTTATCCACTCCGGGTTGGAAGGCCTGATCGCTGCTTCATGAAAAGTGAAATCCCTGGTATTGAAAATGCCAATCCTATCGCCAGCTGTATGCACCCAAAGGTTTTTTTTCTTATCGATCATTAAATGCATCACATAATTAGCAGGCAATGATGCCCGGTTTCCTTTTTCATGCCGGAACGTTTGAAAGCGATTGCCATCGAATCGTTGTAAGCCGTTGGTAGTACCTACCCATATATAACCTTCTGCATCCTGTATTGAAGTCGCCACCTCATTCGAACCCAGTCCCTGGGCAACACCGTAATGGGTAAAAGAATATTTTTTGGCCTGCTGTGCGGCAGCGGGCAAAAAGAATAGAAGAAACGAAAAAATATGCAGCCCGTATTTTTTCAACGCAGGTGTTAATGTATTCTTCAAATATAAACAATGACGGCTCAAATTGGGTTTTTGCCGGGATGAGTTGCCGGCTATACAGATGAATTGCAATAAAACGGGTACCAATTGTATGCAGTTAATTAATAGAGCAAAGTTCCCATACAGGAGTTACGACAGTTCATACAACGTGTAATAGAAAGTATTAGAGGCGCAGGAGATATTTGAGCTATTAAATACATTAATCAATAAACCAACCATGATGAAAAAAAATTTCTTACTCGTAGCAGTAGCCGTATTAACCCTAGTATCCTGTACCAAAGACAAAAATGAAAACGGTGGCATTTTCAAAGGACCCGTTTATCAGTTCCAGCATGGCAAAGCCTGGACCTGGGTGCAGATTGATGATGAGAACAAACCAACCCGTATTGCAATTTCCATTGATGATGCTGCGATGAATAGCCTTGACCCCGGAGGCGAACACAATGGAGGTCATAACCATGCCAATGGCCTGTCACTCGTTTTCCATCCTAAAGTTTCCGTCACACCTTTCCTGCATGCATTGCTCGACTGGAACCCTAATGGACATGAACCCGCAGGTGTTTACGACTTACCGCATTTTGATTTTCATTTTTATATGACGGATGAAACAGAAAGAAAGGCGATCCCACCCTATGAAGTAAATAATACCGGGTTTCTTAATTTTCCAGCCGCAGGATATATGCCCGATGTTCTCCCGGGATTATATGTGCCGACACCCGGTGGTGTGCCACAGATGGGAACACACTGGATCGATGTAAGTACCCCGGAAATAAACGGCGGCACTTTCACCCAAACATTCCTGTATGGATCTTATAATGGCAATGTTACTTTTTATGAGCCCATGATCACCAAATTATTTTTAGATAACAACTCTTCTTTTCAAAGAAATTTTCCCGTGCCTTCTAAGTTTAAAAAAGCAGGATATTATCCTACTTCCATGCGGGTTGAAAAGGCAAACGGTGTTACCAGTGTGGTACTCGAAGGATTTGTATACAGGCAAGCGTCATAAGCACAGCAGGTGTTAGCAATCACGAGGGACTTATTTTTGAGTCCCTCTTTTTTTACAATTCAATCACTTCAATATTCAATTCATCCAAGGCTCTCTTGACCTGCGCTGTTATAAGATGGAGATTTGAATCATTAAATTAATTGACCTCCCTTAAACTTATATCTTATGCGTTACAATATTTTCAACCAGATACACAAAGCTCTCCGGGCTTTGCTATACGATACTGCATTGACCCTGCAGCAAACCAGCTTTGGTAATATAGAAGAAGCTGAACTGGCCCTGGAAAAAGTAACACAAGTACTGGACGTTTTTGATAAGCATGCGGCACATGAAGATCATTCTATTCTGCCGGTCATCCAGCAATACGAGCCTTCCCTGGTAGATGCATTTGAACAGGAACATGTGGAAGATCATCTATTGGCTGAAAAATTAAGAGGCTTGCTCGAAACGTTTGAAAAACAAAGTCTGGTTACCGACAGGATAGACACCGGTAATGCCATCCTTCATTCTTTTATTGCGTTTATGACCTTTAACCTGGATCATATGGGCAAAGAAGAAACGGTGTTGAATGAAAGATTATGGCGTTACTATTCTGATGCAGAGCTCATGGCGTTGAATCAAAAGATCGTAGCCACGATTCCTGCTGATGAATCAGCTTTTGCATCCGCCTGGATGATGAAAGGTATGAGCAATAGCGAGATCACCGCCTGGCTGAAAGCGGTGCAAACCAATGCACCCGAATATGTTTTCAGTAATTTATTCAGCATTGCCGAAAGAGGATTGTCGTTCTCCCGGTTCAGGAAAATACTGGAAGAACTGACAGAAGGAGCGATGGTAGCTTAAATAAAATTCTATACCAGGCATAAAGCTGGTGTTATAAAAAAGCTGTTCAAGCAGCGTTAGGGTTAGTGATGGCATTAGCCGGTATCTTGCAGCGGTATCGCTAATAAAGCCATCACTTTTTTATTTCTGGTGCTATCAATCTATTTTTTTGAGGTATGAAAATAATAGATTGGATAAAAATTTGTTGTGATTGTCAGTTGAAAATTATATCTGGAGTAGCGTATATTTATGTGTTGGCTGCAATTTTAAATGACATTTCGAACTAATTAGACATAACTGTGAAAATACTATGCGGCCGGCCGACCTTAATAACTTTAGACTTGACGCAGTACTTGAAATAGAAAAACTATAGGGGATATGCGGTTTGCTGCTATGCTAATTGACTAATAAATCATCAACGATAAATCACTTATCATCTGTAGTCCCGTGTAACGGAATGCTATTGAACATTAGAATAAATTTTTTATTTTGGTTTTTCATTCGGCTACAGTTGCGGGCTGGCAATTCAAAATATCAGCACAGCAGCAAGCCATCAACCTTTGTGTGCCATATTAGACAGCTAAGTTTTGACAATGAATCAGAAAGAATTTACCAACTATATTATTCCAAAAATAATTGACCGCTTTCCTCAATTCAAGGATTTGTGTACTATTAAGCCAAACGACATTATTGACATTGATTATAAAAGTAACCAAGGCAAACTCACATTTTGGTTAACTACACAAGACAAGGAAGTTACTTTGGGCTTTACAGGTGACACAGACTGCGATTGGCACACACACATGAGTTTGTTTGGAGCTAATACACCTGACGAAGAATTAGAAGTTGTCGTGGACTTTATAGACAAAGTCATTAATGATAAGAAATTAATTGTTCATTCAAGTATTCAAGGCTATTACCCAACAGACGACACTATAGACGAGATAACTAAAGAACAGGAACAAGGCGAAACTTTAGAAGTTTTTAAATGGAGTGATTTGTAAGTTTTTCAAAAACTTTTATTTGATAAACGTAATATTGTGCGTTCATATTTTCAGTCAGTTAACAGAAAATATGAACGCACAACATGTAAACATAGGACGCTGTTTGCTGCAAATCTGGCTAACGTAACAAGGAATATCAGTCTTGCAGCAAGCCCTGCTCGTTAGCAGTAATTTAAAGACCGCCGCAAATCAGATAAAAATATGGCTGAACCCTGGATTGACAGATGGAATGATAGATATAGTAAAGATGAATTCGCTTATGGCGAACACCCTAACAATTATTTAAAAAAACAATTAGAGAAACTAAATGCAGGGAAAATACTTTTTCCAGCTGAAGGTGAAGGACGTAATGCAGTTTTTGCAGCCAAACTTGGGTGGACAGTTTCAGCGTTTGACATAAGTGTTGAAGGAAAGAATAAGGCTTTTAAACTTGCAGCAGCTAATAAAGTAATAATTGACTACCAGGTTGGTGAATTGCAGACATTAAATCGGTATACCATAAGACACTTGACAAATATTTGCGTAAGAACGGGTTGATTATTTTTGAAGCGTTCAGTAAAAGCCATATTGACTACCTCGCTAAGAACGAAAAGGTCGGCGGACCAAAAGATAAAGCGATGTTATTCTCAATTGACGAATTAAAATCAGACTTTGATAATTATGAAATTATAGAATTAGTTGAAAAAGAAATTGAATTGAGCGAAGGCCTGTTTCATAACGGGAAAGGTTCAGTAATAAGGTTTGTCGGACGAAAAAAATAAATTACCGCTAACATCGACGTACCGCAAGCCGCTTGTTAGGCATAATTAAAATCATATGCAAGAAAAACAAATCCTTTTTCAAACATTTTCTAATAACAAGTTTATTGAAATTGTAATGGCTGGCAGGCATCATTCATGATGAATGGATCTCCTGATCATTTAATAGCTGAACGTATACGATTTTCCCTGCTGCATAAAATTTACCTCCAGTGGAAATATTCCAGACGGCATAGTCGTAGGAAACCAGTTACGATGCTCCGGAACGATGACAAATAATCCTTCCTCATCACCTACAGCTTTGAACTGTGGCAGCGGTGGTTGTTTATCAAAATAAGTAAGGGGATATTGAGTAAGCAACATATTGGTTTTGCTATCCAATTGTTTCGCAGGGAAAACAAGACCGGCTTCGCTGATAGAAAGTAGCTGGGCTGAAGAGAAAGGTTCGGTGCTCGCATTATCAAGATCAAATCTTGCAATGAACTCAACAATATTACCAGCAGGGTCATAAAAATAAATGGACTTAGCTTTCCAGTTCACAAAATCAGCAATATCGCCTTTGTAATCTTCCATCCACAGCAGGCTTACTTTATTCTCCAGCCACTTCTTTGCTTCTTCAATTTTATTGGCAGGAATAGTAAAAGCAAAATGATATACAGGTTCGCTTTTATGGGCCGTCGTAAATACCAATCTCGATTGTGCCGTATGTATAATGATTTTTTCATCCCGGAAATTGATCACCTGTAATTGCAATATCTCCCGGTAAAAAAAATCCAGTTCTGTTATTTGGCTTGTTTGTATCGCCAGTTGCTGTATCAGCATTATTACGCAAACTTATTATTTACGGGTGGTTAAATGTATAAGCCCATCCGCAATCATTACAATTTTTATGATGGCTGCCGGCTTTAATGGCTGCGGCGATCACGGCACCACATACCAGGAAGTAAACGATCCATACAAATGTCTTTTTCATGTCTTTTGCTTTGTTATTTTATATCGTTTAGCAGTTTGCTCTTTACAGGTTTCACTGTTTGCAAAAAATGGTACACTGCTTCCAGGTCATTATCATTCATCCTGCGGTATGAATTCCACGGCATCGGGCTATTATGTATCACCTTCTTCATCCGGAAACGATCCACAAAGTTTTTCTTCGACCAGCCAAATATGCGGCTGCTGGAATCAGGTGTGATGTTGGGAGTAATAAATCCTTCAATTTCATTACCACCAGCAAAAGGCTCACCAATGAACTGCCCGCTCAGATCTCTTTTCGTATGACAATTATAGCAACCCGCCATGCTGATAGCAACGTATTCACCATACAAAGCTGTTGTATCCGGTTTCACTGATACAGCAGGTTCACCCACCGGCCCAACCGGTTTTATTAAAAAAGCATTCACCACTTTTCCCAATACATTCAGGTCATGAGCGGGTACTTTATTCACTACGGGTTTTTGTGAACGCAAATAAGAAATAATAGCTGTCATATCTTCATCACACACATTATGAAAAGGCATGAAGTCAAATACTGCTCTTCCATCGGGATGCACACCATAACGCAATGCTCTTGCAATTTCTGCATCTGTATAATTACCGATACCTGTTTCTTTATCCGGTGTAATGTTTTTGGAATACAGTTTTCCTACCGGAAGCTGGAATAAATGGCCGCCGGATAAAGGCACTTCTTTTCCAAGATCGATCAGCGAATCGTTATTGCTGGTTGTATGACAATCGGCACAATGACCGGGACCGAAGATGATATATTTTCCTCTTGCTATCGTTGCACTGTCTGCAGAAGCAGCAATAGCAGGATAAGGTCTTGCATAGGTCAGGTTTTGTCGCAGCATCACCGTCGCTGTCAAGGCTATCACCAGTAACAACAGGATAATACCTGTCCACTTCAATATCTTTTTAACTCGTCGCATGAAATTTTTTATTGTTTAATAGTGAATGGATAGGTCACAGCTCTTTCAAACCCTTAGGTTGTGGTACCACGTTTTTAACCGGCTTCGTTGATTTTAAATAGGCAAACACAGAACGGAGATCATCATCATTCAGGTTTTTATAAACAAACCATGGCATAGGTGGCAATAAGGGACGATTACCCTCCAGCCCTTTTGATAATCCTTTACGTATAGCCCTGAAGAATTGTTCTTCGGTCCACATACCGATACCCGTTGTATCTGATGAAATGTTGGCGGCATAAGACGCACCCCATGGACCTACCGCAGTTGTCAACCCCATTCCGAATAATATATACCCGTTTTTAAATACAGACTGATCTGGTTTACCGAGCACCTCAGTAGAAGGATGACCGGAGAAACGGCGATCAAGATCAAGTTCAGGTCCCTGCGGTCCCATTTTTTTGGGCGTATGGCAATCATCACAACCAATAGAAGTCACCAAGTATTCTCCTCTTTTAATAAGACTATCGGGGCTGATCGCTGCAACCTTTTGTGATGTTGATTTACTGTCGGCGCAGGCAACCAGCGCAACTACAACTGCACTGGTCAATATGGCTACAATTAAAATTGATCTACGCATGGTATAAGGTTTAATGGTTAATGGTTCTGATCTGGTTTATTCGTTATAAAATCTATCGCAAAATAATAGTGTCACAACCCGGGAGAAAGTCAGCACTGATTGAATTGTTATAAATGCTGTATGAGATGGAGGAACAGTTACGAGCGGAGAATTAAGAGTTATGAGTCAACAAAAATGAGCTGCAGTTTTTGTTGACCGGCAGCTCATCATTAATTATCTTATTAATTTTTTATAAACCGAACACAAGCCCGGCAAGTAAGGATACAAATCCCACAATGTTCACCACCTGACGGATATGATAAATGGAAAACCATTTGGAACGTACCTGTTGCCAGTTATCGGGATACTGTGTTTCCGACCAGCTATTGATGGTTTTATTCAGTGGCACGTTTCCTTTTAAAGCAAACACCACATCAATTACTAAAGCGATCAATGCAATGACAGAGCTGATAAATAAAATGCCATTGGGGTTCACTACTGAAAAAGCAGTAAGCAAAACAGAAGCCCCAAGGGCAGCATAATAAACGAGACTGAGTTTAGATTGCAGTTCGGCATCGATCAGCTTTCTTGTTTCGATATAAGCTATTGCCTGCATCTTCTTTGTTGCGTTGGATAATGCCAGGATATAGAAAAAGCTCTGACCCACTATAAAGGCATACATCAGCAGTGTGATGAATAAAGTTACTTTGATTAACATTGGTTAAGGTTTTAATTCAGCTGCAAAATAGAATCAAACCGATCGGAAGAAAACAAGACAGTGGTTGGATTGTGAGGAACAACGAATGAATTGCGTTAACAATTTATTGACCTACTCAGCAACTGCTTCAATAAAAAAATCCTGGAGAAAAATATTATGTATGGCAGCTGCGAACCTGTTTACCTGTTGCCGGCAATACTGCTGTTGTTTATAAGAAGAATAATCCTGTGGTCTTTTATTTCCCGGAAATTCAATTGTGATGATGCGTATGGCATCGCGGTTACTGGTGGGATCAGTCGTATCTTTTACAGCTGTAGCTGCCCAGGTGCCCAGGGATACACCTCCATCACTCTGACCCGCTGTTGATGACCCGATGAAATTTCTTTGTTGAAAATTTCCTTTCTCTACGGCCAGAGGATCTTTATAATAAAGTGTGGTAGGTTTTTTATAAATAAAATTACCCGGCGAACTACCACCCAATATCTCCACATGATTGGCCATCGACAAAGCAAGCAGGCTGTCCGTTTCATATCCTAATGCCATACTTAACTCATCGGTGCGGGGGTCGGCAAAAAAACCAGAGTACTGTTTATTATGGATAGCATGCACACTGGCGATACGTTGCGGCTTGAATTCATTTATCAATTGCAGCAACAATATATTTTCTGTTTCAATCTTACGACCAGCATGATCAAGATATTCCACTTCGTTCAGCGGAGTACCGGGTGCCGGCATTTGCCGGTTGGGGTCAGGGGCACCTGAAAAACTATAGCGACCAACATTTTTCAACGTTCCAATTTCTCTTTTCAATTCTTCGGCTGTTGCGGCATTATCGGGAAACAAACAGGGAATGATAATAACATTATAAAAGATACTATCCCGTTTGAATAATTGTTGAACCAGGGTATTGGTTACTTCTACCGATGAAAGCTCTGATCCATGCACTCCACCAATCACCAATGCATTGAAAGCACTCCGGCCCGGGAAAAAATAAGCTTCTATCGTTTTCCCTTTTTTGGACAGACCAATTGTAAACTTAGTAGCTTTTTTTTCGAGTAAGATTTGTTTTAATTCATCCGGGAAGGAGGAAGTGGCGGGTTCACCGGGTGAGATTGAAAATGAAAAACCTTGAATGGCATCGCCTTGCTGCGTGCCGGAAGCCAGTGCTGTTAATGCACAAAGTAGCAGTATGGGCAAAAGCCATTTCATGGTTCGGTTATGTTCTGTGGTGGACATCTAAGGTACAGCGTTTCGGTATCCCTTATATACCCACAGGACGGTATCCTATGGGTATTATAAAAAGATGATTTAATATTTATAATTTGATAAACTCCACTCTCCTGTTCAGCACTTTGCCTTCCTTGGTCTTGTTATCTGCCACAGGTTGGGTTTCACCCTTGCCTTCTGTCTCAATTCTTGCAGCATCAATTGAAAATTCGCTGATCAGCATCTGTTTTACTGCAGCAGCTCTCTGTTTCGAGAGTTCTAAATTGGCGTTATCATCCCCATCGCTGCTTGTATGACCGAGTACTTTTATTTTCACAACACCATTCTCTTTTAAGACAGTTGCTATTTCTTTTACCACTCCATAAGATTCAGGCCTGATCACCGCACTTTGAAAATCGAACAGGATACCTGTGGTAGAAAATTTACCTTCTTCGATCAGTTTATGTCTTGTGTCCGGTTTGCCTGTAGCCACTTTGATATTGCTGATAAAAACTCCGTACTGGTTTTCAGGATAATTGGTATGACCCACTTCAAACAGCAATTGGTTCATCACATTGACAGCCGGAACACCTTTGGGCATATCAAATATTTTGTCTTCATTCATCCACATCCTGAATCTTCCTTTCTGCACCAGGATAGCCACATGCACCGGCGTTCCGTATGTTTTTTGCAGGGCCTCGTATGCTTTATTATCACTGGTGAAATCTGCTCTATTCTCCACGTAAGAATTCAATCTTACTTTCGATCCATAATATTCGCCGGGTGCTACCGTAACAATGACAGCTTCATTTTTCTTATAGGCATTCAGAAAATTATTACTGCCATTTGCTTCATCATTGCTGGCAAATAGTCCAAACTTGAATTCAGGATACATCCAGCCATTGTTTTTTAATTGCAGGATGACATCAAACTCAACCGTATAATTTTCACCAAATTCTTTTTGATTACTACTCAGGTAAATAAAAGGCTTATGTAACCGCAACCAGTTGCCGGGATATTTATCCAGCGTAGTTACTTCACCACTACCACTGGTATTCCATGCAGTTGGGAGTTCGGCTATCGCCTCTCCTTCAAAGGCATCGTAGTATAATACATAATCGCCGGGAATGAAATCATATTTGGAAAAACTGCGCAATGCTGGTTCGCTTTCTTTTTTCTCAGCAGCGGCAACACTTGTATTGTTTTCTTCGGGTGGTGTCGTCTTCTTCCCTTCAATCTCATCCAGTGTTTTATCGATCTGGTTATCTACTTTCTGATCAGCTCTTTGTTTGGATTTGTTTTTTATTTTGTTCATCAGTCCACTCAGTTGGGCGTCTGCAACAAATGGCAAAACAGCTACCAGTAATGCCAGGATGAATTTTCTGTTCATGTTGATTAAGGTTTAAATAATATGAAGCCAAAACTATAGTGATGATAACCGGTATAAAATCTGAAGATGCCTGAATTGAAGAAAACTGAGCGTGAGTTGTAGAAATAGAAATGACTGCCGTGTGGCAGTCATTCACATCATAAGAGGTGATTTATTGTCCGGTTTAATTGTCTTCGCTTTCTTTAATAAAAACTCCTTCCTGGTCAAATTCAGCTTTCATCTTTTTCCCATCTACTGTGAACTTAGCCTTATAAGTAGGTTTATTATTTTCATGAGCTTCTTCCCATTTTACATCTGCCGCTGTGGAATATTTTGCACTAAATGCTGATTGAACGGGTGCAGGCACACTGGATACAGTGACCTCATCTTTCTTTGTTTCTGATTTTTTCTCTTCGCAGGAGGTTAGGACGAGTGCACTAACGCCAAAAGCAAGACAGAACAATATTTTTTTCATATTTCATGTTTAGAAACAACTATGCAAATCAGGTGCCATGAGGGGAAAGTGACACCAGAATTGTTTTCGGATTGAATAGGTATTGTAGTAACTTTCTTTGGCCACACTAATACACAAGCAATGATAGAATGCCAAAACTGCGGGTCGCAAGGTGATCAGAAATTTTGTCCCAACTGCGGACAGGTATTGGAGTACAAACGTATTAACCTGCCGCATTTAGTTCATGAAGTAACCCACACTTTCTGGCATCTTGAAAAGGGATTTTTGTTTACGTTGAAGGAACTTGCTGTTTCGCCGGGTATCATGCAAAAAAAGTATTTATCGGGTCTGCGTTTACATTATCAAAAGCCATTTCCTTTGTTTGCTATCTCGGGTACAATTGGAGCGTTGTGTTTATACCTGATCTACAAGAACGCTGCGAATACAGACCAGTTTTTTTATAAGCATTATTATTTCCTGGTACAGGCAACCATGCTTCCCTTGTATGCCCTGATTACTTATCTTCTTTTCAAGAGTCCGCAACTATACTATGCTGAGGCGCTGGTACTGAATGTGTATATGGTCGGATTTATGTCCATAATGATCATTCCCATTAATGTTCTATCCTTTTTTTTACCCAATGGAGTGATCTCTCTTATTGAAGTTATTTTCCTGCTGGGTTACAATATATGGACCTACCTGAATTTTTTCAGTAATAAAGCCGGCTGGTGGGTAGTTGTAAAAAGTATAGCGAGTATAATAATAAGTTACCTGCTATTTAACTATGCATCCCGGCTGGTAATGGAATGGTTCATGTGAACGAATTTAAACCGCTGTTCGTTTTCCCGAAAACATTTACCCGGCAACATTGTTCATTCGCCGAAATTGAATGCTGCCTTATTGCAGCCTTTGATAATTTGCGAACAAATTATTCTCTCATGTCTCTAAAGATCACCGGCAAACTTCCTTCGGGTAAGCACCTGGAAAAACTAAAACACTCTCCCAATTATAACGGCAAAGGTTTTCAGAATCTATCCGCTACCCCGATGATGGCCGAAGATGTTTCGTATTGGAAAATGATAAAGGATTTTTTTAATAAGAACAAGAATACAGCTCCTTCTAAAGTAATACCCTCCGTAAAGACTAATCTTAATACTATAACAGCAACAGAGCCTGTGATTGTATGGTTTGGCCACTCTTCTTATTTTATCCGGGTTGAAAATAAAAATATACTGGTAGACCCGGTATTCAGTGGCAATGCAGCACCGGTATCTTTTATGGTAAAAGCGTTTAAAGGAAGTGATGTATACAAGGCAGCCGATATGCCGGCTATTGATTATCTCATTCTCACGCATGATCATTACGATCATCTTGATTTTAAAACGATCCGCCAGCTTAAAAAAAAGGTAAGTAAAATTTATTGCTCACTCGGTATCAGTTCTCATTTGAAATATTGGGGCATTGATCCCGCTATCATTACCGAAATGGATTGGTGGCAGGAAAGCAACCTCGATGATAAATTGAAATTGATAGCAGCTCCAGCCCGTCATTTCTCCGGCAGGGGAATTAAAAGAGCACAAACACTCTGGTCTTCTTTTATTTTACAAACAGCAACTCATTCTTTATACCTCGGTGGTGATTCAGGATACGATACTCATTTCAAAACCATCGGCGATAAATATGGTCCTTTTGATATTGCAATACTC
>DASVOE010000003.1:0-16950 GCA_036383515.1 Chitinophagaceae bacterium | reverse complement strand
CCCCAGCCTCCGCCACCAAATGAATCGAGAAAACCTCCCGCTCCGGCTAACCAACCATATCGTTTGAATTTCTTTTTTCCGTTCAACGGACGAAAAGCATTGATAAAGATTTTTATGCCCAGGACCATTGTATATACAGCCATGGCAGGACGCAGGAATTTAATATGTGTGTCATCAAACCACACCAGGAGTAAAGCTCCAAGCACAGCCCCGATGATTCCCGGTATCAGCAGCGCTTTAAATAATTTTTTATTGACATTCCCAAATTTGTAGTGACTATAACCTGATGCACCACTTGTAAACATTTCAGCAGTATGAATGCCGGCGCTGATCGCTGCAGGACTTATTTGTGCTGTTTGTAATACAATTGAACTGGTAACTCCATACCCCATACTGGTAGCCCCATCTACCATCTGCGCCAGGAAACCAGCCAATACCATCCAGTGAAAATTCTTATCGAGTGTTTTGTACCACGCCGCTGTATCATTGGCCATTTGATTCAATGGCAAATAAGATAAAATAAAATGTCCAATGAGCATCAGCGCAAAGGCGATCAGTGAATAAGTTGCAATTTTTCTCCAGCGTTTCTCACCATTAATATTATCCTTATCAACTAAAACTTTAGTAATAGCATTCAGCCGCTTTACCTTATATTCAAAATTGCCATTCAATCTATTCCTTACCTGCTGCAGGTTATCAATGACCTCATCCAGCTCGCCGGGTAATGCTTCATGTAATACTTCCTTTATGCGTTTCGCCGCTGTCGGAGATTTTCCATTGGTGGATATAGCTATTTTAAGACTACCCTTTTGTACAATACTTCCTAAATAAAAATCGCAAAGGCCAGGTGTATCTGCTACATTGATCAACAATTTTCTTTCATTGGCCAGTTCTTTTATGGCTGCATGTAATGAATGATCATCTGTTGCAAGAATAACAAGGTCTTTATTATCGAGGTCCGTTGTATCAAATTCCTTTTGAATAATCGTACAGGAAGGATGCCGGAAAACCAACCTCCTCACTTCTTCTTTAATAACCGGCGCTACAATAGTGATCTTCGCTTCGGGAGAATTGGAAAGTAAAGAATGCAATTTTTCCAACCCCACATTGCCGGCACCTACCAGCAACGTTTCGAGTTGCTCCAGTTTCAGGAACACAGGATACAAGGGATTCTTTTTTTGCTGAATCGCTGTCTCGGTTACCTTATTTTCGATCTGATTATCCATTCGTTAAATTTCATTTCGTAAGAACAACTCTTTTTTAAACGATCCTCTCCCGAATTACAAAATCTCCAAAAGTTTCCCCGGTGTTTCTCTTTTTATTATAAATAGCAAATAAGCCATCCAACTCATCCAGGATTCCAGCTTCATCAAGATCTTCCTTGTATTTTATATTTAATCGTTCACCAAGCCTGTCACCACCAAGATGAAGATTGTATTGTCCGTAAGCTGTACCAATAAAACCGATCTCTGCCAGCACAGAACGACCGCAACCGTTCGGGCAACCCGTCATCCGTAAAGTGATCTCTTCTTCTTTGATCTTATGCTTTTCTAATAATGGTTCAATCTTATCAATTAGTGTGGGCAAATACCGTTGGGCTTCAGCCAATGCCAGCGGACAGGTATTAAACGCCACACAGGCAATTGAATTTTTACGAACAGCACTGGCATCGTTCGTGTGTTTGATAATACCAAACTTCTCCAGTATACTATTTATTTCTTCTTTATCATCTGATAATACATCACTAATGATCAGGTTTTGATTGCCGGTAAAACGAAAATTTACCTTGCCCGTCTTTGCCACTTCCAGTAAAGCCGTTTTTAGCGCAATGGATTTATCATCCAGCACTCTTCCATTTTCAGTAAACACCGTATAATACCATTTACCTTCATGATTGGATTGCCAGCCATAGAAATCCTTGCGTTCTGTGAATGTATAAGGTTTGGGTGCCTCTAACGTAAAACCACAACGTTTCTCTAATTCTTCTTTAAATTCTCTTTCTCCAATTTTATCAATGGTATACTTCAACCGGGCGAGTTTACGATCGCTCCGGTTACCATGATCCCGTTGTATCGTCATGATCTCATAGACGGCCTTCAATATTTTTTCTTCCGTATCAACAAAGCCCAACACCGTAGCCAACCTTGCATAGGTATGCGGATTGCCATGCGTAGTACTTAATCCACCGCCTGCAGCAATATTGAATCCTTTGAGCTGGTTGTTTTCGATGATAGCGATCAACGCCACATCATTAGCAAAAACATCCACATCGTTATTAGGTGGTATAGCTATAGCGATCTTAAATTTCCGGGGCAGGTAACGATCCTGGTACAATGGATCTTCTTCTTTTTTTTCTGCTAGTGGTTCTTCATCCAGCCATATTTCGTAATAGGATTTTGTTTTGGGCAATGCCAGTTCACTTATTTTATTGGCATACTGAAATACCTGCTCATGAATAGCAGATTGTTTGGGATGAGCGCTGCACATCACATTCCGGTTCACATCACCGCAGGCAGCGATCGAATCAAGGTGAAGTGTATTAAACGCTTTAATGGTTGGTTTGATCTTCGATTTGAAAATCCCATGTAATTGCACCGTCTGCCGGGTAGTGACCTTGATCGTGCCGGTTGAATGTTCGCCGGCGATATGATGCAAACCGATCCATTGTTCCGATGTTAAAAATCCTCCGGGCAAACGGAGGCGGATCATATAAGAATACAACCACTCTAATTTTTTTGCACTGCGTTCTTCTCTCCTGTCACGATCATCCTGCTGGTATAATCCATGAAATTTTATCAGCGACTGATCGTCTTCCCGCAGTGAACCGGTGATCTCATCAGTAAGACTTTCTTTCAGCGTTCCCCGCAACCCATCGCTGGCTGTTTTGATCCGTTCAACGGGTGATAAATTATTTTTCTGACTCATAATATTCTTTTGTTCTCCGCTTTTGTTTTCATGGTATCGTTCCTATAGAGTTTCATTCCATTCACTATTCGCTATTCACCATTCACTTTCTCAATACACATCCTTCTCCAACCTTCCTTCCTTCTTCAATTGTTCTATATAATTCTTTGCTTCATCAGTTGTTTTCTTTCCCTGCGCTTCTATTATTTCTAGTAAAGTATGCTCCACATCTTTACTCATCGGGTCTTTTGTACCACTGATAAAAATAGAAGCCCCTTTATTTATCCACTCATATAATTCAGCTGCTTTTTCCATCATCCGGTGCTGCACATATATTTTTTGTTCCTGGTCCCTGGAAAAAGCCAGGTTGAGTTTTGTTAATACACCGGTATCAACAAAATTTTGCATTTCGGTCTGGTATAAAAAGTCAGAGGTGAAATGTTGCTCACCAAAGAAAAACCAGTTTCTTCCATTAGCGCCCGTGGCATCTCTTTCAGAAAGAAAGGAACGAAAAGGCGCTACGCCGGTGCCGGGCCCGATCATGATCACGTCTTTATCAGCAGCAGGCAACTTAAAGTGCTTATCCTTGTGCACATAAAAAGTAATAGCAGAATTTACCGGCTGATCGCCCAGGAATTCGCTGCATAAACCATAACGCTGTTCATCCTGTGCAAGAAAGCGATCTCTTGCAACGGTTATATGTACTTCGTTGGGGCCATGTGCCGCAGGAGATGAAGCTACCGAATACAACCTCGGTGCAATGGGCATTAATATTTTTATTACTTCAATAAACTGCACAGCATCTTTTGTAGGGTAGATACGCAACAGGTCAACAAGATCCATCCTGATATCAGGAATTTCCTGTTGTATGATCGCTGCATATTTTTTAATTGTAGAAGTAAGCAGGTAGCAAATATTCAAATGCTGGGCTAGCAATTCACTTACCGGGGCAGTTACTTTTGTTGTTTCTACTACTGTCTGTCCGTCTACACCCGTAAAAGAAATGATCTTTGCTACCATATCTTCCCTGTTGCGGGGAATAATGCCGATCGTATCGCCGGGTTCATAAGCAATAGCTTCATCAGTTCCTATCTCAATATGATAGGTTTGTTTGTTTGAACCCCGGTCATTCAAATTGATGTTGGTAAGAATAGTTCCGTTATAATATTTTTTACCAGTTGCTTTTTTAACAGCAGGTTGTTTTATTTCTTCAGTTGCTTTGGGGCTTTGTTGTTCTTCCAGTTTTTTTAATACCTGTTCAAACCATTGTTCGGCATCCTCTTCATAATCCACATCGCATTTTTGCAACGGCACCAGGCGGCGGGCGCCGAATTTGTGCAATTGTGCATCTACATCTTCGCCTGTCTTGCAATACATAGGGTAAGAAGTATCACCTAATGCCAGTACACTGTACTTAAGTCCCGGGAGCGTTAATTCAGTTTGGTGAATATGATCATAGAATTTCTTAGCAGGTATCGGTGGTTCACCTTCTCCCTGCGTACTGATCACTACAAAAAAATATTCTTCTTTTGGCAGATCAGTAAACCGGTATTGATCCAGTCCTATTAATTTAGCGTTCACACCTTTTTTCTTGGCGATAGCAGCCAGGTGCGTGGCTAATCTTTTAGAATTACCGGTTTCTGTTCCAAATGCCAGCGTTATCTTCTTAACCGTTGTGGAAGCAGGATGAGCATTCTCAATGATAGAAGTTGTGGAATGACCATTGCCATTCGTGTGCCCATTAGAAACCAGCCCGGACAAATACCCATTTATCCAGATCAGCTCTTCCTTTGTAGAAGTATTGACTAGTTCCTGTAATTGCTTTAATCTTTCTTCTGCCAGCATATCTTTTATTTTATAACCAGTTCCGGAAATACACTTCCCTTTCTATTGTTTGTAGTATACCAGTTAAATTTTTTATAGAGATTGACTACATCGCCAATGATGACCAGCGATGGAGAACTGAAATTCTTTCCTTCAAAATCTTTTATGCAATCCTTTATCGTAGTCACACTAACCTTTTGATGTTCGGTAGTGGCTTGTTCAATAACAGCCAAAGGCGTTTCAGGTCTTTTTGTATACCGCAATAATAATTCAGTAAGCGAAGACAAACTCTTAGCCGCCATATAAAATACCAATGTATCTGTTGATGCGGCAAGACTCCGCCATTTTTCAGGTGTATAATAACTGCAGGGATTCAGTGTAATGAACTGTACGGCTTTTGCATATCCTCTTGCCGTCAATGGAATACCTGTATAAGCCGATGCACCGGATGCCGCTGTAATGCCGGGTATTATTTCAAAAGGAATGTTATACTCATTTAAAGATAATAATTCATCCAGCACATTGCTGAAGAAAGCAACATCACCGCCTTTCAACCTCAGCACGGTTTTTCCATTTCTTGCATGACCTACAATAAGTTTATTGATATCATCCTGCGCCACAGATCCGTCATGAAAGCCCTGCTTGCCTGTCATCAACACCAACGCCCGGGGTGAAGCATACAGGTCAACGATTTCGGGATTTACCAGCCGGTCAACAATGATCACATCTGCTTCCGCTAATCTGCGTTGCAGTTTAACCGTAATCAGATCGGCATCCCCGGGGCCAGCCCCTGCAATAATTACTTTCCCGTTGGTTTCGCTAACATTCATTAGTCTATTTGATTAATAGAGTTAATGTTCAAAAAATTTTACTGCAGCAATACTGCTGCTACTGTGCTATGACTTGTTTCATCTATCAATATGGCGCTTCCATTCGTACTGATCTTATCATACGCATCAAATACTAAAGGAGAGGCTGTTTTGATAGTAGCTTTCACTACTTCATTCAGTTTCACAGATCCCTCCACCGGCTGTTGCTGTAAAGAATTTACATCCAGCTTATATTCAATATTTCTCACCACTGCTCTTACCAGCCTGCTGTTATGCTGCAGATAATATTTATTACCCGCCTGCAGTGGTTTTTCATCCAGCCAGCACAACAATACCTCCAGTTCATTACTGGATGTCGGGAGATTCGTAGTATTTACAATGGTATCACCACGGCTGATATCAATATCATCACTTAATTGTATCACGACGGGTTGCGGTGCAAAAGCCTCTTCCACTTCTTTACCACCGATTTCAATTTTAGCAATAGTGGTTTCATGACCTGCCGGCAACACGGTTACTTTATCGCCTTTCCTATAGATGCCACTGATTATTTTTCCGGCATAACCACGATAATCATGCAGCTCCTCTGTTTGCGGGCGGATTACAAATTGTACCTGGAAACGGGGATCAGTCAGATTGATATCACTATCCGTTTTTACGTCTTCTAAAAATTCAAGCAATGGCTTACCCTCATACCAACCTATCTGTTCAGAACGATCTACAATATTATCGCCATTCAATGCACTGATGGGTATATAGGTTACATCTTTTAGTCCTAACTGTTTTGCTACTTCAGCATAATCAATGACAATATTGTTAAATACATCCTGGGAGTATTCAACCAGGTCCATCTTATTAATAGCAACCACCACATGAGGTATCTGGAGAAGAGATGCAATGATAGAATGACGACGGGTTTGTTCCACTACACCCAGCCGGGCATCTACCAGGATGATGATAAGACTAGCATTAGATGCGCCGGTGATCATATTTCTTGTATACTGCACATGACCCGGTGCATCTGCTATGATAAATTTTCTTTTGGGAGTTGTAAAATACCGGTAGGCTACATCAATAGTAATTCCCTGCTCTCTTTCTGCCCGCAGACCATCAGTCAACAAAGCAAGATCAACAGAACCATCCGTTCTGTTCTTTGTTGATTTCTCTAACGCCTCCAATTGATCAATCAGGATGTTCTTGCTATCATACAGCAAACGACCGATCAATGTGCTTTTCCCATCATCAACACTGCCTGCAGTTATAAATCGTAGTAAATCCATACCCCTGTCCCCTGAAGGGGAACTTAGTTTGTATTGGTCTTCCAAAAATGAAAGCCCAAGTATTTAGAAAAATTAATTTATAAGAACTTTCCCCTTACTCCCCTTCAGGGGTCGGGGGTTAAAAGTATCCATTCTTCTTCCTGTCTTCCATTGCTGCTTCTGTTACTTTATCATCGATTCTTGTTTCTCCCCGCTCACTTATTTTAGTGGATATAATTTCATTGATCACTTCATCCAGGGTTGAAGCCGTAGATTCAACAGCAGCGGTACAGGTCATATCACCTACTGTGCGGTATCTTACTTTTTTGGTGAGGATCACATCAGATGGCGCCGGCTGCACATATTCACTCATGGCCACTAACTGCCCTTCATGTTCTATCACTTCCCTGTCATGCGCAAAATAGATAGAAGGAAGTCCTATGTTTTCTTTGCGGATATAATTCCAGATATCGAGTTCTGTCCAGTTGCTGATAGGGAATACACGGATATTCTCTCCCTTATGAATTCTTCCGTTATATATATTCCATAACTCTGGCCGCTGCAGTTTGGGATTCCATTGTCCAAATTCATCGCGGACAGAAAAAATTCTCTCCTTTGCTCTTGCTTTTTCTTCATCTCTCCTGGCACCACCGATGCAAGCATCAAATTTGAATTCTTCGATGGTATCTAATAAGGTATATGTCTGTAACCAGTTACGGCTGGGAAATTTTCCTTTGGGTTCAGTCAGGTTTCTTTGTTTGATCGTGTCTTCCACTTTACGAACGATCAATGTTGCATTTACTTCATTCGCCAACCAGTCACGATAGTCAAGCGCTTCAGGAAAATTATGACCCGTATCAATATGCACCAATGGAAAAGGGATTTTCCCGGGAGCAAATGCTTTTTTTGCAAGATGCACCAACGTGATAGAATCTTTACCGCCACTGAATAGCAATGCCGGTTTTTCAAACTGTGCAGCTATCTCACGGAAAATATGAATGCTCTCCGCTTCTAATTGTTCTAAATAATCCAATTGATACTTCATATTTTATCCTATTGTCCACTTTTTCAGTAGACTTTATAATCAAAAAATTTTATACGTTTGTTTTAACCCCCGCTACATGCAGCCCACATTCTTTTTGGGAGGTTTCCCACCACCAGCGGCCGGCTCTTGCATCTTCGCCCGGCTCAATAGCCCGGGTACAGGGTGCGCAACCAATACTGATAAATCCCTGATCATGTAAAGGATTATACGGCACAAAGTGTTCTTTTATATAATCCAGCACCTCATCATAACTCCAGTTGATGAGTGGATTGAATTTATACAGCTGCCTGTCCTCTGCCCATTCGATCATGGGCATGCTTTGGCGATTGGCTGATTGCTCGGCCCGAAGCCCTGTGATCCATACTTTAGCACCCGCCAATGCCCTGTTCAATGGCTTTACCTTACGGATATGGCAACAACCTTTCCTGTTCTCAACAGATTCATAAAAACTGTTTACTCCTTTTTCCAGCACAAATGCTTCTACATCTGCAGCCTCGGGAAAATAAACATGAATGGGATTTTTATAACGGGCAATGGTGCGATCAAGCAACTCATACGTTTCAGGAAATAAACGACCCGTATCAATCGTAAAGATTTTTACGGGTATATTATTTTTAAAGATCGCATCGGTGATCACCTGGTCTTCCTGCCCTAATGATGAAGAAAAGACAACCTGCCCCGGAAACAGTGAAGCGACTAACCGCACTGCTTCCGGCAACGAGCTGCCTTCTATTTGTTTTATCAGGTCAGGAGTGAACATTATAAATTAGGTTGCGGAGTATAACGGAGATAAGGTTTTACCACCTTTACGCCTTTAGGGAATTTTTTAATGGCATCTTCTGTAGAAACTGCAGGAACTACGATCACATCTTCGCCTGCTTTCCAATCTGCTGGTGTTGCTACACTATACCCGGCTGTCAATTGCAATGAATCAACCACTCTTAATACTTCATAAAAGTTTCTGCCGGTTGATGCAGGATAGATGATCATCAATTTCACCAGCTTATCTGGGCCGATAATAAATAATGAACGCACAGTAGCTGTCGCAGATGCATTCGGATGGATCATGTCATACAAAGTTGCCACATTCCTGTCGGCATCATCAATGATCGGGAAACCAACTGTGCAATTCTGTGTTTCATTAATATCCTTTCTCCACTCAAAGTGTTTATCCAACGGATCAACACTCACCGCTAATACTTTTACATTCCGCTTGGCAAATTCCTCTTTTAATAAGGCAGTTTTACCAAGTTCAGTAGTACATACCGGTGTAAAATCTGCCGGGTGAGAAAATAAAATTCCCCAGCCATTGCCCAGGAATTCATAAAAATCAATTTCTCCTTCTGTTGTCTGTGCTTTAAAGTTGGGAGCAGCATCCCCAAGACGTAGTGCCATAAAATATATATTTAGAGTTAACAAAAATAGGTTTAAAATATTAGCCCACCAAGTTAGTGGACTTATAAATGCAAACTGTTTTGGCTAACAAACGTTGGGTTAGTAAGAGGTCAGATCATGAGGTCTCTAAGGGTGCGATGCTCTACAATATTTAATGTAGCATCCCGGACCTCGATCATCATATCATGAAGTCCGCAATACTTTTCGTTGCAGTTCTTACAACGTTCATAGAAGTAAAGACTTACGCAGGGTAGCATGGCGATAGGCCCATTGATAAGACGGATAACCGTAGCCACTTTAATTTTTTCCGGGCTTTGGCGTAAAAAATAACCACCGCCCTTGCCTTTTTTGCTGTCGAGGATACCAGCTTTTTTAAGTTCAAGCAGTATATTCTCTAAAAATTTTAACGGAATCTTTTTCTTTTTGGCAATCTCAGAAATAAGTACTGGCCCCTCATTGAATTTTTCGGAGAGATAGGTCAGCGCCTTAAAAGCATATTGTGATTTTTTGGACAGCATAGTATTACTTCAGTAGCTCCAATGTATAACTAATTGCGGAATTTTTTTTCAGCATGGCGGAAACACCACAATATTTTTCCAGTGAGAGCTCGATCGCCTTACGGACCTTATCCTCATTTTCAGCGGCCGTTTTCATTTTGTAAGTAACCCGTATGTCTTTGAAAACTTTGGGATGCTCTTCTGTTTGTTCTGTATCTACTACAATGGTAAAGTCGGAGAAATCTACCCGCATCTTCTTCAAAACATCTACTATATCAATGCCAGAACAGCCGGCTAAGGCAGATAACAATAATGCCTTGGGGCCATGTCCTTTCTTTTTAGCACCATCCACCTTTATTTTATTCCCGAGATGGTCGCTTTCAAACTCATGATCGTTGAGCCACGTCGTAACCGTTTGTATCATTTATAACTGGTGTTTTTTATTTTTTGAAATATTTTCCAACGTCCATTCAATTCGATGCACAAAGTTATGCTGTCTTACGGCACAATCCACCTTCTTACAAATGGAGCATTGAAAAGGAAGACACCCATCGGAATGAACAAATAACTCAAAGGATTCCCCAAATTCATTCCGGATCAGCGCAGCTAAAGCATCTATTTCCAGGTGCGCCTCATGTACATTCAGATACCAGGGCACCGTTAAATGGCAATCCACATGCAGGACAGTCCCATATTTTATAACGCGAAGATTATGCAGATCAACCCAGTTTATACGCCGGTTAGCATTTAATACTTCTACCATCCTGGCCAATAGTTTCATATCTGCTTCATCCATAATGCCGGCAATAGAACTGCGGACAATCCGGTAACCGGTGATCATAATAAAAATGCCAAACCCTATTGCCACCACACTATCTATCCATTTGTAGCCCGTGAAATAAAGTAATAACAAGCCAATGATTATTCCTAACGTTGACCATGTATCACTTTGTAAATGTTTGCCGCTTGCCATCAGGGCCGTGGAATTGTTTTTCTTCCCGGTTTGCAAACAATAATAACCAAGGGCAAAATTTACCACCGCAGTAGCGGCAACAAGAATGATCCCGTAATCTAATTGCCGCAATGCAACAGGATTGATAATGTTTTGAATGGCCTTATATAAAATAATTGTTCCGGCAGAGCCGATTAAAGTGCCTTCAATAGCTGCCGATAAAAACTCAGCTTTGCCATGACCGTAAGGATGATCGCTATCTCTCGGCTTAGCCGCAACGTATAGGCTATACAAACCAATAAATCCTGCAGCTACGTTCACAATACTTTCCAGTGCATCTGTTAATATAGAAATAGAGCGGGTGGAGAAATAAGCAATGAGTTTAACGACCAGCAACACGACAGAAATTGCTGCTACCCATTTTTGTACGCTAAGATTTTGTTGTTCCGTTTTCAAGCCTGGATATTCAAAACTTCTTTATGATTTTTTTGACCCTAAACTATAATAGTTACGTAAGAAAACAAATAATACTTAAGGCATTAGCCGGCTGAAAAATTCACCTATGTTTTTTATAAAACGACGGTATGATTCTTTATTAAATAATTGCGAATCTCTCATGGCTTTATAGGTAAGAAACAGGCCAATTGGCGTCAGCACAAATGTGGCCAGCCACATTCCTGCAAAAGGGCTCAACGTATTTTCTTTGGCAAATTTTTCACCCATGGTACTTGAAAAATAAAAAACCATAAAGAAAATAATAGCGATGATCAAAGGTGTTCCTAATCCACCTTTACGAATAATGGATCCCAGCGGAGCACCTACGAGGAATAATACAAGGCAAGCCAACGATAAGGCAATCTTACGATGCCATTCTATTTTATGCTTTCTGTAAATTCTCTCTTTTTCTTTCAGGGTGGTAGCAGTTGATTCTATATTAGCCTTTAGTGAATTTACCTGCGAGGAAGCTCTTTGCCAGACATTCGTTCTTGCCGAATCAGGGAGCCATTCCGAAAACGTTTTAGCCGTTTTTTTTCTTCCGGTATCAACGATCGGCACCTGCTTGCCCCAGGCACTATCTATATATTTTGAAAAGGGAAGCAAAGAGAACATAGTTTTTTGAAGCTGTTCTTTCACGCCATCATTTTCTTTGCCCAGCGAATCAATCGCTTTATCCAATTGCCGCATACTAAATACCCTTTCATTATTCTTATTCAGGCTATCGGGGGTGCGTTTACCAAAACCAAGCAGGCTCAGGTCAAATTGTTTTTTATATTCTTTAAATCCCAGCCTTACATATTCTGTGTTGGCGCTGTATGTATTATTCGTTCTTTCTTCGTAGCGCCATCCATCTTTTAAATTAAACTCCAGGTATCGTTTATTAGCGGTTATTCTCATCACCCCGCTTTTAGCGATAATAAAGTTATCCTGCACAGGATTGCCTTGTTCATATACGATCACATCCCGGATCACACTGTCATTGTTTTCTTTCTTTCCGATCTTGATAGCAAAATTGGGAATCTTATCATAGAACACACCTTCTTTCAGATCAAAGGCGGGTTTAGCATATACTATATCTGCTAAAAGTGTCCGTTGCTTTAAATTGGCAACAGGAATAACATAATTTGCAAAGACAAAGGCTACCCCCGATAAAATTAGCGCCATCCAGAAAACGGGTCGCATAAACCGGAGCAATGAAATACCAGATGCTTTGATGGCGACCAGCTCAAAACTTTCGCCCAGGTTACCAAAAGTCATTAATGAAGAAAGCAACACAGACAACGGCAAGGCTAATGGCACCAGCGTAGCAGTAAGGTACCAGATAAATTCAAAAACGACACCAACACCAATACCTTTACTCACAAAATCATCAATATAAAGCCAGAAGAATTGCATCACCAATACAAGCAACGTAATAAAAAACGTTGCAATGAAAGGACCTATAAAGGCTTTGATGATAAGTTTATCTAACTTTTTGAACACTATCTTTAAAATATGAATTCCGCAAAAATAAGGCTTTCGGCAAAGGAGATGGAATTGGTTACCAATGCCGATTGGATTTTAACAAAGAACGGCATTATCCAAAAGGCAAAGCTATTGTTGGAACAACTGCAAACGGAACAGCAAACATTATTACAGTCTTATAAAAAAGATCTTCCAGCGGTAATCATCCATTCAACTCCTAAAATATCCAAAGGAGAAAACTATAAAGGCCTTCCATACCTGGTTTTAGATTACCCGAGATTATTTGAAAAAGAAAATATTTGTGCCATACGGACGATGTTTTGGTGGGGGAATTTTTTTAGCGTCACATTACATTTGTCCGGTGTCTATAAAACAAAAGCAGTCGAACAACGGATCATTGAACGTTTCGATGAATTAAGTAAAAAGAATCTTTTTATCAGTGTAAATGATAATGAGTGGGAACACCATTTTGAAAAAGAAAATTACCTGGCTCTGCATGAATTAGGTAAAAATGAATTTATACGGCGTATTACGAATCAACATTTTTTGAAGCTGTCACAAAAGATTCCATTAGAACAATGGGATAATGTACAACAAACATTAGCTGCTAATTTTCAGGATTGCCTGAAATTACTTGTTGATTAATTACCGAGGCGATGAAAAAGTTCTTTCACCTGGAAGCCCCATAACTTACTTTGATCTTTTATTTCTTTCTTCTCAGCATAGTCCTTTATGATCAAAATGGTCTGGTTGGTGATCTCTGATTTTTCAATCCGGAATTCGAAGAATTCTTCCTTCGGAGCCGTTTCCCAATGAAACCGGATATATTTATCCTGCTCGCTTTCCAATAAATCAGCTTTATCAAAAGAACCATTCCAGCCAAAATAAAATATACCATCTCTTTCATCTACCTTATCAGCGAACCACTCGCCTAAACCAGCCGGAGTGGAAAGAAATTCATATAATATGGATGGGGAACATCTAACCGGAAATTCTAAGGTGTATAATTGTTTGCTCATCTTCTTCTCTTATTATAAATCATTGCGAACCCTGCAATAATAAAAAATAATTGATTGCCCCAAACATTTTGCTGTTTATTTTTCCTTTTTTAATCAAGAAAAGCCAAACTTTTGAAATAAACTGTATATGAAAGCGTTAATAGAATGTCAAGATTTATTTGGGTCCTATTAAGTTATGGCTTAAATTGCCTTGAAGTTCAATACGTTCTGAACAACTAAGGAAACCGAGGTGGGTATTTATTGAGTCGTAAGCTAGCCAAAACTTATAATTCTTTAACCCTTTAAATACACCATTCTAAAACCATACCTATGAGCATGAGACAATTGAAGATCACGAAGTCTATTACCAATCGTGAATCTCAAAGTTTAGAAAAGTACCTGCAGGAGATCGGCAAAGTCGAACTCATTTCCCCTGAAGAAGAGGTGAAGCTGGCAACGCTTATTAAACAAGGGTGCCAGAAGTCGCTTGACAGATTGACCAAGGCCAATCTTCGTTTTGTTGTATCTGTTGCCAAACAGTACCAGAATCAGGGATTGTCATTACCTGACCTTATCAATGAAGGGAATCTTGGTTTGATCAAAGCCGCACAGCGGTTTGATGAAACCCGTGGATTTAAATTCATTTCATACGCCGTCTGGTGGATACGCCAAAGTATTTTACAGTCGCTGGCCGAGCAGTCCAGGATTGTCCGTCTGCCTCTTAATAAAGTGGGATTGACTAATCGTATTCAAAAAGCCTTTTCCGCACTGGAACAACAGTTTGAAAGAGAGCCTTCAGCCGAAGAATTGGCCGAAGTGCTGGAAATGGATCTCGAAGAAGTTACCGCAACACTGGGCATTAATGCCCGCCACGTAAGCGTTGATACGCCACTTTCTGAAGGTGAAGACAATACCTTGCTGGATGTTTTAGAAAACACCAATGCTGAAAAGACTGATGCCGAGCTTGATCATAAAGAATCACTCAAAACGGAGATTGATCGTAGTCTTAAAACACTAACGGAGAGACAAAAAGAAGTGATTTGTTATTTCTTTGGTATCGGAGTAGATCATCCCATGAGCCTGGAAGATATTGGTGAAAAATTCAACCTGACCCGGGAAAGGGTTCGCCAGATCAAGGATAAAGCTATCACTAAACTGAAAACAAATACCCGGACAAGAATCTTAAGAACCTACCTTGGTGCTTAAACCGGATTATTAATTAACTAAAACAGTACACACTGATATAATCTTTACACTTCTACTTTATCTTTACAATTCTTTTAAAAGTGAACATCATGATGTTCACTTTTTATTTTGTGTGACTATAGAAAATCAATGTGACTCATGTTTAATTCTTTACAGGATAAGTTAGAAACCGCCTTTAAAAATCTAAAAGGCCAGGGCCGTATTACAGAGCTGAATATTGCGACAACGGTAAAAGAGATCCGCCGGGCACTCGTGGATGCGGATGTGAATTATAAAATTGCCAAAGAATTTACGGATAAAGTAAAGGACAAGGCTACCGGAGAAAAAGTGATCAATGCTATCTCTCCCGGCCAGTTGATGACCAAGATCGTCAAAGACGAACTGGTAGAGTTGATGGGCGGCCAGGAAGCCGCTTTCAATGCAAAAGGCAATCCTGCAGTCATATTGATCGCTGGATTGCAGGGAAGTGGTAAAACAACATTTAGTGGTAAGCTGGCCCATTACCTGAAAACAAAAAAGGGTCTTTCCCCGATGTTGGTAGCCGCTGATATTTATCGCCCCGCGGCGATGGAACAGTTAAGGGTGCTGGGTGAGCAAATTGGCGTTGACGTACATATCGAACTGGAGAGTAAAGATGCTGTAGCGATTGCCCAAAATGCTATCAAAGAAGCCCGGAGCAAAAATAAAAATGTTGTCATCATAGATACGGCTGGCCGCCTGGCTATTGATGATGTGATGATGAATGAAGTAGCCAATATCCGTACTGCCGTTAATCCGCAAGAGATCTTATTCGTAGTGGATTCAATGACGGGGCAGGATGCTGTGAATACGGCCAAAGTATTTAATGACCGGTTGGATTTTACCGGCGTTGTGCTTACTAAACTGGATGGTGACACAAGAGGTGGCGCTGCTCTTTCTATCAAATACACGGTAAATAAACCGATCAAGTTTGTCAGCAGTGGTGAAAAGATGGATACTCTTGATGTGTTCTATCCTGACAGGATGGCCCAGCGTATACTTGGTATGGGTGATATCACTTCACTTGTTGAAAAAGCTCAGGAACAGTTTGATGAAGTGGAGCAAAAGAAACTGGAAGGAAAACTCCGCAAGAACAAATTTGATTTTGCCGATTTCAAAATGCAGTTGGAACAGATCAAGAAGATGGGCAATATGAAAGATTTGCTTGGTATGATACCGGGTTTAGGCAGTAAGATCAAAGACCTGGATGTGAATGAAGATTCTTTCAAAGGCATTGAAGCAATGATCAATTCGATGACACTGGAAGAAAGAAATAACCCTGACCTGATAGATGGCAGCCGCCGTAAACGCATTGCCAAAGGTGCTGGCAAAGACATCACGGAAGTAAACGCTTTTATGAAGCAGTTTGAACAAATGCGGGATATGATGAAGGGAATGAATAAAATGGGCATGTTTGGTAAGATGATGCCGGGAATAAAAAGGTAAGAGAGTCTCCAGTCCATAGTCGATAGTCCTTAGTCTTCTTTATACAGAGATGTCTTTTTGCTTGGCACTTTCCCCTTTCAGTCCTATCTTCGTCGTCCGGTTTCAACCGGCCCCGATAACTATCGGGATAACAATTATTGTTTAACGCCTTTAAATGTCTATTTAAAATGGCAGCCAAAATCCGTCTTCAGAGACACGGTTCTAAAAAAAGACCGTTCTACTTCATCGTTATTGCAGATTCCCGTGCACCCCGTGATGGGAAATTCATCCAAAAATTAGGTACTTACAATCCACTGACTGTTCCGGCTACTATTCAGCTTGATCGTCAAAAAGCATTGGAGTGGTTGAACAAAGGTGCTACACCAACAGACACCGTTCGCCGTATCCTTAGCTTCAAAGGAGTATTGTATTTAAAGCACTTGCTCCGTGGTGTGGGCCTGGGCCTTTTTGATGATGCAACAGCAATGGAGAAATTTACAAAATGGAGCGCCGAACATGACGCTCAAATCAAAAAACGCCAGGACGAAGCTTACCGTAACAAAAGAGCCAGACGCCCTATGCCAGGTCGCAGACCTGAAAGAAGGACAGAAAGCGAAAGCGGTGGCGAAGCATAG
>DASVOE010000002.1:0-1564 GCA_036383515.1 Chitinophagaceae bacterium | reverse complement strand
TTCAGCGAAGGGGATGTTGATATGCAATTTCTTGAAGATATCCAAAAATCGTGAGAACTGCTTATCTAACTTAGATTTCTGAAATCTCTGTGGATACGGTATAGGGGGCATTGTGCTGGTTGGTTCTGAATTTTTCTGCTGTAAGGTCTCATATTGACGCTTTTCAGTCTCCACCACTTCATCGGTTTCAATTGATGCCTTGTCGTCCTTTTCCTTTTTCGTGACGAACTCTTGTAGTTCTTTTCCACTTTGTAGAGTTACCGCCTTACAATGCTCATCTCTGCCCGGGTTTTTCTCAGTGTCGCTCGGAAGTGTTCCAAGTGATCGGCTATTCAATGCATGTGCCATTTGTCCCATTTGATTTTCCATATTTTTGATTAATGCATGCTGACTTTGTATACTTAGCTCCATTTGATTAAATCTCTTATCACTCTCCTCACTCTTTTTCTCAGTTGCTTTAACAAATCTTTCCAAGGCTTCTTCCCAACTTGCTTTCCGCACAGGTTGTTGTGTCTGGTTTTGAAACCCGGAATTGTTTTGTTGTTTCGGCGCTTGTTCTGCAGCTTGGTTGTTACTCCATGAAAACCCCGGATGATTTTTCCACCCCGGATTATATGCATTTTGATTTGGATAAGGCTGAGTGGACTGACTATAACTCCCCACATAATGTGCTGCTTCAGTATTTATGGCACATTGATCCGTAGTATAACCCCCAGCACATATTTCACAAACCATCGCTACTTGCTGAGTGGATTGTGGACGCAATAATTCTATCTGCTTAGCCATTGCGGTCATTTGCACTTGTAATGATGTTATCGCATCCACATCATACTTTCCCGATGTTTTCGGAGGGTTATTTCTTGTCATGGGCCACTGATAGTTGTTGGTGGCCATCGTTTCTAACAACTTATATGCCTCGTCCAAATTTTTTGACATAATCGCTCCTCCTGCTGCTGCATCAATACTTGCCCTCGTGGATGCTTGTAAACCATCACAAAATATCCCCAATTGCATCCACTGTGGAATTCCATGGTGTGGGCACTTGCGGAGCATATCCTTAAACCTTTCCCATGCCTCATACAACGATTCTGAATCAAACTGTGCGAAGGTATGAATATCATTCCGTAGTTTTGCTGACTTTGCTGGTGGGAAAAACTTAGCTAGAAATTTTTGAGCTAAATCGTCCCAAGTAAGGATTGAGTCCGAAGGCTGAGAGTGTAACCAACTTCGTGCTTTATCTTTCAGGGTAAATGGGAACATTCTCAACCTTATAGCATCTTCTGACACGTTATTGAATTTGAAGGTGTCACAAACCTCCAAGAAACTTAAGATGTGCTCATTCGGATCATCCAATGAACTACCCCCAAACTGACATTGATTCTGAAGCATCTGAATGGTTGCCGGTTTGATCTCAAAGGTGTTAGCATTGATTGCCGGCCTCCTAATACTCGACTGAATATCCGTGACATTCGGCATGGCATAGTCCCGAAGTGGTTTCTGATCGTTCCCTGCCATGTTCACTAGAATTTCTTGTTCTGCCAGTTTTTCTTCCTCGGGTGGTGCC
>DASVOE010000001.1:0-10285 GCA_036383515.1 Chitinophagaceae bacterium | reverse complement strand
GCAAAGGACCGGGGTTTTTGTTTTTTAACGATTTATGGTTCTACCTTTATCTTTAAACCAGGTTTTATTATGAAACTCTTCTTTACCATAATGCTGTTATTCGGCCCAGGCGCTGTTTATTCACAACGGGTGATTGACCTGACAAAGGAAGAAGCCGGTATTACTTCTGCTTATTACTCGATGATTGGAGCACCCATACCCAATTCCAAATATGTAAGCGTGGAAGGATCTCTCTATTTTGATCCGGCCTGGATGAAGGGGCGTATATTATTACATGACAGTATTGAATATGTAAACCTTTTTCTCCGTCTTGATCTTTTTTCAAATAACGTTGAATTCAAAGACAACAATGACCAGGTTTTTATCGCTTCTGCGCCTATAAAAGAACTAACTCTCACCGATACGGTGAATGGAAAACAATTCCATTTCATTCATTACTCCGCTTTCAACAACAATGCGACCATTGAAAAAGGCTGGTACCTGCTTCTCGTTGCCGGCGATGTTTCTTTGTATAAATTCATGGCAAAAGTGGTGAATGAGAGCAAACCCTATTCCTCCGCTATTGTGGAGCGACGTATCGAAACGATGGATCATTATTACCTGTATTCGGGTTCATCGCTTACCCGCATTAAAAAAATAAAAGATCTGCCGGATCTGCTGCCAGCAAAGAAAGCCGAGATCACCGCCTACATGAAAAGCAATACGCTGAATAGCAAAAATGAAACTGATTTCAGCAATATCATTACGTATTATAACACTCTTCTAAAAAAATAATCGGTCTCGTTGCGGGTATATTGTTTCCTCATCTTTTCCTAACTTTCCTTTGTTATGAATGTCAACCTGCGTCCTGATAAATATTTAAAATACCTGCACCTGCCGCATCTGTTTGGAACAGACCGCACCAAAGAGATATTGTCAGTAAATCCTACGATTGAACCTCACCGTGAAGAAGCTAAGGAAGTAACGGCCTACGTATACGATTACAACGCCAGCTCGGTAGAAGAAAAAAAAATGGAAGGGGTAGAGGGTTGTTATAACTATAAATCAAGTGGCCGCATCAGCTGGATCAATATTGACGGATTAAGAAAAGCAGACGTTGATGCTGTTTGTACGTATTATAATATTCACCCGCTGATCATTGAAGATATCCTGAGCATCAACCAGCGTCCCAAGATGGATGAGTCGGAAGATAATTTGTTCTGTTTGTTGAATATGCTTTACTATAACGAGGAGAAAAAAGCGGTGGAGCAGGAACAGATCAGCATTGTGCTGGGAAAAGATTTTGTGATCAGTTTCCAGGAAGATGCCCAAAGAGATGTATTTAATCCTTTGCGGGATCGTCTTAAAATGAACAATAGTAAAATACGGCAGCGGGGTGCCGATTATTTATGCTATACCATGCTTGACCTTATCGTGGACCATTATTTTATAGTAATGGAAAAATTGGGAGAGCAAATAGAAGAAGTGGAAGAGGAAGTAGTGCGCCGGAGCAATACCAGGTCACTGGCAAGGATACAGCAGGTACGTAAAGAGCTGATCGTTTTAAAAAGAAACTTCGCTCCTGTGCGGGATATCATCAATGGAATTTTACGCAGCGAAAGCGATTTGCTTGATGACAGAACGACCAAATATTTTAAAGACGTTTATGATCATATCACCCAGGCCATTGACCTCAGTGAGAACTATCGCGATATCATGGTGAGCATGCAGGATCTTTATATCAACAATGTAAACCTGAAGATGAATGAAGTGATGAAAGTGATGGCGATCGTTACCTGCCTGATGGCGCCGGCCACTGTTATCGGCGGCATCTTCGGAATGAACTTCGATGCCAATGTCAATTTCTTTCACCAGGAATGGGGGTTTTATACTGTTGTTTTCCTGATGCTTGTTATTCCTGTAATTATGCTGTGGTTATTCTGGAAAAGAGGATGGTTTGAGCGGGCAACGGCTGATAGGAAGTAGTCCTCAGTAGAACGGTTTATAATAAACTTCTTAGATTATAGCAGCTGCTTTCTGTAAACGACCTGCCGTGGTCCATCGTCAGTGGTCTATGGTCTTTTTTTATAAATAGGCACTGTGCTGCAAGGCTCTCCATACATGATGCTCTTTGCAACGGGCCGGAGTAGTTTTGTTATTTCCATATACACAAAATCGGCGATGGGGGTTTCGCCGCAACCTTTTACTACTATTCTTTTATCTGTAAACTCATCCGTCCTGATTGCCGAAAGATTTTTTAAGAAAAGTGTTTTGTGCAATTCTTTTTCATCACCCATAACGATATCTTTTGCTACCGGCTGCAAATAAGAAGCTACCAGCATATAGGCCCATACCGGTATGATGGCATCAACAGAACAGGTAACGGCGATGTTTTTATTTTGGTAAACAGACCAGTCCATATTCTTTAACGCTTCCCTGAAATCTTTCTCTTTTAATATCATCCCCATGAACAGGTGGTCCTTCATATCAAACACAGCTGTCTCTTCCCTTGGATAATATTTTTCCAGGTCAAGACTGATGAGTCCGCTATCGGCCACTTTATTGATGATGGGATCGTTCATACACTATAAATCAATGTGTAAAAATAACAATCTCCCTCCGGCTATTGTTTACGGGTTAGGAAAAACAAATCCCGTCCTTTCGAACGGGATTGAGTTGATATTATATTTTCTTGTTTTTCTCAGTAAAAACTGGGGCGTTTGTCTTTGATAGTAGCCGATTGACGGATAGCTTCCATGGGTTGACTGTTCCGGGCTGCTTGTTCTGCCATCGCTTTTCTTTGCTCGGTTACATTGCTGCCAAGGGATGGTGTGGCGATCACATTGTCCACTCTCACTACATAAACACCCTGTGTGCCTTCGATAGCTTCAGGCACAAGCTTACCGCGATTCGCCGCATTAAAGGCAGCGCCGATTACTTTGGGTTCGAACCCGATAGCCCGCTGATCACCGGAAATACGAATACTGTCCGCAGTTTCCACCAGCTTTCCACCCCATGCTGTTGCTACGGCTTCCAGCGAAGTAATATTTCCACCGATCTGTTTTTTGATCAGCTCTGCTTTTTTCTTATTGCGTAAAAGAGGTTCTACCGACATTCTCGCTGCAGCTGCATCTTTTGTTCCTTCTTTATATACTGCTGTTACTACAGCTACCACATAATTATCATTGATCTGTTCCGGCTCCAATACGGTTCCCTTTTTGGCCTCATAGATCTTTTTTACAAACTCCCTGCTTACACCCAAACCCGGAAGGTTGTAAGAAGAGGGAGTAATATCATACGCTACTCCTTTATTATAACCGAGCGGCTTCCATTTCTTTTCAAATACTTCATTGAATGATTTTTCATCACGGCTATCTACAGCAAAACCGCTCGCATCATTCTTTGCGTTCTTATCTGTTACAGAGCTGGCAACAATGGGTTTGCTCAGGTAAGCGATCTTATAACCGGTTACACTTCCTTTTTGTGAAAGTATCTCCATGTAGTGATAACCAAATTCCGTCTTCACCACTCCTTTTGATCCTACAGGATTTGTAAACATAAAATCATTGAAGGGGGGCACCATCTGTCCGCTTCCTGTTTCATACACACCGCCTTTTTCTTTGCTACCACCATCGTCTGAAAATTTCACCACCAGTGAATCAAATGACTGACCTGCATTGATCAATCCACGAACACTATCAATCAATGCTTTTGCTTCAATAGTATCTCTTATTTGCTGTGTACGGCCGGTTTGCGGATCCCGCTGCATGGTAGAAATGAGAATGTGACGCACCTTTACCGAATCCGGTATCTGTCTTACACCGATCATTTTTGCCAATGTATAACTGCCGCCATCCAAATAAGGACCATACGTGCTTCCAACAGGAGTTTTGAAAATAGAATCTTTTTTCTCGATCTGGATAGACTTGCCATTGATATAACTATTATAGAAATTAGTCACTCCTTCCGCCTGCAAAAGTCTTTCTATATCTTTTGTGCTGTCCATTTTTGGTTTCAAAAGGCCAAGTTGTTCTTTTGTAGCCAGGCTATCTGCTCCGCTTGGCAATGCGCTGAATGTAACATAAGCGATACTGCGGCTTTCTACCTGTTTGAAATCATTTTTATGTTTGCTCACATATTCGTTGATCTCCTCATCACTGATCTTAATGGTGCTGTCTGTAATATCTGTATATGGTTTTTTTACAAACGAGATCTTTGCCAACTGGCTATTCTCAGCATTTTGCTTTTCTACCATCCATTTGGGATAGTTGACGCTTTTGTTGAGTAATGAAGAATATTTTTCTTCAAGCCGGCTAAGTGTGAGCCTGTTTAAAAAAGAATTGATGCCATCTTTTTTCTCCTGTGTTCCGCTTTTACGGATCTCTTTTATTTGTCCCAATAATCCCTGTGCATCATATTGACCTGTTTCCTGGTTGGTGAATTGTTGTCTTAGGTCCTGTGGAGGATTCACGAACAAGATGTCATTGAGTTCTTTTTGTGTAACGCTGAGTCCTATTTTATCTGCTTCCTGCTCCACCAATGTTTTATAAACTTCCCGGTTCCATGCACCTTCTATTGCTTGTTGTCCAAGTGCCGGACCGGTAAGATACTGGGCCTGCTGTGACTGCTGAAGTTGTTGTTCTTCTTCGGTAACACTTTTCCGGAACTCATCAATGTCGATCTTTTTGCCATTCACACTACCCACGGTGCTGGACTGACCGCCACCAAACATTTTGCTACGACCTGTAAATGCATCCATAGCAATAAAACCTAAAAGTGATAAAGCAATAGCAATTACCGCTACACGGGCATATTTATCACGAATATTCTGAATTACTGACATACAATATTTATCTGTTTAAGGGAGGGCAAAAATAGGGTTTTTGGGGATATAGTGTGGATAGAATTACCGCTGAAAAGTTTATACATAGGGCGGTTGGGCGGAATCTCTTCTTCCCAGGGACTGTTTACTATTAATCAACCCATTAACCCTGTCAACTTTCTACTTCTTCTTAGGATGTACCAGTTTCATTTCCTTTACCAGGTGGCTGGCCCCGGCATATTTATCTACTATAAATAATACATAGCGGATATCAACCATGATATTGCGGCAAATGGAGGGATCGTAATTAATATCACTCATCGTGCCTTCCCACACCCTGTCAAAATTGAGCCCTACCAGGTTGCCATAAGCATCCAATGTCGGGCTGCCGGAGTTTCCTCCCGTGGTGTGATTAGTGCCGATAAAACAAACCGGCATCCGATAGCCATCGGATTTCCCCTGCTGGCCATAGGTGCCAAAATCTTTACTCTTATATAAGTCCCTTAATTTTTGAGGCACATCAAATTCATAATCGCCCGGTTTATATTTTTCCATCACGCCATCCAGGTAAGTATAATAATCATACTTCACAGCATCTCTTGCATTGTAGGGTTTTACTTTACCGTAGGTTACCCGCAATGTACTGTTGGCATCGGGATAGAATTTTTTTTCTTTCATCACGTCCATCTGTGCCTGCATATAGATACGTTGCAGGCTGTTAATCGTGGCCTGCAGTTCATTGAGCCGTGGCTGCACTTTTAACTGGTAGGTTTTTAGAATGTCGGTATATAATTTTATCAGTTGCCGGCTTTTAAGATCCTGCAATAATGCTGCAGAGGGTTTATCCAGTAATTTCATGGCAATAGCCGGATCATAAAATTGAGTTTCGCCATATATTTTGGCAGCCAGTTGCTGAAAACTTCCGCCAGCATTGGTCAACATTTCTTTAAATACGGGTGATCTGTATTCTTCGGGCTGATCTTTTGCATACATCTCCATCAGCACCTGAAATAGTTGCTGATCTACTGCCGGATTATATTCCGCATATACATTATTTAACGCTTCTTTTACAATAGGCAATCGTTTGTTGTAACCGCTTTCTCCTTCTTTTTCATAGGCTGTGATCAATGAATTTAATTGAGCGGCTATGGTCAGCAATTCTATTCTTCCTATGATCTCTGTAAAATAATCCCTTGCCTGTCCATACGGTTTGAATTGTGCATATACAGCATTTAGGTCGCCTAACAAAGAACCATACTTTTCTTTCCACTGGGGGTTAGCTTCCACTCGTTTTTGAAAGGTTGTCTCATACAATTTCTTTTTACCCACTGCATCCGTTCTCGTGAGACCTAATACTTCGCCCTGCCATTTTTTATACGCATTTTGAATGTTTGCATATTTCGCTGCATATTGAATTTTGATCTGTTCATCTTTTCGCATAAAGGCATCGATCACTCCCAATGCTTTTTCACGGATGGCGATTTTGGCCGGATCATTCACCGTCATGATCTGCTCTACCGCTGATGAAGGCAAATACTCGGTCGTTCTTCCCGGAAATCCGAATATCATGGTAAAATCATTTTCAGTTACACCATCCAATGAAATGGCTAAAGATCTTTTAGGTGTATAAGGAATATTATCTGCTGAATATTCAGCCGGTTTATTGTCCTTGCCTGCATAAATGCGGAACATAGAAAAATCACCGGTATGCCGTGGCCACATCCAGTTGTCGGTATCCTTTCCAAAGTTGCCAATAGCCGATGGCGGAGCACCTACCAGTCTTACATCTTTATAGGTTTCCGTAATGAACATATAATATTGATTGCCCTCGAAAAAAGCCCTGACAAAACCATCCTGGTAATCCTCTCTTTTAACGGAATTACGAAGCGTTGCCATATTTTTATCAATAGCAGATTGTCTTTCACTTTCATTCATCGTTGCTGTTACTCCATTCAACACCTGTTTGCTTACATCTTCTATTCTTACAATAAAAGTGACGAACAAGCCGGCATTGGGAATTTCTTCTCCATTATTTTTTGCCCAGAAACCATCCCTTATATAATTACGATCGAGTGTAGAATGATTTTGAATAGCATCAAATCCGCAGTGATGATTGGTTAGTACAAGACCTTTATTGGAGATCACTTCGCCGGTACAAAAACCACCAAAGCTTACAATAGCATCTTTCAAACTCCCGGTATTAATACTATATATATCCTTTGCACTGATCTTCATCCCCAGGCTTTTCATTTCTTTTTCATTCATCTTTTCCAGCAGCAGGGGCAGCCACATGCCTTCATCAGCTTTGGCCAGTGATGCTATACATAAAAAAAGAACAACCAACACCTGTTTGATACATTTCATACAGCAAAATTTTAAGGGCTTAAAATTAAGGCTTTTAGCCCTGAGCATGGCGAGTGGTTAACTTATTATACCGGATACCGGAATATAATGCTATCATATATTAAATAGTTCATGTTTCATTAACCCTTCGGCAGGCTCAGGGTTGGTCTTTTTCTCCCCAACCGTATGTTAACGGGGTAATAATACTGTGTATAACGTCCTGTGAAACGTGGATAGACATCTGCATTCTTAGCTTTCATCTTGTAGGCCGGCGGGTAAAATAAAGAACCGTGTCCGTATATCAACAGTTGTTCTACAAGTATCCACACAGTGAATTAAAAAATCATTTAACAAGTTCTTAGTAGCCGGTATTCCACATCACTGTGGACATAGTAGCAGAATCGGCCAGCATCAACGAACCTTATTGTGGATTTCCCTGTTTATAATGTGTATAAACAGGAGTTAGTAAATTTGTACCGATGAAAGCAATACAATTATCCACGAATTCACAGCTGTAATAATAATAGATCATTTTATATAAATATTCTATTACTATTATTATTGTATTTAGCGCAGGTCAAAAATTTTTGTTTTGAAAAATTGGAATGCTTGGTGGAATATTGCTCCCTCAACCTCTGGGACTGACGAAGAAAAAAATTAGTGGAATGAAAAATGAAACCTTGGATATCGCGAAAAAGAATGTTGAGAAAAGAGGTTTTCTCGATGTTGATCTCGATCCTACGCTTGACTTGTTTGCTGCCATAGAACGATTGAAGAAGGAGAAGAATGCCGTAGTGCTGGCGCATTACTACCAGGAGCCGGATATCCAGGATGTGGCAGATTATATCGGTGATAGTTTGGGCCTGGCGCAACAGGCAGAAAAAACAACTGCAGACATGATCGTGTTTGCGGGTGTTCATTTCATGGCAGAGACAGCGAAGATCCTTAACCCCACAAAAAAAGTGGTGATACCCGATCTGAAAGCCGGGTGCTCACTCAGTGATAGTTGTCCGCCACCCCTATTCAAAAAATTCAAGGAGCAACATCCCGATCATGTGGTGGTGAGTTATATCAACTGCAGTGCCGGCATCAAGGCCCTGAGTGATGTGATCGTTACCAGCAGTAATGCAAGGATCATCGTAGAAAGTTTTCCTAAGGAACAGAAAATAATTTTTGCTCCCGATAAAAACCTGGGTGCTTATATCAACAAAGTAACGGGTCGTGATATGTTGTTGTGGAATGGTGCCTGCATGGTGCATGAAATATTCAGCCTGGAAAAAATTACCAAATTAAAAGTTCGTCACCCTAATGCAAAACTGATCGCACATCCCGAATGTGAAGACCTTATACTTCGTATTGCAGATTATATCGGCTCAACTACCGGCTTATTGAAATATTCGCAAACAGATGATGCCAAAGAATATATCGTGGCAACAGAGACCGGTATCCTGCACCAGATGATGAAAGCTTCACCGGAAAAAACATTTATACCTGCTCCTCCCACTAATAGTTGCGCCTGTAATGATTGTCCGCACATGAAATTAAATTCGCTGGAAAAACTTTATCTCTGCATGGAGTATGAAACTCCGGAAATAAATATGGAAGAGGAATTAAGATTGGCCGCTAAAAAACCGATTGACCGGATGCTGGAGATAAGTAAGCGGGCGGGATTATAAATATCCGAAAGACAACCCTTCGTCATGCTCAGGGCTAAAAGTCTTTTTATAAATCAGTAGTTACTAAAAATAGTTTTTCATTTCTTAGAAGTTGTTAGCATAAATATATATGCCGGCAGTTGCGTATATTACAGTATTAGTGGCAAGTAGTAAGCAAATAAATGGATCAAAAAATAACTCAATTTCTTACTTCGATGGGATATATAGCCATCCCACTTCGCCAGAATGTAGCCGGGCAACTGCTTATCAATGCAATGACACTTTATTTGATGCAACCAGATTTATAAGTAGAACAGCACCTCAATATAACTAGTGACAAACAGTAGATATGGCAGCAGAGCAATATCCAAAAGTTTATTTATACAGACGAATTGTTCAAGCAAAAATTTTCATTGACAATAATTACGCAGACAAAATTGACCTTGCTAATATATCAGACGAAGCCTTTTTTTCAAAATTTCACTTTATACGACTGTTCAAAACCATTTATGGAAAGACACCTCACCAATATTTGACATCGGTGAGAATAGAAAAGGCCTTACAATTATTGCGAGCAGACAAACCTGTTACCGAGGTTTGCTTTTTAGTTGGTTTTGACAGTTTAACTTCCTTTAGCGGACTTTTCAAGCGATTTATTGGCGTTTCCCCTTTAACGTATTTGACAAAGCAACAAAAACTAAAATCACAAATTAATAAAACGCCCCTGGCATTTGTGCCGGGTTGTTATGCTCACCAAAACGGGTGGCTTGAAAATAGCAATTTTGAAGAAGTGAATTTGTAATTCGTTGCCGAAGTTTGTCCGGACATTAACAATTAAAAAGAAAGCAATGATTACAAAAATGAGCATCACAAATATCTATGTCATCAATCAAGATAGTGCTTATGACTTTTATGTTAATAAATTAGGGTTTAAACTAATAGACGATATTCCTATGGGTCCGGGAACCCGGTGGTTAACTGTTTCACCACCCGAGCAACCCGATCTTCAAATTGTATTATTTCCAATTACAGTTAGCAAAATGTTCCCGAGAGAAACGGCTGAAACAATGATTGAACTGATCAAAAAAGGAACTTTTGGTTGTGGGGTTCTTCAATGCAATGACATTTTTGCCACCTACGAAGAACTAAAAGCAAAAGGGGTGGAATTTATGAAACCGCCTACAAAAGAATTTTATGCAACAGAAGCGTTGTTCAAAGACGACTCAGGTAACTATTTTTCATTGCAACCCCTAAACAACATTGACAATGAAAACAATATTTGAAAAATCAACAAGAGATGAATTGATAGGCAGAATTAATACGCTCAATGATAATAGCAATCCTCTTTGGGGAAAAATGAATATCCATCAAATGACCAAACACTGCACAATTTGGTGTGAATGGGTATTAGGCAAAAATAATCCCGTTTACAAACAAGAATTTCTTGGTAAGATATTTGGCAAATTGGGTCTTAAAAGCAATACCA